>JBLNCG010000028.1:0-134341 GCA_050260475.1 Bacillota bacterium
GTATTTGTTCTTCTGTTCTTTCGTACATGGCAGTCTCCTAAATGCAAGGTTTTTAAGGGTTTATTCGTGTTTCCCATGCATTTTCCCTTGTAAGGGTTGGAGACTTTTTCAGGAGACCCTATTTAGTGGCAAGACCTTGAATTAAGGTAAAACGCAATTGCCTCCGTAAAAATTGATCTCCGGAGTAGGGGTCAGGGGCAACAATCGACAGTACATAACGGGCCTTCGATTTTCGGCAGGAGAAAAGGTGAATCCTGGAGAATAATGTGGAATATATTAATGGGATAATAAACGGTATTGCTGTTTACCAGTCCGGCTCTTAACCAGGGCCAAGCGGGAGAGTAAGCATGTCGGAAGGAAAAGTGCCATATGAAAACCGGGCTTACACCCTAGGAATCCTTGTATTGTGCATATTTGTTGTTTTAATCGCCCGTCTCTGGCTGCTCCAGGTAATAAGCGGCCCGGAAAATTATGCCCAGGCGAGCAGCAACAGCCAAAGAAGGATTCCCCTTCCTGCGCCGCGCGGGTTAATTCTGGATCGAAAAGGCAAAATCCTTGTCAGCAGCAGGCTTTCTTACATAGTGCAGGTGGTTCCCAAAGATTTGACCGCTTCATCTCAAAAAAGGCTGCTCTCGCTTTTAAATATCACCGCTGGCCAGCTTGAAGAAAAGATCCGGGAGAGCATGTCGAAAACGGAGGATCCTGAAAGCCCCATAACGATTATTTCGGATCTGGATCCCGTTACTGTGCTGAAAATGGAGGAGGATAAACGCAATCTAAATGGGGTCGGCATTCAGGAAGTTTATGTGCGTTATTACCCATATAAGGAATACGGCGCTCATCTTTTCGGCTACTTGGGGAAAATAAACAAGCTGGAATGGGATGAGAAAAAGAAGCAGAATTACCGGCGGGATGATGTGATCGGTAAAACCGGCCTGGAGAAAATATATGAACCGGAGTTAAAGGGTGACGATGGGGTGATCATCTACGAGATGGACGCCAAAAACCGCACTTTGGGAGAACTTGATCGCGTCAAGCCGATTCCGGGAAGTCGAATTATGCTGACCATCGATTGGAAAACTCAAATGGCCGCGGAAAAGGCTTTACGGGAGCACCTGCAATATTTGCGAAGCATCGGAAGGCCGATGGCCAAGGCAGGCACGGCGGTAGCCGTCGATCCGGACACGGGCGGAATATTGGCCATGGTGAGTTTTCCCTCATACGACCCCAACATGTTTCTTGGCAGAACCCCTTCGGGATGGTATGACAGCATGGTAAAGAATCCTTTGGATCCTTTCATGAACCGGGCAATAGCGGCATACCCTCCGGGATCGGTTTTCAAACCCGTGACGGCGCTTGCAGCTCTGGAGGAGAAGGAAGTAACCCTTTCCGACCGGTTTAATTGCAACGGGTATTATAAATTTTATCGTGAAATCCGTAAGTGCTGGATCTCCTCCAGCGGAGGGAAGCATGGCAAGGAGGATTTGATCAACGGAATTAAAAATTCCTGCAATGTAGTTTTTTATGAATTGGGAAAACGCGTATCCATTGAACGGCTGGCAAAGTACGCCAGATTGTTCGGACTCGGCCGGAAAACCGGCTTACGATTCAGCCCCGTGGAGGCATCCGGCATTGTGCCGGATCCGGAATACAGATTGAAAGTTTACAGGAACAAGCCGAAGCTTGCCAGATGGAATCCCGGTGAAACTTTGAACGTGGCCATAGGGCAGGGGGATGTAATGACCACCCCGCTTCAAATCGCGCAGATGTATATGGCTATCGCCAATCGCGGTAAGGTTTACCGGCCTCATCTGGTTCTTTCCATGAAGGATTATTTTGGCCAGACATTCCAGGAATACAGGACAGAACTGGTTAAGACCATCTACATACGCAGTGAAAATTGGGAGATCCTGGAGAAAGGTTTAAAAGGGGTGGTGAGCCAGGGAGGGACCGCCGGATGGGCTTTTTATGGAGTCCCGTACCAGGTGGCCGGAAAAACGGGGACCGCCCAGAACAGTACGGGCCAAGATCACGGCTGGTTCGCGGGATATGCCGGAAACGGCGCTTCCAGAATCGTGGTGGTGGTGATGGCGGAAAGCGGGGGTTCGGGTTCCGCAGGAGCGGCGCCGGTAGCCAGACGCATCATGGATGCTTTTTTCGGAGTGGAGAACAAACCTTTGGCATCCAGGCCGGATGAAGGACAGAATACCACTACGGCCGGGCTGCAAACTCCTCCTACGGATTTACCGGAAAGCCGGCAGCAGTCCAATACGAATGATGGGACTCCGCGTCTTTAATACAGTAAAAATAAAAAACCGGAGTAGCATAGAACCCCGGTTTAGTTACTCACTCCCGGCTATTTTTCCTCCCCCGCTTTTTTATTAAAAAACCTCAACATTTCGATGGGAAGCGGGAACAGGATGGTAGAATTCTTTTCGATGGCGATCTCGGACAGGGTCTGCAAGTACCTAAGTTGTATGCCGATGGATTCTTGGCCGATGACCTTCGCCGCCATGGATAATTTTTCGGAAGCCTGATATTCCCCGTCCGCAGCGATAACTTTCGCGCGGCGTTCCCTCTCTGCTTCGGCCTGTTTGGCCATGGCCCTTTTCATGCTTTCGGGAAGTTCGATAGCTTTGATTTCCACGGCGGTAATCTTGATGCCCCACGGATCCGTGGCCTCATCCAGCAGTTTTTGTAGAATAGCGTTCAATTCCGTACGCTTGGACAGAATCTCATCCAAATCGTGTTGTCCGAGCACTGAACGCAAAATAGTCTGCCCCAGCAGGGAAGTGCTGCGGGTGTAGTCCGCGACTTTAATCACCGCCAGCACCGGATCAAAGACATTGAAATATACCACCGCATCTACCATTACCGGCACATTGTCCTTGGTAATGACCTCCTGCTTCGGCACATCGATGGTGAAAGTGCGCAGGTCGATGCGGCGCACGATATCTATGCCCACGGGCAGGATCAGGTTGAAACCGGGGCCCAGGAGGGCTTTTTGACGCCCGAAGCGGAACAGAACCCCCCGTTCATATTCATTTACAATCGTGACCATACTGGGAAGAAGTATCACCGGTACAATCAACAGGTACAGCTTGCTGTTCGTCAAAACACCCCGGAGGGTGAAATAACCCCAGACCAGCCCGGTTACCAGCAGCAGGTAAAAAATGGAGTAGGCTTTCCTTGAGACGGCAAGTCCGATCCAGAACAGCCACCAGATGGCGGCGATGACAAAGAAAATTAAAAATATGCTGTCCATGAAGATTCCTCCTGTTTTTAGGATGGTAAATTCCAAGGCAAGCCGCCCGGTAAAATGCGGGACCTTTGAATTTTACAGCCGTCCGAAATAAAAAAATCGTTTCCTGAACCTCCGGCGTAATGTTTCGCCGGTGAGACGCCGTACTGGAATTCTTGCAGGGAAAGAGCTTCCGGCCCGTATTTATACTTATAATGTTAACAGCAATGGTCGGGAAAGTAAAGGGCGGATTTCCGCAGGGCATATTCAAAAACGGGGAATTTTTATTCGGATGGATTAATTAGCTTGGTGTATTCTCCACTTCCTTTATGCTGGTATGCCGATTACATCAGGGCTTCCTGGCACAGCTTGATATTGTCCACAACCGTATGTACGATGGAGCGGGCCAGGTTCTCTTTGTAGGAGCCTACGGCGCTGATGCCCAGGCCTTTGGAAAGCAGGGAAATCACGTTGGCTTTTTCGCTCAGCTTGATTACTACGGCGCGGAATTCCGCGTAATTGATTTCGTTTTTCATTAAAAGCTGCGTCCATTTCCATAAATCCTCGCGTATTTCATGTAAAAACGCCTGCCCGTCCGCGATGGCTTCTTCTCTATATTTTTCATGCATAAGTTCCGCCGAATCCCGGATCTGGATCAGGAGCTTTTGAAAAATCGTTTCAAACGCCATCACCATATACCTCCTCATAGGCCTGAAAAGCCGCTTTTAGAAATTAATTTTTCGTAAAATTTTTCTTTCCTAAACTAAATAATTCGATGCCATGCCCTGAAATCATTCAGATAAATATCGGCAATTTCTGTGTTAAATCCATTTTTTTCCGTAAACTATGCGGTTTTAAACGGCGTTTTCAGGCCATTGTTCACTGTTATTAAAAATTACTAAATGCAGGAAAAGCGGTGGATTAACAGAATATATTTTCTGATTTTAAGGAATGGTATGAACTTATATAAAGCAAATTGCTTATATATGGAACACCAATTTATAAGGCTGGTGGATATGATGGCGGAATATCGGAAAAGAATCGGCCGGGCCGGAGAGAGCTATGCGGTTGAGTTACTAAAAAAGAACGGCTATACCATTATGGATACCAATTTCAACACCCGGTGCGGGGAAATTGACGTAGTGGCCAAGGAAAACGGGTACCTGGTTTTTGTGGAGGTTAAAACCCGCACCAGCCGGAGATTCGGTACCGGCGTCACCGCGGTGACGCCGCGTAAAAAGCATCATCTGATTAAAGCCGCCCTGCTTTACATCGCCAGATTCGGACTGCACCACGAAAACTGTCGGTTCGACTTGCTGGCCCTGGAAACTACCCCGGAGGGGGAAGTGTTGGGCCAGAGGTTGATCCGCAATGCCTTCGAGGTGTCGAGGAGGTATCGCTACTGATGTTATCCCGTTTGTTCAGCACTGCCGTGATGGGAGTGGAAGGATATATGGTGGAGGTGGAGGTCGATATCGCCGGCGGAGGGATGCCAAGCTTTGACATCGTCGGCCTGCCGGACACCGCGGTGCGCGAAAGCAAGGAAAGGGTCAGGGCGGCCATCAAAAATTCCGGCTTTGATTTTCCGCCCAAGCAAATCATCGTGAATCTGGCGCCTGCGAACATTAAAAAGGAAGGCTCCGTTTTTGACTTGCCCATTGCCCTGGGAATCTTATGCGGGTTGCAATATCTTTCCGGAGAGGCGCTGCAGGATGTTTCCATCTGCGGTGAGCTGTCGCTGGACGGCTCCATCAAGGGCGTCCACGGCGTGCTGCCCATGGTGATAAGCTCTCAGAAGGCCGGGAAAAAGGGCGCCGTCATTCCGGAAGAAAATGTGCGCGAAGCCTCCGTGGTGGAAGGGATCCGTATCCTTCCGGCGGGCAATCTCGCCAACCTCGTGACCACGATGCAGGAAAGGGATTTTTTAGCCGGGATCGCCCCGAATAAGCCAATCAGCTTTCAACAGTTGCTGGAGGATCCGGTTTACCGGGAGGATTTTAGCGACGTCAAGGGCCAGGAGCAGGCGAAACGTGCTTTAGAAGTGGCCGCGGCCGGCGGGCACAATGTGCTGATGATCGGCCCGCCGGGATCCGGCAAGACCATGCTGGCCCGGCGCCTGCCCACCATCATGCCCCGGCTGCAATTGGCCGAAGCCCTGGAAATAACCAAGATATACAGCATCGCCAAATTGCTGCCGCCGGACATGGCTTTGATGGCGACCAGGCCTTTCCGCGCGCCGCACCATACCACCAGCATGGCCGGGCTGATCGGAGGATCCAGCATCCCTAGGCCCGGTGAAGTCAGTCTTGCGCACCATGGCGTGCTTTTTCTGGATGAGTTTCCGGAATTCAAGCGGGAAGTACTGGAGGTTCTGCGGCAGCCCCTGGAAGACGGGATGGTGACCATTTCCAGGGCCGCCATGGCCTTGACCTATCCGGCGCGGTTTATGATGGTGGCGTCGCAGAATCCGTGCCCCTGCGGGTTCCACGGAGATCCGGTGAAGGACTGCCGCTGCACGCCCTTTCAGGTCATGAAATACCGTTCGCGCATTTCCGGTCCGCTTCTTGACCGTATCGATCTTCACATCGAGGTCCCCCGCCTGAAGCAGGAAGAGATTTTATCGCCCGCCAGCGGGGAACCCTCTTCCGCCATCAAGAAGAGGGTAGACAAGGCCCGGCAGATCCAGTTGAAGCGTTTTCATGATGCGGGGATATTTTGCAACGCCCATATGGGGATAAAAGAGATCAAAAAGCATTGCCAGCTTGATGAGGGCGGCAAGAATCTCTTGACGCAGGCTTTGCACCGCCTGGGGCTTTCCGCCAGGGCTTATGGAAGGATTTTGAAGCTTTCGCGGACGATTGCGGATTTGGCCGGAGCGGAAAGGATTAATGCCGCTCATCTCGCTGAGGCGATACAGTATAGGATTTTGGATAGAAAATAAGGGGAAAGGGATGGGTGTTGGGCTGGGTGGCTTTTGAGTCCGCTACACCGCCGAGCGGCAGATACTGCCTCGGGTGGCGAAGCGGACCTCAAGCGGCGGACCCGCCCGTGATGGTCACCTTGTCAACAAGGACGGATCGGATCGTTGCGATGACATGGCATGACAGCACTTTTTCACTGGTGGGGAATCCGGATCATCCCTGCATGCATGCCGATCCTTGTTTTCCAGACCTGAATCCCGGCCAGAAGGCTTAAATCAGCGGAGAATTGATCTTCTTTGAAGGGCCTCTTGGCGCGTTCGGAGACTGGTTTTGTGGAAAGATACAAAAAAGGCCTGTAAAACAGACTTTGAAAGCCAAAATTTTCTCCGGTATCTTGACATTTTTTTTCGGAGCATGGATAATATCAATAATATCTGATGATGCAGGCCGTATTTTTACCGGACGGGATCTTGGACAGGCGGTGGAATTATGGAAAAAAAGATTATGACCCTGCTGGATCATATTACCGACGAGGAGCAGAAGCAGCATTACTTCCGGCTTATCGCCACTTTGCTGGAGAAAGGATATTTTCCGGGACTCGCGGAGGTGCCTGTGGTGAAATCCTCCATTAGCCATATCGACGGAGATAAAGGCATATTGACGTTCCGCGGTTATCCCGTGGAGGAGCTGGCGGAAATGTGCAGTTTCGAAGAGGTATGTTATCTGCTTCTTTACGGGGATTTGCCTTTAAAAGAGGAGGAGGCCGAGATCCGGACAAAACTGCTTGAATACATATATCTGCCGGAAGACCTGGCCGATTTGATCGCAAAAGTAAATCCCGGGCTTCATCCCATGAATTTGCTGAGCGCGGCTGTTTTAATGCTGGAAGCCTCCGACAAGGAGTCCGCGGATGTCGAAAACCACCGGGAAAATCTGGAGCGGAGCATCAGGCTGATTGCGAAGTTTCCGACTATCATCGGTACATTTCTGACTAAGGATCCACGTTTCAACCGCAACCGGAAATTTTCCTCCTTTGCGGAATACGCTCTCTTTTGTTTTAATCCCGAATACGCCGGGGATGAAAAATCCGTAAAGAGTTTCGAGGAATCCTTGATCCTCCATATGGATCACACCATGAACAACAGCACTTTCTCCGCCCGGGCGGTGGGATCTTCCATGGCGGGAATCTATTCCTTGATTTCCTCGGCCGTGAACTCCCTGTCCGGTCCCTTGCACGGAGGCGCCAACGAGCGTGTGGTTGAAACGCTTCTGAAGATCGGCGGCCCGGAGCGGGTGAAAGAACACGTGGACAATTCCCTGGAGCACCACCAGAAAATCATGGGCGTCGGCCACAGGATTTACAAAACCTACGATCCGCGCGCAAGGTTTTTCAAAAACGTGATCTTGCCTAAAACCTTTGAAACAAGGAAAAAATATCTTCGCGAGAACCAGCCCGAAGTGTGGAATATCTACCAGACCGCCATGGAACTGGAAAAATATGTTCAGTTAAAGCTGGGACAAAAAAAGCTATATCCGAATGTGGATTTCTGGTCGGGCATTTTTTACATGGCCTTGGGCATTGGGCCGCAGTTCTTCACCACCATTTTCGCGATGGCGCGGGTGGTGGGATGGTGCGCCCACTGGATCGAACAGCGTGAATCCGATGGAAAGATTTACCGGCCGTGGCAACTGTATGTCGGTTTTAATATCCGGCATATAGCCCCGAAGCTTTTTCCAGGTGGCTGAAGGCCACTTTTTTGATAGATATTCAACTTTTGCGCCTCAATATCGTTTTTTTCGTTTTACTGCATTTATCTCAAATTACGTAAGTCGAGTAAAAATAAGGAGGATGCCGCATGCCGGAATCGCCGAACGATAAGGCGGTCAAAAAGAGGGAAGAAACGCCGGAAGAATATAAATGGCGCTTGGATCATATTTACGCCTCCCTGGATAATTGGGAAAAGGATTTCCAAAAGGTGAAAAAAATGCTGCCTGTTCTGGCGTCATTCCGGGGGAGGCTGCATGAATCACCTCAAATGCTGCGCTCATGCCTGGATCTTAATTCCGATGCGGGCAGGCTTGTGGAGAAGATTTATGTGTTCGCCCGCATGCACAGGGATGAGGACAATACCGTAGACCGATACCAAGCTCTGACGGACCGGGCGCAGGTATTGTCCGTGGAGGCGGGAGCGGTTACATCCTATATCGTACCGGAAATCCTGAGGATTCCCGCCGATGCTTTGCAGCGGTTTCTCGAACAGGACAAGGGATTGGAGATCTATCGCCATTATCTTGATGAGATCATCCGCATGAGGGATCATGTGCTTTCGGAACCGGAAGAGGAGATCCTGGCCCAGGCCGGGGATGTCACCGGCGCCTCAGGGAATATTTTTACAATGTTCAATAATGCGGATTTGCGTTTTCCAGAGATCAGGGATTCGGAGGGGAACATCCTGGAAGTTACGCACGGCAAATATTTGCAATTGATGGAATCCCGGGATCAAACCGTGAGAAGGAATGCGTTTAATGCCGTATACCATACATATCAAAAGTGGCTGAATACCGTGGCGGCCACATTAAGCTCCGCGGTGAAGCGCGACAACTTTTACGCCAAGGTCCGGAAGTATCCGTCGGCGCTGATCGCCGCGCTGGATGAAGATAACGTTATCCCGGATGTTTATGATAATCTTATCTCCACAGTCAAAGAGAACCTTGAGTTCATGTACCGGTATATCAGGCTGCGCCGCAAGATGCTCCAATTGCCGGATTTGCATATGTATGATCTGTATGTTCCCTTGATCGCCGAATATGAGCAGGAAGTACCATATGAGGAAGCGGCGGAGATCGTTAAAAACGGCCTTCAGCCTCTTGGGCAGGAATACAGGGGCATATTGGCGCGGGGTTTTGCCGAAGGATGGATCGACGTTTTCGAGAACATCGGAAAAACCAGCGGCGCTTATTCCTGGGGAAGCTACGACACTCACCCGTATGTTTTGTTAAATTATCGTCCCAACTTGCATAATGTTTTCACTATTGCCCATGAAATGGGCCACGCCTTGCATTCATATTACTCCAACAAGAATCAGCCTTATATCTATGCGGGTTACCGGATCTTTGTCGCGGAAGTGGCTTCCACGGTGAATGAGGTGCTGCTCATCGACTACCTGATCAAAAAAAGTCAAAGTCCCAAAGAGCGGATGTATCTAATAAATTATTACTTGGAGCAGTTCCGCGGCACCATATACCGCCAGACCATGTTTGCGGAGTTTGAAAAGATCATCCACGCCCATGCGGAACAGGGCGAAGCCCTGACTCCCGAGATTTTTAAAAAGACGTATTACGGTTTGAATAAAGTTTATTATGGCGAGGACATCATTCTGGACGATGAGATCGCCGTGGAGTGGGCACGGATCCCCCATTTCTACCATGGATTTTACGTATATAAATACGCTACGGGTTTTTCCGCAGCGGTGGCGCTGGCTCAGCGCATTCTGGATGGGGAGCCGGGGGCGGTGGAGGCATACATCTCCTTTTTAAGCAGCGGAAGCAAGGATTATCCCCTGGAGTTGCTGCGTGAAGCCGGGGTTGACATGACATCCCCGGAGCCCATCCAAAAAGCCTTGAACGTTTTTGCGGATCTGGTCCGGGAATTGGAAAGCCTGGCGGGATAATGCCGGGCAGTAGTTTATTAATACATAAATGTATCGCGCAAAAGGCGGTTAAGACCTGCCTTTTTATTTTACCACATATTATCGAAAATTACCGAAATATATCGTACGATATATCTTATTTTTTTTGTAAATTGTGCCGAAAATGAATATAGAGTGTAAAAGAGGGACAACATGATATTCAAAAAATGGGCGACCAGTTGGGCGGAAGGAATTTGCGCCGCCGCGGGGGAGAAGGACAGCTACCGAATAGCCCTGATACGGTATGTATTGGAAAGCATGCTGTCCATGATTCTCTCCATCACTTTCATCGTAATTCTTGCATACATCTGCGGCGTGCTGGCAACGGCCATCTTGTTGTCAGCAAGCGGCGCTTTTATCAAGGCCTTCACAGGCGGGCTTCATTCCAGCACTCCGCTAAGGTGCGCGATATTGGGGGCAATATTTGCGGTAGTGTTGAGTTTTCTGGCCAAAGCGTTTCCGCTGACAAATATGCCGGTATATGTGATAATCTTGATTCTGATTTGGTGGAATATCATCGTATGGCTGAAAGCACCCGTAGAATCCCAAAAAAAACCCCTTACAAAAGCGCAGAAACGAACCTTGGCAATATTATCAAAAGTTATTATGACCATAATTACAGCGATATGTTTGAAATGGCCGGGAGCTTGGGGAGTAAATGAGTTGTTTTATGGGATAGGGTTTCAAGTTATTGGTTTGACAAGCATCGCCGAGACATCCATTAGACAATTAGATAAATGCTTGGCGTTAATTGAGCGACACCCAATCTTATAAGCGAATGGAGGTGAGGTGACGACATGAAGAAGCTATTAGCTTTAGGAGTTCTAGCCGTGTTGACAGTTATTTCATTTTGCAGTATTTGTTCTGCATGTATCCTGTTTATCTACCAGCCCGAATTTCCGCAAAAGTAAATAGTTTATTTTTATCGCTTAAAAGCGATTTTTTTTTAAAATATTGATTTAGATGTTATTGGTGGTGATTATATTGCCCAGGGAAGTATTGCTAGAAATTATGAATAAACACCAGTATTTAAACTTACTGGTAATTATCCCTATGTACTTTGCATTTTGGGTGCTGGCTATTAAACTTGGATTGATTATCAATAAAACAAAAATAAACTTTATATTATCTACCCCTTGGGCAGTTATAATGACCATATATAGTTTATTTGGAAAACAATTTATACCGGAATCTTTATACGGCTTATTGTTGATTATATTCTTATCGATAGTTCTAATGTTTGCCGGGAAAATTTTTTTCTTAAAAGCTTTATTAGCCTCCTTTTTTGTTATTTTATTAACCTCGATAGGCGTTGTCCTTATTGCCCAACCATTAATATCATTTAATGAAAATTATAAAAATTTTTTTCTCAATAACCCAAAGGGTATAATGATCGGGAATTTAATTGAAGCTCTTCTTCCGTTCTTAGTATATTTATTGTTTACCAGATTTAATATATCACTTACAGCCACAAAAGGAAAATTAACACGCTCCGACTTTCTTGGAATTCTCTTATTTGGAATATTGTTTTTTTTAATATATTATTCCATATTTGCGTGCGTGTGGATAATTAGAACTAAGCCAAATTCATCCGTGGCAAATGTTTTGTTCATGGAGCTTGTATTGGTGTTGATTGCTTTTGGAGTGGTGTTCATTATTTACGCGATTTCTAGAATCGAACGTCAAAAGCAGCTCGAGGAGGAGCAGCTTAAGACTGAACTAGAGCAGAGCTACCGCATGATTGAAAATCTTTCCACGGAACGGAGGGAGTTCCGTAATAAGCTGCAGGTTATGACGATGCTTGCGGGCATGGGAAAACCTGAGGATCTGTCACAATATATTCAACAAATTGCGGAAGAAATGGCCATGGTAAATGCGATTAATATTGAAAATCCCATTCTGGTCTCGATTATTATCTCACAGCAAATACAAGCCAAGGAAAAGGGGATCAATATTGTGGTGCAAAGCACCACTCCCATGAACGATCTGACCATGAATCCCGTGAAACTGGCGCAGATCTTCAAGATTATCCTGGACACCCTTGTGCAGAACGAACTGTATTCCCTGAACGAATCCAGAATGATTTCCGTATATGTGAACGAGGATGACGATAATTACTATTTCGATTTTAAAAACAGCGAGGAAGCGGCGCTTGTCTTTAAGAACGAACTAAAAAAGAAGACCTTGAAGCCAGCTACGGAGACAGAAGGGGTCAGCCGGCTGAAAATCGTGGAGACCCTGCTTAAGGAATTGAATGGGGAGTTGACCCACACTTCGTATGGACCGCATACGGTTCAATGGAAATTTACCATTAAAAAGAATGGGAAAAAGAGACTGCAAGCGAACAGGTTTGATATTAACGCTTCGCTGCGGTAAATTAAATGGCGATAAAAAGGCTGAATAATTATACTTTACTCATTGATTCGGACATCAAGGTCTATCTCAATAAAGTATTGGAGAAAACCCTGGATAAAGAGGCAGTCACTCAGCTTCAACAAGCTGCGTGCCTGCCTTCGGTTTTTAAAATCTGCGCTCTGCCGGACGTGCATGCCGGATTCGGTCTTCCCATCGGAGGAGTAATGGGGACTTACGCGGATGACGGTGTGATCAGCCCTGGCGCGGTAGGAGTGGATATCAACTGCGGGGTGCGGTTGATCGCCACTAGGTTAAATATCGACGACCTGGAGGATTCGGGGATCAGACAGGGCTTGCTTGCGGAATTAAAGCGCGTCATACCTGCCGGTGAAGGCAAAGACGGCATTTGTCGGCTGGAGCGGAGCGAATTTCAAAAAGTGCTGGAAAGAGGTTCGCAAGCGGTGATCAATGGGGGCTGGGGAGACGCGGCGGATCTGGAAGCTACGGAAGATGGCGGATTAATGCCTGATGCGGATCCGGATTCCATTCCCATGGATTTTCGGGAAAAAGGTCGGCGGCAGTTGGGTTCACTCGGATCGGGGAACCATTTTGTAGAAATTCAGGCGGTGGATCAAATCTTCCGGCCCGAACTGGCGGACAGATTCGGCTTGAAGAACGGGATGCTCACCGTGATGATCCATTCAGGATCGCGCGGTATGGGTAATCTTACCGCCAACTATTTTGTGAATGAAGTATGCGCAAGAGCCATGAAACACTATGGCATTGAAACACCCAACCCTAAATTGGTCTGCGTTCCTTTCCGCTCCCGGGAGGGAAAGGCTTATTGGAGCGCCATGTCCGCCTGCGCCAATTATGCCTGGGCCAACCGCCAGGTGATGATGAAAGCCCTGGAAGAGATGATCGGGAAGTTTTTTGGCGGGAAAGCCGGATTCAGGTTGATTTACGATGTAGCACACAACATCGCCAAACTCGAAGAGCATCAGGGGAAATTTCTGGTGGTGCATCGCAAGGGCGCTACACGCGCTTTTCCCGCCGGAGATAAACGTAATCCGCATCTTTATAAGGACTGCGGGCAGCCGGCGATTATTCCCGGAAGCATGGGAACGCGCTCCTGGATCGTGGTGGGCTCTTCCAGAATATTGGAAACTTTATGTTCGGTGAACCATGGTTCCGGACGGACGATGAGCCGGAGGAAGGCTTCGGGATCTAACCGCCGCGGCCGGCAAATAGATGAACCGGCTATCACGCATGCGGAATTCTTTGGCGCCACTATCGGCAAGGGCATCATGGTGGCCAGCGGCACCAATGCCGATCTCCGGGATGAAGCCCCGGGAGCTTATAAGGATTCGGAGCAGGTAATGGAGACTGTTTATGGAGCAGGGCTGGCGGTTCCGGTGGCTGCTTTCCGGCCGCTGGTGGTGTTGAAAGGATAATACTTCAGGATATCTTCGCTGTAATCGCTACCGCTGCCATAAGAGCAATTTGCATTGTTATGATAATTTCACGTCTTGCACTAAATGCTGTTCCGGCATTTTTGGATGATTATGCTTTATGCTCCGGGGCCTGCTGGAGCTTTGCGAGGACGCCTTTTAAACCGATTATTTGCAGGGGGTTCCTGATTTTTGCCGTATTGCCCTGCATGATTTTTAGGATGAGGAAACAGGTGGATTTTTTATGACAGCCGGGGAGAAACGGGATGTCCTGATACGTCCGAAGGATGCGGTTGACGGCGCGGTTTTATCAGAGAACTCCCTGATGATGCTGAATTTTCTGAAATTGAGCCGCATCACCGGCGTTCCGTTCTGGGAGCAGAAGGCGATGCACATCGCCACAGCTTTCGGGAGTCAAGTGCGAAAATATCCCATGGCGCATATCCAATTTTTGTGCGCGCTGGATTTCGCCCCGGGACCTGCATTTGAAGTGGTGGTGGTACAGGGAACAGCGGAAGAAAAAACCGGGAAATGCTGGGGAGAATCAACAAGGCTTTTATCCCGAATAAAGTCATCTTGGTTGTGCCGGTCAGCGGTAAAGAAGCAATCGAAAAAATCGCCGGGTTTGCTAAAGACATGCGAAACTTCAATGGAAAATCCACCGTTTATGTATGCAGGGATTATCAAAGGTCAAAGCCAAACGCCTACCACGGATGTGGAAAAGGTGATGGAAATGCTGCAGCCCTTTATCATACCATAATTTTACATGGATTCGGCGTTGACTTTCCCGTCCTGCGGAAATTACTGCTGAATTCCTTTCGGTTCCGGATGGATTTCGTCGTCAAAGAGTTGCAGTTGGTTCATGATTTGCGCGTGATTTCTCTTATGCACCTTAATATGGCGGTCCAGCTTTTTTCCTACGGCATCCATGCGGTTTTCAATTTTATCCATGCGGCCCTCAAGCTTTTCCATGCGGTTTTCAACGTGTGTCATGCGGCCTTCGATCCTGTCCATCCTGGTTTCCAGCATATCGAAGCGGCTGGTCGTTTCTTCCCGGAATCCCTTGACTTCATCCTGCACAACCGCCAGGCCCTCGCCGAATAACCTGAATTGAGATCGGATATCTTCAAGAATTACCGCTACCTTCGTATATTCTATGTCAACTCACCTCCAAGAAACATTTTATAGAGAATATTATTTTAACATATTTCTATTATTTGGCATAGTCGGAAAAACAGGCATAATATTACTCATGAGGCGCTGGTTCATCAGCGCCTCGTGAGTAAAAAAGCAAAGGGAAGCTGGATGTTTTTTACAGCCATGTCGCCTGGAAGGTTCCCCTTGGCAGATTACTGTGTTGAAAATGAGAGGTGACCACGAAACAGGGATTTGCGTATTGATTTGCTTGTTACGACCCGTAATTCTCCCTGGGATTCCAGTCCGGGAAGAGCAAATCCTTGAAACTCACCTTATATCCCTTGTCCTGAACTTCCTTTATATTTTTTACCAATTCCTTATTATATGCGTCGTTCAATTCCTTAAAGGCCTGAACGATTTTATTCCTGGGAATCTGGCCTGACATGATGCCCATAAAGGTCTGGGTGCGGCTGGGCATCAACGTATCGCCTTCAGGCCATTTCACCATGGCCAGGTATGGATTCCGGGCGATGGGGTTGGGCGCCCAGCGCAGGTAAGTGCGGCAGATATCAAGGTATTGCGCAAATTGCTCGGTTTTGGCGTTTTCCCTGCTATTGGCCTGCGGGAACACCGACTGTCCAATCCCCATCTTTACGAACCGGGCACCGGCTTCGGGAGTGGCCAGCCAATCTATGAACAGCCACGCTTCTTCCTGATGTTTGCAGTTTTTGGACATAAAGTAGGTAGAGAGCAGCGGTTCGGGAGAGACGCATTGCATGCACTGGTAGCCTTTTTCATCCGGAGCGGGGATGGGGAACACTTCATAATCGAGCCATCCGGGGTGGGTGACGGCCCAACCGTTTTGATTCCATACCCCGCCTAAAATCATGCCCACTTCGCCATTGGCGAACTTCACCCGGAGGGTCTCGTCATCCAGGGAAAGGAAATTGGAAATAATGCTGCCTTCCGCCTTCATGTCCAAAAGCAGGTTCATCACTCGGACGTAGGCGGGATGGTCAAGGTTGTATTTGCCGATGCGGTAATCCAGCTCGAATTTCTCCGTGAAATCGCCTCCTGCTGCGCCGGCCGCCCGTGCCCATTCATAAAACATGCTGGCGAACATGCCGGGAGGGGAGAGCAGGGCCATGCCGAAGCCGGCTACTTTGCCCTTGCTTTTTTGGGTCACGATTTTGGCATATTCCTTGAACTGGGCCCAGGTTTTTGGGTTCAAGATTTTTCCGCTTTTATCAACCAGGCCGGCCTCTTTAAAAACTTTGCGGTTGATGTAAAGCTGGTACCAGACATACGGCTGCTCGAACGGGATCAGGTAAGTTTTACCCTGAATGGAATGGACTCCTTCGCTGAAAGAACCCTTGGGGAACCGCTTTTTCCATTCCTTGGTGGCCCATTTGTCCAGCGGAAGGCACCAGCCCTGGGAGACGTCGTTCATGATGTCGGGGCCATACGGAGCGTAAAGATCGGGTAAATTATCACTGCGGGCCGCAAGGTAAATGGTATCCTTATACTGCCTTGAAATTTGTTTGGTGCGTTTGATCTCTATGTAAGGATATTTTTCCTGGAAGAGCCGAATCTCCTGTTCATAATATTTGGTTTGCGCGATTCGACCGTCCCAGACATTTAGCGCCACTTTTTCGTTTTCACCACAAACGGCAACAGTTATGAGCGATAAGAGAGAAAAGAGCGCCAAACTAATGAATAACTTGCTTTTCAAACCATATCCCCCTTTTCGATTTTCGTAAAAAATTGTTACTTAAAATTATATCATAAAAGTTACTTCGATTGGTATGACATTTGTAATGAGCAATTTGAGTTGTTGCCTTAATTTAAGGTCTTGCCACCAAATATAGTGTATGGCTACCATTAGGCTATCGATATTTCGTGGCAAGACGGAAAATTATCATCACAACGCAAATTGCTCTGATAATATGTCTTAGCCTATCTCGCATCATATTAATCGCCCATTCCACATAAAAGTGTAGGGGGTGGTATTGATGCGGATTTATTATTTCCCCGGGAAATGGTGGGGAATAGCCTTGCTGATCCTTGTGGCCCTGGCCGCGCTGCCTCTTATTCCCTGGATTGGGGAACGGATTTGTGAAGTTACCGTGCTGCTTTCCGGACGAATCATTCCTATTTACAGCGTGGATATGACTGAAAAAAAGGTGGCCTTTTCTTTCGACGCCACCTGGGGCGCGGAAAACACCCTTAAACTGCTGGATATTTTAGACCGTCACAAGGTTAAAACCACATTTTTTCTAGCCGGATTCTGGGTGAATAAATACCCCGAAATGGTCAGGGAGATCAATAGACGCGGCCATGAACTGGGAAACCATTCCTGGACCCACCCCCATATGAATTCACTGAATCCGGAGCAAATCACCAAGGAGATCATGATCACCCATCAGAAGCTTTCGGAACTCGGGGGCAGCAAACCGGTTTTATTCCGCCCGCCTTTTGGTGAATATTCCAATAAAGTGATCGAGGCGGCGGATAGATGCGGATATAAAACCATCATGTGGAGCGTGGATTCCCTCGACTGGCAAAACCTGTCCTCCGACCGTATGATACAAAGGGTGATGAGGCGGATACATCCGGGGGCGATTATTCTCTTTCACAATGCCGGTCCGGATACGCCTCAGGCTGTGGATGAACTGTTCGGCATTCTTATTAAAGGCGGATACCGGATCGTTCCCATTTCTGATTTGTTGATCAAAGGGGAATATTATACGGATCATACCGGAAAAATGAAATCGAAACCTCTGCCGGCGGAGCCGGAAAGCAAAGGGGGGCAGCAGGGGCAATGAAAACACCCATTATTATCCTGCGCAAAAGAATGATCGCCCGGTTCTTTTGCCTGGCGCTCATCGGTGTTCTTTTATGGATTGTCTGGCAGTTGTGTATGGATGTATACCGCACCTTTGAGGGGGTTAAACCGGGTGTGCGACTGGAAAGCCGGCTGGTGGAAAGGATGCTCCCCGCGGAACTCGTGGGCAGGATCAAGGAAATGGCGTATTTATATGAACGGGAGCCGCGCAATGCCATTTATTTTGAAGAGACGGGGGAAGTAATCCCCGCGCAGCCGGGCATAAAGGTAGATATAATGGAAACCGTGCGGAAGGTCCGATCGGCTCCGTGTAATGCCCATCTGCGCATCTGTACCATTACAGTGAAACCTGCGATCACGGAGGATTATTTTGCGCCGGTGTTTCGCGGCCCCGACGGGAAAGCCGGTATAAGCCTAACCTTCAATGTGGACTGGGGTGAAGAATATATCCCCGCGCTTCTCGATATCCTGAATAGATACCGGGTGCGTGCCACTTTTTTCCTGACCGGATCCTGGACTCGCAAAAACACAGCGCTTGCCAGGAAGATAGCTGCGCAGGGGCATGAAGTCGCAAACCACGGATACAGCCATGAGCACATAATCGGAAGCGGCAGAAACGAGGTGCGGGAATTGATTGTGCGAAACGAAAAGCTGCTGAAAGAGGTTTGCGGCCGATGCGCCCTGCTTTTTGCACCTCCGTACGGGGAGTGGGATACGATGGTGGTGACAACCGCCGGTAATTTAGGCTACCGCACGGTTCTGTGGACTATCGATACCGTCGACTGGCAGAAACCCCTGCCTGCAACCATTGAAGCGCGTGTAAAAGCCCGTCTTGCCAGCGGCAGCATCATCCTGATGCACCCCACTGATCCTACGGTAAAAGCCCTTCCAGCCATTTTGAATTACGCAGCATCGAAAGGGTTTACGGCGATGCCCGTTACGGACTTGCTGAAAAAAGAATAAGGGATGGCCGCCGCTTATAGATATTGCCCAAGTATGGTCCAGATCAACGGGTCCTCCTGACCCAGCCGCCAGAGGGCAACTCCCCTGATGCCGAACTCATGGATGACATTGAGCTTTGCTTTCAAGCTTTGATTGTTTTCATAATAGACTTTGTGGGACAGGCCGTTTTTCCAATAGGTGAAATGCGGCACCATATTCTGTGCGTCCCACTGGGGTAAAATATGCAGCCGCTTAACCAGGGAATCGATCTGGACGAAGGTAATCGCTTTCCCCTTGCCCAATCTGGGCCAATCATAGCCGTATCCCGCAATCCCCATTAAAACCTTTTGCCGCGGTATCACAGTAACCGCATAACGGATCACTTTCCGCACCCAAGAATATGAAGCCACAGGTCCGGGATTGCTGTCTGCGGTATGCTGATCATAAGTCATGATCATGATTTGATCAAGGTACATGCCAAGTGCCCTGTAATCATAGGCTCCGCTCCAGTTTTCCGAAGGATTATCGAAGGTTTTTGCAGGAATCGAGGCTGTGGCAAGGTATCCTTTTGCGTGCAGGCGGTAGGACATCTCCTTGATAAAAAGCGTAAATGCCCAACGGTCGTTTGATTTTACGTTTTCAAAGTCGATATTCACCCCGGCGTAGCCGTACCGGGATAAAATGGTCAGGATATTGTCAATGGCGTTTCGGCGGTTTTTAGCGTTGGTGAGCAAGTTATGCGCGGTGTTTCCACTGAAAATACTCCCCTGTATGTTATGGATCAGGGCGATAGTTCTGACGCCTCTGGATTTTGCGAGTTGCACCGGGATTGCCTGGTGTTTATCCTGGATGTTGCCGTATTGATTGATTTGAAATGAAAAGGGAACCAGGGAAGTGATCTGTTTGGCATTAATCCGCAAGGAGTTAAGGCCGGTATTGTCCCAAGAACTGGAAGGCGAATAATAAACCGCCACTTCTTTGTCTCCCAGCCGGATGTTCGATCCCGCTGCGTCGGTTTTTACCAGCCATTTTGCGACCCAACCGGTCTGCCCGTCGGAAGTCTTGACATTGTACCATTGGCCGGAGGAACCCATAATCTGAAGCCCAGTACCCTGGGGCAGGCTGCTCATAATGGTGGAATTTTTCAGCCCGGTGCGCAATTGTGCGGAAACTGCGGACACGGTGCCGTACCGTGGAGCCTCCGTTTTAGGCGCCGTATAACCCGATTGGCCGGGTGTTCGCAAAGGATTTTGATCTTTTACGCCGGTGAAAAAAGTGGTAAAATATATGAGCAGCGCAAGCAGAGTGATGATATAATTTCCTGGCATGAAAATGCTACCTCTCCGGCATGATTTTCGAAAATCAGCAGGTTTATTTGTTCGTGATATATATAACCGTTCCTTTCGGTAGATCCGACCAAACCTGCCAGAATCTATCCAACTGCGGATTGACGGGATTTTTGCGGGGCGGAAATCGCATCGAATTATTAGAATCCTGGAAGGATTTATCCCGGTGGAAAGCGAATTAGTAAGTCCCCGTAAAACAAGGAGAAACCTTATGTATCATAAACTGAACATGCCCAACGGATTGAGGGTTGTTACCGAATATTTGCCTCATATACATTCCGTCTCCGTCGGAGTGTGGATCAAGGCCGGTTCACGTCAGGAAACCCCTATCAATACAGGTGTAGCTCATTGCATTGAGCATATGCTTTTTAAAGGCACTTCCACGCGTTCCGCGAAAAAAATCGCTGAAGAAATCGAGGCCGTGGGCGGCCAGCTTAATGCCTTTACTAGCAAGGAATATACATGTTATTACGCCCGGGTGCTTGATACGGATTTTCCCCTTGCCTGTACGCTGCTGGCGGACATCCTACTCAATTCCCGTTTAGACAGTTCCGAAATCGATAAGGAAAAAGGAGTAATCCTGGAAGAAATTAAAATGTGCGATGATAATCCGGAGGACCTGGCCCACGACCTGCTCGCCGGCATTATGCTTCCCGATCATCCGCTGGGGAAGCCGATTCTGGGCAACGAGGAAACTGTAAGGAAGATAAAAAGGCGGGATCTGGCGCGGTTCATGCAGGATTATTATCAGCCGGACAATACGGTGATCGCTGTCGCCGGCAACATCAAACCCGAAACGGTTTTTTCCGAAACCGAGAGGAATTTCGGCTCCTGGATCGGACGGACACGTGTCCTTCCCGATCTTGTTCCGGGCATTACCGGACACAGCTATGCCCGTCAGAAGGATGTGGAACAGGTTCACCTTTGCATAGGCTTTCCCGGCGTATGCAGGGAGGATGACAGGAGATACACTTTGGCGGTGCTGGATTTGCTTCTGGGGGGAGGCGTCAGTTCGCGCCTTTTCCAGGAGTTGCGGGAAGAAAGGGGTTTGGTCTATTCCACTTATTCGTCCCATTCCGCTTACCGGGAATGCGGTATTTTTTCCATTTACGCCGGGACGTCCGCAAGCAATTTAAATCAGGTCTTAGATTTGATCCGGAGAAACTTGCGGGATGTCATCCGGGATCCGGTGGGCGGAGATGAGATCCAGCGCGGAAAGCAGCAGTTGCGCGCCAATCTTTTATTGAGCATGGAAAGCACCAGCACCAGGATGCACCGTCTGGCTAAAAACGAACTTTTTTACGGCCGTCATATTTCCCTGGAAGAGATTGTGGATAAAATCAACGGCATCAGCGAACGGGACATTGCGGTCCTGGCTTCGGCCAATTTTAAAGAAAACAATTTGAACACCGTGATTCTCGGCCCGGTATCCTAAGGAAGGCAATTGCGTTGTTACCTTAATTCAAGGTCTTGCCATTAAATATAGTGTATGGTGCCCATTAGGCATCGATATTTATTGGCAAGACGTAAAATCATCATACATCGCGGATTGCTCTAAGGAAGTGATGCGCGTTGCGCGAAGAAATCAAGGTGAAAATATGCCGGCTGCCGGGGAATGCGGATATCCCGGCGCCTCGGTACATGTCCCCGCTGGCGGCGGGGGTGGATCTATATGCGGCGGTTACGGAGCCTGTTTTATTAAAACCCCTGGAACGGAGGCTTATACCTTCAGGCATTGCAGTTGCCATCCCCCCCGGCTATGAGGGACAGGTGCGGCCCCGCAGCGGCTTGGCTTTACGTTACGGGATCGCGCTGGTAAATTCTCCAGGTACCATCGATGCGGATTATCGTGGGGAAATCGGGGTTATCGTCATCAATTTGGGCACGGAGGACTTTTGTGTCAGAAGAGGTGAACGCATTGCGCAGCTTATTTTGGCCAAGGTTGCAAAAGGTGCTTGGGAAGAAGTCGAGGAATTGCCGCAAACCCTCAGGGGATGCGGAGGATTCGGCAGCACGGGCCAGTGAATCGAAGTCCGAGAGCGCGTATGAGGCGGACGGCATCCGCGTATTCAAATGGGGCAACAATGCATATACCAGCAGCAGCTATCAAATAGCCACCAAAATCGATTTGCTGGTAAGCAAATTCCTCCGGTTGAACGAACAGGCCGCCAACAATTATCCTGAGTGGGAAAAAAAGGGGGAGACGGCCCGGGTGCTTTTTACCGAACAAAATGACGCTATTTAACGATATCCGTTCTTAGGAAGCCGTTTCCTTTTCATGGAGTCACATCGGGCTTTGATAACAGCTTCTACGGGAGCGGCCGGCCATAATTCCGTTTCCGGTCCGAGCCGCATTGCGGAAAAAATATTATGAAATATAAAGCGGTTGTTTTGGGCGAGATTGGATAGAAGATTTTTGGTTTCCGCGCGTTTGGTTGTACCGGAAAACGGGCAGGGGCTAGGCAGGGGTTCCAGAGGCACGTATTTTTGCACGGCCTTTTTTATTTCATATTCCCGCATATATATCAGCGGGCGGATGACTGTGATTCCGGAACGATCCAGCCGCGTTTTGGGCAGAAAGGTTTTTGTCTGTCCGGAAAAAAGGATGTTCATGCAGTAAGTTTCCACTGCATCGTCCAGATGATGGGCCAGAGCCATAATAGGGAAATCGTGATTACGCGCCCAGCGGACCATGGCGCCGCGGCGCAGGAAAGAGCATTTTGCACAGGGATTTTCCTTTGCGTGTTCCGCGGACTGGAGCACGGCGCCTATTCCGGTGGAAACGAGGTGGAACGGGACTTCCAGATCCATACAAAAACGCTCCAATCCGCTGTAATCCATCCGTCCGGCGAATCCAAGGTCGACGGTTAATGCAGCCAGGCCGCCGGGAATCCCAGTTTGGAGGCTGATCGCAGCCAGGGCATACAATAGGAACAGGCTGTCTTTCCCGCCGGAAAGGCCTACCACTAATCTGTCTCCGGCTTGCAGCATCTCAAATTCGCCCAGCGCCCGCCATATCCGGCGGAAATAACTTTGCGGCAGAACGGGTTTGATTTTCATGATCTTTAAATGCATCTCCCATTGATAATATTCCCTTTTGAATAAAAAAACCCTGTTTTAAGGGCATAACCGTTTTTCCGCCAACTGAGGTTAAATTCCATATTGCGTTGTTGCCTTAATTCGAGGTCTTGCCGTTAAATATAGTGTATGACTACCCTTAGGCTATCGATATTTGGTAAGACGTAAAATCATCATAACAACGCAAATTGCTCCATGATATTAATTTTACATATTGATATAATAATATTATCGGTGCGGCTTTATTTTCAACTTATATAAACTTTAGCTAACGAAAGGCGCCGGTGTCCGCATGAACGCTTGGGACAAAAGCCTGGATTTCCTGATGCATATCGAACCGTTTTGGATATATCTTTCCATTTTCGGCTGCGCTTTTGCTGAAGTGGTTTTTCCGCCGTTCCCCGGCGATGTGCTGGTTATCCTGGGTGGTATAATGACCAGAATAAAGCGACTTTCTTTTTTTTGGATCTATGCGAATTCGGTGGCGGGAGCTTTTACCGCCGCGTTGATCGTTTTTACCGCGGGCTATCTGCTGGGTGAGCATGTCTTGAATAATAAATGGTCGAAACGGCTTCTCCCCGAGGACAAAAGGGCGGCAACCAGGCGCTGGCTGCAGCGTCACAGTTGCTGGTATTTGACGGTCAGCCGTTTTTTTCCGGGGGTCCGGTCGGGCGTAATATTATCGAGCGGTGTCTTTCGCATCAGCCGTATGTCTGCCTTTTTTTGCATTTTTGCGGGCATCGCGGTTTATAATGCTTTGCTGGTCAGCTTGGGGCATTTTCTAGCCGGGCATATCGGTTATCTTGAGGCCTTATGGAAATGGATCAACCGCGGACTGCTGGGCCTGTCCATATTCGTCCTGGCAGCGGTCCTCTGTATCCGCTTTTTCAAACGCAGGAAGGAAAGGGCATGAAAAAGAAGATTCATTATGTCTGCAGAAACTGCGGCGGCGAAAGCCCGAAATGGATGGGCCGGTGCAGCGTCTGCGGCCAGTGGAATACCTATGATGAGGTAGCAGTCAGCGCCGGCGCGGAATGTAAAACCGGCGGGGGCGAAGGAGCCGTTCCCAAGTGGCTTGCGGATGTCTCCCTGACCGATCAGCCCCGCTTGGTCACGGGTATTTCCGAGATGGACAGGGCTTTGGGGGGCGGGATCGTCCTCGGTTCCCTGGTGCTTCTCGGCGGAGAACCGGGCATCGGCAAATCCACTCTGCTGATGCAGATGGCGGGCAAAATCGCCGAACAGAACGGGATGGTGCTTTATATCAGCGGAGAGGAATCCGCCGTTCAGATAAAAATGCGTTCACAAAGGCTGGGCCTTGGCAGAGTCCCATTGCTGCTTCTGGTGGAGAACAATTACGACGTCATGGAGAAAGAAATCCTTAAGCACCGGCCGTTGATCGTCATTGTGGATTCCATTCAGGCCATTGCCGCACAGAGCATTCAGGGGCTTCCGGGCAGTGTTACGCAGGTCAGGGAATGCGCCGGAAAATTTCTGTTTTTGGCCAAACAGACGGGGATACCTATCTTTCTAATCGGTCATATTACCAAAAGCGGCATTCTGGCAGGGCCGAAAGTTCTGGAGCATATGGTGGACACGGTGCTTTATTTCGAGGGGGACACCCGTTATCTGTACCGTATCCTTCGGGTGATGAAGAACAGGTTTGGCGCCACCAACGAGATGGGCGTTTTCATCATGCAAAACGAGGGGCTGAAAGAGATCCCCAATCCTTCTTCTTTTTTTCTGGAAAGCCGGCCTTTGGATGCCTCGGGATCCGTGATCACCGCGGGCGTAGAAGGGACCAGGCCGTATTTGGTGGAGATCCAGGCGCTGGTCAGCGGCAATAATTACGGCGGCCCCCCTCGAAGATTGGTGACCGGATTGGATTATAACCGTGTAGCGATGATTCTCGCCGTATTGGAAAAAAAACTGGGATGGCCTCTCGGTACGCAGGACATATATGTCAGCGCTGTAGGAGGGATGATACTGGAGGAGCCTGCCGCGGATCTCTCCGTGGCGTGCGCCGTAGCATCCAGTTGGCGGAATAAACCCATAGATTCCCGTGTCACGGTTTGCGGGGAAATAGGTTTGTCCGGTGAAATACGCTCCATACCGCATATCGGATTGAGAGTACGGGAGGCGGTCCGGCTGGGATTTTCCCGGATAATCCTGCCTAAATCAAATTTTTCCGATGTCCCCCGCTGGGAAAAAGTTTCACTGGAACCGGTGGAAAAATTATCCGAGGCTTTGAAATTGCTGTAGCGATATATTTGACGTCGGATGACCTGGAGGAATAAATGTGGAAGAGCGGCACAAAGATGAACGCTGGAAAAAAACCCTCAAAATGATTGCGCCTGGGACCAGCCTTTACGAGGGGTTGGAGAATATTCTGCGCGCCCGGACCGGCGCCCTGATGGTAGTCAGCGACAGCGAGGATGTTATGAAGCTGGTGGATGGAGGTTTTAAAATCGATACGGAGCTTGAACCCTCCAAACTGTACGAACTGGCGAAAATGGACGGCGCCATTATCATTTCCAGGGACTCCAGACGGATAGTATATGCGAACGCGCATCTTTCCCCCGATTCCGCCATCGCCACTACGGAAACGGGAAGCCGTCACCGCACCGCTGCACGGGTGGCCGCGCAGACGGGAGAAGTGGTGATCGCGATTTCCCAGCGCCGCAATATCATCACGGTATTTCAGGGCGGCCTGAAATATATCGTTAGAGATATAGGGACCACACTAACCCGGGCCAACCAGGCCCTGCAGACGCTGCAAAAGTACAAAAACGTATTAACCCATTCGTTGACTAAATTGTCCGGTTTTGAATTCGAGGATCTGGTCACTTTGGCCGATGTCGTAGTAGTGATACAGCGGATGGAGATGGTCAACCGGATTTCCGATGAAATCAGCTGGTATATCTGTGAACTTGGCGCCGAGGGCAGGCTGGTGGATCTGCAGTTGGATGAATTGATCGCGGACCTTGAAGAGGAGATCCACCTTTTATTTCAAGACTACTTGCCCAGCCCCGGATCCGGCGAGGTACAAAAAGTTCTTTCAGAGCTAAAGAATTTTGCATCCGAGGATTTGCTGGACGCCAATATGATCTCCCGGATGCTGGGCTTCGGCGGCACACCTCTGGATGCCCCGGTTGTACCTAGGGGTTACCGCGTTATGCGCAAGATTCCCCGTTTACCCATGTCCGTGGTGGAAAATCTGGTGGCGGCTTTCCGCAACCTTCAAGGGGTGATCAATGCCTCCATCAAGGAGTTGGATGAGGTGGAAGGCATCGGAGAAGTAAGGGCCAAGGCGATTAAGGATGGTTTGCAAAGGCTCCGGGAGCAAGTATTGCTTTCATGACAAATAATACATTCGTCGGAGGCAAGTATGAAGAATATTATAAAGATCGCCGCGATCCCGCTGGGAACATTGTTCCTGTTTCTTACCTTTACCTTCAATCAATGGTATTTTGTCAGTGAAGAGACAAATGCCCGTTTTCTGCAGGACAAGAATCCCGCGCGCGCCGTCGAGATATATACACGGCTTGCTAAAGGAAAATATATGCGGAACAGGATGGAAAGCCCTACCTTTCGCCGGGAAAACCTGGATTTCTACCGCGGTTTCAAAAGGCTGGCCCGGGGATATGCGGATAAAATGTATGGGGATCGAAAGTACCATGAAGCCGTAAAATATTACGAACTGGCACTGATTTGCAGCCGGATGGAAGGCAGCCTGGGGGAAAAGACCGCAGATCAGGACCGGATTAAAATCCGATTAGCCCAATCCCTGGTGTTCAGCGGGGAGCCCGGGAAAGCCTTGTCGATCCTTCCAAAGAACAGCGGAGGGAATATCCCCCTTTCTCAGAAGAAATTTGCCCGGCTGGCCTACGGACTGAACAAACTCCGGGCGGCGCTGGATCATAAAAAAAGAAAACGATGGCAGGAAGCCATGGATTTAATCGGTCAAGCGGAATTATCGATCCGCTCCGTACTGGACGAAGATCAGCGGTTTGTTCCATATTATACGGAGATTTTGACCCAAATCGGCTTGGAAAAAAAAGAAATCGGGAGCCATATCATAACTCGATGATCAGAAATATCTCCTTAAGAGGATTTTTTTGGGATTGTCGAACTTGCTCAATTGCAAAGCCAAGCCGAGGATAAACAATATTGCCATGAGAAGAATAAGCTCGTTGGGCCAGGACCACCAGGAAAGTAGGCGGTGGTTTTTTTTGTTGATCCGCCAGACTTTCCCGGTTTTTTCCATATCCGTGCCGTTTTTGCCGAGGTCCAGGATGAACAGGTTAGCTCCGGCCTTATCGAAACACAGTGCAACGGGCCGTATTGGCCCGGGACAGGCTCCGGGCTTCAGGTTTTCGTAAAAAAGAAAATATCTCCGGAATGCGGGGTCATAGCGGTAAATGCAGTATCTACCGGGTGGTTTTATATCCAGATAAAAGAGGCGGAATAATTGGCCCGTAAACCCAAACATCTTCCCGGCTTTGGACGTTTCATTTCCCGTTGCGTTCCTGTAAACTGTCGGGAAGGGAAATCCGGCGGGGGCAGGATGTATTTCATATCCGCGGGCGATAAAAGCATAACCATCCTCCTTTTTCAATGTAAAAACAATTTTTTTTTCGTTTTGCATAATAAGCATGGCGTAAAGAAAAAGGAAGCATAAGGCCAAAACAAAATATGCGTACTTTGTATTTCCGGTCAAACAGTAATTCCTCCCGGATTTTATGGATCTCACAGGTTTTTTAACACCATGGTTATAACACGAAATGCCCTGATTTATGATATGAGGAGTTCCGTAAAATATGTCCAGGCTCTTGATCGTATAACAATTTTACATATAAATATTTTTGATCCAAAGGAGGAATTTCCTTAAAAAGATCGAATAAAAGAATGTAAGTGGTAAAAAGTGGGGAAAAGTGGTGAAAAAAGAACCCGAGGTGACACCGGGTGTTTATGGGAGAATACCAGCATACGCTGGATCAGAAAGACAGACTTATCATCCCCGCCAAGTTTCGTGAGGAACTGGGTGACATTTTTATTGTCACCAGGGGATTGGACAATTGTTTATTTGTTTATCCCAAAAAGGGATGGGAGGTTGTGGAGGAAAAAATCAAAGATCTCTCCATGACCAGGAGCGATGTCAGGGCTTTTGTGCGCCTTTTGCTTTCCGGCGCTGTGGAGTGCGAGGTAGACAAGCAGGGCAGGATCATAATACCGGAAAACCTTCGGGAACATGCGAGAATCAATAAGGATGTCTTTGTAATCGGGGTATCCACGAGGGTTGAGATTTGGTCAAAGGAAAACTGGGAGCAGTATGCCAACCGCGCTGAGCAGTCTTATGAAGAAATCGCGGAAAAAATCGTGGATCTGGGGATTTGAAGATGGGAGCCGGAGCGGCGGAACAACGGCATATACCCGTAATGATCCGGGAGACGCTAGAATTCATTGGACCGCACAAGTGCGGAGTGTACCTGGATGCCACCATCGGTTGCGGGGGACACACTGCGGCGATCTTGGAGTCTACGGGCGGCGCCTGCACTGTCATCGGTATAGATCAGGATGCCCGGGCCCTGGAGATTGCCGGTGAAAGGCTGAAGCGTTATGGAAATTGCGTGCTGCTGATTCGGGATAACTTCCGCCGTCTGGAGCAAATCCTGGAGAAGCTGCAGGTTAAGATGCTGGATGGAGCCCTGTTTGATCTGGGGGTTTCGTCGTTGCAACTGGATCAGAAGGAAAGGGGATTCTGTTACCAGTATGAAGCGCCCCTGGATATGCGAATGGATCCCAGCAATCCTTTTACCGCCGCGCATATAGTGAATACCGCTCCCGAAAAGGAACTGGCTTTTATTATTGGGGAATATGGCGAGGAGCGATGGGCGGGCCGTATTGCATCCTTTATTGCGGAAAAAAGGCTTTACAGGCCGATTTCCAGCACTACGGAGCTGGTGGAGATCATCAAGAATGCGATTCCGGCATCTGCCAGAAGGCATGGACCGCATCCCGCCAGGCGGACATTTCAGGCGTTGCGTATCGCGGTAAACGATGAGATAGGGATTATCAAGGAAAGCCTGGAAAAAGCCGTCCGATATTTGGCGCCTGGAAGCAGGCTGGCGGTGATCAGCTTTCATTCTCTTGAGGATCGACAGGTCAAGGAGTGTTTTGCCGGGCTTGCCAAGCCGTGCCGCTGTCCTGCGTTTGTCCCGGTTTGTCAGTGCGGCAATAAGCCTCAGGTCAAGATTCTCACTAAAAAGCCTTTGATTCCCGCCGGGAAAGAAGTAGCGGAAAATCCCCGTTCCCGCAGCGCTAAAATGCGCGTAGCGGAAAAACTCTGAAAGAATACTGAGGACCAGCAGTCAGTTTACTCCGGAAGTTTATGGCCCGGAGTCTGTCGCATCCTGATCATACGGAGGAAGAAGAGTGCATAGAATGGTAGCATCAGAGAAGTATTGCGAGACTATATATGAGGAAAAATCGAAGCAGCCGCATAAAAAGGCCATACGCCGCTATAAACTCAATTATAATCGTATCGTATGGTTTTTCGTGGGTTGTTTTATTTGCATCATGGCGATTCTCCTGAGTTATCTCGGGCAGCATGCGGCCGTCGTCAAAAATAACATGCGCAATGAAGCGCTTTTGGAAGAGAAAAACCGGTTGCTGCATGAGGAAGAACTTATCGATGTGAAGATAGCCAAATCTGCTTCTTATACGAGGGTTGCGGCCCTGGCAGAATCCGAACTGGGGATGGGGGAACCTGCGAAGGTACAATTTCTGCTGGCTAAGGACAAGGAAGGAAAAGTGATTTTTACGGCGAAGGATTATCCTATCCATAAAAAATGCGGATATAAAAGCGGATTGATGGCACGGGTCAGGAGTTTGCTGGATGTCATGCTTCATCCCTTATAAGATTTTCTGCTGAAAAATTTTTCATGAGCAGCGGGGGAAATCGGTTTGTCAGAGACAACAATGATGATGCGGCGGCGTACCGTTTTAATACTCGGGGGGTTGCTGTCTTTTTTTCTTCTATTGGAATTTAATCTGGCGAAGATCCAGATCATCAGCAGCAACCGTTTGAAAACAGGTGCCATCAACCAGCGTCTTCGGGAAATGCCCGTGGATGCGCTGCGGGGGCTTATTTATGATCGTACGGGTCTGGAAGAGCACTTGCTGGCGAAAAGCGTGAGTATTGAAGCGGTTTACGCCGTTCCGCGGGAAGTCAAGGATTTGGAAGAGACTGTCAGCAAGGTCTCTTCTATTTTGCTGATGCAACCTAAAAGGGTAAGGACTTTACTGACCAAAAAGACTTCTTCGGTATATCTCCGTTATAAACTCACTCCGGACCAAACTACGGCAATCCAGAAAGCGGATTTGCCGGGTATTTTTCTCGCCCAGAAAACTCAACGCTATTATCCCAAAGAATTTTTGGCCGCCCATGTTCTGGGCATTTCCGGTATCGACAACCAGGGTCTGGAAGGATTAGAGAATTATTACGACAGCGTTCTCCGGGGTAAGCGTGGCTGGGAACTGGCTGAATATGACAGCACGGGCCGTTATATACCGGAAGGATTGCGGAAATTCGTCCCCCCGGTGGATGGAAATACTTTGATTCTTACCATAGATGAGGGCTTGCAGTCATTTGCCGAGCGCGAACTGGACAAAGCCATGGCCGAGACCGGAGCAAAACGTGGCGCAGCGATTCTGATGCAGCCGGTGACGGGGGAAATACTTGCGCTGGCATTGCGGCCTCGTTATAATCCGAATGTGTTTGAAGATTTCTCTCCTGAAGTGCGTCGGAATTTTGCCATTACTGACAATTATGAACCAGGCTCCACTTTTAAAATCGTGACGGCTTCGGCGGCCTTGGAAGAAGGTGTGGTGACACCGGAGACCAGTTTTGATGACCCCGGTTATATTATGGTAGAAGACCGCCGGATCAAATGCTGGAGGGCCGGAGGACACGGGCATCAGAGCTTCACCGAAGCCATGGAGAATTCCTGCAATCCTGTATTCGCCCGTTTGGCCTTAAATTTGGGTGTGGAAAGATTATATCGGTTTGTGAAGGCTTTCGGGTTTGATAAACAGACGGATGTGGATTTTCCAGGGGAAGCCGCCGGGCAAATGCATAAACGGGAAGCTATCGGTCCTGTCGAACTGGCCACCGCCGGTTTCGGACAGGGGATATCCGTTACCCCCATCCAGCTTTTGCGTGCTGCTTGCGCCATTGCAAACGGAGGTTACTTGCTTCGTCCATATCTCGTAAAGGAAATTCGCGACCCTAAGGGAAGAGCCCTGGCAGTTACCCGTAGAAAAGTGGTGCGACGGGTGATCTCCGGGAGTACCTCCCGGACGATGATCAGGTTGATGAAATCTATAGTGTTGAATGGTTCGGGGCATAATGCCTATGTGGAAGGGTATCGGGTCGCCGGCAAGACCGGAACGGCTCAGAAACCGTCGCCTGCGGGGGGATACGGGGATAAATGCGTGGCTTCATTTGTGGGTTTCGCCCCGGCGGACGATCCGAAACTGGCCGGGCTAGTGATCCTTGATGAACCCATCGGGCAACAATACGGCGGTGTTATTGCCGCGCCGGTTTTTGGCAGAATATTCCGCGAAGCTTTGAAATATATGGGCGTAAAGCCCAAATATGAACCGCCGGAAGAGGATCCCGCAGGCCGGATGGTCCCAGTACCTAATGTGATCAATATGGGGGCGGATGACGCTGATGCCATATTGCGTCAGCATAAATTGAACATCCGTTATATCGGTACGGGGACTTATATATACGATCAGCTTCCGAAACCGGGCGTAAAAGTGAAAATCGGCGCCACAATCCTGCTTTACTTTGATCCGGCGGAAAAGTATAATAAATATGTTGTGGTGCCGGATTTAAACGGCCTGGCCATGCGTGAAGCAGCGGAAAAGCTGCAGGAACTGGGGCTGATCCTGGTGCCGGAAGGAAGGGGAGTCGCCTGGAGCCAATACCCCCCCCCAGGCCGCAAGGTAGCCCGGGGAACTTCGGTAAAAATAAGCTTCCGGCCGCTTTAGATGCATATACAGAAAGGGAAATGTCATGCTGTTAAAACAATTGCTGTCCGTACTGGACTGCCAGGAGATCAACGGCCCGGCGGAGATGGTAATTTCAGGACTTACCACTGACTCCCGTGTGGTTGAAAAAGGATGTCTGTTTATCTGTTTAAAAGGGGAGCATTTCGACGGTCATAGTTTTGCAGCGCAGGCGGTCTCAAAAGGAGCTGCGGCTGTTTTGACGGAAAGGCCGGTGGCAATTCCTGGCGGCGGAGCAACAGTGGTGAGGGTTAACAGCACCGATAAAGCATTAGCTCCGCTGGGCGCGCTTTATTACGGCCGCCCTTCGCAAAGATTAAAAGTTTACGCCGTAGTAGGCACTAACGGCAAGACTACCTCCACATATTTGCTGAAATCCGTATTTGAGCAAGCGGGTCATCGCACGGGTATAATCGGGACCATCCGATATGTGATCGGCGAGGAAGAAATTCCGGCCATGAACACTACCCCCAATGCCCTGGACATTCAACGCCTTTTATATAAGATGACGGAAAAAGGCCTGACTCATGTTGCCATGGAAGTATCATCGCACGCCATTAAATTGGGACGCATAGATCACTGCTATTTCACTGGAGGTATATTTACCAATATCACCCGGGACCATCTGGATTTTCATACCACTTTTGAGGACTACCTGAACGTAAAGGCCGGTTTTTTTACAAATCTTCCCGCTTCGGGATGGTCCGCCATCAATCTTGATGATCCCCGTTCTCCGGACTTTATCAGGGCTTCTTCCAGCAAAGTCGCAACATATAGCAAACAACGAAAGGCGGATGTTTACGCTACTGATTATAAAGTCGGCCTGGACGGCGTACACTATCTTTTACATGCATCAACAGGCGTTATGCCAATAGATATGGGCCTTCGGGGGGAATTCAACATATCTAATTCCTTAGGTGTTGCAGCATTGGCGCTTCATGCCGAGGGTATTCCGCTTGAACTGGTGAAAAGGGGTCTGGAGAGTGTGGCTTTAGTCAGCGGCAGAATGGAGAACGTGCCGGTGGATGCGGATTTTATCGTACTGGTGGATTACGCGCACACCGACGACGCCTTGGAAAACCTGCTGCATTCGGTACGAAAGTTTGCGCCTCGCCGTATTATCACCGTTTTCGGTTGCGGCGGCGATAGGGATCGCACTAAACGTCCCCTTATGGGAAAAGTTGCCGTAAAGCTCAGCGATTGCGTTTTCGTCACATCAGACAATCCCCGCACGGAGGATCCCGCGCGGATTTTGGAGGATATCCGTACAGGCATCGATGAGATCGGGTATAAGAATTATGCGGTAATACAGGACAGGCGGGCGGCAATCTATGCCGCTGTGGCCGAAGCTAAAAAGGATGATGTGGTGGTAATCGCCGGAAAAGGCCATGAAACGGTTCAGAAATTCGCAGATATTTCCGTTCATTTTGATGACAGGGAAGTAGCCAGGGAAGCAGTGGAGGAGTTGAAAAAATGATGCAGGGTTGGAGCGCTGGAGAAATTGCGGCCATTACAGGCGGATGTCTTTTGGCCGGGAATTCTCAAGCGGAGATCAGGGGCGTAACTATTGACAGCAGGACGATTCGTCCGGGGAATCTCTTTATCGCATTCAAAGGGGAAAAAACCGACGGTCATGATTATGTGGGCCAAGCTTTTGAACAAGGGGCCGCAGCTTGTCTGGTGGAGCGTCCCGTACAGGATAACCGCCTGGCAGTTATATTAGTAGAAAACACCCTAAACGCTCTGGGTAGGCTGGCCGGCCATCACCGTCTGGCATACCGCGGGCACTTGATTGGAGTGACGGGCAGCAACGGAAAAACTACAACCAAAGACATGATTGCTTCGATTCTTGCACAAAAATGGCATATTTTGAAAACATTGGGCAATTATAATAATGAAATCGGCCTGCCCCTTACTCTTTTAAAACTGACGCCCGATACTCAGGCTGCAGTGGTGGAATTCGGCATGCGAAGGAAGGGGCAGATCAAGGCCCTTGCTCATATCGCATTGCCTACGGCGGCCGTCTTAACCAATGTAGGAGAAGCCCATATGGAAATGCTCGGGAGCAAGGAGGCCATCGCGGATGCCAAGGGGGAATTGATCGAAGCCGTTCCGGCCGACGGTATGGTTGTCTTGAATGCGGATGATCCTTATCTCGCAGAACAGGGGAAAAAGTCTGCGGCAAAGGTGATCGGATACGGTTTGAAGGGTCGTTTCGGGCGGCTGGATTACCGGGGAGAGGATCCAGAGTCCGATGGAGTAATTCAAAAGTTTAACCTTTATTGCGCCAGGGGGAGGATTGGGCTGGAAATTATGCTCCCCGGCTTGCACAATATTTACAATGCTCTGGCGGCATCGGCGCTATGCCTGGAACTGGGCCTGGATCCGGAAGACGTACAGGAGGGTTTGAGGCATTTCATCCCCGGCGATAAACGTCTTAACATAATACGTTTAAATGAAATAACGATTATTGACGATACTTATAATGCCAGCCCTACGTCAACCCTGGCTGCCCTGGAAATTCTGGCGTATTATCCGGGAAAACGCAAAATCGCCATCCTTGGCGATATGCTGGAGTTGGGCCGGGCAGCGGTGGACGGCCACCGGCTGGTGGGTAAAAAAGCGGCGGAATTGGGAATCAGGATTTTGGCAACCGGTCCTCTTGCCTGGGAGATAGTTAACGCAGCCCGCCCGGTGCTTGGTCCGGATGGCAGTCGTCATTTCGGCCGGAAAGAGGATATTATTGAATTTATCAGGGGAATACGGGAACCGGATGATGTTTATCTGGTAAAAGGCTCAAGGGGTATGAGAATGGAAACGATTGTAAAAGCGTTGAAAGGAGAGGAATAATGTCCGGCCAGATTATTTCAGGCACTGTGGTAGGAATCGCCGCTTTTATTTTCAGCGTCATCATTGCCCCCGGATTGATCAGGTTTTTTCGCTACCTGAAATATGGCCAAACTGTCCGTGATGACGGCCCCGCTTCCCATAAGGCCAAGGCGGGCGTGCCCACCATGGGTGGGATCATTTTTTTAACCGGCGCAATTCTGGGGCTAGTGGTGCGAAACCGCTGGTCCGGGCCTATGGCCGCGCTGGTTGTTCTGATCCTGGGTTTTGCTTTGATAGGACTGTTGGATGATTTGATTATCGTAGTAAGGAAAAGGCCTTTGGGGTTAAAAGCCCGTTACAAGCTGCTCATCCAAATAATCTTGGCATCGGCTTTTGCCGTTTACCTGTACACCCATCCTCAGACTACAGCGGGGATGACGTGGCGGGTGCCCTTTTCCCATCTGGAATGGAACTTGCCCCCCTGGCTTTTCTTTCCGCTGACGGTTTTCGTCCTTGTGGGAAGCGTCAATGCGGTAAATCTTAGCGATGGTTTGGACGGCCTGGCCATTGGGACAAGTGGAATTTCTCTAATGGTTCTGGCTATTCTCTGTTTCTGGTCCGGATATTCGGATTTGTTATATGTCAGCCTGGCGCTGGCTGGAGCCTGCCTCGGTTTCGCATGGTTCAATGCGCATCCCGCCCAGGTTTTTATGGGTGATACAGGAGCGCTGGCACTGGGCGGGGCTCTTGGAGGTCTTGCTTTGATGTCGGGGAACATTCTATTTCTGCCGATTTTCGGTGGTATTTTTGTGGCGGAAACCCTTTCCGTGGTCATTCAAGTAGTCATGTTCAGGCTAACTGGGCAACGCTGGTTGAAGATGAGTCCTTTACACCATCATTTCGAACTCAGCGGATGGGATGAGCCGAAGGTGGTTATCCGTTTTTGGATTGCCGGATTGATCCTGGGACTTTTAGGCTTGTTGGGATACATAAGATTTTAACATCCGCCGGATTGGAGCGCCGGTGCTCAAATGTCAGGCTGCAGTTCTGCTAGAAGGATAAACTGGATCTTCTAAGCATGATTTGATGCGCATAAAACATAAAAGAGCGCTTGTTGTCGTGAGAGGTTTTCATTCTTTTTTACTGGAGGGCCCTTGAAATATAAGAATCCCGATATTATATTGCTTTTTGCCATTCTGGCTTTATCCGGCATCGGCATACTTATGGTATTTTCCTCCAGCATGTATATGGCGGCCGCAGCAGGTAAAAGTCTATACGGTCCGTTGCTGAAGCAATCTGTTGCCGCCCTGATAGGTTTCATCCTTATGATCGTTTTTATGAAAATCGACTATCACTACTTGCGTAAATATGCATTTGTTTTTTATGTAATTACCCTTGTTTTGCTTATTGCGGTTCTATTCATAGGGAAGGATGTGCAGGGCGCGAAACGGTGGTTATTCGGTTTTCAGCCGTCCGAATTGTCCAAACTGGCTTTAATAATTGTACTTGCCGTATATTTATCGGAGGTCGGGAGCGGGATGCGGTATTTTTGGCTTGGCATCGGCATACCGATGCTGGTTTTTATCCCAATCGGTTTTTTAATCATGAAGGAACCGGATCTGGGCACCACTATCGCTATTTTTGCCACAATAATCGTGATGATGGTGATCGCCGGAGCCCGATGGGCGCATTTGGGTTTGATATTTGCGCTGAGTCTGGTGGTTTTTGCGATTCTTATCGTAGTGGAGCCTTATAGATGGCGGCGTATCATATCTTACCTGGATCCGAACAGCGATCCCCTGGATGCGGGATATCAAATCATTCAGTCTTTATATGGCCTAGGTTCGGGCGGATTATTCGGGGTCGGCCTAGGCAAGGGAAGGCAAAAACTCCATTACCTCCCGCAGCCACATTCAGATTTTATCTTTACTACCCTGGGCGAGGAGTGGGGATTTATTGGAACGAGTGTAGTTGTGGGTCTGTTTTTTGTTTTGGCCTGGCGCGGATACAAAATAGCTATTGAATGCGGTGATGCCTTCGGAAGTCTTCTGGCTGCGGGCATAACCTCTTTAATTACAGTGCAAGCCGCTATCAATATAGGAGTGGTTACAGCTACATTGCCAACCACCGGCATTACGCTGCCCTTTATCAGTTCGGGCGGTACTTCGCTGGTGGTGAATCTGATCGGTTTGGGTATTTTATTGAATATTTCCAAACAATCATAAAGAATATTGGTTTTTTTTTCTTATAACTGTGCGTGCAGGAAAGGGTGTTTCGATCAAGAATACTCCACTATCCATACCTTAATCAATCGCATTTTTTTATAAGGTGAAATCCTAAACCTGAGGGCGGGGACAGGCCCGTCGGGACATAATAACGCATAGGATAAAGTTGCTTGATAAGAAAAGGAGACTATGGCATGAAATACCGGAGCATTCATTTCGTTGGGATTGGCGGTTCCGGCATGAGTCCGCTGGCCAAGATTATGCTGGAGAGCGGATGCCGGATTAGCGGCTCCGACATGAAGTATTCAGATAAGATTAAAAAATTGGCGGCATCCGGAGCTGAGGTGTTTGTTGGTCATGATGCCGGCAACCTTCCCCCGGATTTGGATTTGGTCGTAGTTTCCTCGGCGGTGAATCATGACAACCCCGAAATCCTGGAAGCGAAATCACGCGATATTCCTATCCTAACCAGAGCCCAATTTCTAGGCGATTTGATGAAAGATTACACCACTGTCGGCGTTTCCGGAGCTCACGGCAAAACTACCACCACGGCGATGATTGGTTTGATCTTTTATGAAAATGGCCTGGATCCCACCATCGCTATCGGTGGAGAGTTGCCTGTACTGGGCGGCAGCGGAAGACTAGGCAAAGGCCGGTATTTTATCGCTGAAGCCGATGAAGCATATGGTTCATTCTTGCAATTTTACCCGGCTATCGCAGTGGTGACCAATATCGACGATGATCACCTGGATTATTACGGGAATTTAAATTCCATCATCAACGCCTTCCGGGAATACCTGGACCATCTTCCTGCAAACGGTTTGGCGGTTTTATGCGCAGATAACCCCCATATCCGTAAAATCATTCCCGATATGTCCAAACGTATCATCACATACAGTCTCAACGAACAGGCGGATTACCAGGCCGTGAATATCGAGTTGAAGAATTTCGGCTCCCGCTTTGATGTGTGCAGTCACGGGCAAAATATCGGGACTTTGGAACTAAACATTCCTGGCCTGCATAATATATCAAATGCGCTGGCTGCAGCGGTTGTCAGCCTGGAAGCGGGATTATCCATGCCCTGCATAACCAAATCCCTTTTCCATTACCGAGGAGCGCACCGGAGGTTTGAAAAAATCGGGGAAGCGGAAGGAGTCACCATCATCGACGATTACGCCCACCATCCCACGGAAATAAAGGCTACACTGGAAGCGGCCAGGAAGGGATGGCCTGGCCGCGTGATCTCCGTTTTTCAACCGCAGCGTTATACACGCACCAAATTTTTACGGTATGAATTTGCCAGATCGTTTTCCACTGCCGATTTAATCATTCTGACGGATATTTATTTTCAAGGGACCGGTGAGACGCCGCTTCCCGGCATTTCCGGCGAGATATTGGCGAAGGAAGTGGAATCCTATGAAAAGCGCCCGGTATATTTCCGTTCCGAATTGACGGATGTCCTGCTTTTTTTGGAGCAAATCGTGAAGCCCGGGGATTTGGTGGTGACCATGGGAGCCGGCAACATTTATACGGTGGCATACCAGTTATATCAAAACCTTTGCCGAAAAAAGGATGTTCATCCCGGGTCCGTGAAAATAGTCGGCCTTGATCACTAATGAAATCACCGGTTTAATAAACCAGCCATTTGCCGTATGGAGGGATTTGTATTTTGGAACGTTTTGTGATTTCCGGGGGAAAAAAACTTAGAGGGACGACTCGGGTAAGTGGCGCGAAAAATGCGGTACTGAAGTTGATGCCGGCTGCCCTGCTTGCCAATAATAAATGTTTTATTGAAAACGTACCCCGGATACGCGATGTGAACATCATGATCGGGGTGCTGCAAAGTCTGGGCGCCACAATCACCTGGTGCGGAGACAACACACTTTGCATCAGCACGGGGGAACTTTCTTGCGAACCGCCTGACCGGCTGGTTAAGGAGATGCGCGCATCCGTTCAAGTGATGGGGCCGCTGCTCGCTAAAACAGGCAAGGTGAAGCTTTTTCAACCCGGGGGATGCGTGATCGGCCCCCGTCCGATCAATTTTCATTTGAAGGCTTTTGAGAATATGGGCGCGCGGGTCGTGGAGGAGCACGGTTATGTGAAGGTAGAAGCAAAAAAACTCCACGGCGCCGAGATCCATTTGGATTTTCCGAGCGTGGGCGCGACGGAAAACATCATGGCCGCGGCCACTACCGCAGAGGGCGCAACCGTGATCAGGAACGCCGCCAAGGAGCCTGAGATCATCGAACAGCAAAATTTTTACAACCAACTGGGCGCCCGGATACGCGGAGCGGGTACCGACACCATTAAAATAGAGGGTGTGGAGAAGTTAAATTCCAAAGAAATTTCCTATGGAGTTATTCCGGACCGGATCGAGACCGGCACTTTGATGGTGGCGGCTGCCATCACCGGCGGGGATATCTGGCTTGAAGATGTGATTCCGGAGCACAACGAGGCGATCATCGCGAAGCTGAGGGAGATCAACGTGGGAGTAGATGTTATTGACGATCGAATTCATGTTTATGCAAAGGGTCCGCTGCGCGCCACCAATGTTACCGTTTTGCCGTATCCCGGCTTTCCCACAGATCTGCAGCCTCAAATAACCGCCCTGTTGTCTACCGCTGAAGGAACCAGTGTCATCTCGGAGAATGTTTTTGAAAACAGGTTCGCATATATTGCGGAACTGCTGCGCATGGGTGCGGATATCCGCGTGGAGGGGCGTACGGCCATTATAAGAGGCGTCCCGCGTTTCTCCAGTGCCACGGTGGAAGCCACGGATCTCCGGGCAGGGGCTGCTTTACTGCTGGCCGCTCTTGCAGCCGAGGGCACCACTTACCTGGAAAAACTGAAATACCTGGACCGTGGATATGAAAAAATAGAAGCAAAATTCGGGCAGCTTGGAGCGGATATCAAAAGGGAACAAATGGCGGTTACCAGCGAAAACGGGTATAATTGATCGCCGGATACTTACTTGCCGGCAGATTTCTCAACTCACCCGCGCTTCCTCATAAAAGCACAGCCGTACACTATATTAGTGGCAAGATCTTGAATAAATGTAACAACGCAATTGCTTTCATAAAAAAAGCCCGCATAGTGGGCCTTTGATTTTTAAGAGAATCCATGGATATCGCAGAGATCGTTTACCCCCGGTTCAGTGCCAGGGATGAACTTGCGTTTTGTTATGCTTTCACGGGGGCAGAAACTGGTAGGGCGTTTATTGCTTCTCGTACATATCTCCACTTCGATATATCCAGGGCCATGCTGATCACAGCTCCGCTCCGGCATTGCGCTGCCATCGTAAACATTCTGGTTGGTGCTTATTAGAAAAAAACCAGTGATCACTTTATCTCTGGGGCAAGCTGAAGTAGCCAATAAGCCGGTTTCCGAGCATATCTCCACGGCAGTCGTTTCATTGCTGGAAAATAAGGGCGCCGTGCCCGGAAGAAACATTTCGTTGCGGATCATCGCCGCAGGCGTCTGGTCGTCGGCCAAGCCTCCGTTACGGATATCAATGGAGATGCCCATATCCAGATCACCGGGCGCGATAAAATCGGAAGGGGGAATACGGGCCAGGGCGGCGGACATGAACATGGCCCAGATGCGCGCTGACTGCCAACTTCCGTATTTAGTGGGTTGGTTTTGTTGATCGTTACCTATCCAGACCGCTGCAAGCAGATCCGGCGTGAACCCGACAAACCATGCGTTCGTCAATGCCGTAGTAGTACCTGTTTTGCCCGCAGCAGGCCGGCCCAGATTGATCCCGCGGGCGGTTCCCCATTCCTTGTTTTCGATGACACCGCGCATCATGTCCGTAACGATATAAGCGGTGTTTTCAGGCAAAGCCACGGTTTTTTGGGGGTTGGGAAATTTTTCGATCAAACGGCCGTCCTTGTCCGTAATTCTCAAAATACTGATCGGCTCGGTGTGGATCCCGCGGTTTGCGAAGGGTGTATAGGCGGAAGCAAGCTCCAGAGAGGTGACCCCATGGATTAATCCGCCCAGGCTTAAGGCTGCGAGATTGTAATCACCCTCGTAAATATTCTTCAATCCCATCCGCCTGGCATAATGGGCAACTGTGGAAAGGCCGACTTCGTGCGTCAACTGGGCGGTTACGGTATTGGACGATTTTTCCAGAGCTTTGCGGAGCGTGATGGGACCCAAGTAAATATCATCGACGTTTTTAGGCGACCACTTGTCTTCAAAGACGACACGATATTCATTGAAGATTGTAGCGGTTGTAAAACGCTTGCTATCGATGGCCGCCGCGTAAGTGAAGGGTTTAATGGCGGAGCCTGGCTGGCGGGGGGTCAGACAGCGGTTAAGCTGGGTTTTCTGGAAATCCGTTCCGCCGACCATCGCTTTGATTTGGCCTGTCTTTGGATCGAGGCACACCAGGGAAGCCTGGGGCTGCGGGACCCCCTTCGTGTCCGGATCGCCGGGAGGCAGCCCGTTTTTCAGCGCGTTTTCAGCAGCTTCCTGAATTTTCAGGTCCAGTGTGGTATAGATCCGGTAGCCGCCGGTAAACAGTTCCGCTTCGCTGTATTTTTTAGTAAGCTGTTGGATTACGTAGCTCACAAAATAAGGGGCATGTTTATATGGAGACAGGCCTTTTAGCTTAATGGAATGGGTTTTGGCGTCGTTCCTTTCCGCTTCAGTGATATAACCCAGTTCCAGCATACGATTTAACACGGTATTCCTTCGCGCGATCGCCGCTTTCATATTGGTATATGGGGAAAAAGTGGATGGCCGCTGCGGGATGCCGGCAAGAAGAGCCATCTCGGACAGAGTCAGCTCCTGTATGTGTTTGCCGAAATATGTTTGTGCCGCTGCTTCCACGCCGTACGCTCCGTGGCCGAAATAAATACAGTTGAGGTAAGATTCAAAAATTTGGTCCTTTGCGTATTTTTTTTCAATTCGTATAGCGATGAAAGCCTCACGAATTTTACGGAGCCAGGTCCTCTCCTGGCTTAAAAAGGCGTTGCGCGCCAACTGCTGCGTGATAGTGCTGGCGCCCTGTTCTATCCCCGCCCGGAATATATTTTCCTTGATGGCGCGTAGGATCCCTCTGGGGTCAAAAGCGCCATGCTGGTAAAAGCGGGAATCTTCGATTGCCAGTACGGCATTACGCATCGTTTCGGGGATGTTTTGAAGATCGACGTTGATGCGATTTTCCTGAAAAAGCCGGGCGACTTCATCGTTATGAACATCATAGATAATTGATGACTCTCTAAGATCCACCAGATCATCAAGATTGATATTTGTATCCATGCAGTTTAAAAAGAAAAAGAACATGCCGCCTAAAAGAAGGCCGGAAAGGATCAAGATCTTTGCGGCAAGTATCCAGATATTTTTCCAATTGACGGGTGTCGCTTTTTTTTCGCAGGTTTGCACCGGATCGTCTGCAGGCATCTCCTGATTCTCCTTTACAGCTAAAGCTTAAAGCTAAGTGCCGGATAACCGGCGGAATCACAGCATTTTCAATGATTATCCGGCGGATTTTATAAAGATTATATCATAAAAACGGAGAATTTTCTAATTCTTTTTTTAACGAGGCAATTGCGTTGTTGCCTTAATTCAAGGTCGTGCCACTAAATATAGTGTATGGCTGCCATTAGGCTCTCCATATTTAGTGGCAAGACGAAAAATTATTATAACAACGCAAATTGCTCTTTAGCCGAGGCAATTGCTCATGAACCGCATTATGCCCGGCCATGCCGGTTCTAAAGGAGTTTTTCCTTACATAAAATGCATGGAGGCGATTATCATGCGCGACAGGCTCCTATATCCCTGGATTATACGGTCTGGAAACAGACGTTATAGTTCCACGAAAAAAAGCTTTCCCAAACTGGCGCTGTTTTTAATCGCATGTGTCTTTTTCGGGTCCGTTTTGTTCCTATATACTGACAAGCGCTTGAAACCGACCTTGAACATCATCGCCGCGGCCCAGGCGGAGAGAGTGGCGACACAGGCGGTAAATACCGCGATTAAGGAAAAAGTGGTGCCGGACATTAGATATGAGGACCTTATATTTATCAAGACGGACAACCGGGGCAAAGTGGTGCTGATGCAGCCTAATACGGGCGAGATAAACCGTCTGTCATCCCTGGCAACCCTGGAAGTACAAAAAATTTTATCGCAGGCTCCCACAGTGAAAGTTCTTGTTCCGCTGGGGCAGATCACCGGAAACAGGCTTCTCGCCAATCTCGGACCTTCCATACCGCTGTTTTTCCAGCCGCTGGGTGTGGTGGATACCAAGGTACAGGATAAATTCGAGCAGGCAGGCATCAATCAAACCCGGCATAAGATTTACCTGGAAATCACCTGCAGGGTGAGAGTGATTATCCCGCTTTTCGGTTCACAGATGACGGTTAAAAGTCTGGTTCCCGTATCCGAGGCGATTATCATGGGTGAGGTCCCTCAGGTGTATATCAATGGATTGCCCCGTCCGGACAAATATCTGCCGTGATGACTTTGCGGGTTTTTATATCGCCGGCCTTTTCAGCCGGTTTTTTTGTCCTTTCATGAAGAGGTATATATGAAATTCCCTCGAATAATAAATTGGTTTTCTATCTAATAAACATCAATTTTTTATTATGGGCCGGGAACGGCCTGGAAGGTGGAATTTACATGGAAGAAATCGCCATTGAGACACCGCAAAAAATATGTCTGGTCAAGATTACGGAAAAAATTCAGGAGATCCTTGGGAAATATCCGGCGGGGCAGGGCTTGCTGCATATTTTTGTGCCGCACACCACTGCAGGCATCACCATCAATGAAAATACGGATTCGGACGTGACGCATGATCTGGAGAAGGCTTTAGGGAAAATCACTCCGGAGGTAAATTATAACCACATCAAAGGAAATTCCCCCGCCCATCTTCTCTCGACGGTGTGCGGCGTAAGCATGACCATCCCTTATAAAAACGGCAAACTGTGTCTGGGAAGATGGCAGGGGATTTATTTGGCCGAGTTCGACGGCCCCAGGCGCCGTAAATTGCTGTTGACGGCAATCGATGTGGCCTATTGAATGAATATGAAAAAGGGGGGATCATAATGATCGACAAAACATGGGATGAAACATGGAAGCTATTGTTGGAACTGGCGCAGAACCTGATTACGATTAATACCGCCAATCCTCCGGGGAACGAATTGCCCGCCATGCGGGCAATCGGAGCTTTGCTTGAAACGAACGGCCTGGAGAGCAGGATCTGGGAAAGCGCTCCCAACAGGGGTAATCTTTACGCTGTATTGAAGGGCTCCGGCAGGAAGAAGCCGGTCGTTTTGATGTCTCATTTGGACGTTGTTCCCGCCCGCGCGGGGGAATGGGAGATGGATCCTTTCGGCGGAGCCGTAAAGGATGGTTTCCTGTGGGGGCGCGGTGCTATCGATATGAAAGGTTTGGCAGCGATCCATATCATGAATTACCTGCTTTTGGCCCGGGAAAAGAAAGAGCGTTCCAGGGACATCATTCTCCTTGCGGTCGCCGACGAAGAAGCGGGAGCAAAATACGGAGCCCGGGCGGTGATCGAAAACCATCCTGAAATTATGGAGGCTGAATGCTTGCTTACTGAAGGGGGCCACGGCCAGATCATCGGGGGGCGGCCCGCCTATTCCTGCCAAGTAGCGGAGAAGGGGGTATATTGGCTTAAGCTGACAGCATCCGGCCCGCCAGGTCATGGCTCCATGCCGCACTCCCGCAATTGTCTGGCCAGGATGATCCGGACTGTGCGGGAGGTGCTTGGTCAACCGACGCCTCTTAAAATCTCCGAGGCAATGGATGGATACTTCAACCGTCTTGCGGAAATCTTTCCGGACAGAACCGTTTATCAGAACCCTCTGGCGGAGGAAAACCGAAAGGTTCTCGCTCAGATGATGGAGGAAGATCGGGGTTTATATGCGCAATTGCATAACACAATTTCCCCCACAATGCTTCATGCGGGGGATAAGGTCAATGTAATACCTTCATCATGCGAGGCTTTCCTGGATTGCCGCCTGTTACCCGGAGAAGATCCCTGCGCTTTCCTGGAACTGATAAGACAAATAGCGGCCTCATATGAGGTGCAGATGGAAATAGTGGAGAATTCGCCCGCCTCTTCCTCACAGCTTGATACGGAATTATATAGATCTATGGAAAACGCCGTACGCAGTGAAAAACCGGAAGCGGTACTATTGCCTTTTCTATCGGCCGGGGCTACGGATTCCCGGTATTTCCGCAGACAGGGGATGATTTGCTACGGTTTTGAACCGTTCTTACTTGGTCCGGAGGAAATCAGCCGGATGCATGGGATAAATGAACGGATTTCACTGGAGAATTTGCAGCAGGGAATGAGGATCTTCTGGAACTTGATGGATAAACTGACCGACTAGAGGGGCAACGCTATTGATAACTCAACTTTCGTATGTCAATCTAACCCGCGAGCAAAGTTATATCAATCAAGATTGATTTTGCCGCAAAAAATCAAAGTGCGAAATTTGAGTAATAAGTAAGTATGAAGGGCGAAATCTGCATGTGTAGAGGCGGTAGTTTACGTAAATAACTCGCTCACGGAAATGTTTTCGTGGATGCGGCGTATTGCGTCTCCCAACAGGGAAGAAATGGAAATGACTTTGAGTTGCGGGATCAGCCTGCTATTATCAAGTGGTAAGGAATCCGTAAGCACGATTTGCTTGATTTCCGGCAGGTTCATTCTATCCAGGGCATTACCGGATAAAACGCCGTGACTGGCCAGCACATAGATCTCCGGTTTTGCTCCTCCGGCAAGCAGGGATTTTACGACCTGAAGGATGCTGCCTCCCGTATCGATTATATCCTCGATAATAATGGGCGTCTTGCCTTCCACATCCCCGGTAAAAAAGCAAGCCTCCGCCACATTGTGCCTAGGCCGCCGTTTATACATCACACCCAGGGGCAGGTCAAGCCGGGCGGCCAGGTTTTCCGCTTTTTTAACGCTTCCGGCATCAGGGGCGACTACAACCCCGTCGGTTATTTTTAGGGCGCCGATATAATTTGCCAGCAACGGCAGAGCGGTAAGATGATCCACGGGCATGTTGAAAAATCCCTGGATGGCCGGGGCATGTAAATCCATAACAATAATCCGGTCCGTTCCTACGGTATGAAGGACGTCCGCCAGCATGCGCGCGGTGATCGGTTCACGCGGTGCGACTTTTTTTTCCTGCCGTGCATAGGCATAATAAGGGATGCAAGCGGTGATCCTGCCCGCAGACGCCCTCCTTAAGGCATCGATCATAATGAGGAGCTCCATGATATTTTCGTTAACAGGATAGCCGAAGGTCTGGATAAGGAATGTATCGGCGCCCCGGATGCTCTCTTCGTACCGGACATAAATCTCCCCGCTGGCAAAACGGGAGATCAGCACGCCGCCCGGGGAAAGCCCAAGATAGAAGGAGACTTTTTCCGCAAGTGCGGGATTGGAGGAGCCTGAAAATATTTTTAAAGCGGGCAAACCGGATTCCCCCTTCGAATGCCCGGCTGCATCGGAATTGCGTTTTTTACGGTACTACGCAATATTTACTTTGTCCAAAACGCATTATTTTAATAAAAAAAAGAAAGACCTTGATTTCAGGTCTTTCTCAAGCTTTGTCGATTTTACCCGAGCGTAGGCAGCGGGTGCATATTTTGATGCGCTTCGGGGCCCCTTTGATGGTGGTCTTGATTTTATGGATATTGGACTTCCACACCCGGTGGGTTTTAATGTTGGAATGGCTTACCAGATTGCCGTTTTGCATGGTCTTTTGACATATTTCACAGCGATTGGCCATGAGTGCACCTCCTTGATGCGGCAGTAGATTTTAAACGGCGCAGGCTGAATTGCTTGTATCCGCCGATCTTTTGCCATTGTATCATATAAAGGGGCGATTGGCAAGCAATTTATCCATGGAGCAATTTGCGTTGTCATGATAATTTTACGTCTTGCCACCAAATATCGTTAGCCTAATGGCGGCTATACGCTATATTTAATGGCAAGACCTTAAATTAAGGCAACAACACAATTGCCTTCCATATACAAGTAGACAAAGATGCTGCAAACCCGGAAAAGGAATTTTCAAGGCTTTAACGAATCCTTTTTTAAGGAAGGGAACAGAGATGGAACGTTTTTATAAAGATATGACGATTTTCGAGGCGCTTCGGCTGCATGTAAAGGCAAACGACATCTTTTTAAAATATGGCATGGGGTGCCAGGGGTGTATGGGTGCGCAAATGGAGACCATGAAGAACGCGGCGAGGATGCACGGAATCGATATCGCCAATTTGCTACGTGATTTGAATGAACTTTTCGATTCCGAAGAACCCTCCTCCAGCAGGAAATTAATGAAAGCTTCCAGAATTAAAAGGGATTAAAGATGGTTTTCCCTAAAACTGTTTAAGGGGGTCGCACTTGGAAAAACAATCAAAGGTATTTTTACCGGAAGGATCGAAAAACCTGGGACAAATCGATATTTCCACGGAAACCATCGCCACTCTTGCGGGTATTGTTGCCACTCAATGTTACGGGGTGGTGGGTATGGCTTCCCTCACCTTTCAGGACGGCATCGCCAGTCTGCTCCATCGGGATAATTTGAGCAAGGGCGTGGAGATTATCACCAATGAAGATTTTACCATCGTCAATCTATATATTGTGGTCCAGTACGGCATAAAAATCAATGAGGTGGCTTTAAATGTCATCAATGCGGTGAAATACGCTTTGGAAAACCAGTTGAGCATCAACATCGAACAAGTAAACGTCATTGTGCAAGGGGTTCATTTTGAAGCGGAATAAAAGAAATCCTGACAACGGCAACCTTTCGAGTTTTCAACCGCGGTGATGCGGCTTTTCTCGGACATTATCATACGGTGTCTTACAAATTGGGAGGTTCTTAAATTGGCGGAAAAGATCTTGGACGGTAAAACCCTTCGTCAAATGCTCAGGGCGGGAACCGCCTTCATATACGAAAAAAAAGGCAAAATCGATGAATTGAACGTCTTTCCCGTACCGGACGGGGATACCGGTGTAAACATGTATCTGACTTTTCTTTCGGCGTTAAAAGAAACGGAGAAGGTTTCGGGGGACGCCCTGGGTCTGATTATGGACCGGGCCGCACAAGGAGCATTGATGGGGGCAAGGGGCAATTCGGGAGTAATTGTATCCCAGTTTTTCCGCGGCTTTGCGGCTTATACGAAAGACCGCGCCGAACTGGACGCCGAAGATCTGTCGGAAGCCTTGATGCAGGCGGTTAATAAAGCTTATCAAGCGGTAATGAAACCGGTGGAGGGGACCATATTAACCGTGGCCAGGGAAGCCGCGGAAAAAGCGCTGCAAATTGCGAGAAACTCACCGGATATCGAGGATTTTGCTCATAAAGTTTTGCTTCATGCAAAAGAAGTTTTGTTAAAAACTCCGGATATGCTCCCTGTTTTAAAACAGGCCGGGGTGGTTGATGCAGGGGGTTATGGCCTGATCTGTTTCATGGAAGGGGCGCTGGCTGGATACAAAGGGCAGGAGTTAACGATTAATGCTGATTTTCATAATATCGTGGCCAGAGAGTTAAACGCTAGGGAACAAATCAGCGAGGGCTTCGAAGAGGAGTCCTCATATCAGTATTGTACCGAATTTATTTTAAGAGGCCGCAATCTTAACCTAGAGTTTGTGAAAAACGATCTTTCTCCTCATGGAGATTGCCTGCTCGTGGTGGGGGATGCTGAGACCTTAAAAATTCATATTCATACGGATAATCCGGGCATTATCGTGGATTATGCCGTAAGAAAAGGGGAGATATCCGAAGTCCAGATCAACAATATGTGGGAGCAAAGCAAACAGCGGCTGGAAAAAATTAATCCACCCGGGTTCAAGCCGGGAACGGATCAAAAGGATCTCGGACTTGTAGCTGTGGCGTCGGGGGATGGACTGATAAAGATATTTCACAGTCTCGGCGTTGATGAAATGGTCTGCGGAGGACAAAGCATGAATCCGAGCGCCGAAGATCTCCTCCTTGCGGTGCAAAAAATAGACGCCAAGGAAGCACTAATCCTCCCCAACAATAAGAATATCATTCTCACCGCCAGCCAGGTTAAAGAACTTACGGATATTCCCATAATGGTGGTGCCTACCAGGACAATCCCACAGGGTATCGCAGCCATGATGGCTTATAATCCCATTAAAAGCATGCTGGATAATATAGAGGCGATGACCCTGGCGGCTGTAAAAATCAACTCGGTGGAGATTACTTATGCGGTGCGGGATGCCGTAGTAGGGGACTACAGCATCCGTACCGGAGACATATTATCATTGCTGGACGGCGAATTATGCCTGGTGGGTGAATCCGTCCCGGAGGTTTTGCTGGCTACCTTAAAACCGATATTGACGCAAGAACATTCCATCGTAAGCATATATTCCGGTTCGGACATTTCGGAAAGCGAGGCGCAGCAACTATGCGAGAAACTGATCGGACTTTACCCGAAAATCACTTTTGAATTATATAATGGCGGACAACCTTTGTATTACTATTTATGCTCCATAGAATAACTGCGGGAAATTGACGCCTGTCGGACAATAATACATTAAGTCAAGGGGGATTGGGATTGGCGCAACATATAGGTTTTGTTACAGACAGCACTGCTGATCTGCCTGCCGAAATTGCCAGGGAATACGATATTCATGTGGTGCCCCTGAATATTCATTTTGGGGATGAGACCCTTATTGATGGTTTAGAAATAAGCATCGAGCAGTTTTACGAGAGGTTTAGAACTTCACCGGTTCTGCCAAACACTTCGCAGCCTTCACCGGGTCGTTTTGTAGAGGAGTTTCATAAATTGAGCGGGGAATACGACCAGATTTTTTCCATACATATATCCCAAAAGATGAGCGGAACATATCAATCAGCCCTGATGGCCGCGGAGATGGTCAAGGATGAGGTTCCAATCACCGTCATTGATTCCCAGCAGGTTTCCATAGCGTTAGCTATGATGTTGATGGAATTGTCAACGATGGCCAAAGCCGGAGCAGGCTCAAAGGAATTGCTGAAGAGCATCGCTTCCTTTCCTGAACGATCCGGGACCTTTTTTACCGTGAGTACGCTGGAATACCTGGAAAGGACCGGGCGCATCGGGAAAGCCACGGCGTTTTTAGGGCAGATTTTGAATATTCGGCCCTTGTTGTCGCTCTCCGAGGGGCTTATCATACCGGTGGAAAGGGTGCGCGGCGGCATCGAAAGAGTATTGATGAGAATGCTTGACATCGTAGAGGGAAAAGTAGGGAATAAGATCTGCTCCATCGGTATTGTCCACGCCATGCTGGATCAACAAAAAGATTTCCTTCAGGGCAAGTTGGCGGAAAGCGGCATGCAAATCGAAAAGATGGTTGTAGCGCCGGTGGGACCGGTTGTAGGGAGCCATGCGGGGCCTACGGTTATTGGCCTTCATTACCTGATGGAGGGTTGATGCTTGCGCATTATTGCAGGAAAATATAAAGGCTGCAGGCTGAAGGGCCCCGGTGGAAGAGAATTCCGTCCAACATCGGATCGAGTCAAAGAAGCAGTTTTCAGCATCCTGCAATTTGCCATCGAAGGAAGGCATGTCCTGGATTTATACGCCGGTTCAGGGAGCCTTGGCTTGGAAGCCTTGAGCAGGAATGCCGCTGGTTGTACTTTTGTGGAGTCCAATAAAAAACACGCGGCCATCCTTAAGGAAAACCTGGCGAAAGTGCTTCAGGGGGAACCGGCAGAGGTCTTAATTGCTCCTGCTGATCAGGCGATTACTTTTTTAAAAGGTAAAAGCTGTTGTTTCGATATTGTTTTTATTGATCCACCGTATGGTATGGAGCAGTCATATGATACTTTGTTTTTATTAGGCCAGGCGGAAGGCGTGATAAACGGATCATCCGTCGTGGTAGTCGAACATGCGGCGAAAGTCCGCCTTTCCGACGAATATGGTTTATTGCAAAAAACCCGCGAATGTTGTTACGGCGATACGCGCATTTCTTTTTTCCAGTTGGGACGCGGCAGTTGTTAATCCGGTGATTGAGCGTATAAATTATCATTACGAATAATGCGTTTCATTTATAAGCAAATTGCGTTGTTGCATTAATTCAAGGTCTTGCCACTAATATAAGTGTGCGGAGACGTAAAAAAATAGTTACAACGCAAATTGCTCTTTATGGCGATTTTCCGAAACCGGTTAAATGTATTATCATCGCCGAAATATTTCTGCGGAGGAACTTTTCATGCAAACAGCGATCTGCCCGGGGAGTTTTGATCCGGTGACCAACGGGCACCAGGATATTATTGAAAGGGCGGCGAAGATTTTTTCCAAAGTCGTGGTGGCGGTATTGGAGAATCCTTCCAAAACGCCTCTCTTTTCGGTGGATGAGAGGTCCCAAATGCTGTACACAGTGCTGCGGCATCTGCCTAATATCCAGGTAAAGCATTTCTCGGGTCTTTTGGTGAACTTCGCCGCCCAGAACAACGCGAGGATAATCATTAAGGGTTTACGCGCCATCTCCGATTTTGAGATCGAATTTCAGATGGCGATGATCAACAAATATATGTTTCCGGAACTGGAAACGATGTTCATGATGACCAAAAACGAATATTCCTACCTCAGTTCAAGCCTTGTCAAGGAATTGGCCTCTTTCGGGGCAAATATCAAAGGCCTTGTGGATCCGCATGTTGAAGAAAGGTTAAGAGAGAAAATCGCAAAGTTAAAAGCGGCGTCTGAAGCGAGTGGAAACATTAGATGAAGCAAATGACGGTTTTCAGATTACTTGACCGCTTGGAGGAAATGATACAGGAGGCATCCCGCATCCCTCTCACCGGGAAAATTATCGTCGAACAGGAAGACGCCCTGGAATTGTTGGAGAAGCTGAAGCTGGCCATACCTGAAGATCTCAGCGAGGCGGAATGGATTAAGAGCGAGAAGGCGCGTCTTATGATGGAATCTCAGGAGAAAGCCAGAAATATTATAAAAGAGGCGGAAGGCTATATGCAGATGATGCTCGATGAAAACCAACTGCTGGCCGAAGCGGAGGAAAGGGCCGGGGAAATAATCGCCGAAGCCCGCAAGGCTGCCGGCGAGCTCGAAAAAAAAGCTGACGCTTATGCGGAGCAGGTTCTTGCCCATATCCAGGATAACCTGGAAAAAGCACTCCGGGTTATTAAAAAAGGAAGAGAAGAATTGATCGCGGACATCAAATAACGTTAGTGCGATATCTTGTGAAAAGCAATTGCGGTGTTACCTTAATTCGCGGCCTTTATCGCGGTTAGCAGTTTTTATTAAAAAATAGTAAAAAAAATTATTATTGGCAGGGAACCAGAATGTTTTGTAGTATGATATAAAGGTTGTTCATTGGAATTTACAGTATATGGAAGAAGGCGCGTTCTATGAAAATCCTGGTTATCAACAGCGGCAGTTCTTCGCTCAAGTACAAGCTTTTTGCCATGAAAAAGGAGGAAGTGCTGGCTGAGGGGATAGTAGAACGCATCGGGGTTAAAAACGGCAGTGCCATAGTCACCCACATAAAGACCGGCGAGGGGAAATACCAGGAAGAGAAAAATATTCCGTCCCACCATGAAGCTTTGAACATTGTCGTACAAATCCTCATTGACACTAAATGGGGAGTTTTGTCCAATCTTTCTGAAATCAATGGAGTTGGACACAGGGTGGTACATGGAGGGGAATATTTCAAGGAATCGACTGTCATAAACGGGGAAGTCCTGTCCCGGATCGAGGAATTGAGGGATTTAGGCCCTTTACATATGCCGCCGAACATCATGGGTATTTATGCGTGCATGAAACTAATGCCCAAAACACCCCAGATCGCGGTGTTCGACACGGCGTTTCACCAGACTATGCCCAAAAAAGCTTATCTTTACGCACTTCCGTATGATTTCTACGAAAATCAAAAAGTGCGCAGGTATGGTTTTCATGGTACCTCCCATCGTTTCGTCTCCCAGCGTGCCGCGGAATTTTTAAATCGGCCCTTTGAGGAACTGAAGATGCTTACCTTGCATCTGGGTAATGGCAGCAGTATTGCGGCGATAGATCACGGCAAGGTAGTGGAGACTTCCATGGGGTTGACTCCTTTGGAAGGCCTGGTTATGGGCACAAGATCCGGAGATATTGATCCGGCGATTTTTCCATTGATCTGCCAGACCCTGAACATGACTCCCCACGAAGCGGATGAATTTTTAAATAAGAAAAGTGGATTTTTAGGCATGACCGGATTTTCCGACATGCGGGACATCAAAAGGGAGCGTGCGGAAGGCAATATACGGGCCGAAGAGGCTTTCCAGGTCTTTTTACACCGCCTTGTCAAATATGTGGGAGCGTATTATGCAGTGCTGAAGGGTTTTGACTGCATGGTTTTTACTGCAGGCATCGGGGAAAACGACTGGGAGGTGCGGGAGGATCTCTGTCGGGAGCTTGAGTTTATGGGAATTTTGATCGATTATAAGAAGAACCATGGTTTGCGGGGAAAAGTGGAAGTGGATCTTAGTCTTCCCGAATCCAAAGTCAGAGTACTGGTACTTCCCACCAACGAAGAGCTTCTGATCGCCAGGGATACTTATCAATTGCTTAAAGGTTAGCATAGGCAGACTTTCGAGGAATATCTGTTCTGTTCATCCGGCTGTGTTTTTCGCCGGTTTATTTTTTGGTTTTAATCACGGTTGAATGCTTGTCTTATGGGCGTTTCGAGCTTTATACGGCACCATTTTATTGACAAACATGATCATCTTAGCTATAATTACATGGGTGATTTCATGTTGATAAATATCGGCCCAATCAGAGAACGAAAGGGCGGAAGCATTGAGGAAGAATTTACGTATGAACCGCGCTTGAAGACCGCAGCCGGATTGGAAATCTCCCCGTTTTTAAGGATCAGGGCGATATTGACCAATACAAGCCGGCGTTATATCCTGGGCGGTGAAGTCTCGGGGTTGTTCTCGACCTGCTGTGATCGCTGCCTGAAGCCGTTTACATCCGAGTTTAAATTTGCATTATCCGAGGTTTTTTCGGATGACGTCAAAATCTGCGCGGAAGACGATAATGTCGTCCCATTCTCCGGCGATGAGATCGATCTCTCCAAGAGCGTGATGGATGCTCTGATCCTGAACCTGCCCATGCGTTTTTTATGCAAGGAAAGCTGCCCGGGCTTATGTCCCTATTGCGGCAAGGATCTTAACGAAGGACAATGCGGCTGTAAAAACGATTCCGCGAATACAGCTTTTCAGCAGTGGAAAAAATTGCTAGATCCTTCAGAGGAGGTGTAAAAACTTTGGCCAATCCAAAAAACAGGATGTCCAAAAGCAATTCCAGGGCGCGGAGAGCAAATTGGAAGATCGTCCTTCCGAGTCTGGGAATTTGTCCGCAGTGCCACCAGCCGAAAATGCCGCACCGGGCTTGTACATTTTGCGGTTCATACCAAGGCAGGGAAATTGTAAAGCAGGAAGTGAAAAAGAAATAGTGCCCGGATGATCCATGCAGATGGGTTCCAGTACATCCAAAAGAAAGGCAAGATTTCTTGACGATTAGATAAAATACGCCGTATTTATTTTTGAAAGGGGGAACCCGTGTGCTTGTAGCTTTAGATGCCATGGGAGGGGATTATGGGCCTTCGGAGACCGTGAAGGGTGCAGTTGAGGCGTGTCAGGAATGGGATCTGCGAGTGATCCTGGTCGGCCCGGAGGCTCTGTTGCATGCGGAATTAAGCAAATTTCGGGGATTTCCGGCGGGGAGAATCGAGATAGTGCACGCTGGAGACGTAATCGCCATGAGTGACCATCCGGCATCAGCGGTGAAAAAAAAGGACAAATCTTCGCTGGTAGTGGCCAACCGTCTGGTGAAAGACGGCAAAGCCTCTGCGGTGATTTCCGCGGGCAATACCGGGGCGGCTATGGCGGCGTCTCTGCTGACATTCGGGCGCATTGAGGGCGTGGCGAGACCGGCGATCGCCATACCCATGCCAACTTTACAAGGGGTTTCAGTTTTACTTGACGCCGGGGCCAATTCCGATTGCACCCCTGAAAACCTTTATCAATTCGCGATCATGGGATCGATATATGCGGATAAGGTTTTGAATATTCCTAATCCCCGCATCGGGTTACTCAATATCGGCGAAGAGAAAACCAAAGGCAACAATCTTACCCTGGCTGCGTATGACATCCTTTCCGCCAGCAAGCTTAATTTTATCGGGAATATCGAGGGCATGGACGTCCATCATGGGAAGGCTGATGTCATCGTCTGCGACGGATTTCTTGGCAATGTCGTTTTAAAACTCTCCGAAGGCCTTGCCAGTGCTTTGTTTAAGATGATTAAAAGCCAGCTTTCCTCCAGCCTGTTGGGGAAAATCGGCGGTCTTCTTATTAAACCTTCGTTAAAGGGTCTTTTATTGCGCATGGATTATGCGGAATACGGAGGAGCTCCGCTGCTTGGGCTGAAAAATATCAGCATTATCAGTCATGGAAGCTCGAAAGCCAGAGCCATTAAAAATGCAATACGCGTTGCGGCGAAGGCGGTGGGTGAAAAACTGATACCAACTATTGATTCCGCTGTTACATCAATGAAGAATAGCGGTCATATTTGAAATTGCCGGACTCCCGGACAAGAAAGGGGAGGGATAATGCTTAGGACAGCCGTTATTTTTCCCGGCCAGGGTTCACAATATGTCGGCATGGGAAAGAAAATCGCAGCCGCATTCCCGGAAGCGCGGGAAATATTTACTATAGCTTCTGACGCTTTAAATCGCGATTTAGGCAAATTATGTTTTGAGGGTCCGGAAGATGAATTGAAACAGACCAAATGGACCCAACCCGCTTTACTGACAACGAGTTATGCCGTATACCGGATTCTCGGCAAGGAAGGTTTTACGCCTGACGCTGCGGCAGGCCACAGCCTAGGAGAATATACGGCACTGGTGGCTGCCGGGGCGCTTCGGTTTTCCGATGCGGTCCGTCTGGTGCATGAACGGGGAAAGTTGATGGAGGAGGCGGTGCCCGGCGGAAAAGGGACCATGGCAGCCGTGCTGGGCGTGGAGCGGGAAATTCTTTTGGAATTATTGGGTATGTTAAAGAATGGCGTGGTGGAAGCGGCTAATTTCAATTGCCCGGAGCAAATCGTCATCTCCGGGGAGACGTCCGCGGTGACTGCCGCAGGTGAAGCAGTAACCAAGAAGGGCGGCAAGGTGATCCCTTTGGCTGTCAGCGGTCCGTTTCATTCCAGTTTAATGAAGACTGCGGCGGATAAATTTCATATCTTTCTGGACCAGACTAATTTTATTGACGCTGAAATACCAGTTTTTTCCAACGCCTGGGCGAGAGAGGTTCAAAAAGCCTCTGAAATTCGTATGGCGCTTCTGGAACAGCTGTTCTCTCCCGTGCGCTGGGAAGACAGTATCCAAATCATGATGAAGTCCGGCATTGCCTGTTTTCTGGAAATTGGTCCGAAAAAAATCCTTTCCGGTCTGGTGAGAAAAATCTCTCCCGGCGCTTTAATATGCAATGCGGAAGATCCTGACAGCATACAAAAAATGCTTGCATTTTTAAAGGAGGTCTAGTAATATGATATTACGCGACCAAGCAGCCCTTATTACCGGCGCTTCGCGCGGCATCGGGAAAGCCATCGCTCTTAAGTTGGCCAAGGCAGGCTGTAATATCGCCGTCAGCGATGTCCTTGACGCCGGGGAAACTGTTAAGGAAATAAAGGATCTTGGAGTTAACGCCTGCTCATTTATAGGTAATGTGGCGCTCTTCTCGGATGCCGAACAGATGGTGGATAAAGCGTATGAAACCTTCGGCCGCCTGGATATACTAGTCAACAACGCCGGCATCACCCGGGATGGGCTTTTAATGCGTATGTCCGAGGAGGATTGGGATGCAGTCTTGTCCGTGAACCTCAAGGGAGTATTTAATTGCACCAGGGCGGCGGTAAAATATATGATGAAGCAGAAATACGGACGCATCATCAATATTTCATCCGTTGTAGGCATCATAGGCAACTCCGGGCAGGCCAATTATGCGGCATCCAAGGCGGGGGTCGTCGGATTGACCAAAACCATGGCCAGGGAACTGGCGACCCGGAATATCACGGTAAATGCGATAGCACCCGGATTTATTAAGTCCAAAATGACGGAATCGCTGTCGGAAGAGGCGAAAAATAAATTATTGGCGGCAATTCCCGCGGGCAGTCTGGGAGAACCCGAAGATGTGGCAATTGCCGTAGCGTTTTTGGCAAGCCCTGATGCGCGGTATATCACCGGACAGGTCCTCTGTGTCGACGGCGGCATGGCGATGTAACTATAGTCATATCTTGAAGATTCCGCCATAATATTTTATAAATGATTATAAAATCCCTCCTGAAAGGAGGTGAAGTATATGGACGTATTCGATAAAGTTAAGGAAATTATCACCAAGACATTAAGCATCGATGATGAGCAGATCACTGAAAATGCTTCATTTCAGGATGATCTGGGAGCGGATTCGCTGGATATTGTTGAGTTGGTCATGGCATTGGAAGAGGAATTCGATTTGGAAATCCCGGATGAGGATGCGGAACAAATCAAGACAGTAGGAGATGCCGTCAAATACATACAGACGAACTCTCAATAAGTTTTGACTGTCCCGTGGTTCCTACTACGGGACTTTTTATCATAAGGATATTAACTATTCTCGTAATTAATGAAGGTTTTCGCCATCGAACTAAAATGGTTCATCCACGACTTCATGGTTTGGAGGTGTTCATGTGGCAAGGATTGTTATTACAGGAATGGGAGCTGTCACTCCTCTTGGAAATTCGACGGCGGAATTTTGGGAAGGATTGATCGCCGGTCGATCCGGCATCGCACAATTGACCAAAATAGAGATTGAAAAACAGAAATGCAAAATCGGCGCAGAAGTTAAGAATTTCGATCCCTTCACATTTTTAGACCGAAAAGAAGCAAAACGGATGGATCTTTTCGTGCAATTTGCGGCAGCCGCCACCATGATGGCGCTGTTGGATTCGGGATTAAAAATTGAAGGCGAAACTGCCCATCAAACCGGTGTAATTATCGGTTCCGGCATCGGGGGAATGCAGACCCTTGAGGATCAGAGCCAGACTTTTCTTCAAAAAGGCCCCGGCCGTGTAAGCCCGTTTTTTATACCCATGATGATACCGGATATGGCATCCGGACAAGTATCTATCCTTACCGGTGCGAAAGGGCCCAATGCGGCGGTTGTTACAGCCTGCGCCTCGGCCTCTCATTCCATTGCCGTATCTTACGAATTGATCAAAAACGGATATGCGGAGGTCATGATCACCGGCGGTACCGAAGCTGCCATCACCGGTTTAAGTTACAGCGGTTTTTGCGCTGCGGGGGCGTTGTCATATCGGAATGATGACCCGCTTCACGCCAGCAGGCCGTTCGATGCCAAACGGGACGGATTTGTGATGGGTGAAGGATGCGGCATATTAATTCTGGAAGCCCTCGAGCATGCTGAAAAGCGCGGAGCTAGAATTTATGCGGAAATGATAGGGGCGGGCATGACCGGAGACGCATATCACATTACTTCTCCCGACCCTGAAGGAGATGGGGCGGCGCGGGCAATGGCCATGGCTTTGAAAAATTCCGGCATACGTCCGGAAGAAGTGGATTATATCAATGCCCATGGAACATCTACGCCCCTGAACGATAAATACGAAACACTGGCCATCAAAAAAGTCTTCGGTGATCATGCCTATAAGGTTGCGATCAGTTCAACCAAATCCATGACCGGACATTTGCTGGGAGCGGCGGGTGGCATCGAGGCCATTGCCGCTATACTGGCGATTCATCATGGAATTATACCGCCTACTGTAAACTACGAATATCCTGATCCCGACTGTGATCTTGATTACGTGCCGAACCAGGCCAGAAAACAGAATATCAAGGTGGTTATGTCGAATTCGCTGGGTTTTGGAGGGCATAACGCCTCCCTGGTATTTCGTTCATTCGGGAAATAATCAGTAATAAAGCTTCACAAAAAGTGAAGCTTTTAATTTTGTATATCGCTAAAAAATAACCATGAATACTGCTGGGATGGATAAAATATGGGAAGTAAAATTGAAGAACTGCTTGAAAAATTGGATTTGTCCGCAAGCGATGCCTGCCTGTTTCAAAAAGCCCTAACCCATTCCTCATATTGTTCCGAGTATGGCGGAGAGGATAATGAGAGGTTGGAATTTCTTGGTGATGCGGTTCTGTCATTGATGATTACGGAGTATATATACCTAAACTGCCCGGATTTTGCGGAAGGAAGGCTGGCGAAAATAAAGGCTTACGTTGTCAGCGAAAGAATTCTGGCCGAGATCGCGCGCACCCTGGAAATGGGAAAGCACATCATGCTGGGCAAAGGCGAGGCTGCAAGCGGGGGAATGGAAAAGGATTCCGTCCTTGCCGACGCAATGGAAGCTGTTATCGGCAGTATTTTTTTGTCCCGGGGATATGAAAAAGCTGTAGGAATATTGATGCCGTATTTTATACAACATATCAACGAGGGAACCCGGCATCCCACAAAAGATGATTTTAAATCCAGCCTCCAGGAAATTTTACAAGGCATGAAAAAATCCACACCTCGATATCGAGTGGAAGAGGAAAAAGGACCAGCTCATAATAAAATTTTTACTGTGGGGGTATGGTGCGATGATGTGAAACTCGGGCGGGGAAGCGGTAAAAATAAAAAGGATGCTTCGCAGAAAGCTGCGGAATCCGCAATCATCAAATTGAAAAATGGTTTTTGGAAGGAGTTACCCTGAACACATGGAATTATATATATAAAAGAAAAAGAAATCTTTCAGATTATCCGGCGATTAAAATCATATATCGGCGATATTTTTCGTTTTTTTGCTGTGGCAAAGGGGGTTTCGTGGATGGAAATATTAAAAGTGTCAGCGAAGTCTTCACCAAAATCCATTGCAGGCGCATTAGCGGCAGTAATCAGGGAGAAAGGCATCGCCGAGATACATGCCATAGGCGCCGGCGCAATCAATCAATCCATCAAGGCCATTGCCATTACCAGAGGTTATGTTGCGCCGAACGGGATTAACCTGATATGTGTACCAGCTTTTGCTGATGTGGAGATCAACGGCGAACAAAGAACCGCCATCAAATTTATCGTGCAGCCCAGATAAAATAGCCGGATTTCGGAAAATCGCGATATCGAAACCGTACCAAATTAAGGTATGCTCGGCCGTACCTAGGTCAAGGCACTCTCCGTTAAACGCGTTTTTCGAAATCAAAATTGATTAGATTAATCACCGTTTTAATAAATGAAAAAGACGCCGGTCGGCGTCTTTTTTTGACTATGGAAAATACAGGCACTATTTTTGTTCATACGGTTTCAAGGGATTCCAGTCCGGGAACTTCAAGTCATCCAGGCTTACCTTGTAGCCTTTTTTAATGGCTTCGTCAAACGCCCTTTCCAGTTCCTTATTTAAACGGTCTTCCAAGTTCTTTAATTCATTTGGAATTCGGCCTTCCGGAATTTGATGCGATACAATCCCCCAGAATACACCAAGGTGGTTCGGCATCACCGGATCCATCCGTACGTTGGCGAGCTGGGGATTTCGAGCATGGGGACTCGGACCTGGCATGGCATATTTGGCGCTGATTTCCATATATTGCCCGAACTGGCGGGTTTTGGCGTTGGCAGCCACATTGGCTGAGGGGAAAATCGAAAGGCCCAGACCTGCGCGGACATATCTGGCGCCGAATTCCGGCGTAGCAAACCATTCCAGGAGTTCCCAGGCGGCTGCGGGCTGTTTGGTATTAGCTCCCATACCGTACCAGGCGCCGGCAATGTTAACCGGGCATAAAGCCGAGTAACCTTTTTCATCGTATGGCGGGATCATTAAAACATCATAATCCTTAAAATCAGGATGGGATGTTTCCCATCCGTTCATAACCCAACTGCCGCCCATAATCATTCCGATCCTGCCGTCCGCAAAAGCGGCGCGCATTGTTTCGTCGTCGATAGAAAGCCCGTTTGGATACATCAATTGCTCATCCTCCAGGGTAAGGACGAATTTGAACATTTTAAGGAAAGCGTCGCCTTCCGTAAAGTTGTACCGGCCGGTTTTATAATCCACGCCCAAATGCAATTCCTGATTGCCGCCCCTGGCGCCGGCCACGCGCGCCCACTCATACATGAAGTTAGGGAAGAGATGTTCGGGCTTGCTAAACATTCCAAATCCCCAGAATTGCTGTCCGCCTTTTTTTGCCGCCTCCGTCCCTTTATCCGTAATGATTTTGGCGTATTTATAAACCTCGCCCCAGGTCTTGGGGTAAAGGACTTTGCCCTTTTTGTCGACCAGGCCGGCTTGGCGGAAAACCTCGTTGTTGATGTAAAATTGACACCAATATTCCGCCGAATTCACCGGGAAGGAATAGTAATTTCCATTGTAAATATTAATTCCAGGCATAAACGCGCCCTTTGGAAAACGTTTGATAATAGCCCTATTCATCCATTTGTTTAGCGGGTAAAAGTAGCCCGCCTGCATCATATCAACACGCGTATCCACCGGAATCGCTAAAAGATCCGGAAGTGTGGAGGAGCGGAAGGCAAAATTCACAAGATCCCTGTAGCGCTGCTGAATTTGCTTGGTGCGTTTTACTTTTATGTAAGGGTGCTTTTCCTCAAATAATTTGAGTTCGCTGTCTATGAACTTGGACTGGACGATGAACCAATCCCACATTTGAATGGTTACCGGTTCTTGCTTTGCACTGATGTTCATGGTGAAGAGGAGCATCGCCAGGCCGATCAGGAAAATCTTTATCCATTTGGACATTCCCATACCCCCTCTTGTTAAAGTATATTTTTATTATATTCCTTTTTACACAAATATCAATAAAGTACATTTTCCAATAATATTCTTTATTCTTTTAAAAATATGCGTATTTTTAAAATTTGACTAAAAACTTAAAAATATCTCCGGAAGTCATATTTTGTGTGTAAAATCATATAAATCTAAAAAAGATCAATTTCATCTGGGCGGGGGTATGCGGATGCAAATAAAAGAGCGGAACGACGGGGTTCTCTTGCGCCGTGTCCGGTTGCACCATGATGAAAATGCCAGGGAAACCTTGGTCCTCAGATATTTACCTATGGTTAAACGGATTGTCTTTAACCAATCGAGATTCTCTTTCGACAGGGAGGACCTGATCCAGGAAGGCCTGATCGGGTTGCTTAAAGCCATTAAAGAATTCGATTCCAGCAGGCGCGATATTAAATTCAGCACATTCGCCTATTTGTGCATTTCCAGAAAAGTATTCAACGCCATCAAGTATATTTACGGTAATAAACAAAAAGCATTGAACCATGCGGTATCTCTATATACCAACAGCTGCAGCCAACGGACCTTGCTAGAGGTTATGGAAGCGCAAGAGGCCGATCCCATGGAAAAGATGGAGGATATTTTCAACACCAGGCGTCTGGAACAGATCATGCGGATCTATCTGTCCAGGCTGGAGTTTGAAGTGATGCGCCTGATCATGAAAGGGATATCAACAGGCGAAATTCAGCAAAGGCTGGATTTATCACCCAAACGTATTGATAATGCCAGAACCCGCGCTAAAACTAAACTTAAAAAAATTATCCTGCGTTACGGTTCTCTGGCAAATCCTGCCATTCCTTTGAAAACCCGCAAGAGAAATGATCTCGCCATTGCTTTTTAATATCTGCATTAATATTAATTTAAGCAAAATTATTAATCATACGGAATCAATTTATAAACAGTGGGAATGTCGTAAAAAATGTGAATTCCGGGAAATTTCGCAAATCCCCGCCAGGGGTTTTTTTTTGGCCGCGGCTGTGTTAAAATATATCCGGTCAAATATTGGCAGTTTGGAAGATTAGGCGCCGGACGGTTAGATGTATTTAATCGCCGGTTCTATAAATGATGAATCGCAGCCGGCGGGAGGTTAATTCTTGTATCTGAAAAGGGTTGAGATGTTCGGTTTTAAGTCTTTTGCGGATCGGTTGGAATTGATCTTCCAGCCTGGCATCACTTCCGTAGTAGGCCCCAACGGAAGCGGGAAAAGTAATATCGCCGATGCCATCCGTTGGGTTTTGGGCGAGCAAAGCCTGAAGAGTATCAGGAGCCACAAGCAGGAGGATGTCATTTTTAACGGCAGCGAAAACAGGAAGCCTTTGGGGATGGCCGAGGTAATGCTGGTGTTGGACAACGAGGACCGCAAGCTCTCCCTGGATTTTGCGGAAATCGCGGTGATGCGGCGGGTTTACCGTTCCGGGGAAAGTGAATATTTTATCAATAAATCTCATGTACGCCTGAGGGAGATTCAGGAACTATTTTACGATACCGGTCTGGGCAAGGAAGCTTATTCCATTATCGGGCAGGGCAAGATTGACGCCATTTTAAGCGCCAAAGCCGAGGAACGCCGGAGTATTTTGGAAGAGGCCGCAGGTATCGTTAAATACAAACATAAAAAAGCTGTAGCCCTGCAAAAACTGCAGGACGCGGATCAAAACCTGATCCGCGTGGGGGATATTATTCACGAGATATCCGGACAGTTGGAACCCGTTGCCGGCCAGGCAGCCGTAGCCGAAAAATATTTGCAGCTCTGGGAAGAACTGCGCGGCCTTGAGATAAACTTATACGGGCGTGAACTTCTGAAATGGGAAAAACAGATCCAGGACTGCGGCCAGGAAAAAGAGAGCCTGGCTGAGGATTTGAAGAACCTCCAGATTAAAGGGACAGCCCTGCAGGGCAAACAGGCGGCATTAAAGCTTGAATTGGTGCGGCTCGATGAAGAATTGGGCCGGATGAACCAGGCATATTACAATGTCTGCACGGAAGAGGAAAGAATCAATTCGTCCATACGCGTGGTGGAGGAAAGGTTGAAAACCGCAGAGTTACAGGTCCGCGGCTTGGAAGAGGAAGAAACCGTTATATCTACCAAAAAAATCGTCCAGGAAAAAGAACTCGCCGCACTGGATGAAAAAGCGACCGCCACCCGGTTGCGCGTCGCTGATCTGCAAACTTCCACCGCGGATCAAGGCCAAAAATGGTCCCTTTGCCAAGGACGGATTGCGGAACTGGAAAAAGAGATCGAATCATATAAAGAGGAGATCATTGAAAACCTTAATCGGGTGGCGGGGATCCGGAACGAGCAAAATAAAAGGCATCTTGCGGCGGAATATGTAAAAAAACAGATCGATGAGAAAAATATTCGTAAGCAAAAATGCCGGGATGAATATGATCGGATCGAGCGCCTTCTTACGGAAATCGAAAATTCTCTGATTTCATTAAATCAGAACAGGGAAAAACTGCATAGAGAGAAATCCTCGCTGCGGATTCAACTGGCGGAAAATGAAAGTGCACTGGCCAAAACCAGGGATGCCTTGATGAATGCGAAGCAAAAAAAGGCTGCATACGGAGCCAGACTGGATGCCATGGAGCGGATGGAGCACGAGTATGATGGATATGCCATGGGAGTAAAGCATGTCATGGGCGCTGAAACGCAGCCATTTCGCAGAGGTGTAGTGGGAACCGTTGCGCAGCTTTTTTCGGCGCAGCATGGATATGAAGTGGCTCTTGATACGGTTTTAGGGCATGCGCTTCAGGACGTGGTGGTGGAAAACGATCAAATCGCGCAACAAGCGATATCGTACCTGAAACAGTCCCAGAGCGGCCGTGTCACCTTTTTACCTTTAAATCTTATGGAAACGCGCAGGCCTCCGGAAGCTCTTTCCGCCGATCTGCTGTCCAAGCATGAGCTGGTGGCAGCAGAAACCGTATTTACTGGGGAGGCCCGGCTGCAAAAGATTGTCCGATATCTGCTGGGTAATGTTTTGATCGCGCCCGATTTAAAGATCGCAATGGCGGCTTTTCACGCGACAAAGCGACAGTTTCGCCTTGTAACTTTGGAAGGGGATCTGCTTTTACCCGGAGGAGCCATTTCCGGAGGGGGACGGGCTTTGCGCCAGGCAGGCCTTTTGGAAAGAAAAGCCGAGTTTAAGCGGATCCGTACGGATGCTGATATCCTGGAACGGGAAATAGCGGATCTGATAATCACTGTTTCCTCCCTGGAGAATTGCATCGCTGATTTGGCCGGCCGTTTAAATGAAATAACCGTCCGGCTTCAGGAACAGGAAATTAAAGCCGCTGGATTAACCGGTGAAAGTGAAAGATGGCAAAATGACTTGGCGCGCTGGGGGAAGGAATTGGAGGTACTGGAATTCGAACTGTCGGATTTGGCGCGGGAGCAAAGCGGACTGGTTGAAAAAACAAAAACGGAAGAATCGGATCTGGCGGATTCTGAGAACGCCAGAGCCGCTTTGGAAGCCGGGTTGTCGGAATGCGAACAGAATTTGAAATCCGCGCGAAAAGAACATGAAGACCTTCTTCATCAGTTGGGCGATGATAAAGCCTTGCTGGCGGCGGCCTGTCAGGAGGAAATGAATTTAAAACAGTTGTGCGCGAATCTGAAGGAGCAATTGAATGAGCTGGAGCATCAAAGTGCCAGCAATCGCGAATTAAAACAAAAACTCCTGGCGGATATGGCGGGAATGAAAAACGATCTAAACGTATATATGGAGGCTATCGGCGCGCTGATTTTAAAACGGGATCAGGAGATTGCGGAAATAGAAAAACTCAAAGCCCTTAAAACCGCTATGCAGGATGACTGGGCCTCGCTGGAAGGGGATGAAGAGGAATGGCGCAAAACCGTCAAAGAGAAGGAGGAAAGAAGCCTCCGCCTGGAATTAAAAGTAAGCCAGTTGGCGTTGCAGACGGAAAACCACCATCGTTACCTGGCCGAGAATTACGGGGAGGATTGGCGCGCCAAATTTTGCGACGGGAATGGGGAATCCGTTGCCAATGCAAAAAGTAGAATAAGTGAATTGAAAGCGGAAATGAAGGCCATGGGCAATGTCAATACGGGCGCCATCGACGAATACCAGCGCTTAAAAGAGCGATACATTTTTTTGCAAAGACAACAGGAGGATTTACTCCAGGCCAAAGAATCATTGCTGGAGGTAATAAGTGAAATCGAAGGGACAACCACGGAAAGGTTTCTGGAGACATTCGTAAAAGTGCGTGAAGAGTTTCAGTATATTTTCTCTCATCTTTTTGATGGCGGAAAGGCGGATTTGCTGTTGAGCGAGCCGGAGCGGCCCTTGGAATCCGGCATAGAGATTTTTGCACAGCCTCCGGGAAAAAGGCTGCAGAACCTGTTGTCCCTTTCCGGCGGGGAAAGAGCCATGACCGCTATTTCCCTTCTTTTTGCCATTTTGAAGGTCAAGCCCACGCCATTTTGCGTGCTTGATGAAATCGACGCGACCCTCGACGAGGTTAATGTGCAGCGCTTTGCCGACCTACTTGTGGAATTTTCCGAAAAGATCCAGTTTGTAGTAATCACCCACCGCCGCGGCACCATGGAAATGTCAAACGCTTTGTATGGGGCAAGTATGGAAGAACGCGGCGTATCCAAACTGATCTCCATAAAATTGGCTGAAAATGAAAAGACGAAGGCAAGTTGATGTTTATGCCGGCAAACCTTTATAATAGTTTAAAAAAAGGCCTGGCCCGAACGGGACAGCATTTTTCCACCCAACTTTCCAGGATTTTCAGGGGGAAATCCCCGGTCAGCCGGGAAACATGGGATGAATTGGAAGCTGCGTTGATCATGGCTGATCTGGGGGTTGATTATACCGGCTTATTGATTCAGCGGCTGAAAGCGCGCCTCAGGGAGGGGGATATCGTAGGCGCCGGGGATGTACGCGAGGCATTGTCCGGAATAATACTGGAGGATTGGCCTGATGTTGCACGGCCGTGGCCTCCGGACATCAAAACAATCATTTTTATACTAGGAGTCAATGGGGTTGGCAAAACCACCACCATCGGGAAACTTGCAGGCCAGCTTGTTTCTGCGGGAAAAAAAGTTTTAATAGCGGCGGGGGATACTTTTCGAGCTGCCGCCATCGATCAGCTTGCCATCTGGGCTGAAAAGGCGGGCGCCGGTCTGGTTGCCCACCGTGAAGGCGCCGATCCCGGCGCGGTGGTGTACGATGCAGTTCATGCAGCCGATGCGCGCCGGGCGGACGTGCTTCTGGTGGATACCGCCGGACGTTTGCACAATAAGGTAAACTTGATGGAAGAATTGAAAAAAATGCACCGCATCGCCGTTAAGGAGGCCGGGGAATACCTGATCCAAAACTGGCTTGTGCTTGACGCCACCACCGGGCAGAACGCCCTGGCGCAGGCCGGGGCATTTCAGGCTGCGGTACGGCTCGATGGATTCGTTATGACTAAGCTGGATGGGACAGCCAAAGGGGGGATCGCCTTGGCAGTTTTGCATACTCTGAAAATTCCACTGCTTTTCGCAGGGATCGGCGAGGGGATGGAGGATCTGAAACCGGTTGAACCGGAGAACTTTATACGCGCCATCGCAGGAGAAGGGGGGCAATAAATTGCCGCAGATTAAAAAATCCAGGATACGGGAATGGCTTGAATTTTTTTCTCAAGTTTTCATCATCGCCCTGTTTGTTTTGATTTTCATCACGCAGCAATATATGGTCAAGGGGAGTTCCATGGAGTCCACCTTGCATCATGGCGATCGGCTGTTTGTGGACAAGCTGACCTATTATTTTTCCGCTCCGCAGCGCGGGGATATAGTTATCGTAAAGGATCAGCTTTCCGTACAGATCATTAAGCGCGTAATCGGGCTGCCCGGGGATTCCATTTATGCTAAAGACGGGCATCTGTTTGTCGATAATAATGAATATATCGAACCTTATATAAATACGCCGTTCGATGATTTTGAATCGGTAAGAGTGGATCCTGACACGTATTTCGTACTCGGGGATAATCGGCCGTGCAGCAGCGACAGCCGCTTTATCGGGGCCGTCTCCCGAAAAAAAATCATCGGCAAGGCCTTTATCCGCATCTTTCCCTTTAATAAAATAGGATTGATCAAGCGGCCCCAATATAAGCCCCTTCCGAGGAAGGAGAATTCATACGGAGGTTATGGTTACAAAGACTATGGTTATCCCCCGGCGCATGATCCTTATTTCAAGCCTTAATAAACAGAACCGTGAATCCCGTTTGGGAATAAAAGCTGTATGTTGATTCACGTCAGCTTATTTTTATTACTTCGTTCGCTGACGTGAACGACTACTTGAAAATTGCATAAAAGAACCGGGGCGCTTATTCTTGGAAGCTTAATAGGGAAACAGGTGCGATTCCTGTGCGGTCCCGCCACTGTAAGGGGGAGCCTCCTGGTAAATGCCACTTTCCGTCACTATTGGCGCAGTATTCCAAGTGCCGGGGGGGAAGGCGCCAGGTGGACGAAGAACCCGAGTCAGGAGACCTGCCCCGGTTTCGCTGCGGCAAATGGGCCGCTGCACATCTCACAACCTACGGACGATAGGAGGGTGAAAAATGAGCATTTATTTTGCCTTTGATCCGGATCCGGGTTAAAGGCATTTTTTATTAAAGGCAATTGCGTTTTACCTTGATTCAAGGTCTTGCCATTAAATATAGTGTATGGCTACCATTAGGCTATCGATATTTCGCGGCAAGGCGTAAAATTATCACAACAACGCAAATTGCTTATTCACACTACAAAATCATTCTTTTTAAAAATGACTGAATGGAGGCAAGGTATATGAATTTTAAAAAAGTCATCATCGGCATATTGATTTTGGTATTATTTTCAATGGGAATAATCATGGCGTGGGCGGAGGAAGGGCACGATGATGCCGGAGAGGCTGATGAAGAAATAGTGGTAACCGCCACCCGAACCGCCGAATCTTCCGAGGAGTCTCCGGGAATGACTGAAACAGTTTCCGGCGAGGAGGTTGAAAGTAAAAAGGATGTGCCGGAAGCCCTGCGGGATGAAGGAGTCACTGTGTCCTTTTACGGAGGGGACAGTTCTGCCGCTGCACTGCAGCTAGACGGATGCTCTGCGGAGCAGACCGTGATCTTGCTCAATGGAGTTCCGTTGAGCGGCGGATGCAGCGGGATCTATGATTTGAGTTTTTTCCCTTCCGATGGCGTGGAGAGAATTGAAATCGCACACGGCCCTTTGTCTTCGTTGCACGGAGCCAACGCTTTAGGCGGCGCCCTTAATATCTTTACGGACTTGACCGGCGAGGCCTGCGTTAAAATAATGAAACGCTATGGCGATTTTTCCTCGGTGCAGACCGGTTTTCTTTTGCAAGACAACGAATTTGGAATCGCGATGGGACAGTCATCGACCCAAGGTTACCGCAATGATCCGGCTACGGATACATATTTGTGCGGACAAATCGATCTTTGGACGAAAGATGAAAACAGTTGCAGCTTTTATCTTTATTTGCTGGGGAAAAATGCCGGGATACCGGGTTCCACATTTTATCCGTCAAATGGCCGGGAGCATGACAGCAGTTTTCTGGGAAGCATCCTGGGCAGAAAAAAAACCGGCGGGATAAAGTGGGAATACAGCCTTTATCGGCAGCAGTCGCAGTTGAATTACCAGGACAGCGCCTCTGTCGGCAACCATTTCGCTCTGCGGGAGGGTGCGGACCTGGCATGCTTCTACGAAGGGAAAAAACACACTTTCCTTACGGGTCTGCATTGCAACAGGGATTATTACGAAAGCAACGTCTCCGGTATTCATTCCATGGACAATACGGGCATCTTCTCCCAGGACATCTGGAAGATAAACAGCAGAACCACGGCCATTTGCGGTGTCCGGTGGGATCATAACGATGTATATGGATCCGCCTGGTCGCCCAGGATCAATTTGATACATGGGCTGTCATCCGATTGGACGGTTAAAATCGGCTACGGCAAAGCTTTCCGGGCTCCGACCATCAACGAATTATACTGGAGTCAACCGGAATTGGGAATGAACGGCAATCCGGAACTTAAGCCGGAAAACGGAGAAAGATGGGATGCGGTCCTTCAGTATGGCTCCGGTAAGGATTCAATAGCGATCGATGTATTCAGAACGGATCTTGCGGACGGCATCAACTGGGAGGCTACGCCGCCTGACTGGTTCTTTACGCCGGAAAACATTCAAAAAATACGCATCAACGGAGTAACTCTGCAGTGCAAACGGCAGTTTAACGATTGGTTGGGTTTTACTTTAAACAGTCAATGGCTGGATAAAAAAGCCTGGGATGCGGTTGACGCCGATTACACCCGTGATATGAACTATTATGGACGGCGCCGGTTTGCACTGGGATTCGATACCGCCTGGAAATCCTGGACGGTGGATGCAAACTGGCAGTTCACGGGGGATCGATACCAGTGGGGCTCTGCAGTGCCGGATTATCACATTTACAACTTATATGCCACATATAAGGCAAGTCCAAATGTGGTTTTTCAGTTGGCAGTGCAGAACGCTCTCGATGAAATTTATGAGATGCATCAGGGTTATCCCATGCCGGGGAGGGAAATCCGACTGGGATGGATCATCAAAGCATGAAAAAACACGGCAGGCCGGAGTTAAAACCCATCCACGGGTGTTTTTTGGTTTCCGCCGGACTTCATGTGCTTTTTTTACTGATCGCCGGGTTTCACGGGGATTCGGATTTGAATGCCATCGAGTATGTGGAAATCACAGTTTCAGGCGAATGGCTGCATGATCCGCATATTTCTTTGTCCAAAACAAATTGCCCGGTCTTATCCTCCGGGCCCGATCTGAAAGCAGATCCTGAAGAAAAAACAGAGGCGGTCCCTGATGAAACATACATCCCCCTAAAAAGCCTTGAATATGTTAATCCTTCTCCACAAAGCATGCAGCCCGGCGGAGAACAGCCCGAGGCACGCGTTTTGGGTGATGAAGGGACGGAAAACCCTGGAACGCCCGGATTCACACCCGTAAAAATTTTCCACGTCAACCCGGAATATCCCGCTGAAGCTAGGCGTAAAAACTGGGAAGGAGCGGTGTTCCTCAATCTTGAGATTACGCCTGCAGGTGATGTCGGGTCAGTCGTACTAGTCAAATCTTCAGGGCATGCTCTTTTGGACCGCGCTGCGCAAAACGCGGCAAAGAGCTGGAAATATCTTCCAGCTCCGGATCAGCGTGTTGTCGTTCATCTGCTTGTTAAAATAATTTTTCGACTGGAGGATTAGGCATGTTATGGATTGAACAGGGAGGATTCTTTATGCTCCCGCTGGTTGTGTGCTCCATAATTGGCATGGCAGTTATTTTGGAACGTTTTTTTGCTTACGGGAGGATTATGAAGATCCCTTTGATTAAATACGACAGTCCCCCGGACATCGTAAAGATGCTGCGGATGCGCATGATGACCATGTCCACGCTGATCACGATTAGTCCCATGCTCGGACTGCTTGGTACTGTGACGGGCCTGATGAAATGCTTCCGTCTCTTATCAGGAACCGCGGTAGTACGTCATCCCAAAGAAATGAGCCTGGGGATTAGCGAAGCGCTTGTTACAACTGCAGCCGGCCTGATCATTGCCGTTACGGTCACTGTGTTTTATAACTATTTTGCCTCGCGCTTGGACTCATACCTGTTCGATTACGATACAGCTTGTGAGGCGGATCGGCATGCATAAACCGATCCCCGTTAAACCGCTTCCTTCCCCCAAGGTGGAAATCATCAATCTTATCGATGTGCTCATCAGTTTGATTGCTTTTTTCCTGTTCACGACGGTTTTCATCCAGTACCGCTATGGATTCACCATTAAATTGCCTGAAGCGGAAGCGGGCGCCTTTAATAACGCAACAGAAGCTATTGTGGTGGATATTGATAAGAAAGGAGAGCTGGCAGTGAACGGAAAAGTGGTTGCCAGACATAAACTTGAGCAAGTTTTCAAAGGCAGGGGCAAAAACCTGCCGGTGTTTGTGCGAGCGGATAAATCATGCCCTTTTCAATGGGTGGTGGAAATACTCGGAAAAGCCAAGCGTGCTGGTTTGAAAAAAATCAACCTGGAAGCCCTGGAAAAAATTGCGGATAACCGTCATATGAATAATCCCGTCGATAAATAATTGTGTTAAAAAATTTGCGCCAAATAGTTGTTGACTTCCGTATGCCTCATGGTTATACTATATCCTGTCAAGGGAAAATGCTTGACAAGGCAATTGCGTTGTTACCTTAATTCAAGTCTTGCACTTAAATATAATGTATAATTACTATTAGGCTATCGATATTTTAGCAAGACGTAAAATCATCATAACAACGTATATTGCTCCTTGAAAGGATTTTTTCAACCGGGCCGGTGAAAAAACTTGGAAGAAATGGTGCGCATCAATTTGATGCTTGACTTTTACGGGGATCTGCTTACCAAGAAGCAGCGGCGCATTTTGGAAAGCTATTACGCCCTCAACTTTTCCCTAGTGGAAATTGCCCAGGAGGAGAGGAGCAGCCGCCAGGCGGTGCATAATTTGCTGCACCGGGGCGTTCAGATTCTGGAGGATCTTGAGACAAAACTTTCCATGGTCCGTGATCACCTTGCCAGGAAACAGAGCCTTAAGAAGGCATGCTCGGAAATAAATAATATCCTGGCGATTTGCCCGGATAAAATCAAACCCGGACTGTTTGAGTTGATGCAGAGGCTTGAGCGGTTGGCTGAAAAGGAATAATCATTTGGTCCTTCTGCTTGATGCAGGCGGGGCCGGGGAAAGGCCGGAGAAATGTTTGAACAGTTGGCGCGAAAAATTCAGGAAGCCTTGAAGTTTTTAAGCAACCGGGGCAAGCTTTCGGAAAAGGATTTGGACGATGCTTTGCGCCTAATCCGTCTGTCCTTGCTGGAAGCTGATGTGAATTATAAAGTGGTTAAGGATTTTATTCAGAGGGCAAGGGAGAAGGCCCTGGGGAAAGAGGTTTTGGAAAGCCTGACCCCGGGCCAGATGGTGGTGAAAATCGTCCGGGATGAATTGGTTTCATTAATGGGTGGAACCAACCAGGGTTTGTCGTATTCAGTTCAATCTCCGCTGGTCGTGATGATAATCGGCCTTCAGGGATCCGGGAAAACCACTACCTGCGCCAAGCTGGCCCGGCTCTTAAAACAGTCCGGAAAGCGTCCGTTGCTGGTGGCGGCGGATATTTACCGGCCGGCTGCGGTGGATCAGCTAAAGATACTGGCTGAACGCCTTGATGTATTGTTTTACGAATCGCGGAGGAAGGCTCCGCCGCAAATTGCCTCGGAAGGTTTGAACGAAGCGCGCAGGAAAGCGGCGGATACGGTGATCATTGATACGGCGGGCCGCCTTCATATCGATGGGGAAATGCTGTCCGAACTTCAGGAAATCGCCAATAATGTCAATCCAGGTGAAATCTTGCTGGTGGCGGATGCCATGACCGGCCAGGATGCGGTGGCGGTGGCGCAAGGATTTCAATCCGTCCTGAACCTGACAGGCGTCATCCTTACCAAAGTGGACAGCGATGCCAGAGGCGGCGCCGCTCTTTCCATGCGATCAACCCTGGAAAAACCCATCAAATATATCGGTGTAGGGGAAAAGCTGGAGGCTTTGGAGCCTTTCCATCCTGAGCGCATGGCGTCACGCATTCTGGGCATGGGCGATATCCTTACTCTTATCGAGAAGGCCGAAACCGCCATGAATGCGGAGCAGTCGAAAAAAATAGCCCGGAAATTGAGCAGGGCGGATTTCACCCTGGAAGATTTTCTTGATCAGTTGGAACAGATGAAAAAAATGGGTCCCTTGGAGGATTTGCTTAAAATCATCCCTGTTCTGCCCGGTAACGATTTGGCTGCGCTCAAGGTGGATGAAAAGGACCTCGTCCGTCTTGAAGCGATCATCCGTTCCATGACTCCGGGAGAGCGGGCCAATCCGCAGATTATCAATGCAAGCCGTAGAGAGAGAATCGCCAGGGGAAGCGGTACATCCATCCAAGATATTAATAGATTATTGAACAGGTTTGAACAAAGCCGTAAAATGATCAAGGAATTCGCCGGAATAAGCAAAAAGTCCGGGAAGAAAAGACCGTTCCCTTTTTAAAATAAAATTTCCCTAATCGAAAGGAGGTGACAAGTTTGGCGGTCAGAATCAGATTGAACCGGATTGGCGCAAAGAAACAGCCGCATTACCGTTTGGTGGTCGCAGATTCCCGTTCAGCCCGCGACGGACGTTTTATCGATATACTCGGATATTACAACCCCATCACGGAACCCATTGAATTCAAGGTGGATCGGGAAAAAGTGCTGGATTGGATTAAAAAAGGCGCCCAGCCCTCGGATACCGCAAAGAGGCTATTGGAAAAGGCCGGCGTATTAACCAAGGGAACCGCGAAGTAAGCCGATCGAAGCCTGTAAATATAGGCATAATGTCGATGTAAAAGGAGTGGTGCTGATGAAGGGGCTGGTAGAGGTTCTGGCAAAAGCCCTGGTCGATCAGCCGGATGAGGTGAGTGTGGTGGAAGTGGAGGGAGAAACCAATATTCTGGTGGAGATTAAAGTTGCTCCCGAGGATGTGGGAAAAATCATCGGAAAACAGGGACGCATCATCCGTGCCATACGCACTCTGGCTAAATCCGTAGCCCAAAAGCAGAGAAAGAACGTCTCTGTGGAATTGTGGCAATAAAAGAGATTAAAACGGTGAATACTGGCAAGGGGAATTGCATGTCAGCGTTTGTCCGTCTGGGTAAAATCCTCGGTCCCCACGGCATCAAGGGCCAATTGAAGCTCTGGCCGTACACTTCCTTTTTGGAGCGCTTCCAGCATTTGGACGAGGTGTTCCTAAAAAAAGGGGACGAAACCAGGATTTTTCATTTCGGCGAATTTACTTCAACGCATAAGGGTGCTCTGATATCGCTTAAGGAATGCAGGGATCGATCGACAGCTCAACAATTATCCGGCTGTCATTTATGCGTACCCGAAGAACAGCGGAGTAAACTGCCGGAGAACTATTATTATCATGATGATCTGATCGGTCTTTCTGTTTATGAACCGGACGGAACCCGTGTCGGAAAAGTGCGTTATATATATGAACGTGGCATTCAAGATTGCCTCTGCATTGCCGATGAGACGGGCTGCGAATTTCTGGTTCCTTTCCACCGAAATTTCATTGTCAGTGTCGATCAGGAGGGGAAAAAAATTATTATCCGATCTATCCCCGGTTTGCTGGATAGGTGAGCGGAGATGGAAATCGATATTTTGACGCTTTTCCCTGAGATGTTTGCCGGCCCGTTTTCCTGTAGTGTTATTAAAAGAGCGTTAGATAAAGGATTGTTTCAGATAAGGCTCCATGACATCCGGGACTTCGCGCTCGATAAACACCGGAGCGTGGATGATACGCCATACGGCGGCGGTTCGGGGATGGTGATGAAGCCAGAGCCCGTTTATTTTGCCTTACAGGTCGTCAAGAAGATTGCGAATTCGCCTGCCAGAGTGATTCTCTTGACCCCCCAGGGAGAAAGACTGAACCAGAAAATTGCGCAAAAGTTGTCAGTCTTGCCGCGCCTGATTTTGATTTGCGGGCATTATGAAGGTTTTGATGAACGCATTAGGGAACACATGGCGGATCAAGAAATATCCGTCGGAGATTACATCCTGACCGGCGGGGAATTGCCGGCGATGGTTCTTGTTGATGCTGTAGCGCGCCTGATTCCGGGTGTACTTGGAAATACGGAGTCCGCTTATGCGGAGTCATTTTTCGACGGCCTCCTGGAATATCCTCAGTACACAAAACCTAGCGTTTTCCAAGGTTGGCCGGTTCCCGACATTCTGCTTCAGGGGGATCACGGTAAAATCGCCCGGTGGCGCCGCGAGCAGGCCCTTATCAGGACCTTGAGGCGCAGGCCTGATTTATTGGAAAATATTAATCTGGCCCCGAATGAAAGGAAAAAACTGGAAGAAATAAAAAATAAAGATGCTGAAGTGGAAGAGTAAAGGAGGACTAATATGGATTTATTAGGTATGGTAGAAAAGGACTATCAAAAAAACGCCCTGCCGGACCTAAATCCCGGAGCGGTAGTCAGGATTCATGTAAAGGTGAAAGAAGGCAACCGCGAAAGAATTCAGGTTTTTGAAGGGACGATTATTGCGAAAAAAGGCGGAGGATTGAAAGAAACATTCATAGTCAGGAAGGTTTCCCAGGGAGTAGGCGTGGAAAGGACTTTTCCGGTTCATTCGCCGAGTATTGAAAAGATAGAAGTGGTCAAAGAAGGCAGGATTAAGCGCGCCAAATTATATTACTTGCGCAAGCGTTCCGGGAAGTCCGCGCGTATCGTGGAAAAACGCGCTGCCGCGGCGGAGGCTGACATAGAAGAATAGGGGCATCTATTCGTGACGTATTTTTCCGGTATTCTTCTTTTAGGTTAACGAAACTTCGTCTTGACCGGGGGAAATAGCATGTCGGAGTGGAAAAAAGCCCGTGTGGAACTTTATCCTAAATCATGTTTCCGGGAAAACCTGGAATCCATCGCAATTGCCATCACGTTTACTGTTTTTGTCATGATCTTTGTTTTACAAGCGTGCATGGTTGATGGGCATTCCATGGAGCCTACATTGCACGATCGGGAAAGGTTATTTGTGGACAAGATAACCTATCAGATTCTTCCTTTGAAAACCGGCGATATCGTGGTTTTTCACCCTCCGCTGGAAACAAAAAACCGCTTCATCAAAAGGGTGATAGGTACTCCCGGAAATTATGTGGAGATTAAAAACGGAGATGTATACATCAACGGGAAACCGCTTCATGAACCTTATCTGAAGGATCAGGATTTTTTACCCGGTAATTATGCATCGCAAGTAATTCCTGCGGATAAATATCTCGTGCTGGGGGATAACCGCAATAACAGCAACGACGGACGCTGGTTCGGCCTGATCGGGAAAAAAGCCATCGTGGGCAGGGCGGTATTTGTTTTTTGGCCCTTTTCAAGGATGGGATTTATTAAATATCCTCATTATTATAGAACCGGTGATTAAATGCATCTAACCGTTTTGGAAAATCGCGATATCTCTAGGCCGTACCAATTAAGGTACGCTCGGCGTGCCTAAGTTAAGGCACGTTCCTTTAACGCGTTTTGCGATTGCTCAACTTTTACACTTTGATTTTAATGCAGCAAAATCAATATTTTAGGGATATTAAATTTGAAAAAATCGTTAAAAGATCGTCTTTTCTTGTCCCGCAAGATCATTTGGATATTTTTCATTGCTGATTTTGATTTTTTTGTTTTGCATTGCAAGAACAGAAAGATATGACTTTGCGCCGGGCTAAATTGATATGCGAAATTTGAGTGATTGATAAGCTTAATTACAGGTTTAATAATATGTGCGGGAGGGGATGTCGGTTAAGAGAATTCAATGGTTTCCCGGACATATGGCCAAGGCGTTCAGGGATTTTAAAAAAGTCTTCAGCCTAGTACACCTGATTGTGGAGGTAGCGGACGCACGTATTCCCATTACCAGCCGCAATCCGGAATTAGGGCATCTGGCTTCACACAAACCCCGCATTCTTCTTCTAAATAAAATGGATCTGGCGGATCCGCGCATCACTGTCCAATGGCATGAATTTTGGGAAAAAGAGGGGATAAATGTTTTTCCTGTAAATGCCAGATTGCAGCAGGGTTTCCTGGAAGTTACGAGAAAGATCAAAACTCTGCAGGTTTCCAATCCTTCCCCCTTCAGACTGATGATTATCGGATTGCCCAATACCGGGAAATCGTCGGTTTTGAATAGTTTATGTAAAAACGGACGCTGTAAGACCGGGAATAAGCCGGGGACAACCAGGGGAAAACAGTGGATCACCACGCCGTACGGGTGGGAACTTCTGGATACGCCGGGACTGATGCAACCTGGAGAGATGACGGCACAAGCGGGCGTAAAACTGGCTGCAGCCGGCGTTATTCCTGATGATCTGCTGGGATTGGAAGAATTGGCCCTGGATCTGATTCGTGTTCTTAAGGAGAAGTATGCTTTAGGGGATCAAAAGGCGGTATGCCTCAATCAAGAGGCGGACGAATATGCAATTCTAAAGGGATTCGGCCTGAAGCAAGGATGTCTTGCAAAGCGGGGTGAAGTGGATTTGCACCGCACCGCGGGAATTTTTATGCGGGATTTTCGCAACGGAAGGCTGGGGCGGTTTACTCTCGAGTGGCCGCAGGACTTTTATCCTTCAACAAGCGTAGAAAAATAACTCCGCCGACGATATTGTTGGTATGAAAACTAATCAGGCGCCAGAGGGTGATGATTACTCCCAGCATATTTTTAGGAACATAAAGCTGACGGAAAATGGAGAGGAATCCTAATTCCACCACCCCGCTTCCCCCAGGAATAGGCAGGTAGGCAGCGACAAAAATGAATAGGTATTGAAGCAGGATGGAACTGGCGAAGTTCACTTTAAATCCCAGAAAATACAAGATAACAGGGGCAATGGAAAAAAATGAGAGCCAAAAAAGGCTGGAAAGGATCAAAATCAATGCAATTAGCCCCTTATTTTTATGAAAAAGCGCCGTGAGGCAAAGGTGGAATTCATCCAGCGCTTTGAAAAAGGCCTCCAAGTTGGTTTCCAGGAATATGTTTTTTCCCCGATCGGACGCGTCGCATTCTGCGGAAGAGCATTTTTGTTTTTCTTTACTGCATTTAAACAGCGCGAGAAATGTTAAGAGCAGGTTTTTTGCCGCATGCGGTCTGCTGAGAAAGAAGATTAAAAGTCCGCTGATCACCGCGCCTAGGATTATTAAAATAATCTGGATGAATAAAGCGAGATGCAGTACTTTCGGAAAAATAAACAGCAGCACGGGGGCTCCCAGCGTGAAAACAAGGGTGCCTGTGGCGATGCGCGCCGTAACGACGGCACTGGCTTTTCCCAGGGACATCCCCTCCTTGTGCAGAAGGTAAACCTGGGTAGGGGCACCTCCCGAAGTATATGGAGTCATATTTCCTGTAAAAAAAGTAGCCAGGTTGATTAAAATGATTTTATATAATGGAAGGTTTTCCTCAAGTAAAGTGGAAATGACTTTTATGCGCATACCTTCAACCAGCCACGACAGGGCAAGCATTAAAAGACCGGCGGCGGCAGCCCAGCATAACTTGAAGGTGTTCAATGCGCGCAGAACTTTTAAGGTGTCTCCGCCTGAACTGTAAAGGTTGACGGCTAGCAGGCATAAGAAGCTCAAACCCACGGTAACGGTAATACCGCGTTGAATGGTTCTGCGGCTAATGCTGTTTCGGCTGATCATGTTTCATGTTCCCACCTTTTCGGCAATGTCAAAAACAGGTCCTATATGGGATAAAAAATGGATTGTGATATTTATCAAACTCTTGCCATACCATAAAATTCAGTTCTATTTCATATTTTATTGCTATTTTCGCCCTGATGTGCCTTTCTCCTGCAGCAAGATCTTCCATCCGCGCCGCAGTCCGGCGCCCAATCTTAAGTACCTGACATATATGCGCTTACGATTAAATGCCATAATTATTCTCAATCCAATCGTAATTTCATGGCAGAACTGGGAAGGCGGTTTTATGCAAGAATCCGCATTACACAATTTATACAACCGGATGTTTCCGGGTTTAAAAACCAAACTTCACGAGGAGAAAAAACGCCTTCATCTGATGTTGAGTTATGAACGCCGCTGCCTCAGGAGGGGTTACTCCAAAGTGGCGGGGATTGATGAGGCTGGCAGGGGCCCGCTGGCCGGCCCGGTGATAGCCGCGGCGGCGATTTTGCCTTCCGGCATCAAGCCATATGGCCTTAATGATTCCAAGCAAATGACCAAAGGACAACGGGAGTATCTGTACCAGCATCTGCTGGATTCCGGAGCTGCCATAGCATGGGCCGGTGTGGATGCGGAAGAAATCGATGTTCTCAACATTTACCGGGCTACCATAAAAGCCATGCGATTAGCGTTGGAAAAACTCATCCCTCAACCGGACTTTTTACTAATAGACGGAATGGGGATCGATCTGGGAATGCCTGGAGAGGCCATTGTAAAAGGAGATGCGAAATCGTTGTCCATTGCCGCGGCTTCTGTAGTGGCAAAAGTTGCCCGGGATCGGATTATGGAGGAATACGCCAGTGTTTATCCTGAATACGGTTTTGATAAACATAAAGGCTATCCGACCCCTGAACACTACCGTATCCTGCAAAAGCTGGGCCCTTGCAAAATACACCGGTTGTCTTTCCGGCTTAAGGAAAAGGCTTAAACAGGGCAATCTGCGTTGTTAAGATAATTTTACGCCTTGCCACGGAATATCGATAGCCTAATAGTAGCCATATACTATATTTACTGGCAAGACCTAGTATTAAGGTAAAAAAGCAATTGCCTTAACAGGTAAAACTTTAAACAAAAAAAAAGGGTATTAAGTTTTGGCAACAAACGCCGATTTTAAGATTAAGACCAGCCGAACGATCTATAACATCCCCCCCATAACCCCGCGGAAGCGGGGTTTTTTCCGAACTCAACTTTCGCACCTTGATTTTAATGCGGCAAAATCAATATTAAATTGAAAAAATCGTTAAAACATTCGTCTGTTCTTGTTACGCAAGATCATAATGTTTTGAATTTATATTAATTGATATGATTTTGCTGCGCTCTAATCGTATACGAAAGTTGAGTCGCGAATATAATCATATGGATTTAAATACCGCGATGCAATTGTTGCCTACCACTACCAGATAGCCGAGGCCGATGGAAGCATGTCTGGAATATTCATTATATTTTTCCAACAGGACTGATTCATATAACTGTTTGTCCGCTGAATATATTTCTCCGGAAATCAAGCGGCGTCCCGCCAAAGGGTCAAAAGAGCGGTAATAAACCATTCCGTTGGCGCTGAATATATAACTGGTGTTGCCGCCGGCGACGGCATTCCAGTGTATTTTTCCAGTCAAGGCATCCAGTGCGAAAATTTTGCCTGTGGTGCAGTGAGCTATCAGGTAATTCTGATATAGGGTGTAATGATTGATATTTCCCTCTAACCGCATCTGCCAAATGGTTTTTCCGGTAGTTTCACTGAGGGCGTGAATTAGATAATCCGAAGTCCCGACAAATACCATCCCCTGGGAAAGGACAGGATGGTTTGCGCCCCGGACCTTTGTTTTCCATATGATATCCCCGTTTTTAGGGGATAATGCGATCACTTCCGTAAATGAGCCGCTTATGTCGTTAGAGCTTACTGAAGTGAAACAGATGATATCGTTGTTTACCGCGAATGCGTTGGAGTTAACGCCCTGATATACTTTTTTCCAAATTGTGTCGCCATTGCTTGCATTAAGCGCAAAGAAATCAATACCGGAGGATCTTTTTCCCATCAGATATAGTTTATCATGGCAAAGCAGTGGAGGATAATGGTAATCGCTTAAAAAAGTCTTAGCCCAGAGTTCCTTTCCATTAAAGGCGTCATAGCAAAAAAGCGTGCCCTTTTTAGTTAATACTATAAGTTTTCCCTGATAAAATACAGGTTCAAGAAAACTTTCGAAATATGAAGTTTCCCAAGATACTTTGCCGGTCGCGATATTATAAGCGATCAGTTCCTGATTTTGCGTCAGTATGAAAAATTTGCCTCCGCCGATGATCGGTTCGGAACAAAAAACAGGGTTGTCGACGCGGGGCGGAATGCTCCAAACGAAAGTATAAGGAACCTTCGCGGATTTTTCGCCGGTATTCGCCCTGGTGCCGGAACCGTCGCAGCCGAACATCGGCCAGTTATCGGCGGATTCTGTCGCTGCCATGCCCGATCCTGTCAGCAATAGTAAAAGGAACAATAGTGGCGAGATTTTTTTATACATGGCCGGACCTCCCTTCGACGACACATATATTCTGCTTTGTTCGATATAATCCTGCTCAAGCCAATGCTTTTCTATAAAAACTTGTAGACAAAGCTTTTAATTTAGAGTAGAATTATATATGCAGCGCGCCCGTAGCTCAGAGGATAGAGCGCCGGCCTCCGGAGCCGGGTGCACAGGTTCAATTCCTGTCGGGCGCACCATAAATTTTTAGACGACGAAACGGAATTATTATTTTAAGAATTTCATGATTTTTTTAAGGTTTACTTACCCAATGCATGTTTAAGACAAAAGATGCAAAAGGAGCATCTTTTTTCTGTTTTTAAAATAAAGCATGAAAGCTGGAAAAGGTTATTCGGTATTTATCTCGAAAGTAGAAGCAATTTAGATTCCGTGGAAGGCGCGAACTTATATTGGTGAAAAATATTGCGGGATTATCACCCTGTGGGAGACCGGCGCCGACAACGGTATATCTCCATGACGGAGGAGGTATGATCATGAAAGTTAAAATTTGGAACCCCGTCTATGAATGTATGCCGCGCCGCGAAATAGAGGCTTTGCAGCTCATGCGGCTGAGAGAACAGATGGATTACGCCTACCGGAACGTTCCTTTGTACCGGGAGAAGTTCGACAAGGCCGGGTTGACCCCGTGCATAATCCGTTCCTTGCAGGATCTGCCCAAAATCCCTTTCACCGATAAAAACGATTTCAGATTGAATTATCCTTACGGTATGTTCGCCGTACCGTTGGAAAAAATTGTCCGTATCCATTCTTCTTCCGGCACTACGGGTACTCCGACAGTGGTCGGATACACGAAAGAGGATTTGGATACTTGGTCTGAACTGGTGGCCCGTTTTATCACCGCCGCGGGAGTAACCGCCAGTGATATTGTGCAAATTTGTTTCGGCTATGGTTTATTCACCGGCGGCTTCGGATTGCATTACGGTCTGGAAAAAGTGGGGGCTACCGTAATTCCTGTTTCCAGCGGCAATACAGAACGGCAGATCAAAATCATGAAGGATTTCGGCAGTACGGTCCTGGTCAGCACCCCTTCTTACGCTTTGCATATGGCTGAGGTCGCAAAAGAGATGGGAATTTTGCCGGGCGATTTAAAGCTGCGCGTGGGGCTTTTCGGAGCTGAACCGTGGTCCGAGGCCATGCGCCGCGAACTGGAAAAAGCCTGGGGTATGCTGGCCACGGATAATTACGGGTTAAGTGAAGTCATGGGACCGGGAGTGGCGGGAGAATGCATTTTTTGTTGCGGTCAGCATCTGCAGGAGGATCATTTCATTCCGGAGATCATCGACCCGGAAACCGGTGAAAACCTCCCGCCGGGCAAAGAAGGAGAGTTGGTTTTAACGGTCCTGACCAAAAAAGCGCAGCCTGTCTTCCGCTACCGGACACGGGACCTTACCGTATTGAACTATGAATCATGCCGGTGCGGGCGGACCAATGTCCGGATGCGGAAGACCACCGGCAGGACGGACGACATGCTTATTATCAGGGGAGTTAATGTTTTTCCTTCCCAGATCGAAGAAATTTTAATAGGCATCGAAGGTGTTACCCCCCAGTACCAACTGGTGGTGGAGAGGGTGGAACGCCTGGATACCCTGGAAGTGGATGTAGAGGTGGATGCGGCTCATTTCACCGGCAGGTTGGGTTCTTTAGAAATGCTTGCGGATCAAATCCGGCAGAAAATTTTTACCGCTTTAAACATTCATGTCAAGGTAAGGTTGCTTGAACCCAAAAGCATTGAAAGAAGTCTTGGCAAGGCAAAAAGAGTCATTGATAAACGGGAAATTAATTGAGTTTAAGATAATTATTGTTGGGGCATAATAGAAAAAATTATGTCGTGATGGAGGTTAATATATGGCTTTTTGTGCAATCCGGAGGATTCTGGTCATATTGATATTAACCGTCATAGGGATGGCCGGCATATTTTTCGTATTCGCAAATCGAAGTGCGATATTCAATCCCCCCAGTATCACTGCGAAGACAATAGTTGAATATGAGATGTTTTTTGATTGTCTACATTCGATGCGATGGCATAAAACTGTTCCCGGTGAATGGATTGGAATGCGGAGAAACGATCTTTCCCGGAAATTGATATTTTGGAAACTGTTGGCGTTCGATGGGGGAAAAGTTATAGTCCGCCGGGAATATCACGATTTATGTCAAGCATGCAAGGAAAAAAGATATCTGGGTTTGCAAAACCACCAGGTGGCGCTATACAGGGGTATTCCAGGGCTGGGGCGTCTGGAAAAAGTCCTTCCGGACATCCAGATCAGCGCTTTGCCCATGGAAGAGGTGGATGACCTGAGTAAAGGGATTCCGGTAACCAGCGAGCGTGAAATGTTGCAAATCATAGAAGGGTGGTCGGAAAAACCGGACTGACATACGGCAGGATTTGCCGCAGCATTGGCGAATTAAACTTGTGGTGATGCTAATTGGTAATATTAGGGATTGATCCGGGAACAGCCACTACCGGTTTTGGAATAATAGAAAAAAAGGGCTCGTCTTATGCAATTGTTAATTACGGGGTGATCAAGACTTCCGCCGACTTACAGCTTAAAGACAGGTTGCTTTTGATATATCAGGATTTATGCAAACTCATCGCGGTTTATCATCCGGATTCCTGCGCCATCGAAGAACTCTTCTTTAATAAAAATACACGGACTGCACTAAACGTGGGACAAGCCCGGGGTGTCGCTTTGCTGGCCATGGCCGAAACGGGGCTTCCTGTAGGCGAATATACTCCTTTGCAGGTAAAGCAGGCTATCGTAGGTTACGGAAGAGCGGATAAACACCAGGTGCAATATATGGTGAAACTGCTTTTGAACATGACCGGTTTACCAAAGCCCGATGATGCCGCTGATGCTTTGGCCGTCGCATTATGCCATGGCCAATCATGCGGCAGGTTTTCCGAATTGATCCGGATGAGCGGAGGCAGTAAAAAATGATTGCAAGCATCAGGGGGAGGATATTAAGCGTCGGTCCCGGATGGGTGATAATAGAGGCTGCGGGCGTCGGCTACCGGATTTTTGTGCCGCTAAATGCCATATCCCATTTCAGCGAGGGACAAGAGTCTTTATTATACACGTATCTGAACATCCGGGAGGACGCCATGCTGTTGTACGGATTCCTATCCACCGAAGAAAAGGATATTTTTCAAAAACTCCTTTCCGTTAACGGCATCGGCCCCAAAATAGCCCTGAGCATTTTGTCGGTCCTGTCGCTGGAACAAATCCAAGAGGGCATTCAGACACAAAATTTCACGTATTTCTCTGCCGTGCCCGGAATCGGCGCCAAAACAGCCCAGCGGATCGTATTGGAGATGGCGGGAAAACTCCCGGAACGGGAACTTGTTTCAAAAATCCCCGGAACAGCCGGGCGGTTTGCAGCCAACGAAGCCGCTGAAGCGCTGGTGGCTCTAGGATATCCCCTGTCTTCCGCCAATCTGGTTGTTTCCAGGCTCCACAGGGAAAATCCGCAGGACGGCGCGGCGGAACTGGTAAAAAAAGCGCTCCAGGAACTGGTAAAAGTAAAATAACCGCTTTTTTTCGCATGATTTTGCCTGTGCTCCAGCACCGACTTTTAAATATTGGAAGAGGAAATGACATGGAAGAACGCATCATCTCAGGATTGCTTTCTGAAGAAGATCAGGATCTGGACTTAAGTTTACGGCCCAGGTTTCTTCGGGAATTCATCGGCCAGGAGCGCCTGAAGGAGCTTTTAGGCATCTCCATCGAGGCAGCCAAATGCCGCAAAGAAGCGCTGGATCATTGTCTGTTGTATGGCCCTCCGGGATTGGGCAAAACATGTCTCGCCCATATTATTGCCAATGAATTGGGGGTTAAAATCCGCACCACATCCGGGCCGGCGGTCGAAAGACCGGGCGATCTGGCGGCCCTGCTTACGAATTTGGAACCGTACGATGTGCTTTTTGTAGATGAGATTCACCGGTTGAACAGGAGCGTGGAAGAAATCCTTTATCCCGCCATGGAGGATTATGCTCTGGACATTATTATCGGTAAAGGACCCGCTGCACGCTCAGTGAGGATCGATTTACCTCCGTTCACTTTAGTGGGCGCCACTACCAGGGCGGGATTGCTTTCCTCGCCTTTCAGGGACCGCTTCGGTTTAATCAACCGCTTGGAATTTTACGATTTTGCGGATCTTGAGATCATTATAAAAAGAGCTGCGCAAATCCTGGAAATCGCAATAGACGGACCGGGCGCCTCGGAAATTGCCAGGCGATCCAGAGGCACGCCGCGGGTGGCGAACCGCTTGCTGAAAAGAGTCAGGGATTATGCGCAGGTTTGTGCGGAAGGCGTGATTACAACCACGGTTACGCAGCATTCGCTGGAGAAAATGGAGATCGACTCCCTGGGGCTGGATCGAGTGGATCGCCATCTTTTGTCAGTGTTGATCGAAAAGTTTCAAGGCGGTCCAGTCGGCGTCGAAACCCTGGGCGCGGCTACCCACGAGGCTGTTGAAACCATTGAAGACGTTTATGAACCGTTTTTATTGCAGTTGGGTTTCCTGCAGCGCACGCCCAGGGGAAGGATGGCCACACCTCTGGCATACAGGCACCTGGGTTTTAAAATCAAGAACTTGCCCCAGCAACGATTATTTTCAGAAAGTGAGGGTTAAAGGATTGAGCAGGCCGTCCAAGGATCAATATTATCTCAATATCGCCCGCGAGGTCGGTCTCAGGGGCACCTGCCTGCGTAGAAGGTATGGGGCGGTAATTGTGAAGGATGATCAGATAATCAGTACGGGATATGTCGGAGCTGCGCGGGGAGCGGCGAACTGTTGCGATATCGGCAAGTGTAAAAGGCAGGAACTGGCCATCCCTCCCGGCGAACGTTATGAGTTATGCCGATCGGTTCATGCGGAAATGAATGCGGTGATCCACGCTTCCCGCAGGGATATGCTGGGATCCACACTCTACCTTCATGGTGAAAATTTTCCGGATGGAAGTGTGGTGGAAAACAGCCGGCCATGCATGCTCTGCACCCGGGTGATTATTAATGCAGGAATTGCCAGAGTAGTGGTCCAGGAGTCAGATAAAAAGACCAGGACATATTTGGTGGAAGACTGGGTCGGCGAGGAATAGATGGATAAATTTCTGCTGCATGTTTGCTGCGGCCCATGCGCTTTGGGAGCAGTGCCGGCGTTTCGGGCCGAAGGCTTGAAGCCGGTTGGATATTATTTCAATCCGAATATCCACCCGTGGCGGGAATATGCGCAAAGATGGGACGCCCTCCGCGCGGCCTCAAAGAGTTTAAGCCTCCCATTAATGCCTCCGGGAAGATATGATTACCGGGAATATTTGAAACAAGCCTTGTTAACGGAAAGCCGCTGCGAGTCATGCTACCGAATCCGCTTGCTGGAAAGCGCCCGTAAAGCTGCAGAGCAGGATTTATCCTCCTTCAGCACCACACTTTTAATCAGCCCATACCAGAACCGGGAAATACTTATTGCAGCCGGCCGGGATGCGGCGGCGCAATATGGCTTGAAATTTCTCGAACCCGATTTGCGCCCTTTCTTCCATGAAGGCCGGCTTGCAGCAAAAAACAATGGTATTTACCTGCAGGGCTACTGCGGCTGCATATTTTCGGAACACGAGCGATATGGTAAAAACGGACTGGAGCAAAGTAGGTAAGGAGGATTACCGACCGATGCAGGAATTTTCTTTTTTGGGACGGATGCTGGTGGTAATAGGTATTGTCATTGCAGGAGCCGGAGTGATCTTCATGCTGGCAGGGAGGATACCCTGGCTGGGACGCCTGCCGGGCGACATTGTAATTAAAAAAGGTAATTTTACAGGCTATTTTTTATTCGGCACCAGCATCCTGATCAGCCTGATATGGACCTTGTTTTTCTGGCTGTTCGGCAAAAAATAGATGGTCGTTCACGCCAGCTATCGATATTTGGTGGCAAGACGTAAAATTATCATAACAACGCAAATTGCTCTAAGAGGGGAAAGAGACCTTTCAGATGGCTTTGCTCAAAGATGAGGGGATTGTGGTGCGCACCCGGCCAATAAATGAAGCAGACCGGATTGTCACGATTTTAAGCGCAAAACACGGAAAAATAGAAGCGGTGGCGAGGGGGGCGCGGCGTCCGCGCAGCAGGTTCGTGGGCAGCACGCTTCCCTTCACGCACGTGGTTTTCGCTGTTTTTGAAGGCAAAGGCATGCATGATTTGAGTCAGGCGGAAATCATATCTTCTTTTCCTATTTTACGGAACGATTTGCTCAAGCTGGCTTACGCCTCGTACTGGATGGACCTATTGGAGAATCTTTTGGAGATTCAGCAAAGCGCCGAAGACGTTTTCAATTTGACCGCTAAAGCCTTAAAAGAATTATCCGAAGTGGATAAACCCGCATTGCTATCCAGACTGTTCGAATTACGCCTTGCGGATTACCTGGGGTGGAAGCCTGAACTGGAAGCATGTGTGCGGTGCGGGAAAACGCTGGACGCCCCGCCCTATTTTTTCTCCGCTTCCATGGGCGGGATGGTATGCCAGGCATGCAGGGATGGCTCCACCGGAGAAGTGCCGGTTTTGGAAGAAACATGGCAAACACTGAACAATCTGCAGAACAACAAGTCAAACCGCTGGCCCCAGAGCATCTCCCGGAGAGCCGAAAAAGAAATGGCGGGTTTATTGCATGATTTTTTCCGGCTTCAGACCGGCAGGGCTATAAAGTCTTTTTCTTTTCTTCAAGAGGTGGAGTAAGCGCTTTCGATGATAATCAGCGGATTTTAGGCATGATGTGACGCCGTCAAAGCCGGGAGAATGCGTTAAACAATTCCCTTAAAAAGTCAAATTAAGCATTTTCACCTGCAGCGGTTTGTGATAAGATTAATAACCTAAGGAACCTGATAAAATCTGGAGGGTTGGCTTTGGCTGATTTTATTATGGATCAGATCCCTTTCCATGTGGACGAGGCGGATTTTTTTAAAACATGGCACGTGGATGAAAAGGCGCCCGATGCTTTCCGTATAAGGAAGCTGATCCGGGAAGCCCATTCCCTGGGCAGTCCGAAGGCTGTCTACAAAATGTCGCCAGTCCGGGAAAAAGGGCCTGATCATTTGATCATCGGCGATGTGAAATTCAAAAGTCGGGTGTTGAGCGTAAATATAGGCGCGGCGGAGCAGGTCTATCCGTTTGTAGCAACCTGCGGCGCGGAACTCGAGCGTTGGTCGCGGGAGTTTACCGATCCGATAGAGGTTTATTGGATAGAATCGATAAAGGAGCATGCCCTGGAGGAAGCCGTGCGTTGTCTGAGCAGCCATTTAAGGGAGATCCATGCCGCAGGCCCGTTGTCCGTCATGAATCCGGGCTCGCTTCCTGACTGGCCTTTGGAAGAACAAAAAGTCCTTTTTGCCTTGCTGGGCGAATTAACCGGCAGAATCGAAGTCCGGCTTATGGAAAGCTTTCTGATGGTTCCGACAAAGTCTATATCCGGCATATTTTTTTCTTCCGACTCCGCTTTCGTAAACTGCCAGCTTTGCCTCAAGAAAAGCTGCCCAAACCGCAGAGCTTTTTATCAAGCCCATCTGTGGAATGAGAAATACGGCGCGTGTTGTGAAAAGAGTCAATAGACACGATTGCCTTGATAATTATCCGGAAAAAGGCATAAATATGATCCGCAGGGATTTCTTAAAACTGCACCGGTTTATAATTCGCCAATAAAGGCGACTTGTCGCAGGGAAAGGAAGGCAAACCTAAAATGAAAATTCTCGTAACCGGAGGAGCCGGATATATTGGAAGCACCATCTGTTCCGCTCTTTTGGACAGCGGACACACGCCGATCATCCTGGATTCGTTGATTACAGGATGCCCGGAATATACCAAAAACCGCATTTTTTACCACGGTGACATTGCCGACGGACATCTGGTGCGAAAAATTTTCTCGGATCATCCGGAGATTCGTTTAACGATACACTGCGCCGCTTTGATCTCAGTGCCGGAATCCGTGAAACGTCCTTACGAGTATTATAAAGAAAACGTGGCAAAATCCATAGAGCTGTTCCGACATTTGATCGATGCGGATTGCCCCAGACTGGTTTTTAGTTCCTCCGCTTCACTTTATGATGCGGTTCCCGGTTTTATGGTCAATGAAAAAACCCCTTTGAATCCCGGTAGTCCATACGCCAGATCAAAGCTCATGATAGAAATAGTTCTGCGGGATTTTTGCAAGGCATATGGGATGAAAGGTATATCACTCAGATACTTCAACCCCATCGGCGCAGATCCGCAGATGCGATCGGGCATTTATTCGGATTCGACTCTCGTCCTGCCCACATTGATGGATGCCGCCATGGGAAAAAACACCGTATTCCGCATCACGGGAACAAACTGGCCCACCAGGGACGGTTCGGGAATCCGGGATTACATTCATGTGTGGGATCTCGCTTTGGCTCATGTCAGCGCGGCGGAAAAATTCGACAAAGTTTTGCGGCAAACTGATGAAGACTATCCATATCTGGTGATCAACCTTGGCACCGGAAAGGGTGTCACCGTAAGAGAACTGGTAGCTGCTTTTGAAAAAGCACTGGGCATAAATATCCATAAGGTGGAGGCTCCTCCCAGGCCCGGGGACGTAGCGGGAGCATACGCCAATGCGGATTTGGCTTGGAAGTTGCTGGGTTGGAGAGCCAAGATGTCCATCGAACAGGGCATAAAGGATGCCTTAAAATGGGGTGAAATACGCAAAACCCTCTTGAAAGCCGGAATACGGGAGGTACGAACATGAAGATCCCCATACCTCTATTCCTTTGTTTTACATGGGGGATTCTCGGGGTTTTTGCTTCAGAAAGCGGCGATTCTTTAAAGGAATCCTTAAAGTTCTTAGCCGAAAAGCGCGGTATATTGGTTGGGGCAGCGGTAGCCGCTAAACCTTTGAAAGCCGATCCCCTTTATGCCGGGATCCTGGCGCGGGAATTCAATATTTTAACTCCGGAAAACGCCATGAAATTTGAAAATATCCATCCCGAACCGGAACGGTATGATTTCGCAGATTCCGACGCAATCGTCTCCTTTGCGCTGGATCATCATATGAAAGTCCGTGGGCATACGCTGGTATGGCATAATCAGATCCCGCTCTGGCTGATGACAAAGGATTATACCCGGGATGAACTGGTTAAAATTCTTCAAGGGCATATCTCGGAAGTGGTTACTCGTTATAAGGGTAAAGTATTTGCTTGGGATGTGGTAAATGAAGCGATCAATGATGATGGGACACTCCGCCGCAGTATCTGGCATGACGGCATCGGGCCTGAGTATCTGGAATTGGCTTTCAAATGGGCCCATGAAGCCGACCCGGACGTCATGCTGTTTTATAACGATTACAACGGGGAAGGCTTAAACGGCAAATCAGATGCCGTTTACGATCTGGTCCGGGGTTTGCTGGCCAAAGGCATACCCATTCATGGCGTGGGTCTGCAAATGCATTTAAATGCCGGATGGTATCCGGATCCCGCGGATATAGATGGAAATATAAAACGCTTGATGGATCTTGGCCTGCAAGTGCATATCACGGAAATGGATGTCAGGTTAAAAGAACCGCTTTCCAAGGAAAAATTGGAGGAACAGGCTAAAGTGTACCGGGAGATCATGGAGATCTGCCTGCGCCGTCGATGTCAGGCTTATATAACCTGGGGCTTTACTGATCGATATTCCTGGATCCCGCATTATTTTTTCGGCTGGAATGACGGATTGATTTTTGATCGATCATATCAGCCGAAACCGGCATATCTAGCGCTTATCGAGGCGTTGAAAAACTGAAGGGAAGAGCCGGGGTACTGTAGAACCGGTAATTTAATATATCTGACGGATTTCGGAAATCCGGGACACTAAAACGCGTTTTCCGAAATTGGAATGGATCAGTTTAAGCGTCGGTCTAATGCGGTATAGAAAAGCAATCTTTGGATAAAATAAGCTTCGCAAGTATACTGATTTAATTTTAATCCTAAAAGAGGTGCAAATATCATGGAGGAACTGGCGAAAATCGATATCATCCGGGAACGTACGAATCTTTCTTACGGCGAAGCCCGGGAACTGCTCGCGCAGCATAACGGGGATCTTGTGGCGGCTTTAATTTCCATGGAAAAAGAAGGGAAAATTGAACAGCAGCAATGGAAGCAAAAGGGAAACGAACTCCTGGAAAAAATCAAAGAGGTTATTCACCGGGGGAATATAACCAAGATCAAGGTAACCCAAAATGAACAGGTCATCCTGGAGGTTCCGGTAACCGCCGGAGTAGTCGGCACTTTACTCGCTCCGCAGTTGGCGATCGTTGGAGCGGCAACCGCCCTGTTCACCGGATGCAGGGTGGAGTTTGAAAGCGGAAATATGGGAGGCGGAGCGGATATACCGGTTCAATAACCGGCATCCACGGTTGATTTTGGGTTGCAAAATTAAATGATTCATTGATTCCCCTTGGGTTACATTTATGATTAAAATCGCACCATTGACATGAGGATGTTTCTTTGATAAACTTGAATCATGAAATCCTTTAAACTAGCTCGGTGAGGCTAGGAAGGAAGAGCGTGGAATGAAACTTTCTTCGGACTGCACCGGGGAAAGTTTTTTTATGACCCGCTATCCTGATAAATTTACGAAGGTGAAACAATGGGTTTTACGGCAAAAGCTATTATTCTGGATGCGGAAGCCATACGCAGGGCTTTATCGCGCCTGGCCCACGAAATAATAGAACGAAATAAGGGCGTGAATGACCTAGCCCTGGTGGGGATTAGAACCCGGGGTGTTCCTTTGGCGCAGCGTCTTGCGGAACTGATCAAAGACTTTGAAAAACGGGAAGTCCCGGTAGGGACGGTGGATATCACCTTTTACCGCGATGACTTATCCCCAAAAACCGCACAACCGCTTTTGCATAATACTGATCTGACATTTCCCATTGCCAACCAAAATATTGTTCTGGTGGATGATGTGCTTTATACCGGACGTACTATTCGCGCCGCGCTGGATGCCCTGGTTGACCACGGGCGCCCTGCCACCATTCAACTGGCGGTTCTAATCGACCGGGGGCACCGCGAATTACCAATCCGCGCCGATTTTGTAGGCAAGAACGTCCCTACATCCAACAAGGAAATTGTGCATGTAATGTTAAAAGAAACCGACGGCATCGATCAGGTGATGCTAAGTGAAAAGGACAGTCCCCTTTAAACCGGTCCAGCGAGGCCGGGAAGGGGCGGCGGGAAAAAATTTCCTTACGCTCCTTCGAAATATGAGAAGGAGCTTTTTTATTAGCCGGTGATGAAACTTTTAGTTTCCGGCACTCAACTCTAAATGAACGATTATAGCGCATTTATAACAAATATTTAAGGTTGATTGCCGGACGGTTAGATGGATTTAATCGCCGTTTTATATCAGGAGCCATTTGCCATGAGCCTCCTGGAGGCGGCAAATAGGAAATCAGGGAAACGGTATAGAAAAAAGGTGGGATGGATATCATGTGGCAGCGCAAAGATATACTTGGGCTGGAGGAGTTGTCGGCGCAAGAAATAGAAATGGTTATGAATCAGGCTTCCATATTTAAAAAAATATTCGCCAAACCGGAAAGAAAGCTGACGCTGCTAAAGGGCAAAACTGTGGTAATTCTTTTTTTTGAACCGAGTACCCGCACTAGGACCTCTTTTGAAACAGCCGGCAAATGGCTGGGCGCGGATGTAATAAATATTTCGGTGGCCGCAAGCAGCGTCCAAAAAGGGGAATCCCTGCGGGATACTGCAAAGACACTGCAAGCAATGGGTGCAGACATCATCATCATCAGGCATACCGCGGCCGGATCTCCTCATATACTGGCATCCGCATTGCAGGCAAAGGTAATCAACGCCGGCGATGGAGCTCATGAGCATCCCACTCAGGGGTTGCTTGATCTCTATACGATCAGAGAAAAAAAGAACAGCATCAAAGATCTCAACGTGACCATCATCGGTGATATCCTGCATTCCAGGGTGGCGCGCTCCAATATCTGGGGATTGCGAAAAATGGGGGCAAATATCACGGTAGCAGGTCCGCCGACATTAATTCCCGCCGGAGTTGAAAAAATGGGCGTCCGGATATTACATGACCTTAAAGAAAGCCTTAAGGACGCGGATGTTGTCAATATCCTCCGCATACAGCTTGAGCGTCAGGAGAAAGGCATGTTTCCATCTTTACGAGAGTATTCGCATCTTTTCGGTCTCAACCATACAAAGCTGAAGGAGTGGGCAAAACCGGACATCCTGGTGCTGCATCCCGGCCCTGCCAATTTGGGGGTGGAGATCTCCGAAGAGGTTTCCTCCGGTGAATCTTCCGTTATTATCGAACAGGTCAAAAATGGTGTGGCGGTCCGGATGGCTTTGCTGAGTCTGCTGGCAGGAGGAGAGATGAAAAATGACGCTATTGATTAAAAATGGACTGCTGGTAGACCCTTGCGCATTTCAGCCTGCGGCAGCGGATCTATTAATTAAAGATGGGATTATCCAAGGGACAGGCTTTGGTTTGGCCGCGGAAAGGGCTGAAATAATAGATGCATCGGGAATGCTGATTTTTCCGGGTTTTATCGATTTGCACACCCATCTGCGGGAACCTGGCCGGGAGGATGAGGAAACAATTGCCACGGGAACAGCGGCGGCGGTGCGGGGCGGATTTACCGCGGTTTGCGCCATGCCCAATACGACACCCGCGTGCGATAATCCTGGAGTGGTGGAATTGATCCTGAAAAAGGCAGCGGAAGCTGGCTTGGCCAGGGTTTATCCTGTAGGATGCATCACCAAGGGGCGGAAAGGCGAGGAGATGGCGGAATTATGGGAAATGGCCTCCGCCGGAGCTGTGGCGTTTTCCGATGACGGATCCGGCGTGAATAATGCCCGGGTCATGCGGTATGCGCTCCAATATGGGAGCATGATCGGGAAGCCGTTCATGCTGCATTGCGAGGATGCAATTTTGGCCGGAGACGGAGTGATGCACGAGGGCTATTACTCTACAATTCTCGGGCTTAAAGGGATTCCCGCCCTGGCCGAGGAGATTATGGTGCAAAGGGATATTCAGCTAGCAAAGAGCACCGGTACACCTATTCACATCTGTCATGTTTCTTCCGGTGAGAGCGCAAGGCTGATCCGGAAAGCCAAGGAGGAGGGAGTCCCGGTAACCGCGGAAGTTACCCCGCATCATCTTGTACTGACTGATGAAATCCTTCTTGGATATGATACAAAAGCGAAAGTAAATCCGCCTTTGCGTTCTGCGGAGGATATGCACATACTGCGGGAATATCTGGCCGGAGGAATTATCGATGCCATAGCAACGGACCATGCCCCCCATGCCCCGGAAGAAAAAAATTTGGAATTCGACGCCGCCCCTTTCGGTCTTATCGGGCTTGAAACCGCTGCAGGATTGATATGGACTGAACTGGTGACGCCGGGGTTTTTGTCTCCCAATAGGATGGCGGCGGCATTGTCCGCAAAACCCGCCAGTATTATCAAAGCCGGAGGCGGAAGCCTTGAACCCGGCGCGCCGGCGGATATTGCCATTTTTGATCCTGAACGACGCTGGACGGTGGAGAAGGAAGGGCTTGTTTCCAAAAGTAAAAACTCGCCTTTTATCGGCCGTAACTTGACCGGTAAAATTGTGTGCACCATCGTCAATGGCAAAGTTTGCTATCGGAACGGAATACCTCGTGGAAAGGATGGTCAAAATTGAACGCACGACTGGTTTTGGAAGACGGTTCCATATTTTACGGCTCCGCTTTCGGTTATCCTGTACATGCAGAAGGAGAAGTGGTTTTTAATACAAGCATGACCGGATACCAAGAGATCCTGACGGACCCGTCTTATTGCGGTCAAATCGTCAGTATGACCTATCCGCTGATCGGAAATTACGGCGTGAATGAAGATGATTACGAATCCGCACGTCCTTATTGCCGCGGTCTTGTTGTCCACGAATTGTGCGCTTTACCCAGCAACTGGCGGGCATATACGACGCTGGAAAATTTCATGATTCGCTACAAATTATCCGGCATACAAGGAATTGATACCAGGGCCTTAACCAAAATCCTTCGTAAATCCGGCACCATGCGCGGCCTAATCAACGCGGATTCGGATGAAACCGACGCGGAACTGGTCGAAAAAGCGAAGAAAATCCCGTGCCTTTCCGGGCAGGATTTTGTACGGCAGGTGACTTCGCCGGAAATTATACAATATAACTCCAACGGATCCGGACCAAAAGTTGCGCTGATCGATTTCGGAGCGAAAATCAATATCATACGCTCATTATCCGGTATGGGCTGCCGGGTGACAAGCGTACCCTGCACCCTGCAGGCGGATGAAATTTTAAAGCTTAAGCCGGATGGCATCATGCTCTCCAACGGACCGGGGGATCCTAAGGATGTAATGTTCGCAGTGGACACAGTTAAAAATTTGATGGGGGAGGTACCTCTGTTTGGCATTTGTCTTGGCCATCAAGTGATAGGATTGGCTCTGGGAGGAGACACTTATAAGTTGAAATACGGACACCGCGGGGCCAACCATCCGGTCAAGGACCTAAATACGGGCAAAGTCTACATCACATCGCAGAATCACGGTTTCGCAGTGAAAACCGAAAGTCTTGATGCCGAAACCATAGCGGTTTCCCATATCAATTTGAATGACGGAACCGTGGAAGGTATCCGACACCGGAAGCTGCCGGTATTTTCCGTACAATACCATCCCGAAGCGTCTCCGGGCCCCTTGGAATCCAGTTACCTGTTCCACGAATTTTTATGCATGATGCAATGAAGGTGATGGAAAAAAAATGAAAATCGGCCTGTTGACCGCCATGGCAGACGAATCTCATCCTTTGTTCCAGGAGATTATTAAATCGCATCAAACCAAATATTGCTACCGGCAGGAAATCAATGCCTTCGCCTATGGAAAGCATGATTTTGTGCATTATACCTGCGGAGTTGGCAAAGCGAATGCGGCGTTAGGTGTTACGCTTCTGGCCCTGACGGAACAGCCGGATTGTTTGATAATGCTGGGAACGGCTGGTGCGATTGATCCGAGATTAAATATAGGGGATGTGGTGGTCGGGGAAAAAATGTATAATCATGATCTGGATGCCACTTCAGCAGGTTTCCGATCCGGCGAGATACCTTTTGCCGGCCGAGAATTTTGCGCTGATGAAGGTTTGCTGGCGGTAACCAGGCGGATGGAGCATGAGTTATACCGTGGATATGTCATTCGCCATGGAAATATCGCCGCAGGAGACCGGTTTGTCTCCGATGAATCCAGAATTGCCTGGATCAGGGAGGAATTCATGGCCTTGTGTGTCGATATGGAAGATGCATCTGCCGCTATGGTTTCGGAAAAGATAGGCATACCCTTTTTAGCCGTCCGCGCCATATCGGATTATGCGGCTTCCGGAGCCTTCGCGGTTTTTAGCGAAAATATGGCAAAAGCCAGTAAAAACGCCGTCGATTTTATGCTGGAACTTGCCGTGAACCTGAAGTAGCATTAATATTATTAAAGCTGGAGTGAACCCCATGCCCATGCGTAATGAACTAAAAAAAGTGATGGTAATCGGATCAGGCCCGATAATCATCGGGCAGGCCGCGGAATTCGATTACGCGGGCACGCAAGCCTGCAAATCCTTGCGGGAGGAAGGAATATCCGTAGTGCTGGTAAATTCCAATCCGGCCACTATTATGACTGATGCGGATATTGCAGACCGCGTTTATATCGAACCATTAACCGCAGGAATAATTGAAAGCATCATCGCCTTGGAAAGCCCCGATGGTTTGCTGCCTACTCTGGGCGGGCAGGTCGGATTGAATCTGGCCGTGGAATTGGCGGAGGCCGGGATTCTTGACCGGTATAGCGTCAAACTTCTGGGGACGCCGCTTTCCGCCATTAAAAAGGCGGAGGATCGCGCGCTGTTCAAACAAACCATGCGGGAGATCGGGGAACCCGTGCCGGAAAGCGCAATTGCCAATAGTATGCGCGAGGCCGCCTTTTTTGCGAAAAAAATCGGTTTTCCCATTATCATCCGTCCGGCATATACCCTGGGAGGATCCGGGGGGGGCATTGCGGATAATCCGGAGACCTTCCGGGAAATAGTACGGCGCGGCCTGGTATATAGCCCAATTCACCAGGTCTTATTGGAAAAAAGCGTTGCCGGATGGAAAGAAATCGAATACGAAGTAATGCGTGATGAAGCCGGCAATTGCATCACCGTTTGCAATATGGAAAACCTTGATCCCATCGGTATTCATACGGGGGACAGCATTGTGGTCGCCCCCAGCCAGACGCTGGCCGATAAGGAATATCAGCTGCTCCGGTCAGCGGCCCTGAAAATTATCAGCGCGCTTGGAATCGAAGGGGGGTGCAATATTCAGTATGCCCTTGATCCTGCGTCGATGCGATATTATGTCATTGAAGTCAATCCCAGGGTCAGCCGTTCTTCCGCTCTAGCCTCCAAAGCCACCGGATATCCCATCGCCAAAGTCGCGGCCAAAATCGCTGTCGGGTTGAGGTTGGACGAGATAAAAAATGCGGTAACTCAGAAGACGTGCGCCTGTTTCGAGCCCGCATTGGACTACGTGGTATTAAAGATACCGCGGTGGCCGTTTGACAAATTTCGCCATGCCCAGCGCCAACTCGGTACGCAAATGAAGGCCACCGGGGAAGTGATGGCGATCGGCAGGAACTTTGAAAGCGCCCTGCAAAAAGCCATCAGATCTCTGGAAATAGGTTTATCCGGTCTGGGCTTAAAAGAGATGAAGGATTGGCCGACGGAACAGGTGCGTCAAAAGATCAAAGCCCAGGATGATGAAAGACTGTTCGCCATGGCCGAGGGTTTCCGCCGCGGTTTCTGGGTAGATGAGATCGCGCAATGGACCGGAGTGGACTCCTGGTTTCTAAAAAAGCTGGAACATTTGATTTCCTGGGAACGGCGCCTTGTCCATAAAAAAATGGCCAACCTCACCCGGGAGGAATGGCTGGAGTGTAAAAAATTGGGTTTTGCCGATCGCTACCTGGCCTTTTTATGGAATTGCAGCGAGGAGGAAGTGCGGCAAACCCGCCATAAAAACGGTGTACATCCGGCATATAAGATGGTGGATACCTGCGCCGCGGAATTTGAAGCTCTTACTCCGTATTACTACTCCTCTTATGAACAGGAAAACGAGGTCCCGGTTGGTAAAGGCCGCAAGGTTATTGTACTTGGATCGGGTCCGATTCGCATCGGGCAGGGCATAGAATTTGACTATTGTTCGGTGCATACGGTGTGGGCGCTTAAAAAAATGGGCATCGAGGCCATCATCATCAATAACAATCCCGAAACGGTAAGTACCGATTTTGATACCGGCGACAGATTGTATTTTGAGCCGCTTGCCTTGGAGGATGTGCTGGAAATTGTCGCGCTGGAAAAACCCGAAGGCGTTATCGTGCAATTCGGCGGCCAGACAGCCATCAATCTGGCGGAGCCGCTGGCTAAAGCAGGCGTGAAGATTCTAGGTTCTTCCGTTGAATCCATCGATCTGGCGGAGAACAGGGAAAAATTCGACAGCCTGCTGATTAAACTGAATATTCCCAAACCGCCGGGCAAAACAGCTCTTTCAGTGGAAGAAGCCCGCCAAATCGCGGAAGAAATCGGGTTTCCCGTACTGGTAAGGCCTTCTTATGTCCTGGGGGGCCGGGCCATGGAGATCGTATACAACATGGATGAATTGACTTCTTATATGATGCATGCCGTGGAGGTGTCGCCACGCCACCCGGTGCTGGTGGATAAATATATCGTCGGCAAGGAACTGGAAGTAGACGCGCTCTGCGACGGAAAGGATGTATTAATCCCGGGCATCATGGAACATCTGGAAAGAGCGGGGGTGCATTCAGGGGATAGCATGGCGGTTTATCCGCCACAGACTCTGTCAGGGGAGTCCAAAGAACAAATCATCGGTTACACCCGGCAACTTGCATTGGCCATGGGGGTCCGGGGCATGATCAATATACAGTTTGTGCTGCATAAGGATAAATTATATGTCATTGAAGTCAATCCCCGGTCCAGTCGGACAGTTCCCTATATCAGCAAAGTGACCGATATCCCCATGATCAGCATCGCCACCAGGGCAATCATGGGTCAAAGCCTGCGGAAGCAAGGATTCTCATACGGACTTGGTGTTCAGCGTAAAATGATCGCCGTCAAGGCTCCTGTGTTCTCCTTTTCAAAACTCAGCCAAGTGGAAATTTCCCTCGGACCCGAGATGAAATCCACCGGGGAAGTGCTCGGGGTTAATCACGATTATGCCGGCGCGTTATACAAGGCATTTATTTCCGCCGGAACTGATATCCCCACATCCGGTAAAATTTTGGCCACCATCGCCGACAAGGATAAAACGGAGGCTTTGGCTATTTTGCGGAAATTTGCCGAACTGGGCTACGAAATTCACGCTACCGAGGGAACTGCCGCTTTTCTCGCGGCGAACCATATTCAGGCGCACGGGGTTGCAAAAATCCGTGAGGGTTCTCCAAATTTGCTGGATTTAATTAGAGAGAAAAAGATCGACCTGGTTATAAACACTTTGACCAGAGGCAAGGATCCGGAGAGAGACGGCTTTAAAATTCGCCGGGCGGCGGTGGAATACAACATCGCCTGTCTGACATCGCTGGATACTGCGGCGGCTTTGCTGACCGTACTGGAAAAATTAAAGCTGGGCACGGGTCTGGATGTAACCGCGTTGCAGGAATATGAATAAAAATGCGGCTGGATTGGGGAAAAGGTGATAATCATGCAGGAAACGGGTATTGTCACAGAAAATCATCCGGTATGCCCTTCTTACTACCGGATGAGAATAAAGGCTCCCAAAATTGCGGAGCAGGCGCAGCCCGGTCAATTTGTCCATATCCGCTGCTCCCGGGAGAGCGGCCTGCTGTTGCGCAGGCCTATCAGTATTCATCAAATCCGCAAAGATAGGCAAGAGATCGCTATGCTCTTCAGGGCGGTCGGCAGGGGCACCGCGGCTTTAAGCCGGTTCGAACCGGGCGATGCCGTGGATTTGCTGGGCCCTTTGGGCAAAGGATTCTCCATCCCGAAAAAGTCCGGTAATATTTTACTGGTGGCAGGCGGTATGGGTATCGCTCCATTCTTTGCATTGGCGGAAGACGTCAAAAGAACGGGCAGCAAAGTGTTGTTGCTATATGGCGCAAGAACCGGCGATGAACTATCCTGTGCCGGCGAATTCACCCGTATCGGCTGTTCGATCAGAACGGCCACGGAGGACGGATCCTCCGGTCTAAAAGGCTTTGTAACTGAACTGATGGTTCCCGATCTGCTTCGGATACAGGATTACGTTTATCTTTGCGGGCCGAAACCGATGTTAAAAAAAGCGGTAGCGATATGCAGGAATTTCGGCCTACCCGGGGAGGTGTCCCTGGAGGAACATATGGCATGCGGCATCGGCGCTTGCCTGGGGTGCGTCTGCCGTGTCGCTGACGCCGATTCAAACCGCCGGGAAAGCCGGTATAAAAAAGTATGCACGGACGGGCCGGTTTTTTCCATGGAAGAGGTGATATTGGGTGATTAATCCGGATTTATCTGTAAACCTCGGAGGTTTGAAGCTGAAAAATCCTGTGATCGCAGCCTCCGGGACTTTCGGTTTCGGTCGTGAATATGATGCGTATTATAATATTGCGTGCCTGGGAGCTATCACTATCAAGGGAATCACCTTGGAGCCCCGCGAGGGAAATCCTCCCCCCAGGGTTATAGAAACGCCTGCGGGGATGCTGAATTGTATTGGTCTGCAAAATCCCGGCGTGGAAGCATTTTTGCGGGATGAAATGCCCTGGTTGATCGCAAAAAATGTTCCGGTTATCGCCAACATCAACGGCGCTACGGTTAAAGAATACGGCATCCTGGCATCAATGCTGGATGGCAAATCCGGTGTGGCCGGTCTGGAAATAAATGTCTCCTGCCCCAATGTAAAGGCCGGCGGGATGAATTTCGGCGTAGTTCCCGAAATGGTGCGGGCGGTTATGGCTGAAGTGAGGAAATATGCCAGGATTCCCGTGATCGTCAAATTATCCCCCAACGTCACTGATATTGTAACAATTGCAAAAGCGGCCGCGGATGCCGGGGCTGACTGCTTATCACTGATCAATACGGTTTCAGGCCTGGCAATTGATGTGGGACAGCGGAAACCGTTTTTAAGCAACATTTTCGGGGGATTGTCGGGACCGGCCATAAAACCCATCGCCTTGCGCATGGTATGGCAGGTTTATGAGGCCGTAAAGCTGCCGATTATAGGAATGGGCGGCATTATGGAGACGGAAGACGCCCTGGAGTTCATTATGGCCGGAGCCGGGGCAGTTTCATTAGGCACCGCCAATTTTGTCAATCCCCGGGCATGCCCTGATATTATTGCGGGGATCGAAAGATACTGCCGGGAAAAATCTGTCCAGGACCTTCAGGATTTGGTAGGGGCTGCACATCGATAAAACATAAGCAGGGCCAATACCGGCGCTAAGGATTTTTAATTAAATTGACGATTATAGAAAGGAATTTTATTTGCATGAAAGAAAAAATTATCATCCCGCTGGATGTGCCCGAGATTTCGGATGCCCGGTTTTTGGTTGATTCGTTGAAGGACATAGTCGGCGCTTTTAAGGTGGGCATGGAGCTTTTTTATGCGGCAGGCGGCGCCGTACTTGATATGATTCATAATGCAGGCGCTAAGGTGTTCCTGGATCTAAAACTGCATGACATACCACATACTGTGGCAAACGCTTTGAAAGTGTTAGCAGGTCATAATATCTGGATGACAAATATCCATATTTCCGGCGGCCGGCCAATGCTGCAGGCGGCGGTTGCGGCGCTTAATTCCCTTTCAAACAGGCCCCTGTTAATAGGGGTTACCGTCCTTACGAGTATAGATCAGCAAGTTCTGTCTGATTTGGGATTTGATTTCGAACTTCATGCAAAAGTTCTTGAATGGTCCGGTATTGCCAGAGAATGCGGCTTGAACGGGGTGGTATGCTCCCCGCATGAAATTTCGGATATCAAGGGGCAGTATGGCCGCGAATTCCTGACGGTGGTTCCGGGAATACGTCCGGTATGGGCGCGAAACGATGATCAAAAAAGAATAATGACTCCCAGGCAGGCTGTAGTTAACGGCGCCGATTATCTCGTGATCGGCAGGCCTGTCACTAAAGCCGAAAATCCCCGCACCGCAGCATGGAAAATAATAGAAGAAATGGAGGACGGTAACGGACATGCTTGATCAGAAAGAATTGTTATCCATTTTCCGCGAAACAAGGGTTCTGCGCGAGGGGCATTTCCGTCTTACATCCGGCAAACACAGCAGTGTATATATTCAATGCGCGCAGGTTTTACAATATCCGAAATTTACCGAATTGTTATGCGACGATCTGGCGCGCAGATTTAAAGGAGAGGAGATCGACGTAGTGGTGGCCCCCGCTATCGGAGGTATCATTATCGCTTATGAGGTGGCGCGTTTTTTGGGTTGCAGGGCTCTTTTCACGGAGCGGGAAGACAATGTCATGACTTTCCGCCGGGGATTCCATCTGGAAATGGATGAAAACGTCCTGGTGGTGGAGGATATTGTTACCACCGGCGGCTCCGTGATGGAGGTTATCGATGCCGTCCAAAAAAAAGGCGGTTTTATGCGCGGCGTAGGTGTGCTGGTAGACCGCAGCGGCGGGAAAGTGAATTTCGGCGTACGCACGGAAGCCCTATATACCACTGATTACGTTACATATGAGCCAGAGGAATGCCCGTTATGCAAGGAAGACGTGCCGTTGATCAAACCGGGATCGCGGAAATCATAATATCCGGGGTGATAATTTGTGCCGAAAATCGGTATAATCATGGGCAGCGATACAGATCTTCCCATTATGTCCCAGGCGGCCAAAATTCTTGAGGACTTCGGAGTCGCTTATGAGATCTCTTTAATGTCCGCGCACCGGTGTCCGGACGAAGCGGCCTGCTTTGCGCAAAACGCTGAAAACGCCGGCATAAAGGTGATTATAGCCGCAGCGGGATTAGCGGCTCATCTGCCCGGAGTCATCGCTTCCCATACCATCCTGCCTGTGATAGGAGTACCGGTGATGACCGGTCCGATTAATGGCGTGGATGCTTTATTTTCCATCGTACAGATGCCTTCGGGCGTCCCGGTGGCTGCAGTTGGTATTAATAGTGCCAAAAACGCCGCATATCTCGCTCTGGAAATTCTGGCGACCGGCGATGAAGCATTGAAGGAAAAACTGCGGCGGCATAAAGATTTCTTGAAACAGGAGATTTTGAATAAGAACAGCCGTCTTCATGAAAAAGGATGGCAAGAATATCTGGCACAGATGATAAAAGAAGGTTGAATGCACGGACGCAAATAAAATATAAACCGGAGAATCATGTCCGGTTTATCATGTAAACGTAATTTGCTTGTATGGTAATTTTTAACTTTATGGATAATTTACCGGTATGGTGTTAACGGAGACAGGTTCACTGTCGCCGCCCCTTCTATTTCCGGGAACAGCCGAAGGCAGTTGCCCGGCTTCGCTCATGCGTACGATAATCTGCTCTTCGGTGGCATAATTTTCCCGGAAGGACAAAGTCTGGAAAGATGGGGCCAGCCAGAGCAAAAACGTAAGAGATACAACGGCAAACCATCGCATCTTGAGAAAAAGCCAGGGCGCGGTAATTCCCTGGTTTATATGATCCTGTATAGCAGAAACAAAATCGATGGGAGATTCCTGCACATCAAGCCGGGATAAAATGGATTTTGTCTGTTGGAGCGTTTCCAATTCCTTCCGGCAGGTTTCACAAAAGAACAAGTGTTTACGAATCCGTTGTTTTTCCTCCGGGAGCAGTTCCCCGTCGAGATATGCGGAAAGAAGATTCTGCAGATATAAACATTCCATCTCGCATCAGCCTCCTTGTCGTTAACCGGCCAAGTACGATTTCAACTGTTTTTGAAGGAGCTTTCGGGCGCGGTGGATCCTTGAACGCACTGTTCCAGGGGAAATCCGCAAAGTTTTGCTGATCTCATCGTACGATAAACCGTGAATGTCGCATAATATCAGAGTTGTACGGTATTCAGGGGGAAGCGTGTTGATGTATTCCTGCAATTTCCGCTGAAAGTCCTGCGATTCTAACATCTGCACCGGATCGTACTGCCAATCTGCGATTTGCCGGTTGAGTCGCCCATCCTCGAAGTTTAACGGCGAATCCAGATATTCGATGCGCCGGCGTGATCGCTTACGCCATTCATCGCAGTAAAGATTGTGAATGATGCGGAACATCCATTTTTCAAAGGAAGTGTCCGGATCAAACCTGTGGAAGGAGCGGTACGCCCGGAGCAGGCCTTCCTGAGTCAGATCCTGGGCATCATCCCTGTTTCCACTGAGCCGGTATGCAAAATTGTAGATCCGCTTTTCGTGCTGCCGCACCAGGCTTTCAAAAACCGCCCATTTGTCCTGGCCTTTCGGCAAATCGACCGCCAGGGAACCGGAGCATGCCATATTCAACACTCCTCAAAGCAAAGATCAAAATTGATAAGTTTAATCACTGCTTTTACAACTGCCGTCTTCCAAGAAAATTACATATTTCCAGGCCTTTCTCCTATTTTTACTTTGAAGATTTTTACCGTATTATTTCTAATCAAAAGGATTTGCACGGTTTGCCCGACTTTCATGGAACCGACGATTTTCTGCAATTGTTCAATGCTTTTGATTTTTATGCGGTTGATTTCAAGAATAATGTCCTGCGGTTGTATTCCGGCTTTATCCGCAGGGCTGTTCTGGATCACGTTACCCACAAAGACACCCTGCCCTGGCTTGACGTTAAAGTAGTCGGCAATCTCCTCGGTCACGGGGCTCATCGAAATCCCCAGCCAGGGGTGGGAAACTTTCCCCTTTTCTCGCAATTCGGGCAGAATATCCTTGGCAGTATTAATGGGTATGGCAAAACCAATTCCTTGCGCATACGGGATGATGGCAGTGTTTATCCCGATAACTTCGCCCTGGATGTTGATCAGCGGTCCGCCGCTGTTTCCATAATTGATCGCCGCATCGGTCTGGATCAGGTTGGTTGGAATATCCGGCTGTTGTATTTCCCTTTGCAGGCCACTGATAATGCCAGCGGTAACAGTATTGGCGTATCCGAAGGGATTGCCGATGGCCATCACCCACTGGCCCGGCTGTAAATCGCCGGAATCACCCAGTTTGACATGGGGCAAATCGTTGCCATCGATTTTCAGAAGCGCCAGATCATTTAATTTATCCATCCCTTTCACAATGGCCTTATATTCTTTTTTATTGGAAAGGATTACTTTGATCTCATCAGCGCCGGAAACCACATGGGCATTGGTTAGGATATAACCGTCTGGCTCGATGAGAAAACCGGAACCCTGTGCGGTTTGTTTTTCAGTCCGCGGCTTGATGGGTTTTTGCTCCTGTTCGAAAAATCGATCAAAAAAATCAAAGGGATTGATATAATTGGACACCGGTATTTCCTTGGATGTCTTGATAAAAACAACCGCGGGCGCAACGCTTTCCTGAATCCTTACGAAGCTCTCCGTACCTCCCGAAAGCCGGTAAGCAGCCGGATCGATTTTTCCGGATTGCCTGGGTTCCGCTGCATACCGCTTCAGCAAGTCCTCGTTTGTTCTCAGTCCGATGGCGAGAAAAATCCCGGAGGTAACGACAGCCGATATGACAGCAACTGCCAGATACGGAAGAAATAATTTCACCGCGCTCAGAAGTTTCCTTTTATCCATGGGCATCCTCCTTTACTATTGCCTATTTAAAACGCATTTCCGCCAGAAAAGTTCCAGTTTAAAATAGGTTAACCTAAAACAGTCATCTTATTTTATCATGGGACAAATTCATTCGCAAGAATATCCGAATAATCTCATCTGTTTGAAACAAAGACTAAAAAAAATTAGAACTTTGCGGCAGGCAGGATTTTACACGGAAAAGTGGAATATATCAAAAAGTTTACTGGACAGGATGGAATTATTCATGCCGTCAAGCATGACCGGTTATGGCCGCGGTGAATTTACAAACGATAAATGCGCCATTGTTGTGGATCTGAAAACCATCAATCATCGTTATCTTGATATCTCTTTCCGCATGCCCCGCAGTATACAGATTTTTGAAGAAAAATGCCGGAACGTTCTGCATAAATACATAAACCGCGGCAGGGTAGATTTATATATACAGTTAACAGAGCGCGAGAGCGGTCTTCACGATATAAAACTCAACCGCTTCATCGCGGCCGCTTATTATGACGCGCTGAAGGATTTAAGAAAGCTGTTTAATATCAAAGAAAAAATTAGCCTCCAATTGATGTCCGGATTACCCGATGTCTTCCAGACCGCAGAAATATCTTTGAATGAAGAGGAAATTTGGACTTATATGGAGAAAGCGCTGGAAGATGCAGTCTCCCGGCTGCTTGTGATGCGCCGGAAAGAAGGAGAAAAGCTTTTTGTGGATATTGCGAATCACCTGGGGGTTATTGAGGACTCCCTGGAGCGCATCAAGCTCAGAGCGCCGTTTGTTGTAGAGGATTATAAATCGCGCTTGAATAAAAACCTGGCCGAACTTCTTCCTCCGGATTCTTTAGATGAATATCAAAACAGGCTGCTTTGCGAGATTGTGATTTATGCTGATAAAATAAACATTGCGGAAGAGATAGCCAGATTGTACAGCCATCTTCAGCAATTTAAAGAAACTTCGAGGCAGCAAGGATCCATCGGACGGAAATTGGATTTTTTATTGCAGGAGATGAACAGGGAAATAAATACCATTGGTTCCAAAGCCAATGATTACGCACTATCCGCATGTGTGGTAGAGATAAAAAGCGAGTTGGAACAAATTCGTGAACAAATCCAAAATATCGAATAGGGGTGAATGTGATGGCATTACCCAAATTATCCCTGGACGAGAAACGTGAGGCCTTAAAAAAGGCGCAGGAGATGCGGGCGCGGAGAGCCAGGATAAGGCAGGATTTGAAAGCAGGAAAAACAAGCATTCCGGAGATATTGAAAAAGGATTCCGATGCAGTGATCGGTAAAATGAGAGTATCATACCTGCTGGAATCCGTACCAAAAATCGGAAAGATCAGATCGAAAAAAATCATGGGCGAAATTGGTATTGATGAAACAAGAAGAATACAGGGTTTGGGCAACAGGCAAAAGCAGGCTCTCTTGAAACGGTTCGGTCATTAATCAAAGGAGGCATTTTTTTGGATATCAAGCTTATTAATATCGGATTTGGTAATATTGTCGCAGCGAATCGGATTATTGCCATAGTAAGCCCCGAATCCGCCCCCATCAAACGGATCATCCAGGACAGCAGGGAGCGCGGCATGCTGATCGATGCTACATACGGGCGTCGTACCCGGGCCGTGGTCATCACAGACAGCGAGCATGTAATTTTATCTGCCGTGCAACCTGAAACCGTAGCGCATCGACTGAACGATAAAGGTGAAATCAACGAGGAAAGTTAACCAAGGAGAACAGCTTCTTTGAAACGAAAGTCCGGTATGTTTTATGTGATTTCAGGCCCCGCCGGCGCGGGAAAAAATGCGATTATCGCCAAGTTGTTAAAAAGCCATAAGAATATGTTGTACTCCATTTCCGCAACAACGCGTCCCATGCGCAAAGGAGAAATAAATGGAGTACATTATTTTTTCCTTGCAAAAGACGAATTTGAAAAAAATATCGCGGAAAACTGTTTTTTGGAATGGGCAAGAGTAAATAATTGCTATTACGGTACTCCGCGACAATTCATCATGGAAAAAACCGCCATGGGTATGGATGTCATTACGGATATGGATGTTCAGGGCGCCCGCCGCGTCAAACACATTCTTCCTGAAACAATTTTAATCTTTATCATTCCACCGTCATATTATCTTTTGGAAAAGCGGCTTAAGCAGCGAAAAACAGAGGATGCCGCCACCATTGAACAACGACTTCAAATCGCAAGGGAGGAAATAAAAGCCGCCCGGGAATACGATTATCTTGTGATCAACGATAAATTATCCCTTGCTGTAAAGCAAATTAAATCGATTATGTTTACGGAAAGATATAAAACAGAGCGTTACGATATGGAACGTCTTATAAAGGATTTTTATTCCAGCGGCATTGACATGGATTGATCACCTAAACCGGGGATTTAACTTGGCAAATGATTTCGGAAAACGCGTTAAAGGAGCGTGCCTTAACTTAAGCATGGCAGGTTTCGCGATTCTCCGAAATCGGCAGATGTAGGTTCTCATAGAAGCGTTGTGATAAGTCGAACTTACCCACGTTTTCCCCTCTCTTCTGCAGAATAAAGGGAGATAGCAAGGCTTCAAAGGTTCAGGGTTACCCTCTTTACAAAAGAGATAGTAAGGGTGAGTTTTTTACAGCGCTTATAGAGTGAACCCGGTAAGAACTGATTTGCAGGGAGGGTTATTATTGGAAAACCATTTAAAAAAAGTGGATTTGCATTGCCGTTATATCCTGGTAAGCGCCATTGCCAAAAGAGCCAGACAGATCATGATGGACAGTCTGAAAAACGGAGACGACAAGGCCATGCGTGCAGTCTACCTCGCCCAGAAGGAAATCGAACAAGGAAAACTGCATGTGGAGCCTGGTGCGGCCCTTTATTCATAATTGCCGAAAGCTTTCTTTAAATCGCCGTCAGGATATTCGGCAAATGCGCTTATAAGCAGAGCAATTTGCATTGTCATTATAATATTACGTCTTGCCGTAAATATCGATAGTCTAATGGCAGGCCGTACACTATATTTAATGGCACGACCCAGCATTAAAGTAACAACGCAATTGCCTTAAGCAAAAAACATACCGCACTATCTTGGCAGTGTGGTATAATTATATGCAGTCCGGAATTCCTGTCGGCGGGTGAGAGCGATGATGGATGGAAAAAATGTAATAGTGGGCGTCACCGGAAGTATCGCAGCTTATAAAGCTCCGGAAATCGTCCGGTGGCTCCGCAAGAACGGGGCTCGAGTATATGTCGTGATGACACAGGCCGCTACGAAATTCATCTCCCCATTGACCTTAAGGGAACTGTCAAACCACCCGGTAGCCATTGACGCATTTGAGGAACCGGCGCATTTTGATGTTGAGCACATTGCTCTTGCCCGGTTGGCGGATGTATTTTTAATTGCCCCGGCCACAGCCGATATCATAGGGAAAATCGCCTCCGGCATCGCCGATGATATGCTCACTACAACCGTGATGGCCACCGGAGCAAAAGTGCTGATTTGCCCTGCGATGAATTCCGGAATGTATTTAAACACGATTGTTCAGGCCAACATTAAAAAACTGCGGGAATCGGGGTATATTATTATAGAGCCTTCAGAGGGAGATCTGCTGTGCGGCCAAAAAGGGATCGGCCATCTTGCGGATTTGGATGTGATTTACCGAACAGTGGAGGATATTTTAAATGGTACGCCGGCAATGAAAGGCGTCGATGTTCTGGTGACAGCCGGAGGCACCAGGGAATTCCTTGATCCCGTCCGATTTATAGGGAATCCTTCCACCGGAAAAATGGGGATCGCATGCGCGACTGCGGCAAAAAAATTTGGCGCCAAAGTTACCCTGATTGCAGCCAATATTACAATACCCATTCCCGTCAACCTCCGCGTAATACAGGTAAAAACCGCCGCAGAAATGGAGCAGGCGTTGCTTTCAGAGTTTCCGTCGCATCATATCACTGTTTTAGCGGCGGCGGTGTCGGACTTCCGCCCGAAAAAATCGCTGCCGCACAAAATAAAGCGGGAGGATAACGCCGGCCTGCAACTGGATTTAATTGCCGTACCGGATTTGAGCAAGTTGCTTACGGCCTCCAAACGAAAAGATCAAGTGGTGGTAGGTTTCGCAGCAGAGACAGGGAATGTCATACAACGGGCCGGGATGAAACTCAAGCAAAAGAAGTTGGATTTGATTATAGCTAACGACGTCACCAGCCCCGGTAGCGGATTTGCATCAGACACCAACCATGCCGCCCTAATAACAGAGGAAGCGCAGGAAACCTTGCCTCTTATGAGTAAAGCGGCATTGGGTGAGAAGATCATGGAAAAAGCGCTGGAAATCTTCAAAAACCGACAAAAGAGTTCATGACAGATAACGATACATGGTTGTTTTTATAAATATGTCGTATATAATTAATGGTTATTGATGCAAAATCCGCATGAATAAAACACAGGGGGATAAGAATGGCCAAATCGAAAATATGCGTGATATACGGCGGGAGATCGGGTGAGCATGAAGTTTCGGTGCAATCCGCTGCTTCCGTTATTGATGCCATAAATAGCGATAAATATGAAGTTATTCCCATCGGCATTACGAAAAACGGAAAATGGGCGCCGGGCGTTTCCCCCCGCGCCCTGATCCAGCAAGGCTCGCTGGAAGTAAAAGAAAACGGCGCTATGGAGAATATAACCGGCGCGCTTATGGCGTCAAATCGCCGGGAAGTGCTGCCCATTCTGGATACGGAGGTCAATGTAGTCTTTCCCGTGCTGCATGGGCCTTTTGGAGAAGACGGCACTATCCAAGGGCTTTTGGAGTTGGCGGACATAGCTTATGTAGGCGGCGGAGTATTGGCTTCAGCCCTCGGTATGGATAAAATCGTTATGAAAATGATTTTTCAGGCGAACGGTATCCCTGTGGGAGATTTTTTGTTTTACACCAGAAAGCAATGGGAGCAAAATCCGGAGAAAATCACGGCGGAAATTTCTAAAAAGATCGGCTTGCCTTGCTTTATCAAACCTGCCAACCTGGGATCCAGCGTTGGCATAAGTAAAGCCCATAACCATGCGGAAATTCGGCGATCCATGGATTTTGCCGCCCGTTATGACAGAAAAATAATTGTAGAGGCGTTTATCAAAGGGCGGGAGATCGAATGCAGCGTATTAGGAAACGACGACCCCATCGCTTCCGTGCCCGGGGAAATTGTTCCATGCGCTGAATTCTATGATTATGAGGCAAAGTATATTGCCAATGATTCAAAACTGATCATCCCCGCTGCGCTTTCCCCGGAACTCACCGCAGAAGTGCAGGACCTGGCGGTATGCGCTTATAAAGCCATAGATTGCGCCGGAATGGCAAGGGTGGATTTTTTCCTCTGCGCGGATGGCAAGGTTTTTGTAAATGAGATCAACACCATCCCGGGTTTTACCAAGATCAGCATGTACCCAAAACTTTGGGAAGCAAGTGGATTACCTTATACCGAATTGATCAACCGTTTGATAGAATTGGCTCTCGAACGAAAAAACGATAAGGATCGCAATCAATTACGGTAATGAAGCTGGTGGATGAATGTACGCCCAAGTCTTGCTGCCCTTTGGAAAAACCGTAAGCGATTTTTATACGTACGCTGTTTCGGAAGATTTGGAGCGCCGTATAAAAAAAGGCCAGCGGGTGCTGGTGCCCTTTGGAGGAAGCATCAGGGAAGGCATCGTATGGGAACTGCTTGCGGAAAAACCCCGTCATGGAGAGGTAAAAAATATAGCGGCTCTTCTGGATGAGCGACCGTACGTGAATGAAACATGGCGGCAAGTCGCAGCCTGGATGGGCAGTCATTATTTATACAGTCCAGGCGATGCCCTAAAATGTATAATTCCGGCTATTGTCAGGGGGAAATGGGAAAGGACGTATCATCCCGACGCTTCACGCGCGGAGATCGAAGCGGCTATAAATGAATGCGCTGCCGCCGGCAAATCAAACCGGCATATTACATATGAGGACATTATCCTGCCGGGATTTTGGAGAACCGCAGCGGGAAAAAAAATCCTTCCTCATCTGCTGAAAAACGGACTTATAATGGAAAAATACCGACTTTCTGAAAAAAGCATCAAGACACGGAAAATGACAGCTTACCGCATGACTCCCGATCTGGTGGCGGATCAGCATGGACTTACGGTCAAACAAAAAAACTTGCTGGAATTCATCAAAAAAAAGGGCGGTCTGGTTTTACGCGGAGAATTAAAACAAGCGGGTTTTTCCCCTGAAACCGCCGAACGCCTATGCCGCAGAAACATAATAGAAAAGGCGATGGAATCGCAAAGAAGGCCGCCTGGTGTATTGACCTTCAGCGGTAAGGCAGAGAATATTCCCACTCTCACCGGATCTCAGCAAAAGGCATGGGAAATCATATCCGCTTCCATTTCCAAAAGCCGCGGGGAGATTTTTCTCTTACACGGCGTGACCGGCAGCGGTAAAACTGAGTTGTATCTGCGCGCCCTGGAGGAAGTAAAAAACCGGGGCGGGGCAGGACTTTACCTTGTTCCCGAGATCGCCCTTACGCCGCAGACAATTGAGCGGGTGACCGCCAGACTCGGTGAAGGCATAGCGGTTCTACACAGCGGACTCGGGAAAGGGGAACGCTACGATGAATGGTTCAGAATTTTTAACGGCGCAGCTAAAATAGCGGTTGGCGCCCGTTCGGCTATATTTGCGCCCTTTGAGAATTTGAAGCTCATTATTCTGGATGAGGAGCACGAAAACACCTATAAACAAGACGAATATCCGTTCTATCATGCCAAAGAGATTGCGGAGAAATTGCACGATATCACCGGTGCGACTCTGATCCTCGGCAGCGCCACGCCATCCGTGGTCTCATATTATCGGGGAAACAGCGGACAATACCATATATTGGCTTTGCATGAAAGAGTGGAAGGCAGGCTCCCCAGGGTCGAAATCATTGATTTGCGGGAGGAGTTTAAAAAAGGATCCCGGCAAATCTTCAGTCAAAAACTTCTTCACGCCATGGAAAACCGTCTTGCCCGGAAGGAGCAGTCCATCCTTTTCTTAAATCGTCGCGGGCATTCCACTTTTGTGTTCTGCAGGGAATGCGGATATGCGGTGCGGTGTCCACATTGTGATGTGTCGTTGGTCTATCATTTGCCGCTAGGTTCCATGCAATGCCATTATTGCGCCTATACAGCGCCGCCGCCGGTCCTATGTCCCAACTGTAAAAGCCACCATATTAAATTTTCGGGACTCGGAACGCAAAAAATCGAGGAGGAACTGCGGCGCCATTTTCCAGGCGCGCGCATCGCACGGATGGATGTGGATTCCACGGCAAGAAAGAACGCATCCTTGCGCATTTATGAAAAACTGAAGAACGGTGAAATCGACATCCTCATCGGCACCCAAATGGTGGCCAAAGGCCTGGATCTTCCCCGGGTGACCTTGGTTGGCGTCATTATGGCGGATACAAGCCTCAATATCCCGGATTATCAAGCCGGAGAACGCACTTTTCAATTGCTGACGCAGGTGGCAGGCAGGGCCGGACGCGGTCTGATCGAAGGGGAAGTTATACTGCAGACTTTCAGCCCGGAGCATTACAGTATTAAAGCAGCGGCGCAGCATGATTATGAGCGGTTTTATGCTCAGGAGATACTTTGGCGTAAAGCCGAACAATATCCCCCTTTCAGTGAAATCCTGAAAATAACCGTGGTGGGGTGTCTCCCGGAAGTAGCGAAGCAGGAAGCCGGGAAGGTAGCGGAAAAGTGTCATTTTATGCGAAAAACACTCGGTTATGAAAACGATGATTTCCTGTCCATTCTTGGGCCCAATCCGTCTTTAATTCATAAAAAACATAATAAATATTGGTGGATAATATTATTAAAAGGACAGCGGACTCGGATTATACAGGTGGCCGACGCCGTTTTAAAGGACATTCCCATGAAGAACGGTTGCTATTTCCTGATGGATTTGAATCCCGCCGCTGTCATGTGATAAATTATACCTATTGATGCGAAGATGGAGGTTGATTTCTTGGCATTACTGCAAATTAAGCTGGAAGGCGAATCCTGCCTACGCCGGAAATCCGAACAGATTAAAAAAATCACCAAACAGTTGCTAAAGCTTGGCCAGGATATGCTTGAAACAATGTATGAGGCGAAGGGAGTCGGGCTTGCCGGTCCGCAAGTCGGTATAAACAAAAGAATTATCGTAGTTGACACGGGGGAAGGACCGTTTATCTTGATCAATCCGGAGATAATGCAAATGGAAGGAAGGCAGAAGGATGTGGAAGGATGCCTGAGCATTCCCGGACGCAATGAATATATCACTCGCGCCGCCTCGGTAATTGTTTCCGGCCTTGACCTGAAGGGAAGAACCGTTAAAATAAACGCCGGCGGATTGCTGGCCCGGGCTTTTCAGCATGAAATCGATCACCTGAACGGGATTCTTTTTATAGATTATCTGTCGGAAAAGACGGAGGATTAAGATGAAGGTTGTCTTTATGGGAACTCCCGATTTTGCCGTGGCATCCCTGGAAAAGTTGCTTGAAGACGGTTTATTCTCAATCCGCGGCGTTGTTACACAGCCTGATCGTCCCAAAGGAAGGGGGCAAAAGCCTGGCTTTTCCCCTGTGAAGAAAACCTCTTTGCGCCATAATTTGCGGGTATGGCAGCCGGAAAGCATTTCTGACGACGCTTTCCAAAAGGAATTATCCCAGGTCGCGCCGGATGTAATTGCAGTGGTTGCCTTCGGACAAAAAATTCCCCCGCAAATCCTTAACATGCCGCCTTTCGGCTGCATCAATGTTCATGCTTCTCTTTTACCCAGATATCGCGGTTCTTCGCCCATCCACCGGGCTGTGATCAACGGGGAAACTGAAACCGGAGTTACCACCATATTTATGAACGAGGGATGGGATGAAGGGGATGTAATTTATCAATTTAAAATTCCGGTGGGTACTGATGAAACAGTGGGCGAACTTCATGATCGCCTGGCGCGCGAAGGCGCTCTGCTTCTTGTAAAAACTTTGCGCGATATCAGCGTCAATTGTGCGCCCAGGATTTTACAAGATCATACCGCCGCCACTTACGCCTATAAGTTAAAATCCGAAGAATCGAACATTGATTGGGCAAAACCGGCCAGGAGCATTCACAATCTGGTGCGCGGCATGAATCCCTGGCCGCTGGCGCAGACAATTTTCCGGGGAAAAATGCTGAAGATCTGGAGAACTTCACTCATAGGCGATACCAGCCCGGTTTCCGCCCGGCCAGGAGAAATTGTTAAAACAGGCAAAAATATTTTGCAAGTTGCATGTGGACAAGGGTATATTAATCTGGAGGAACTTCAACCGGAAAGCGGTAAACACATGACCGTACAGGATTATATCGGAGGATACCGCCCCGACGAAGGGGAAGTTTTCGGAGAATGAGTTCGCGGGTAAATAAGAATAATATGCGAATTATTGGGAGGGATATGAATGTTTTTCATGGGACCGTACGGCTATCTGGTATTCATAGGCCTTATTCTGGTGATGTGGGCGCAATTTAAAGTCACCGGCACCTTTAACAAATTTGCGAATATCCGAACCATGTCAGGATATTCCGGGGCCGAAACAGCACAAAGGCTGTTGCGGGATTACAATTTATCCGAAATTACCGTGGAGATGGCGCAGGGTTTTCTGGGAGACCATTATGATCCCCGGCGCAAGTCGGTCCGCCTTTCGCCTTCGGTATATCAAGGCCGCTCTTTGGCGGCCGTCAGCGTGGCGGCGCATGAAACCGGCCATGCCATTCAACATGCCCGCGGCTATGCCCCGCTGCAGATCAGATCGGCCCTTTTTCCGGTCGCCTCTTTCGGATCTACCATTGGCTTTTATATCGCCTTCTTTGGCCTGATTGTTTTGTGGCGCCAGGGTAATCCTTTACTGTTTCAACTGGGCATGATATTATTCGGCGCCGCGGTATTGTTCCAGGTGGTTACCCTTCCCGTGGAATTCAATGCGTCTTCCCGCGCCTTGAATATGCTCGGGGAAAGCGGTATTTTATCCAAAAGCCAGGAACTCTCCGGGGCGAAAAAAGTGCTGCGGGCAGCGGCTTTGACATATGTGGCGGCGGCGGCCGCATCGATTCTCAATTTGCTTCGCTTACTGCTCATGAGCCAATTAGGGCGAAGGAATGACTAGAAGCAATCCATATTCGGTAACCATGGAAGTGCTCCGTAAGACGGAAAAAAACGGGGCTTATTTAAATATTGCCCTGCATCATTCGCTAAACAGGGCTTGTTTATCCGAAAGGGACGGTTACCTGGTTACGGATCTGTGCAACGGCATTATACGCCAGCGGCTGACCTTGGATTATCTGTGGAACCGGATGATTGATCGCGGTTTTAAAAAAATCCAGCCGGCGATGGTTGATTTGCTGCGCATCGGCATATATAGGCTCAAATATCACAGCGTGAATTCCCCCGGCTTTATTCATGCTTTGCTGGAAGTGGCGAAAGGCTATGTTTCTCAGGGGGCGGTGGGAATGCTGAACGCGGTTTTTCGGCGTTTTTTGCTGGAAATGGATGCCATTCCATGGCCTGATGCGCACGAAAAGCCTGCCGATTATTTGTCGGTCTATTATTCCCAACCGCTCTGGCTGGTAAAAAGATGGCTTGCCCGATTCGGATTCGACGCCGCGGCATCACTTTGCTCTTTTAACAATACCAAGCCGCCGCTGGTGGTCCGGATTAATACATTTAAAATCGCCCTTGAAAAAGCCTGTGGATATTTCAAGGACAAAGGCATTGACTTCGAGATTTCACCATATTTCTGCGATGCGTTGAGAATAACCGGACACTGGAATCCGGCGGAAGATCCTGCATTCCGGGACGGTTGGTTTTACTTGCAGGATGAAAGTTCGATGCTCCCTGCTTACATTTTAAAGCCGAAGCCCGGCGAATATGTTATCGATCTTTGCGCCGCCCCCGGAGGGAAGACCGCTTATCTTGCGCAGCTCATGGAAAATCGCGGGAAAATAGACGCCTGGGATATCCATCCCCATAAATTGCAACTCCTCAGGGAAAATATGATCCGCATGGGATTTTCCATTGTCAATCCAGTGCTTGGGGATGCCCGGGAAATATCCGCTCAAACTCTACAGGCGGATGGGATTATACTGGACGCGCCCTGTTCCGGCACGGGCGTATTAAGGCGCCGCGCTGATGCACGATGGCGAAAGCAGCCTGGGGATCTGGAAAAGCTTACGGAATTACAGCGGGAGCTACTGGACCGGGCCGCAAAAGTGTTGAAACCCGGCGGCAGGCTGGTATACAGCACCTGTTCCCTTGAACCGGAGGAAAACGATATGCAAATCAAGAATTTTATGTATAGGAATCCTGAATTCACGGAGCTTCCTTTGAATCCTGAATTTCCTCCTGCCTGGGCTGAAAAAATGCCGGAGGTTCAGGGCTGCTATTACATTCTACCTCAACAATGGAATGTGGATGGTTTCTTTATCGCTCTTTTAAAAAAACAAGTGATTGCAGGAGAAATTGGAACTTCAAGAAATAAATCTCCGAATCCTGGTAAGGAGGCCTGATTCTTTTTGAAAAAATATGCCATTGGATTTGATTTGGGCGGTACCAACATGGTGGCGGCAGTTTTAAGCATAGATGGAAAAATTATGCGGCGCAAGAAAGTTCCCACACTGGCTGCGGAGGATAAAACCAAAGTATGGGCGCGTATGGCTGGCGTAATCAATGATTTAATCAGGGAATCGGGCGTCGATCGCGGCGAATTCTTAGGAGTGGGGCTGGGATCTCCAGGTTTAGTCGACCGTAAAAACGGCGTGGTTTTCACATCTCCGAATCTGCCGGATTGGGAGAATATACCGCTGGCGAATATCATTGCGCAGGAAGTCTCCCTGCCGGTTTATGTGGATAATGACGTCAATGTAATCACATTGGGCGAGCTATTTTTCGGGGCCGGTAAAGGCAGAAAAAACTTTATTTATCTTACGCTGGGCACCGGGATCGGCGGAAGCATCGTCACGGATGGCGCTATATTGAGGGGGGAAAATGGATTTGCCGGCGAGGTGGGACATATGACCGTTGATCCTGATGGGCCTTTATGCGGCTGCGGAAATTACGGCTGTTTGGAAGCCCTTTCTTCCGCTACCGCCATTGTCCGGAGATTCACGGAAGGTTTGGTCAAAGGTGGCCAATCTAAAATACTGGAGATCATACACGGCGATTTATCGCGTATTGATACGAGGCTTATATGTCAAGTAGCCGAACAAGGCGACTTGCTTGCACGTAAAACGCTGGAGGAAGCAGGCATATATCTTGGTGTTGCTATTGCCAATCTGGTAAACCTGCTGAATCCTGAAGCGATAATCATTGGCGGTGGCGTGTCGTTAGCCGGGGAACACATATTTGCTCCTTTAAGAAGGACGGGCTCCATACGGGCCTATCGGCAATCCTGGCAAAATATGGAATTGCTTTATTCAAAAATGGTAGATGACGCAGGTTTATACGGCGGCCTGGCCTTAGTCCTGGAAAACGTGAACCGGAATTAATAAATTCTTTAGAGTATCGATTATAATCATTTGTAAAAATTTGGCGCCTAAGAAAAATGAAAAACGGAAAAGCCAAACGAAAGCAAATAAAATCCTTGAAAAATCCTTGTCATTTTGCTTGTAGTATGCTATAATCAACGTAGAAACTTGTGAAGAGTGGGAAAAACCCCACTCTTTCGACTTGTTGGAGGGAAGATCATTGTCTGCATCCCTGGAAAAAGCGCTCATTATAAAGCTGGAGCCGATAATCAACACATCCGGGTATGAACTTGTGGATGTCTCTTATCTGAAAGAAGCCGGGCAGTGGTATTTGAGATTGTTTATTGATCATCCCCATGGCATAACCTTGCAGGACTGCCGGTATATCACGGAGCGGATCATGCCGGTTTTAGACAAGGATGATCCCATCCCTCATCAGTACCTGTTGGAAGTGTCTTCCCCGGGCCTGGAAAGACCGATTAAAAAAGAACAGGATTTTCCAAGATTCTATGGCCGAAAAGTAAAGATAAAATTGCATGCGGCATTTAACGGACAAAAAAAATATGAAGGAATTTTACGGGATAATTCCGCCGAATTTCTTTGCCTGCAAATCGACAACGAACTTTTAAAATTGCCCAAATCTTTAATCGCAAAAGTAAACTTGCATCCGGATCTGTTAATCTAGGAGTATTCAAATATGCGCTGGAAATTAGCAGTATCAAGAAAGGAGACCTCCTGCGATGAACGTGGAATTTATTGAGGCATTGCGGCAAATCGAAAAGGAGAAAGGCATATCCCGGAATATTTTGATTGAAGCCGTAGAAACGGCTTTAGCTGCTGCATATAAAAGAGAACATACCGGGCCTCAAAACATAAAAGTACAGATGGATCCCAATAACGGATCCATGAAGGTTTACGCTTTGTATACCGTTGTAGGAGAGGTTAATGATCCGCGGCTGGAACTCTCTGAAGAGGAAGCGCAGAAAATCATGCCCGGATATAAAATAGATGATGTGGTGGAACAAGAATTACCTCCAAAGGATCTGGGGCGAATTGCCGCACAAAACGCAAAACAGATCGTAATTCAGAGGATCCGGGAGGCGGAACGCAACATCATTTATGAGGAATTCATAAGCCGCCAGGGGGATATCGTCACCGGCGTGGTGCAGCGCTATGAGCATAAAAACGTTTACCTTGAATTGGGCAAGGCGGAAGCCATATTGCCAGCCTCGGAACAAATGCCAAATGAACGCTATGAACAGAATCTCAGGTTGAAGACCTATTTGTTGGAAGTAAAAAAGGCCTCCAAGGGACCCCAGATTACCGTATCACGGACGCATCCAGGCTTGCTCAAACGCCTGTTTGAATTGGAAGTTCCGGAAATATACGATGGCACAGTGGAAATCAAGTCCGTGGCCAGGGAGCCGGGGTACAGATCAAAAATCGGCGTATACAGCAGGGATAAAAACGTGGATCCGGTCGGATCATGCGTGGGCGCAAAAGGTTCCCGCGTGCAAAGCATTGTCCGGGAATTGAGGGGGGAACGCATTGATATCATTCCCTGGAATGAAAATCCTAAAATATTTATTGCCAATGCGTTAAGTCCGGCTAAAGTGTCGGAGGTATATATCGCTCCCGAAACCAGAAATGCAGTGGTAGTGGTTCCCGATGATCAATTGTCCCTAGGGATCGGCAAGGAAGGCCAGAATGCGCGTTTGGCAGCTAAATTGACCAATTGGAAAATCGACATCAAAAGCTTCACGCAAGCCCAGGAAATCTCGGACCAACTGGACGAAATGCGTCGTCTAGAAGAAGAAGCGACGATTATTCCAGAAGTTATCGTGACCGAGACCATTGGCGTAGAGCAATCGTGGGAAACCAATCAGGTTCCAGTCGAATCCGGCGATTTCGTTCCTGCACCGGAGGAAGCCAGTGAAAATCGGGGCAAGAGAAAAAAACGTAAAAAGGACCAGGATGAAACTATACCTCTCGATGATCTATTAGTCAAACCCGTCAAGAAAAAGGCGAAAAAACCGGCTAAATTTTACGAAGTGGACGATTATTTACATGAACCCGCCTATGAGGATACGAATACTCAGATGGAGGCAGGTACAACCATGATTTTTTCGGATGAAAACCATGAGGATAAATTTGGCGTTAAGTTGGGTGATTTATTCAAGAACTTAAGCGGCTTTGAAAGTTCGGGAACAGAAAAAGAGGAAAAAACGAAAAAACCTCCAACACGGCAAAAAAAGAAAACTAAATGAAGGTGGCCGTTTGATGCCTAAAACTAAAAAAATCCCGCAGCGGAAATGTCTGGGATGTCTGGCCATACGGCCGAAAAAAGAACTCATAAGGCTTGTGCGCACTCCGGAAGGTGAACTCGTCATCGATCCTACCGGCAGAAAACCCGGGAGAGGAGCATATCTTTGTCCGAGACAGGTTTGCCTTGATAAATTGAAGCGTAGTAAACTTTTGGGGAAAAACCTGGAAGTACGGATTGAATCCGGCTTTTGGGATGAACTGGCCCGTTTTTTACAGGAACGCCCTGCAGATCATGAATGATCAGAAGAAAGACGGTGATGTCATGACGCGAGTTTTCGAGTTGGCAAAGGAGCTTAACGTTTCCAGTAAGGATTTGCTTACTGTTTTACGGCGTTGGGATATTGAAGCAAAAAATCATATGTCAAACCTGGAATCGGAACAGGTCGAAGAAGTACGCCGCAGATACTTGGGGGATAAGGCCCCTGGAGCGGTTAAAAGAGTTGAAAACAAAGAAAACAATCAACCGGTAAAATATGAGGCAAAACAACAGATGAAAGGGTCGGTTGCACCCCCCATCCGGCGCGAACAGAGTGTGGTGAAACACGGAAACTCAATCCCGGTTGCCCAAAAAACTTCCGCTTCGTCCGGGATGTTGAGGAGGATCAGCAAACCTGCACCAAAACAAATGCAGGAAAGTTCCACGCCTCAACATAAACAACGCCAACAGCCTCCACATCAACAACAGCGTCGCCAACCTCCGCTGTACCAGCAGCAACAGCAACGCCGTCAACAACAGCAGCGGCAACATCAGCAACCGCAACATCAACGCAGACAGCATTCAATCCAGCAGCAGCCGCAGCAACAATTCCGGAGCGCTAAAAACCTGAAACAGACTTTTGCAACGGCCGCATTACCAAAAAAGCAGGCAGAACAAACAAAAAAAGCCGGTACGCTAATGCTGCCGGAATCAATACAAGTTAAAACTTTCGCAAATCTGATGGGCATGACTGCAGGTGAAATTATCAAAAAACTGATGATATTGGGTATGATGGTGACAATCAACCAGGAAATCGACAGGGAAACCGCAGAAATCGTTGCTCATGAATTCGGTTGGAAGGTAGAAGCGCTTCCCAGCGAAGCTGATCAATTAATGGTAGAGGAAATAGAAGATGAACCGGATGAATTGGAAATACGTTCTCCGGTAGTAACAGTTATGGGCCATGTAGATCATGGTAAAACTTCGCTTCTCGATGCCATCCGTTCCACGAATGTGGCATCCCAGGAATCCGGAGGTATTACCCAACATATCGGGGCGTATCAGATAGAGTTCAAGAACAAGCCGATTACTTTTTTAGATACACCGGGCCATGAAGCTTTTACGGCGATGAGAGCACGCGGTGCGCGGGTTACTGATATCGCGGTACTTGTAGTGGCGGCGGATGACGGTGTAATGCCCCAGACCGTAGAAGCGATCAACCATGCGAAGGCGGCCGGTATCCCGATCATCGTGGCAATCAATAAAATTGATAAATCCGATGCCAATCCCGACCGTGTAAAACAACAACTTACGGAATATAATCTGGTTTCGGAAGAATGGGGTGGAGAAACCATTATTGTCCCCGTATCCGCCAAACAAAAAATAGGCCTGGAGGATCTGTTGGAAACCATCTTGTTGGTGGCAGACGTACAGGAATTAAAAGCCAATCCCAATCGCAACGCTAAAGGCCCCATAATCGAGGCCAAACTGGATAAAGGCCTTGGTCCCGTCGCCACAGTACTTGTGCAAAACGGAACACTGAATTTGGGAGATACGGTCATAGCCGGTGCAAGCTATGGCAAAATCCGCGCCATGATCAATGACAAGGGAAAACGTGTGAAAAAAGCAGGGCCTTCCGTACCTGTTGAGGTATTGGGATTCAATGAACTGCCCAACGCCGGTGATATATTATATGTGGTTGAAGAGAGAGTGGCCAGGGATTTAGCGGCCAAGCGACAAAATAAACGCTGGGAAGATGAACTGCGCAAGACCCAAAAAGTTACGCTTAATGATTTGTACGAGAAAATCAAGGAAGGAACCATCAAAGAGCTCAATCTAATCGTAAAAGGGGATGTACAAGGTTCGGTGGAAGCAATCCGCCAAGCTCTGGAACGCCTTGGAAAAGAGGATATAAAAGTAAACGTCCTTCATTGCGCCGTTGGCGCTATTACAGAAAGTGATGTGCTTCTTGCGAGCACTTCTAATGCCATAATTATCGGTTTTAATGTAAGGCCGGAACCCATGGCAAAAAAAATAGCGGACAAAGAATCTGTAGATATCCGGCTTTATAGGGTCATATATGATATAACCTCGGATATCGAAACAGCCATGGCCGGTATGCTGGAACCGGAAATCAAGGAAAATGTGCTGGGGCATGCGGAAGTACGCGCAATTTTCAAAGTTCCCAAAATAGGCAGTATTGCCGGATGTCTTGTGGTAGACGGGAAAATATTGCGCACCTCTGAAGTAAGGGTGCTTCGCGATAATGTAGTGGTTCATGAGGGCAAAATCGGTTCATTAAAGCGTTTCAAGGATGACGTAAGGGAAGTGGCAAGCGGTTATGAATGCGGTATTGGTCTGGAAAAATTCAATGATGTAAAAGAAGGGGATGTTATCGAATCCTATATCATGGAAGCAGTAAAAGCCACTTCATAAAAAACAGACATTACTTTTATGAATCGCGAAAAATTTATGTATTATTCCCAAATTCCTTTATATAAATGGAGTTGAAATATTATGACAAATAAAATACGGCAGGAAAGGCTCAGGGAGGTTATTAAAGCTGATATCGCGGAAACACTTCAACGGGAACTGAAGGATCCCCGTATTAAGTTCCTTACTATTACGGATGTGACAGTTTCCTCTGATCTCCGGCATGTAAAAATATATTTCAGCGTGCTTGGAGGAGAGGATAAATTTGAAGAAGCCATAGCTGGTTTAGAAAGCGCAAAGGGATTTATCAGATCGGACCTGGCAGGCAAATTGGCGCTGCGTTTTGTGCCCGAAATATCTTTTTTGCCTGATCATTCCCTGGAACATGCCGCCAGGATTATGTCACTTTTATCCCAGCTAAAGGAAGAAAAAAATGATCGCTGATGGAACACCGATTTATTCCCGAGGGAACCATGATTTTTGGGAGATTGTTAAAGTAAAAAAACACTTTCTGCTGACCGTTCATGAACACCCGGACGGAGATTGCCTGGGTTCTATGTTGGCGTTGGGCATGGCGTTAAAGTCCCTCGGAGGCAGTATTTTATACTGCTGTAATGAAAACCTTCCCGCAGTTTATAATTTTTTACCCGGCATCGAGCAGGTTCAAAAAAAACTGCCGGATGAATGGCAGGGGGAGGTCCTCATCTCTCTGGACTGCAGTGATATTTGTCGGTTGACCATCGAACACCAAAAGATATCCGATTTTTTTCTTATAAATATTGATCACCACCAAACAAACACAAATTTTGGCCAACTTAATCTGGTTGATGGGAATGCTTCAGCTACGGGGGAGATGATCTACAATTTATTACACCCAATGGTGAAGATCGATTACCAGATGGCCTTGTGCTTGATGGTGGCGATTATTACGGACACCGGCTTTTTTCGTTTCGCCAATACCACCCCGGGTTGTTTGCGGATCGCCGCGGAATTGATGGAAGCCGGAGTGGAATTAGGCCAGCTTGCGGAACAACTTCAGGAGCGGAAGAAAATTACGGTGCTGCTGCTTTTAGGTGAATTATTGTCCAGCCTTAAAATCGGCGCTTCCGGGCGAATTGCCTGGATGAGCGTTACTAAAGAGCATCTTGCCAAATATGGCACTGAAATATCGGAGACCGAAGGTTTTGTAAATTACGCGAAGACCATCGACGGCGTTCTGGTGGGAATTTTATTTAAGGAAATGGATGATCAGGTTATAAAAGTAAGTCTGCGTTCGGGCCCGGAAATCGATGCAAGTAAAATCGCTCAGTATTTTGGAGGCGGAGGCCATCCAAGAGCAGCAGGCTGCTCGTTAAAAGGGAATTTATCTGAAGCGCAAAGTAATTTCATCACATATCTGGAGTCACAATTAATGAGAAAATGAACGGACTACTGCTGGTCGACAAACCGGAAGGCATTACTTCCCATAATGCAGTCGCGGTAATACGGGAAATATGTAAAATCAAAAAGGCAGGTCATTCGGGAACGCTTGATCCGTTTGCCAGCGGGCTGCTAGTCGTATGCCTGGAGGAAGCCACCAGGATCGTCTCTTACCTCCCTGAAGATAAAAAAACTTATTTGGCCGGTGTAAGTCTGGGGGTGGAGACAGATACTCTGGATTATACAGGGCATGCAATTTCTTCTAATCATATATTTCAAATATCCCATACAAGGCTGCAGGAGACTGTCGCTTATCTTAAAAATCAAATAGAACAAATTCCCCCACAGTTCTCTGCGATTAAATTGCGCGGGGAGCCATTGTATAAGAGGGCCCGCAGGGGTGAATATACGGTTCTCCATGCGCGGCCCGTCAAATTTTACGAGATCAAACAAATATCCTCTCCGCAAGCTTCCTATAGTTACAAAGATCTTCTTATATTCAGCATTACTTGCTCGAAAGGCGCATATATACGAAGTCTGGCCCGGGATTTGGGGCGGGAATTAGGATGCGGCTGCCATCTTTACATGCTGCGGAGATTATCCTCGGGGCCCTTTTCCCTCACATCCGCTTATTCCTTACAGCAAATTAAAATGGCTTGCGCCCGTAATGAATTGGATAAATTGGTTATCGGCATGGCGGATGCATTGCCGCATATGCCCAAATTGGTTGTAGATCCTTCGGCGGAAAGGCTGCTATTTAACGGCCGTATGATACACCATCCCCATATGGGAGATGAAAACGGCTCTGTTCTGGCCCTTAATGAAAAGGGCAACTTGGTTGCAATCTTAAATCCCGACGGCCCGTATTTCCGGCCGGTGAAGGTTTTTCATCATTCATGCGCGCAACGCCAGCCAATGGAAAACCAATGACTTTCGGACCAGGTGTGGAGAGGAAGATTTTTTTGAGCTTTTGTATGGACATCGTTGCCGTACCCTGCGGATTATGTAAAAATACGGTCCTGACTTTAGGCGTTTTTGACGGAATGCACCGCGGGCACCAAAAAATAGTTTCCAAGGTTATAAAAACAGCTAAAACCATGAACTATTTTTCTGCCGTACTTACTTTTCTCAATCATCCGCAAAATACTCTGTCCAATATTGCTCCGCGATTCATTATCACGCCGGAAGAAAAAATCCGTTTTATTGAGGAATGCTACAAGCCTGATTTTATTATTACGATTACCTTTGATCGGACCTGGGCGGAAATGCCCCCCGAGGTTTTTTTAAAAGAAATTCTCATCGCCAAATTACGGCTTAAAGTCTTTGTCATAGGGCATGATTTTCATTTTGGGAAAAATGCAGAAGGAGACGAAGACTTACTATCTAAATATGCCGCCTTATATCATTATAAAATTGCTCCTGTTTCGCCTGTTAAATATAAAGGTGAAGTTATAAGCAGTACGGTTATCAGGCATTTGATAATAAGCGGGGATTTTAAAAAAGCAGGGCGGTTACTTGGTCGTCCGTATCAGATTTCCGGATCGGTGGTGGCCGGAAGACAACTGGCGCGTAAATTAGGTTTTCCCACGATGAATATGAAACTTGCGAATAATATCCTTCTTCCGGATTTCGGAGTATACCTGATCCGGGAAAAAAATTACGGTTTCGGAGCCGCCAATCTCGGGGTCAAACCGACCGTGGGTGAACAGGAACCTGCCCTGGAGGCGCATTTTTTTGTACCGCCGCAACATATTGAAGATAATCTGCAGATAGAGTTCTTGGAATATATCCGCCCGGAGATCAAATTTTCATCCCTTGAAGATATGAAAATGCAAGTTCAAAAAGATCTGGCGGTTGCCTGGGAGTTGCGGAAAAAATATTTACATATCGGCGGGGTTATGCTAAAATAAACAAGTGAAGTTGCGCATCACAATTACCTTAAGCTCGGTTTCACGTTCCTCCGGCGAAGACTGGGCCTAGGGCATATTATCGAATTAGGGAGGTGATCCTGCATGGCCCTGATAACTCAAAGAAAACAGGAGATTATTTCCGCGTATCGCTTGCATGAGCATGATACCGGTTCTCCGGAGGTTCAGATTGCTATTCTCACCACACGGATCAATGAATTGACCGAGCACCTTAAGCTGCATAAAAAAGACCATCATTCGCGGCGCGGTTTATTAAAAATGGTAGGACAGAGACGCAGCATGTTGAATTATCTTCAGAAAAAAGATATCAGCAGATATCGCGCAATTTTGGAACGGCTGGGAATTCGCAAGTAATAAAAAAAATAAAGCGGAGATTCCGCTTTTATTTTTATACGGGAATCTCATAACCTTTTTCGGTTATACGATATGCCCAACCCGGATAAGGCTATTGATGACACATAGATCCGAAAAAAAACGAATGTTAAAATTTCTTCGCAGATGATTGGAGGCAATGTCTTTGTATAAAAAACAGATTTTACTGGGGAATCGCAACCTGGAAATCGAAATCGGCAAGGTGGCCAAACAGGCTGGCGGCTCAGTCCTGATACGGTATGGTGATACCGTAATACTTGTCACAGCAACCATGTCCGACACACCCAGAGAAGGTATTGACTTTTTTCCGCTGCTTGTAGATTACGAAGAGCGTCTTTATTCAGTCGGCAAGATACCCGGGGGATGGATAAAAAGAGAAGGAAAACCGCCGGAAAGCGCGATTCTGGCGGGAAGGGCCATAGACAGATCCATCAGGCCGTTGTTTCCTGAAGGATTCCGGCATGACGTTCAAGTAGTGATAACTGTGCTTTCTGTCGATAACGATAATCCCCCGGAGATACTAGGTATAATCGGGGCTTCCGTGGCGTTATCCATTTCAGAGATTCCCTTCCTGGGCCCAATTGGAGGCGTCCGTGTCGGCCGTGTAAAAGGGGAGCTAATAATCAACCCGACCACAAAACAATTGGATGAATCCGAAATCAATGTAGTGGTTGCCGGAACAGCGGATGCAATTTTAATGGTGGAGGCCGGAGCAAATATAGTATCTGAAGCCATAATGATCGAAGCCATCATGTTTGCGCATGACCACATCAAAAAACTGGTGGAAATACAAAAAGCCATGATGCAGGAGATCGGCAAGCCAAAAGCAACGCCTCTGCTATTTAAATGCGATGAGGATACCGTCGTGAAAGTTAAAGAATACGTCCTTCCGCTCATCAAGGAATCTCTGATGGTTTCGGATAAAAAAACCAGGGAGGAAAACCTCGATGAAATCAGCAAGCAGACAGTGGAACATTTTTTAGGGATCCATCAGGTAACTGCGGAGATGGAAGCTGATTTCAAACAGAAAATTCAATCTGCCGTTCAAAAAACATTAAAGGAAGAAGTCCGCCGTCTTATCACTGAGGATAGGGAACGGGTGGACGGCCGGAAACTGGATGAAATACGCCCGATTTCATGCGAAGTGGGCGTGCTGCCCCGCACTCATGGTTCGGGACTTTTTACCAGGGGGCAGACTCAGGTCCTGACTATCGTGACATTGGGAATGGCCAGTGAAGAGCAAATCCTGGACGGCATTACGCAGGAAGAACGGAAAAGGTATATTCATCATTATAATTTCCCCCCATACAGTGTAGGCGAAGTCAGGCCCATGCGCGGCCCTGGAAGAAGGGAAATCGGCCACGGCGCATTGGCGGAGCGGGCCCTTCTGCCGGTTATCCCAAGGGAGGATGATTTTCCCTACACCATCAGGCTGGTTTCTGAGGTGTTGGAATCCAACGGTTCCACGTCACAGGCAAGCGTTTGCGGCAGTTCACTGGCGTTAATGGATGCCGGCGTGCCGATCAAAACCCATGTGGCGGGTATTGCCATGGGCCTGGTGAAATATGGTGAACGTTATGCTATTTTAAGCGACATTCAAGGATTGGAAGATGCGCTAGGCGATATGGATTTCAAAGTGGCGGGGACCAGCGAGGGTATCACGGCCATACAGATGGACATCAAAATTTCCGGTATTACCAAGGAAATCCTGCAGGAGGCGTTAGACCAGGCCAGGGAAGGGCGGCTATTTATATTGAGGAAAATGTCAGAAGCAATCGCAGCCCCCAGACCTGAATTGTCCGCATACGCCCCGCGTATGATCAGCTTCGAAATCAATCCGGATCGCATACGCGATGTGATCGGACCCGGAGGTAAAATGATCCGGAAGATTATTGAGGAAACCGGTGTGGAAATCGACATCGAAGATGACGGCCGGGTGTATATAGCATCCGTTGATCCCGCCGCCGGTCAAAAAGCCAGGCAGATTATCGAAAGGCTGGTAAGAGATGTGGTGGTAGGCGAGGTATATTTGGGCAAAGTAATGCGTATCATGGGTTTCGGGGCTTTCGTGGAAATTTTGCCGGGTAAGGAAGGTTTGGTGCATATCTCGCAATTGGATAAGGAGCGGGTGGCAAAGGTGGAGGATGTGGTTTCTATCGGTGATGAGATTATGGTAAAAGTAACGGATATCGACCGGCAGGGCAGGATCAACCTATCCAGAAAAGCAGTGCTAAATGCCAATGGACCGGCGTAAAAGCCAAGAGAAATCTTGGTTTTTTTATTTGGTTAAAAAATTATGATGGCTGAATCGGAAAAATGGATACAATAAACTGGGAGCATATCACGGCAATAATGATAAATTTCGAAGGAATTGGGGTATTAAAAGCGTAATACTCCAACAATAAATCATGGCGAAACCTGACAATTCTGAAATTCCCAATCCCGATCCTGAGCTGGACGACCAACCAACAAAAATGTTCGCCAGGCGAAAACATATTAACTTCCGCAACCTGCGTCCAATGCAACCTTCTTTCCCGGTTGAACAAGCAATTCACGTGATGACGATTGTAGGGCAGATCGAAGGGCATATCATCCTGCCGCCTAAGAATAAAACCACCAAATACGAACATATCATCCCCCAGCTCGTAGCGATTGAACAAAATCCACAAATTAAGGGACTGCTGATTATCTTGAATACAGTGGGGGGCGATGTGGAGGCCGGACTGGCAATTGCAGAAATGATTGAAAGCCTATCCAAAGCTACAGTATCGCTGGTTCTGGGCGGAGGGCATAGTATCGGGGTGCCGATTGCGGTGGCGGCAAACTATTCTTATATCGCAGAAACCGCCACCATGACCATTCATCCTTTGCGCCTTTCCGGGATGGTGGTGGGAGTACCCCAAACATATGAATATCTTGATAAAATGCAGGATAGAATCATCCGTTTTATTGTCAACCACTCCGACATTACCATTGAAAAACTGAAGGAATTGATGTTCCGTACCGGAGAGTTGGTGCGGGATATCGGCACAGTGCTTGTAGGGAGAGATGCAGTGGAATTTGGCTTAATTAATGAAATGGGCGGAATCAGTTTTGCCTTGAAAAAGCTGGAGGAATTGATTCAAAAAAGATGAAGGTGAACGTATGCTTTATTATAGTATCTATCCCTGGGAAAACGTCATGGAAGAAGAGCCTTTAAATAATATAGATGAATATGACGCCGGCGGACATCATATCTGTTACGAAAACCTTCCCAACGGTTTTGTCAGAATAATTCGCATCATTGGCACGGATCCCCGGCTGTATCTGGATCAACGGCTGCAGCCGGGAAAAATAATCTCGGTCCACGAACTGAAAAATTAATTCACGGATGGAGTCGGATTTATTCGCCGTCCTTTTTTCTTTGAAGGGAAATCAAAGTGAAACGAGAACTACTCAAAAGCTACGGTGTTTTGGAGGGGGAATAAATTGGGTTCAGAGAAAAACATTAAGGTAATATATACTGAAAAAAACGATGAGGTTGGTGCAATCAAAAAGGAAAGCGCCGGCCTGTTCCTGCTGTCTTTAGCACTGTTGGGCGCAGCCGGTTTTTTATTCGGCGCAAACTGTTGTTTTGTTTCCATTAAAACCTTTTTCATTCTATGCTTCGGTTTTTACGGTTCAATTATGGTAATCGCATGTTTGGCCTGGTTTGGCTATTATCTCATCAAAACAAGGAAAAGGATGTTTTCCTTCTTTAACCTTGGTTTCTTTTTTTTGACCATCGACAGTCTGATTATCAGCAGTCTAGTAGATATAATTAAAAATAATCCGACAGGATTCGGCGGGGGACTATCCGGATACTATATATCCGAATTTTTGGCGGACAACCTTTCTCATACCGGCGCATGGATTTTTGCCGGTCTGATTTTATCCATTGCGTTATTCCTGATATCCGGGTTATCGATCAGTATGTTTTTAGCGGAATTGTCCTCCTGGAAGAAAATTAAACCTGTAACAAAGGAAATTATAGGAAGCGGCGAATCCCCCTCGACGAATGAACGCTGCCCGGAATACAGGGATTCCCCTCCTCCCCCCCGTGCCCGAAGGATATTTTTTGATGATCTTTATATAAATGACAAGGAAATCAGCGCAACCAAGCTATCTTTAGTTGAAAGTGAAAAAAAGGAGAAACAAATCTCAATGAAGTTGTCCCTGCCGCCGTCGGACTTGTTGCCTTGGGATGTCGACAGAAAAAAAAGGCCGCATTTCGCGGCGGATCAGTCCGCTAAACTCATCGCCACCTTGAATAATTTTGGCATTCAAGCAAAAATTTTAGACATTCACTACGGTCCCGTAATCACCAGGTATGATCTGCAGCCTGCGCCAGGTATCAAAGTAAGCCGGATTGTTAACCTTGCCGATGATCTGGCGTTAGCGCTGGCGGCAAAAGGATTGCGCATCGAGGCCCCGATTCCCGGAAAAGCCGCGGTGGGTATTGAAGTACCCAACACCACCAGCGAACTGGTGCCTTTTTCCGAACTATGGCACTATTCGGGTTATCGCAACTCTCAGGACGGGCTTCCGGTAGTTTTGGGCAAGGATATCGCCGGCGGAATTGTGATGGCGGATCTTGCCCAAATGCCGCATTTACTTATCGCCGGCACGACCGGTTCGGGTAAAAGTGTATGTATTAATACCATCATCTGCAGCCTTTTGGGAAAATGCTCTCCGGATAAGGTGCGTTTTATCATGATCGATCCCAAGATGGTGGAATTAGCTTCATATAATAACATTCCCCATCTTCTAACTCCGGTGGTAAAAGATGCCCAAAGGGCTGCCTGGGTTTTAAAATGGATTGTAAAACAAATGGAAGAAAGATATAATGCTTTAGCGGATAAGGGTGCCCGGGACATTGAACGATACAATAAAATGGCCGGTTCTAACGACAGGATAAACTATATCGTAATTATTATCGATGAATTGGCTGATTTGATGATGGCGGCTCCGGATGAAGTGGAGGATTCCATCTGCAGGTTGGCCCAAATGGCCAGATCTGTCGGTATTCATCTGGTCGTCGCCACACAAAGGCCGTCCGTTGATGTAATCACCGGTTTGATAAAAGCTAATATCCCCACCCGTATTGCTTTTGCTGTTTCCTCCCAGGTTGATTCCAGGACCATTTTGGACAGTGTCGGGGCGGAAAAGCTTTTAGGTCGTGGTGATATGCTTTTTTCTCCCGTCGGTTCCCTGAAACCTATCCGTATGCAGGGCGCCTTGATTACTGAAAACCAAATCGATGCAATCGTTAAATATTGGTGTATGCAGCAAAAGCCGCAATATGCGGAGATAAATCTGGAAAACCCCAAAACAGTTGATGGAGGAGAACTGGATGATCTTTTTTTCGAAGCGGTAAAAATAGTGGCTGATTTTGGACAGGCATCGTCGTCCCTTTTGCAAAGAAAACTACATATCGGATACGCAAGAGCCGCACGCCTAATCGATCAATTGGAGGAAAAAGGAATTATCGGGCCTTTTGAAGGTTCTAAGCCCCGGGAAATATTTAAATCCGCCGCTCAACTGCAGGTTATTATCCAAAAAAATAGCCTGAAATGATCGGCTAATAATTATAATATTAAATACATATATTAATATAAATGAAATCGATTTTGTCGTAACAAGTCAGGATTGAACGGAGGTGTGACTTATGACTGAAATAGGTGCGCTATTAAAGAAAAAAAGGGAGGAAAAAGGCTTATCATACAAGGATGTCCAAGAGGCCATAAAAATTCGCGCTCATTATCTGGCCGCCCTGGAAGCTGGTGATTTCAGTGTAATACCCGGCGAAGTCTATTTAAAGGGCTTTCTTACAAATTATGCCACCTATCTGGGAATCGATCGCCAGGAGATATTAGCAATGTACCACCGTGTAAAAAAAGGCCCTTTGATAACCGAAGAAGATGGATCCTCTTCATTATATGATGTCCAGAGTTTAAACAGCAAACCGCCGAAATACCCGTATAAATTGGGTATTTATGTGCTTCTGGCCCTGGTTATCGCCGTTGGTTTTGGGCTTTATCTTTATTATTTTTTACATATCAAGCCCTCAGACGAGTCCCGGTTAAAAAAAGACCTCATTACTGAAGAAAAAGAATCCTTGTATTCTGAAAAAATAAAACCGGAAGATATCATTGAAGTGGCCCCTGCTCCAACTCCACGCTCCATTCAAAATCCAGTAATACGGAAACCCGAACCGCAGCCCGTTACAAATGATGAAAGTCTAAGCAAAACTGCGGGCGATAAAATTAAACCGCCGGAAAATACGGAAAGCTCCGTTATTGATACCGATGGTAATCAAACTCCGCCTTCAACTGAGGGGATCCAAGAGCTACCTGTCGGCGAAACGACCGTGGACACAAGCAATGAAGGAGTTTCGTAAATTGTTTAATTTTATATAGAACCGGCGATTAAATAGGGTCTCCTGAAAAAGTCTCCAACCCTTACAAACATTGACAAAAAAGCCAAAAAGCGGCAGGGAAAATGCATGGGAAACACGAATAAACCCTTAAAAACCTTGCATTTAGGAGAC
>JBLNCG010000029.1:0-68766 GCA_050260475.1 Bacillota bacterium
ACGGGCCCGGCGGGTTTAAACCATACCGGCATTGAGAAGATGAAATAAAACACGATAGCTATAATACCCATGATACGCATCACATTCTTCATTCTTTACTCTCCTTTCCACTGTTTTTTTATACTTTTTCGTTTGAGACTTTTTCCCTTAACCCCCTCCTTCTTTTTTTAGTAATAATTATAACATCTTTAATTAATTTTATTTTTACAAACAATTAACAAAATTGATATATTAAAATTGTCTTTATCTTGCAGCAAGTTGTGCTGATAATATTATGTAGTCTATACGTTTGGAGTGTGATTTTTTTCATTGCTCCAGAAAAGACAACAGCCACTTTGTCACAACGCTTTTAATGCCCTTTACGAATATAATTTTTACAAATATTTTATAAAATGGATACCAAAATTGTCTCCAGTATTCAGCGATTTCTGCCGATATTATTATGTAATCTACATGATAATCTATGCTCTCGGTTTTTGAAATGATAAAATAAAATCAAAATATAGGCATCATTGAAAATAAAACGGACAGGGATGAAAATCATGAAAGGCCAAAACCAGAATCATTCATTTATTCTGTTCCGGCGGGAAAATTCCATGGCTGATAAAAAACAGTCTTCCGCGGGTATTGTGGTTGTGGCGCCGAAGTATGCCCATATTAATCCGGACGGAGGATATACCGGACTGGATCTCGGGGAAGAGAAGGTAATTACGAAAATCAGGTATCTGCCCATGTTAAACGTTAACTATACCATGCTGGGAGGACGGTTTCAAGGTTCCAACGAAAGTATGGAAAGCGGCTACGAAGATATTTACACCATCGCCTACATGCCCCATATGGGATGGAACGAAGCCAACATATATGTTGCCAAACCTTATAGGTTTGTAAGGTATTATGGTCCCGACGGATGCTACTCCATGGTCAGTAAAATAGAATATTACACCCTGGAAAGCGATTCCCAAACCGGGGAAACCAGGGAGGTTAAATTGAAAGGTCGTTCTTTTGAAGCCACGCCGGAAGACCCGGGGAATGATCCCGCCAAAATATACGAGGAGGGACCGGATGTTCTGCTTACTTTTAAAAATTCCGCCAGAAAAACAGGTTGCCCCTTTCAAGTCCATTCTGGGAAGCAAGGGGAGGTTTTTTCACACCAGCATGATTTTGTGGAATTCATATATATTCAGAAAGGATCCTGCTTCCATTTTTACAACGGGGAAATCGTAAACCTTTATGCCGGAGACTTTCTGGTTATTCCCCCGGGGACGGACCATTATTATTTCGGCGGCGTCAACCTTACTATGCTTAATATTTTAACTTATCCTGAGGAAATGGGAGATGCTTGTTTAAGCCAACTTTCTTCCCTGCCCTACTTCTCGAAAATATTCCGGGCCGGCGCCGATTCCAAATCCATACCGTTTATCAAATTTCATCTGCGCATTGAAAACCAGATACAAATAATCCCGTTGTTGAAGGAAATGGAAATGGAACTCACCGCAAAAGAAAGGGCATACCAGGCCGCATGCCATAATCTTTTCGTTTTGATCATGATACAATTGGAAAGACTGCATCAATTTAATCACAAGGATGAATCGGAGACGGATGATTCCGCGGCCCGCTATAAACTGATGGCGCAAACCATGCAAATATTGGAAAACAATTTTGCCACAATCGACAATGTTGAAGAGATCGTATGCTCCCTGCCGGTCGGCTACAGCTGGCTGGCGCATTTATTTAAAGAGGAGACGGGATTGTCGGTTTACGACTTTTTGCTCAGAATTCGTATCGGGCAGGCATGTGTGCATTTAATCAAAAGCCGGGACGATATTTCCCGTATTTCCTCCGCGGTTGGCTTCACAAATTACAGCAATTTTTCCCGCAAATTCAAACAACTGGTGGGATATACCCCGCTGGAATTCCGCCACCGATTTTTTTACGCGAAAGCTCCGGATGCGTAATAATCATCCGCCGCTTGACGGATGGACGGCATTCATTCTAAACCATCTACAGCCGCATCCAAACGCGCATTCGACAAAAACTTGGAACCAGCAGGAAAAAACCACAGAAAACGGGAATAAAAGTTTTTCAACCGAGCGCGTTATATGTCTGACGGACGATTTCGTCGGACCGGCGCCTTAAAAAATAAAAACACGGGAAGGTGTCAAATGAAAACTTTAGGCCGTTTCGATGATCAAAAGCGCGAGTATAAAATCGAAGACATGTATCCGCCCAGGCCGCTTGTGAACTACCTTTGGAATGAACGTTTCCTGGCTTCCCTGGACCAATTCGGCTGCGGATTCAGCCGTTATAAGGATGAGAACGGAGTGTTCGTCAATCTTTGCAGCGGTAATAACAGCCGGTTGTTTTTCATCCGGGATGAACTCACCGGGGAATATTGGTCGGCCAACCGTAATTTCGGCAAAGCGGCCTTTCAGGATTTTTATGCCGTCGTTGGGCAAGGATATTCCAAAGTAGTTTCCCTCTATCATGGCGTGGAGTTTTCAGTTACATTATCGGTGCCCGTCGGCGGCCCGATGGAATACTGGCAGGTTACACTTGCGAATAAAGCGGAGGCTGAAAAGAAGCTCAGCCTTTTTACATACGCAGATATCAATATCAATATTACACCCCATGCGGCTTACAACCATGGTTCATTTCCAGCCGATTTAAACGGAGTTTTCCTTTCGCACCATGGTTTTAACCTTCCTACCAAGTTTACCAACATCTTTTTAACATCCGACCGGGAAGTCGCGGCTTTTGAAACAACAAACCGCAGGTTCAGAGGCGTTTACGGCGGCATCCAGTATCCGGACGCGCTTTCTAGCCCCAAGCTTGCTTCCATGGAAACCGCTTTCGATCCAGAGATGATTGCCGCGCTGCAGCATACCGTTACGCTGCAGGCGGGGGAAACAAAGCGATTCCATTTCATCCTGGGGCTCGCCGCTTCATTGGCGGAAGCCGTTGAAATTCGTAAAACCAGGCTTTCCCTGGCCCATTTTGAAAAAGAACTGCAAGATCTGAAAACCGAAGCTGAGATGACAATACAGAAAGTAATAGTGGAAACCCCGCATGCTGAAATCAACAGCCTGGCCAATATCTGGTTAAAAAGACAGATTTCCCTGGGTAAAACCTGGGGAAGAGTCTACGGGAAAGGTATCCGAGATATTTTACAGGATACCACGGGGTTTGCGGCGCTGGATCACCAGGCAGTGGCGGAGAAAATCAAGCTTTGTCTGAGCCACCAGTATGAAGACGGCAATACCGTCAGACAATTCGATCCGCTGGATTTGCACCCTTACCGCGACGGCGCCAGTTGGATAATCCCGGCTGTCGCCGCTTACATCAAAGAAACAGGCGATATGAGCTTTTTATCCCGGATGGTCCCATATTATGAAAGCAAAATCCAGGGAACTGTCCTGGAGCATTGCCTCCAAGGAATTGAATTTCTTCTTTCCGAACTGGGCGAGCATGGTTTATGCCTGTGGGGAGGCGGAGACTGGAACGACTCCATCAATAACGCCGGCATGCTCCTGAAAGGGGAAAGCCTCTGGCTTTCCGAAGCCGCGGTAAAATCTGCGCTTGAACTGGCGGATTTACTGGAACAAACCGGTGAAAAGGCTCAAGCAGCCGGCTTCCGCGGCAAAGCTAAAACATTGGCGGATAATATCTTAAAACACGGCTGGGATCGCGATCACTTCATCTATGGCTATAACGACTGGCATGAAAAAATCGGGGCCTACGAAAACAGCGAAGGTAAGATATACTTGAACCCCCAGACATGGGCCGTCCTTGCCGGAATAGTAAAGGATTCCGAGGCGCAGAAGTTGCTTGATCTGGTGGAACGGGAATTATCCTGTCCCTTTGGCTATGTTCAATTAAAGCCCAGTTATACCCGGGGAAGCGACCGGATTGGCCGTATCAGTTATATGGAGAATGGCTGTTATGAGAACGGCTCGGTTTACAACCACGGCGTTGTATTTAAAATCGCCGCGGATTGCAAATTGGGACGCGGCAACCTGGCTTACCAAAGTGTCCTTAAAATGCTGAGCTCCAATCCGGAGAATCCGGCCGTCAAATCCGGCGTGGAACCATATGTGATGACGAATATGTATATCGGACCGGAGAACCGGCTCCGGGCGGGCGAGTCCGTCTCGGCCTGGATCACCGGTACGGCAGGATGGATGTTCCGTTGTATCGTGGAGTTCATCATCGGTATCCAGGCTGATTATAACGGATTAAAAGTCGATCCCTGCCTGCCTTCGCATTGGAAAGAGCTTAAGATTGCCAGAGCATATCGAAACGGGATTTACCGAATTCAAATCCTCAACCCGGACGGCATCGAAAAAGGGATTATAAAACTGACCGTGGATGGAAGAAAAATTGACGGCAATTTAATCCCGGTTTTCAACGACGGGCAAATCCATAATGTGCTGGCGGAGGTTGGCGGGGCATAAAAAATCGGGGCGCCTGTCAAAACGGGCGCCTTTTTCCTGACTTCCGATTCCTGTCTTCTCGCTTCTTTTTCTTTTTGATATTTACTTTCCTTTTTCGTACGGCAGCGCCCCCAGGTCGTTTCTTGAGCCGTCCGGATCCCGGTATTTCTTATCCGGATGACCGGCGTTGATGGCCCGCGAGCCTGCCTTCAAACGGAAGTCTCCCTTTGCCGCGTCAACATACATCGGGTCTGCGGAAAGCGCGTGACTGCCCGGAAAAGGTAATATCGAATATTTCGGGCGCCTGTCGCGCCGGTGGATTTCCTTGATGTCGATTTTTTGCATGTCCCCGGAGCAAAGATTGTAGTCGATCGAGGCCTTAATCTTGGCGAGATCTTGGCCGGTGGCGCCGATCTGAAAGCAGCCGTTGTCCGTACAGATATTGTTGCGGATAATGATGTTCTTGATGTTGTGCGTCTCGAAGAAAATCCCTCCGCTCGACCACCAGAACTCCTTCTCCCAGCCGTTGTGATGGATGGTGTTGTTCACCACCGAGATGTTTTCCCGCGGGCCGTCCTCACCGAAATAGTAAGCGATGTGTACGCCGGCGTTCCTGTTGTTGTATACCACATTGTGATGGATGCTGATATTTTTTACCGGCGTGCCGGCTTCTGAGGAGACCACAACGCCCATGGAGCAGTTATAGACGATATTCTCATAAATTTCCACATCGGTAAGAAGATCCGGATGCCCGTCCGCTGCCAGACATTCCAAATTAGCAGGGTTGTAAGGCCAGCCGTCTACATATATGCCCTGCCTCACCAGATCATGCGTTTTGTTGTGATGGACGGTTCCCCAGCGGGAAGCTTGTTTGATATCAATACCCTCATGTTCGCACTGGTTGACTTCGTTGTACGCCACCTCGAAATAATCCACGCTGCCCAGACTTACTGCCTCGTGCGGCCCGCCCTGCCCGCCGCCGGTATCGTCCATAAAGGCGGCGTTGGCTTTAAAAACATGATTGTTCAAAACCTTGATATGGTCGCTGTACCATACTCCGATGCCAGAACCGTTGGTGTTGCGGGTGGTATTGCCGATCAGCTCTATGTAGCTGCTTTTACGTATATTGATGCCGCCGTTGTGGGAGTTCTGGACGGTTATGCCTTGCACCCGGATGTAACTTAAGTCATTGATTTGAAATGCTCCTTCATCCGTGAGGTTAGGGGCCGTGGGATGTTCGCCCTTGCCGTTCCCGACACGCCGCTTCATGGCGTCTATGACGGCCTTTTCCTTCTCATACGCGGAATAGGTTATCCATTTGTCCTTGGTCCCCGAATTGGCGGGCCTGATCGGTTCAGTGATTTTATAAGTGCCATCCCTGAGATAAACCGTATCCCCCGCCTGCGCCGCGGCGGCGGCTTTCTGGATGCTGGCCCAGGGCTTGTCGATGGTGCCCGGATTGTCGTCGCTGCCCTGCGGAGCGGGCGCCACGAAATAGGCATTTCCGGTTGAGGTTGGATTCTGTTGCGCCGTTTCAGCGCAGTAGCCGGTCAAGGAAGAAAAGATCATCACAAAAACCGCTGCCGGCAAAATTAATTTACGGTAAAGCATGTGCATCGTGAATGCCCCCTTTATCTTATTACGGCAATTGCGTTGTTACCTTAATTCAAGGTACTAAATATAGTGTATGGTTCCCATTAGACTATCGATATCTGGCGACAAGATGTAAAAATATAGTTACAACGCAAATTGCTCTATGAAAAATATTATTTCACATCAGCCGAAAAAAAAAGTGATTTAAATCATATTCGACACTTGCTTTGTTAAAAGTTTTTCAAAAATTACCGAATAGTTTAATGATATGAACACTTATAAATTTAACGGAAAAAGGTGTGATACAATTTATGAAAATTAATATTTGGATTAAATTTTATCTGTTTTTCATCCTCATCGGATTACTTATTCCCGCCATAAAAGCCGAACCTGAACCGGTCACGATTGCCGAATGGGACTGGTTTTTTGCGTCGGACAAATACCTGACCAACGAAATCAAGCTGTTTGAACAAAAATATCCTTATATAAAAGTCAACCGCACCCGCCAGGTACAGCCCCGGTATAAGGTTCTGGTGGATTTGGCCAAGCGTTCGGATACTCTGCCGGATATCCTGGCCCTCCCGATGGATCTGCAGCTTGACTGGATGCGTAACGGCTACTTAATGCCGCTTGATCAGTGGGCGGATAAAAAGTTCAGGAGCCGTTTCCCCAAAGGGAGTTTTTTAAACGGAGTAAATATGTCCGGGGGAAAAATTTATTCCTTCCCGCAAACCGGCACAGACTGGTGGTGCCAGCTATATATCAACAATAAAATATTTAAAGACGCCGGGCTTTTTTCGGGCGGAAGGCCGAGAATCCCGAAAACCTGGACGGAAATCATAAAATTCTCCAGAATCATTGTAAAAAAAGGAAAAGGTAAAGTTTACGGATTTGGCCTTTCTTACCAGCCTGAGCATTTGCACGCCGATTATTTTTACGAATGGGCCAAACTTGCGGGAGCCAGGGCCGGGAATCAGGAAATGTACATGGCCGTGGATTACAAAGTGGGCAGATACAATTTCACTTCCTCTCCCGAAATCGAAGGATATTTGAAGATGTTTAGATTCCTGCTGGATCTTAAAAAAGAGCACCTGTTATACCCAAATTCCATGTCCATCGATGACGAAACATTGCGGGCCGCTTTTGCGGATGGAAAAATCGGCATGATCATGGGCGGGGTATGGAATCAAGCCGGCTGGCAAGCCACCCATCCCGATTTTACCGATTATGAGTGCGTAATGATCCCGCCATTTGATCCGTCCGGGTATAAAGCGCTGCTTACTGTACCCATCGCCAAGTCATCCTACGCAATTTCTTCTTCCAGCAAACACCCGGAGGAAGCATGGAAATTCCTGGATTTCCTGGCCACCCCGGAGTCGGGTGCCCGTTTCGTGCAAGCAGGCATCGGCATTTCAATTTTCCCGTCCGCCAACGTGATCGCCAATGCCAGGACCAGGCAATACGGCCAATACCTTGAAATAGGCGCCAAATATACGCTTTCCGGTCCTTCCCCCCTTGCGCGAAACCCGGAGCTGAGCAACGTGAAAATGAAAGCCGTCATGCCCAATCATATCGGCGTCTTCTGGGGCGTCTTATCCGAGCAAATCAAGTATGAAAACATCCCGGACGCCTTAAAAGAGCTGGAGGATCGTCTGAATGCGGCCTTGAAGGAAGGGATGGACGAGGCAATCAAAAAGGGATATAAGGTCAGCATGGATGATCTGCATTTCCCGGATTGGGATCCGTTAAAGTCCTATGAACAAAATTAAGCATTCGTTAATGAGCAATCCATACTTTTTCTGCTCCTTTAGCGGCGGGAAGGACTCATGCCTGGCTTTACACCGCGCCTTCCAGGAAGGCGGCAGGCCGGGCCGGCTTTTTACCATGCTCGATGAAACCGGCAAACGCTCCCGATCCCACGCCCTGCCTCCCGCGGTTTTGGAGCGGCAGGCCGCGTCCATGGGCATTCCTCTTCATGTGGCATGCGCTACATGGGTTGATTACGAAGGAGTGTTTTCGGAAAGCATCCGTAATTTTAAAAAAGAAGGCCTAGAAACGGGGGTTTTCGGGGATATCGATCTGGATGCGCACCGGGAGTGGGTGGAGAAAATCTGCCGCGCTGCAGGGATTACACCTTATCTCCCCCTCTGGAAGGAAAGCCGACGCGGATTGTTGTCGGAATTCCTCGACTTGGGGTTCAAGGCCATGATTATCGCTGTGAACAGTAAGGTGCTGTCCAAGAAACTGCTGGGCTTAATCTTGGATCATGAAGTCATCGCCGAAATAGAAAAAGCGGGTGCTGACGCCGCTGGTGAAAACGGTGAATACCACACCGTGGTTCTGGACGGCCCGCTGTTTGCGCACCCCGTTTCCCTGAAAACAGGTGAAATCTCCATGCACGAGGGTTTTTGGTTTCTGGAAATTTTTGAACGTTAAACCTTGACAAGAGCGCGCCACGGTGCACAGGGCGCGTTCCTCCATTATTGATATTTATCAAACCTTATGATTTGCCCCAACGGTTTTCTGGGTTTGGCGGGAGGATTCTCCGCCGGAAAACCGATGGGAACCAGGACAGGCACTTCCTTTTCCGCAGGGATGCCCAGGATATTTTTGATCGGTTCCCGCTCGATCCAACCGATCCAGCAGGTGCCCAAACCTTCGTTTGTGGCCGCAAGAATCAGGTGATCCACGGCGATTGCCGCGTCAAACGACTTCCCCGGATCGCAAACGGCAACCATTAGTACGGGAGCCTCTCCGATGAATTCCTGGTGGCAGCCTTCCGAAACGATTTGCTTTCTCACCGCTCCGTCCCTTACAAAAATGAACTCATAAGGCTGCGCGTTATTTCCTGACGGCGCAAGATTCAGCGCTTCGTAAAGCTTCTGCATTTTACTCTCCGGCACAGGATCGCTCTTATATTTCCGCACCGCCCTGCGTGAAGAGATAACAGCGGTAAAGTCCATGGATTATCATCCTTTCCATATAAAGCAGTCATCCAATAGCCTATCCTCTGCGCCTCCGCGCCTCTGCGGGAAATAACCGTTCCCCGACCGAATGTTTTCCCTTCCGATATGAAAGAAGTTTGTTATTCCGCCTGTATCAGATAATATATCGACGGGAACCTTTCCCCGACCTTAAAACTCAAGGTCCCGTCCCTGTATTCCGAAGGCACGACCCCCGCAAAAAAACCTTCCGCGTTCACTGCCCAGACCCGCAGGTTTTCGGCTTCTGTCTTGATCCGGATCCCCGCTTCGATGACTTCGATCAAAATGGGCGGTTTGCCGACATCCAGCATTTCTGTATGAGCCTCGTTAAACCGCATGTTCGTATTCTTGGAACGTCCGATAGTCAAAAGAAACATATTCTCCGATTGGGATATAGGCGCATCCGTCAAGGAGCTCAGGGCAACAATCGCAAAATCTGTTTTGGCATCGATTTCCATACTATCGAGTGTTATCTTTCCGGCTTGCCCTAAAAAGCCATAAGCCGTTTTTGACTTTTCCGTATCGATCCAACCGATTCTCTTTTTCCAGTTCCTATATAATTCTCCCGTGTCCGAGATAACCTCGCCCTTTTCCCGGTCGGCAGCGGGTTTATCCCAGGCGATCACATTGCCCGCCTGGCTTTGCTGTTCCGGAAACTCCAGGCCGACCCGGTATATTTCGCTGATTAAGCTAAGAGCCGGAATACGCCCCGAATCAAGTGCCATATCATTAATCCTTACGCCTATGCTGCGCCGGGACGGTTTGATGTCGCCGCGCCGGAACATCAGCGCCGCATGATAAAACAGGCCGAATTTGGCCGGATCGTTCCAGGTGTTGAAGACGCCTTCGCGGTAAGGTACGCTTCCGATGGAGGAAGAGGAAACTTCCTTGCCGGTTATGTTTACGTTGGTCATTGTGGAATACGTATATGTATGAATGGCGAACCCCGACCATCCCTGCAGCGCTCCGACCGCAGCCAGAAAAAGAGGGCTTTCCGCCCGCCATTCGTTGGGCCAGGGATCGTCCCATTCGGACACGAAATAGGGTTTGTCCAGGAACCTGCTGAAGGACAAATCGGGAAGAATCGTATCTGCCTCCCCTACCATGGGCTTGTTTTGGAATTCCTTGGTTTTTTCGCCCCATTTCCAGGCGTACCAGTAGGCATGCCCGTCGGCGAAATCCGTGACTAGTTGCGTTCGCCTGTTGGCGGCGTTGATGGACCAGTTGGTTCCGGCGACGGGGATTTTCACGCCAATTCCCCTCATGTATGCCGTCATTTCCCGGTAATACCGCTCCTGTATTTCCATGAGGAACTTAAGCATCATTTCATCCTTTATTGAAAAATCAACCTTGCCCTCCGGCCGGCTCTGGCCTTTCCCGGCCAGCCATTGCCGGTATAGTTCCTCCAGCTCCGTCCTGTACGGTTCAACGTCGATGGGCCGGCTGAACATGTCGCATTCGTTGGTGATCTCGGTCAGGATAATCGCCGGATCATCCTTATAGGCGAGCCCGGTGTAAGGGTTGACATGATTCCATACCTGGCGGCAGAATTCCTTCTGCAGTTCGATGAGCCTCCGGTTGAATATGCTGTAAGGCTTGGCGGCGTCGGCAAGCGCGACGGCGTTTTCCACCCCGTCCCCGGATTTGAATTTCCGGTAAGTCAGCATGTCCAGATATATATAAATGCCTTCCCCTTTTAAACGGTGTATCAGGTAATCCAGCCGCTTCATACTTTCCGGATCCAGGTCCCGTGTATCTCCCCGGCGCTTGCCCTTGGCAAACTGAAAAATGTTCGGCGTGGCCCATTCCGCGTCCAGTTGGTGGAACCTGACCAGATTTACCCCGATTTTCGCCAGTCTTTTCGCCACTTTTTCGCTGTATTCGAAGGGCGGGAAGTTTCCCCCGCTGTTGAAGTTGGTGCCCCAGAACCTTCCTTCCGTCCCATCCTCGAATACGAACTTGTCCCCTTTCACCGTGAGAAAGCCGTGCTTTCCGGCGGGTTTTTCTCCTTCATAGATGAATGAGAGATCGATTGGGACATCGTCCCAATACATGGGAAAAGGGATATATTTTCCTTCAGACATGCGGCGCCCCCCTTTGCTATTTTAACTCCGGTATCTCCTGCCCATTAATGCCAAGTTTGGGCGAAGGCAGGGCATCTTCCCTGCCGATAAAAAACAACGCGGCGCAGTGTTTGCCGAGGGACGCGCTCAATTCGGTCAGGCAGCCCAGCCTCTCGGAAGCGCACGGCGACCATTTGCAGACAAAAGCCTTCTCCAATCCGGTCAAGTCATTTATGGCAATCCGTGCTTCCCGCTCTGAAAAGCCTTTATTGATAAGCAATACGCCCCATGCCTTTAACCGGATGCTGTCCACATGCCCGATCATCGGAGCCAGCGGAGCGATACAGCCGATCCAGTAGCTCTCCTCGCCCATCTCTTCCCGGATCATCTTAAGGACATTCTAAAAATATTGCATGGATGTTTTACCGGGAGCGTGCCTTTTCACTTTCGTGGAATCCTTGAATCCCCAGTCCAGAAAGTCGATTTTATAGAAAACCGCGCCCCATTTCCGCAAAGTCCTGAAGACATGCCTTAAGTATGCGAAAGCTTCCGGGTGGCTGGTATCCAAAAAATACCGTTTCTCATGTTCGCTCCAATAGTCCAGAAACGGTTTCCCCTCGCTTTCTGTCCCTTTGATATGAGATTTTACTGTATATTAATTTATAGATATATTTTCATTTCGAAGGTTAAATTTTTAACCTTCTTTTAATATCCGCATTTCCGCAGGTAAGCACGGCACCTTTTCGCCAGTTCAAAAGCATTGTCCCCTTCCTCCCATTTCTTGTCCAATTCCACGGACAACCATCCGTCATACCCTGCGGCTCTTAGTTCCTCGATGCATTCCGCCACGTTCAGCTTCCCGTCCCCCGCGCCCAGTTCGACGAAGGAATCCCTGGCCCAGGAATAGTCCTTGATGTGGGTAAAAATAATCCGGTCCCTAAAAGTGCGGATAAACTGCGCCGCATCATCCCCGGAAGCCTCCAGATGGGCGATATCCGCGCAGATTTTAAAGTCCGGCAGCCGCTTCACCATCTCCCCGGTTTCGGCAATGGTCTCCACCACGCAGCCGCGGTGCGGGTGGAATGCGATTTCCAGACCCAAACCGCGGGCATATTCCATGGCCTTTCCCAAATTCCCGGCGAAAATGTCATAGTCAAAAGAATAAGTATTTCGGCGTTGGTTGGGTATGAATCCGCCGCAGACAGTCAGGATTTTAACGCCCAGTTCCGCGGCGTAGCGCATTTCCTTTTCATACTGCTCCCGATTGGGTGTATAAGGGTTGTAGGTGACGCTGGTGAAAAAAGCTGCGATAACAAGCCCCTGATCCTCTACGAATTTTCGGAATTCCCCGGCAGGGCCGCGGGTCTCTTCCGTGCCTCCTACCTCCACGCCCTCATATCCGGCTCCGGCTGCTGCGTGTATAAAGCCTTTATAATCCATTTTTTGCTTCAAAGCATGCGCCTCAACGTCCCAAAGGGCGGCATTTATAGCGGTCCTCATCACCGTCACCCCTCAATCGATATTGGCATGTATATTATAGTGACATTTTTTAATCATATCAGAGATTTGAAAAATCCGTCTCTACAATGTCATATATCATTTATCCCGTGATACAGCCACAACCTGCCCCTTCACCGCGCTTTCCAACGCTTTTTCCGACAGGCGCACGATTTCCCTTCCCCAGGCCGCGTCCGCCAGCGATGCGCATTTTCCCTCGACCACATCCAAAAAATGGCCGTATTTGTCGAACGGCGCCGAAAGAGCCAGAGCCTCGCTGGAGTCCACGGTTTTTTGCACCGCCAGTTCATTCCCCCAATTTTTTGTATAAACCGACCCCGCCGTTCCGATCAGGCCCCGGTAGAAATCGGCGATCAGCGCCATCTGGCTGCCCTCAATCGTTCCGGTGGCCCCACCGCCGTAACCTATGGTAATCCATAAATGTTCGTTATCCAGCGGATGGTTCACGGCCCGGCTGAGTTTACGGCAATAAACGGTCTCCGGCATGCCGGCCATATCTACCATCCAATCCAGTTCATGAGCGATGAGTTCACTGATCAGGCCCCCGCATTTTTCGAAATCCGCCCGCCAGCTCTCGGGTTTAATATTCCAACAGGTCAGGCGTCTCGACCAGAGGCTGACCAGGGAACCGATCTGTCCGGAGGAATAAACCTCTTTCATCTTTTGCATCACGGCTTCGAACCTTACGGAAAAACCCACAAAAGAAGCCACTTTTGCCTTATCCACCGCCCGTACAATCGCGTCCGCATCAGCAGTGGACAGGGCCATGGGCTTTTCGATCCAGATATGCTTCCCGGCCTCTACGCAGGCAACAGCCTGTTCCTTATGACAGTAATTCGGGCTGGAAATGACCACCGCATCCACTTCGCCCAGAAAATCACGATAGTCGCCGTAAACCTTTGCTCCATAGTCGCTGGCCAGTTTTTCCGCGGCTTCCTTGTTTGGATCCGCGACGGCCGCCACCCGGCAGCGCCCTTTATGCTCAGCCAGGCGCCTGGCATTTCCTTTTCCGTTTCCCCCGGCGCCGATAATTCCTAATCTGATCAAAATGCATCCCCCCTTTCTCCGGCAGGCATATTTTTCCTGCCGGAATAAATAATGATTTATATTTTGAAAGGTATCGAATGGTCCAGGGCTGGAATGTATTCCCCGTCCGCTTTTGGTTTTCTTAACGAGCCTTAACCACTGCCGTAAAACCGCCTTGGTGTTTGAAATTCACATATATTATCCCTTCCGCAGTCCTGCAGTCCGTTTCCAGAATGCACCCGCCTTCAGCGGTAATCTCCAATGCGGCATCTCCAATATCCTTGAATTCCATGCAGTTCAACCCATAAGCTTGCCCGGAATAAACGATCTGGCCGCCGTCTGCTTTTACATCCTCTAATCTGATTGTTGAGCCGATCAGAACCGGTCCGGCCGGCTTATCTCCCGTAGCTTGGATCTGCACGTCATTGGAGTCCGGTTTCAAGCGGGCTTCCGGTATTTGAAGCGTGTGGTGAAGAAGTTCCCCGTTTAAGATTACGCGGCAGAAACGTCCTTTACCCATATACTTCCACGTTATGCTTGTACCACGGTATTCATAATCCCGTATTTCCTTCAAGACAGTATTAGGCCTGACCGCCAGCCCGAAAGGCAGCCTTCTTAAACCCAAACCCGCAACCGCCGCCAGCCAAGGGGAAATGCTGAAGGCCTGGGGCCTGACATCGTGATATGGATTCCCGTCCGGCATGTTTGCGAATTCCTTGATGGTATAAGGCATGGCCAGGTATTTTCCGGGTTTATAACACCTTTTAGCCGCATAATCGAAAGCTTTCAGAAGGGCTTTTTCCTCTATCCATTCAAGGTCTGCAGCCGCGCAGGCGGCAAAATAACCCGCCAAAAAAAATTTGTCCGGCCTTCGCAACACATCCTTCATGATCCTGCGCCGGATTCCCGGCAACTGCCAGGGTTCGGGATAAAAGAGCGCCACGGAGCATCCCCAGACCTGATCCGTCATATCCAGCCCATATCCTTCCGCTTTAAACATGGAACCGTCGTGAGCATAGATTTTCCCGTAAGGAGGCAGTTCCCCGGTTTCAGGCGTAAAAAACGCCTTCAACAACTTGGCCAGCTCCCCGGCCTTCTTGAGATATGCTTCGGCGATACCGCCGGACGTCATTGCCGCCAGCATGATATAACAGGCATAGGCATAGCTGTTGATATAGAAGTCCTCGGCGGATTTGACCTTTTTGCCGCGCAGCCGTTTGCTTCCATATTCAATGGGCAATCCCACGGCATTGTCGAATCCGTCGTCCCGCGATCCGGGGAAGGGCGATTCGCAATAAAAATACCGCCTAAAAAGGCCGGTTTCCTTATTGTAACAACGCTTCTCCAGCCAGTCCATGGCCTCCCGCAACAGCGCAAGGTATGAGCCTGAGACAAAAGCGCCGTCCCCGGTCTGCGTCCAGGCGGTAAAAGCGGTCCAGATGGCATAAAAGACCCCGTCTTCCTCCCACTTGGTGATCTTGTTCACCAGCATGAGAAAGGTCCTGCCCTCCGGTTCCTCCCCTTTGATTTCGGTAGGATTCGCCAGCAGAAACTCGGTCCATTTCCGCAGGGGTTCCGGCCATCCGGAATAACCGTTATAACACTCAATGATCGCCCCGTCGCGCACCCAGATCAGATAATATATCCTGTTCAGCGCGGCCCGGATCGCTCCCGAGGCGTCCTGCATGGCAAGGAGAATCCGCTTATTGACATTGAGAAGCCGTTGCAGGTTCCCGCGCCCCCGCAAATAAAGCGTCCCCGGCCGCACGGCTTCTTCAATCCTCCGCTCGTTGTCGGCCAGCATTTTTTTAATATCCGTCTGAAAGACGGCGCGGCAAAAGCCAGCTACGGGTTCGGCGGAAATTTCCCCCGCGAAGGCCAGCCTCTGCCTGGGAGCCAATTCCGCCCTGGCATATGTGCTTCTGCCTTCATCAACCTGCAACTGGTGCCGGAACGCGCCGGCGCCTTCCTCCATCAGGGCGGCAAAGGTGAAATTTTTCCCGCGGTCCGGATGTTTCAGAATGAATGAATTCCTGTTCCGCTCCGCCAAAGCATCCTGCTTGTCGGATTTCAAGTCCACTTTTTGCGCTTTTTCAAACCAGCAAACCACTACCGGCTTATCAAACAAAGTCATGACATGCATTTCCTGTTTTTTAAACTTCATAATGCTATAAAACGGATCGTATTCACATTTCACAAAATGATCAGCCTTTAGACCGGGAAAACCGATGCGGTCGAAAATCCTGGTATGATCATCCCGGCAGGAAAAGTTGCGGTCTCGGTAATACAGGGATTTCCCCGCCTGCGGCGATATCCAGAGCTCCATCAGTCCCGCGCGGTCAAAGTTCAATTCGATCCTTATTCCCATGCGGTTATGCATGAGAACGGTCTTTCCGGGCAAATCATACAGGGCCATTTCAAAAACCTCCGGTTTTTTCAGCGTTCATTAATCAGTAACCAGTAATCAGCGTTTCAGGTAATCACTGGTTACTGTTCATCGTCAACTGAAACACTGATCATTGCTACTGGCAAGAATGAGTTCCCCCAATAACTTCGAAGGCTTGTGGTTACTTGTTGAAACAGAATGGTAAAAAGTGAGGCTTCCATGGATGGATATAGCCGAACTCTCTCTTCGCAAAGAAAGAGCAAGAGTGAGTTCCCTTACTGGTTATTGATCACTGATTTAACCAGTTCCGCAATTTCTTCCCAATACCCGCAGTTCTCCCACAAGAACGATTTTGGATATTCCTGCATTTCCTCCCATGGAATAGTTTTTAATTTTGGTTTGAGGAATTGCTCCGCAAATATATGGTGAAAAATGCCCCGCAACCTGAATTGCACCCTGTGCCGGAGCGCATCACCTATTTTGCCCGTATGCGCTTTTTCAAGATTGCTGATTGTTTCTTCCGCTATTACGTGATCTTTTTTAAAGAGGTTCCTGTCCGTCTTAAATTCCTTGACAAATTTCATCCACTGCGTATCGCTCCGGGGGTAACACAGCCCCATGGTTTGGGCATCCTTATAAGTCCAAATGGTCCAGGAGACATTGTTTCCTTCGAGTAAATCCAACATGTCATGGAGCATGGTCAAGGCCAGCGGCATAGTCTCCCTGGAGAAACCGGCGCCCGTTTCCCCGCACCACAGCGGCCGCCCGAATTTTTCCCCGGCCCGGATGATCGGTATAAGAACTTCCTCCAGATTCTTTTTCCTCCAGGACTCAACTTTTTTATCCTTCATGACGTGGCTGGGGTAAAGGTGAAAAGAATAAGCTGTCTGGGGATCCTCGGGTTTGTCGAACAGGGTGAAATTCTTGGCCCAATCCTCCCCCTCCAGGAATAATATGTGGCGACGGTCAACCTCCCTGACGGCGCCTGTGACGCACTTGAAGAAGTCCCTGAAGACATTCTCATCCGCCACGAGATACGGCTCATTGATGATGTCGTACCCCGCCACCCAAGGATTGTCTTTAAAATGATCCGCCACAAACCTCCAAAGGCCGATTACTCTTTCCCTGAACGAGCCGTCCTGCCAGAACACGGGAACACCGAACTCGCTGTCCGCATGCCAGTCGGGATTCTGCGCGCCGGGTACCGCATGCAGATCTAAAATGGCAAATATCCGGTATTTCCCGCATAACGCCAGCACACGGTCCAGGTGCCGGAAACCTTCGCTTTTATATACTCCGGGTTTTTGATCATCCTCAAAATGCCTGTAATTGAAAGGAAGCCGGATACAGTTAACGCCCAGTTCTTTCAGAAATTGAAAATCGTCCTCGGTGATCATCGCGCCAAGCAGCGACTGGAAAAATTCCTCGGACCTTTCCTTGCCGTAGACATCGGCAAAGGTCTGCCGGATTTTCTTTTCCGTGCCCGGCAAGCCGATCATGAAGTGTTCGATATTCATCCAAGTGCCGATGCCGAAGCCGCGTAAAATTATTTCTTTCCCGTCATAATTAAATTTTTTGCCCTGGATCTGCAGAAATGCATTTGACAAAAACCTCACCTCCGGATCATCAACAATCTGTAAATATCTGTTATTTCGCTAGCTGCTTCAGGAAACCTGCCTTGATTTATTTTAGTTTACGAATAAGTTATAAAACATCGAACGGTCTATATTACCCCTTTTTTCCTGCCAGATAATCGGAACCACCTGTTTAAGCAGGTGGTTCTGATTGAATCATTCATTTCTAACCGACTTTCGCGAACACATCGGCCGATCGGAAAACGCTATTAGTTCTGGAAAGCCGCGCCAAGATTCTGGAGAATCACCGAGACGATACGCTGCTTCTTCGTGACATTTTCTTTGATTTCCTTATCCACGAGCTTCAGGTTGTTGAGGATGAAACCTCCCTTTCCCCTGGGATAGCGGACTATACCGCCGCAGTTGACCAGCGGGAATACTTTCCCCTGGTACCAGGCCGGCAGTTCGCGGATGATGGATACTTCATCCAGGCCGATCATCTTGATCCTGTCCTGCTTTACGCGGATGGAAAGCGCCACCAGCGAAAGGGTGTCTTTGACCGCCTTATTGTTAAGCTTGACTTCAACGGCATCGAAGGAATCAGGCAGCTCCACGGTGGCGAAGCTTTTCCCGTCGATCCTGATGTCGCAATCCTTCACAGTGTCGTAGTTGGCGTTGTTCCAAATGGTGATGCTCTGGAGCACGCTGGGGGCCGGCATTTTGAACGTCATCAGGTTGAATTCCGGAGGAATCTCCTTGTATGCGATCTGGTTGATATACCACCAGAAATCAGCGTTGAACAGGCCGTCCACCAGTTGGTAGGAAGTCTCGCGCTTGAATTCGAACTTCGGATTGGCCGGTCCGTAACAGAACGGCGCAATGTCGGCCCCGTCCACGCAATATGTGAAGACGTCGCCGGAAACGCGGCGAAGTCCGGACCACGGCGCAATGACCTCATTGGTGAACATATAGACATCGGAGCTATCCACGCCCACCATCAGCTTGTCCCGTATCGGCTTCACGGCCTCAACCCGGAATTCCCTAAGAATATGCTTGGTACTGAGCAGGTTGTTGTATAGATCCAGGCCGTCGGGTTCCAGCCCCCACAGTATGATCCAGCCGCCGGCTTTGACATATTTGTCCGCTGCCCCCTTATTGGCGCTCAAAGCCCGTAAACCTTGCTTGGAGGCGCTGACGATCAAAATGGGCGTGGTTTTGATATTAAGCCCTTTTTCCAGCTTTTCCAGTTCCACCAGGTCGCAGTCAAGATTGTTCATGAAAGCAACCATTTCTTCACGATCCGGGGCATAAATTCCTACGCTTGCCGTAGCGGGTTGATAGGTGTCGCAACGCAGCAGCATGTTGGCCATAAGGATTTGGGCTGCCGGTTCCACGGCCAATTTACCGGCAATCCTCAATTGAGTGGCGATCAAATTCCCCTTGTCATAAGGAATTTCAATCAGCGTACTGCCTTTTAAACCGGAGCCGCAATTTACCCAGGATCTGGTGACCCCGCCCGGTTTTTCCCAGACATTGTAAGTCATGGGGTAATCGCCTGCCCAGAGGGAAAGATCCGCTTCCGCAAGCCCCTTGAGCAGCGGGGCGTCGAAACCCTGGCCGAAATTGAAATCCACGCTATAGCCCCGGCTGTTATCGTCCTTGGCTGCATTCAATTTTACCGATAGTTTCTTGCCGGTGATGGGAATTTTTTGCTCCAGGATGATGATCCTCCCTCCGGCGCTGGCATATTCCACCAGTTCATCCAAAGGCGTGGTGTTTTTCACGGAATCGGCGCCGACAATGATGATGCCGGTCGGAGTCTTTACATCCTCAACACTTTCGATGGCCGTGGCATTCACGCCCATATTCGCCAGGGATTTTGCCAGCTCATCCGTGCCTCCCATGAGGAATACCGGATTCTTCAAGGCAATTTTCTTCACCTTGGGGAAGAAAGCGATTTCTTTTACATCTTTATATGATTTCGCGCCTTTCTGGGCGACCTCCAGGACCAGCCTGGCGGAAGTGCGCTCCTTTACCGCCGGGACCGTAAAAGTAACGGTAAGCTCCTTGCCGAACCCCGGCTCTATGGAGAGGGTCTGACTGGCGCCGGCGATGCGTTTTTTACCTGCCTCCACCGCCCAGGTAAAGGTCAGGGGCTCCTTGGAGAAAGTATCGTTGAAAACTTTCACGGTACGGGTAACCTGCGCCCCGCTAAAGAAGTTGGCGTTATATTCCCGCGTGAACGCCGCAATGGGCGACATGGCGTTGATCAGTTCCGGAGAGGCGGCATGCTGCCCCGTCCACGGGCAAATCATGGCCACATCGTTCCAGCGGTAGCGTTCAAACAGGTAACGGATATACTTGGAGTAAGCCTTGGAAGCGCCGAGTTTGCTTTCAGCGGCCGCCTCACCGCCGATCCAGGCGTGGTCCGCGTTGTTCCCGGAGAAATAAGCGACTTCGCCCGCGGCGTAAGGGCGCTTCTTATCCCAGGTCCAGCGGCCCATGCTGCGGATTTTGTCCATGGGATAAGCGTTATCCGGATAGAAACCGTCTTCCGCGTAATGGGTGCAGCAGATTTCCCCCGAGTTGTCCTTGAAGGCGCCGCCGCCGTCGAACATGGCGGGCCGCGTGGGATCCAGCTTATGGGATACATCCAGCATGTATTTTTTGGCGTTTGCCTCGATCTGTTCCATCTTGTTGCTGTAGCCTAAAGCGCCGTTAATGAAAAGAAGTTCATTCTCAAGGCTGTAAACAATCACCGACGGGTGATTGCGGTAGGCCTTCACGACCTGCCCGATATGCTCCGCAAAATTCTGCCAGACCACCTCTTTGGTCAGGTCGTAATTGATGAACATACCGTCGATCATGGTGGACAAGCGGCCGGGAATACCGTGCTGGTCGGCCCATATCAATTGATCCTTCCGGGTTTTCAAACCGAATCTCCGATCCAGTCCCAGATCCGCGCCAAACCGCTCGAAACGGTTATTGCCTTCATAAAAATGAACCAGCGCTCCTTCCGGCGTATCGCCGGAGATCCCGTCCAGCAGGTTCCAGAAGTTTCTTCTCAAGCCGTTGATACGGATATAGGGGCCGTCGATTTTAACCTCCCTGAATCCGAAAAGCTGCTCATGGAGATCGGTAACCTGGCCGTTGACTTTTACAAAGGTGCGCAAGGCATAGATGGCCGCGGGATCTTCCTGGGGCCACCACAGTTGGGCGTTGGGAAAGGGCCCGCTCATGGTCACGGTCTGCGTGCCGCCTGCCGGCACGGTAACGGTCACCGGATCGAGTTCCTTTTCTATCGCGGAACTTTGAACAAACATCGCTTCGCTCTTGATGACTACGCTTTGATTCTTATCCGTGGGGTTGAGTACCGTGATCTCTGCGGTGATCTTCTTATTGTTGGGTTCGTTATTTTCATCCGTAACCGTGGTTTTCACAAAAGCATCGGTGACATAAACGGAGCCGGCGGTAGCGACCATCCTTACCTGATCGGTAATACCGCACTGCGTCCCGTCGGCGTCGCCTTTGGTGGAAGGATAAATGGGCGCCACAAACCGCGTTTCACGGAACTTGTCCACCGCCAGTTTGCGGTAATCATTCAGCTTCAGCCCCTTGTACGCAGCATCGATGGCATACCACGGGTCCTTGATGCCAATGCAGATTTCATTGATTTGATCCGGTTTTTTACCGAACCTGATAGCCCTGGTGATATCGCATTGCCAGGGGATGCGCGTGCTCTTATGCGCCGCGATGAACTGGCCGTTCACCACCACGGAAGCAATCCAGTTCGTACCGGAGAAATCCAGGATAAAGCTTTTCCCGGCCATGGCTTCATCCACTTTCACCTTGGTGCGGTACCAGACCCTGTGCGCCATGTCGAAATCCGGTTCTTTTTTTAAATCCCCCGGGACATTAATCCCTTTCCAGACCAAGTCCTTCGGAACCTCTTTCATGGGCGCATATGTATCCTTGTCCATGTCCGGGTCGTCCCAGCGGGCCGCCTGCCATAGGCCGTCCAGGGCAACGATGGTGCGGGCTCCCGGGAGCGTATCCTTGTCAGTGATCTCAAAAACCGTTTTACTCGCCTTGCGGTCCAGATTCGCGTCGGAAAAGACCAGAACGGCGCCGAGACTCACAAGCAAAGCCATCGCCAGTGCTATACCCCAAAAACGTTTCAACTTGTAATCCCTCCTGAAATTTTATTATTGTGTAACAGGTAACGGCATTCATCACCTCCGCGAATCAGATTATAGAAATTTTCAATATCCCACACTTCCGTAAAACAAACCAGCTTATTAAGTTTCTACTCATCACCGTAAATTTCCTGCATCCACTTTTTCCCCGGCAGACGGTCTCAATGATTTAGGTCCCCTTCAATCTTATTCTCGGTTCCGTTTTTCTCATACTCTTATCACCAATAATGACAGCAGCCGACAGGGTTGTCCTTCCCGCAGCGCGCAAGGCCTGTCAAAAAGGGAAATTTCAAAAAGACTTCAGATCTCCCGGAATACTGTAACCAAATATTGTGAAGGCAATCAGGTTCCGTGGGAAAGGCGAGTCTATCACCGCGAACCAACAGTAGCTACTGCAGCAGTAAAAGAGTTCATCGAAAATTGTCTGAAACAAGACCAGGAAGCGCCTAAATTCAGCGCCCGTAAAACCTTTTTCAGCCACTAACCGGTCATAAGGGCTGGTTGAAAACCTGGTCGGATATAACCATAACGAAATCACCTTCTTTAAAATGACCCCGCAGGGATAGTCCGCTCTCTCCCATATCCTCCTTGCAAAACCAATCACTGCCTCCGAATACTTCGGCCTCCGCTTCCGCCTTCTTATCCTCTTTTTTCCAGTAAGTCTTCTTTCCCTCATTTATTTAATACCCTGATCGCATGGCCCGAAAAGGCACCTTCTTTGCTTGGAAGAACCAGCTTTTCTAATATCGGTAAAAAAATATGCCAATATATGGATTGACCAATATTGACAATATATGGATTAGCCAATAGCAAGCAAACAGACTTATTAATTATAACCCTAATGTACCGCCTTCCTGTTTTCTCAGCGTCACGAACGTACCCTTCGCCTCCGCCACCATCTCCCCGGCTTCATTGAACGTCCTGGCTTCAACCTCCCGCAGCCTTCTGTTTTCACCCAGCAAGCGCCCACGGAATGTGAGCTTTTCCCCCACCCGGGCGGGTTTTTTGAAGGAGACCTCCATCTTGACCGTGGCAGCGGTGTCGCCCCGCGCGATGAGGACGTGCGCCATCAATTCATCCATCACCGTGGACAGGATTCCCCCGTGCACGATCCCCGCCCATCCTTGAAACACCCTGTCCGGCGTAAGGGTTGTGGTCAGTTCATCCCCGTCGGGAACAAACTTTAATTTCATGCCGACAGGGTTGTCCTTCCCGCAGCAAAAGCAATACCCGTCGTCTTGCCAATCCATGTGGGCCTCCGTAATCAAGACTTTTACTACAGTATCAATCCGCGCTTCGAAGTACCGATGATTCCAAGCGTTAAAAGTTTTTCGTGCATAACCCCGAAACTGCCGCATCTTGACAGGTCATTCCAGTTTCGGGTGGGAACGCAGGAAAGAAATTTTCTTGCCTTTATGCTTACGGAAGCGTCAGATGCAAGCATGGCAAGGTGAAACACCTTTCATTAATCTCACTGATTATGAAAGGTGCGACAACGCAGCCAGACGCCGCAGATCACGCTTCCAAAATTTCTTTCCTGCAGGTTAAAACCCCTTTCAGTGAATCATCAAATAAATAAATTCTTATGGGTAATCATTTAGCTTCCGCAGAAGAGAGAGTAAGAGTCGAGTTATCCCATAAAATTCTCCGGATTCAGCTCCGTCAGCGCCGGATGAACGAACTTGCCGTCTTTGCGGATGAGCGTCCCGTCGAACCGGATCTCCCCGCCGCCGAAGGCCGGGGTCTGGATGCAGACCAGATCCCAGTGCACCGCCGACTTATTGCCGTTGAAGCATTCGTCATAGGAGCTGCCGGGCGTGAAATGGAAACTGCCGCTGATCTTCTCGTCAAAAAGAATGTCCAACATGGGCTGGTCGATGTAAGGATTTAAGCCCAGGGAGAATTCCCCGACATAGCGGGCGCCTTCGTCGATGTCGAAGATCTCCTTGATGCGATTGTTGTCGTTGGCTTCCGCCTTGACGATTTTTCCGCCCGAGAATTCCAGACGCACTTTTTCAAAGATAAAACCGCGATAAGGAGCGGGGGTATTGTAGGTAATAAAGCCTTCCACCGATTCCCGCACCGGCGCCGTAAATACCTCCCCATCCGGAATATTATGCTTTCCCGCGCATTTAATAGCAGGCAAACCCTTGATGGAGAATGCCAAATCCGTTCCGGGACCCGTAATGCGCACCTCATCCGTTTTTTCCATCAATTCCCCCAGAGGATCCATGGCCGAAGAAAGGCGGTTGTAATCCAAATTGCATACGCGGAAAAAGAAATTCTCAAACTGCTCCGAACTCATCCTGGCAAGCTGTGAAAAGGAACTGTTCGGATAACGCAGGACGCACCATTTTGTATGCGGCACCCGGATGCCGTGGTGCACCGGTTCAACAACTATTTTTTCATACAACGCCATTTTTTCCGTGGGGACGTCGGACAGTTCCGAGATGTTGTCCGCGGCCCTGATCCCGATGTACGCCTTCATTTCCTTCATGCGCAGCGTCTCGAATTCCGCCATGAGCTGCAACTGGGATTCGTCGATGCCCATCAACACCTTGCGCCAGATCTCCTGGTTGCGGATGTCCACGTACGGTTTGCCTCCCATGGCGTATGCCTCGTCCACCAGGGCGGAAATCAATTCGTACGGCCGTCCGACGCCTTCGATCAATACGCCCTCGCCGGGTTGAAGGTCCACGGAATAATGCAAGAGATTGTAAGCCAGTTTTTGAATGCGTGGATCCATCATGCTTATACCTCCCTAAGGATATATGAACAACTATATAAAAACCCATCCTCTGCGCCTCTGCGGGAAATAAACCGTTCTCCCCTCTTCCGACACGGCTTGCCCATCATCTTCAGGAAAAGAAAGTCTTAAAAAAGGATATTAACCGGTTGCAATCGCCTTCAATATCTCCGCCACCGCCGCCTTGTCCAGCGGCTGGTTGAAATTGCCGCATTTAGGACTTTGAATGCAGGACGGGCAGCCCTCCTCGCAAGGGCAGGCCAGCACTGTTTCGTATGCCTTTCGAACAAGTTCATCCAGCTTCTCCCAGGCTTTTTCCGCAAGGCCGATCCCGCCTTGCGCCGCATCAAATATGAAAACCGCCGGACCCCGCGCTTGGTTGTGGAATACCATGGAGGTCCCGGCCAAATCCCTTCGATCACATACGGTCAGCAAAGGCATTAAACCGATCAGGACATGCTCCGTGCCGTGCAGCCCCCCGTGCAGATCGAGTCCGGCTTTTTTAACGGCATCGCTTGTCATATCCGGGATTTGCAGCCAGATTGCCACGGTGGACAATATCTCTTCCGGCAAGTCCAGGGTTTCATAGCCAATAACATGTCCTTCGCGGGCCGTCCTTTTTCTGAATCCCGTAACTTGGGTGACGACATTCACTTCCCCAAGAAAAGCCCCCGCCGGTCCGATCTTTCTCTCATTATGCACGGCGGTGATTTCTACGGTTATTTTTTCTGATGTCTCTGTAAAATATCCTGCCTCCGCCGGGCGCAATGAAGCGATTTTTTTCACCAAATCCAGCCGCGTGACTTCATAAGCCTCCCCTTCATGCAGATACAGCGCGCCGGGATGAATCCGGGAAAAGGCTCCCCCCCCGTCCAGCGTACCCACTACTTCCCCATCCTCTTTGGCGAGTACATAACGTTCATGATTCGCCGAACGCAGGTTTACACGTTCCGCCGGATATCCGGCCCCATTAAAATACCATTGTCCGCTGTGTCCGTTAAAAGTCAGATCCCCCTCCCCGACCAGAAAATCCACCAGCCCCGCGAACATCGGCCCCCAAATCCGGAAATCCCCTTGTTCGATCGGCAGTTCGAAAGCGGCACAGAGGACATGATCCAGCAGGACATAAGGGTTATCTATGTCCACATATAAATCCCCGTACGACCTCGCCATAATATCTCCGCTATGCCGCAGGTAGTAGAGATCCAACAAATCATTGGTAGATACATAAACCACCACAGACGGAACCCCGCCTCTCCCCACACGCCCCGCCTGCTGCCAGAAAGACGCCGCGGCGCCGGGAAATCCCACGATAATCCCGGCATCCAGGGCGCCGATATCCACTCCAAGTTCCAGGGCGTTGGTGGAAATTACTCCCTGCAAATACCCCCCGAATAAAGCTTTCTCGGTCTCCCTGCGTTTAGACGGCAGATAGCCCCCCCGGTAAGTTTTTATTTTATCCGCCCCGGCCTCCCCCACCTGATCCCGCAGGAAAATCCACAACCATTCCGCCAACTGCCTGGACTTGGTGAAGATGATGCTCCTCATGCCCGCCTGGAATAAATGCCTCGCGACCAGCACCGCATCCTCCAGGTAGCGGGATCTTCCCGCAGGCTCCTTCTTTCTTCCCGCATAAGGATTCCAAAATACAAGATATTTTTCTCCTCCGGGCACGTTTTCACCCGCCACCTCTTCCAAAAAAAGCCCCGTGATCTTTTTTCCGTAATCTCCCGGATTGCTGATAGTACCCGAACAAAGAATAAATACGGGACTTGCCCCGTAATAGGCGCAAATCCTTCTTAACCGGCGCATCACATGCCCCATATGGACACCAAGGATACCCCGGTAATAATGCAGTTCGTCTATGATCACAAAAACCAGGCCGGCAAAAAACCGCTGCCAGGAAAGATGATACGGAAGCATCCCCAGATGAAGCATATCAGGATTGGTCAGGATGATATTGCCTGTACGCAGGCTTGCGCGGTTTTGCGATGGGGTATCGCCGTCGTAAGCGGTTATGGCAAAAGGCGTATCATAACGTTTAAGCTTCCCAAGCTGATCGTGGGCCAGGGCTTTGATGGGGAAAATATACAGGGCGGTTTTTTTCGGATCCTGATACAGCCTCTCCAGCACGGGAAGGTTGTATGCCAGCGATTTTCCGCTGGCGGTGGGGGTTGATACTACAAAATTCTTTCCCGCGCGGGCCAGTTGCACTGCCTTTACTTGGTGCTCATATAGCTCCCGGATGCCTTCCCGCTCAAGTATCGCCTGTAAAGCCGGCGGCAGCGGAGGATCAAGAACGCCGAACTTAGGCTCCGTTGCAGGCAGCCGCTGCACGGAAACAATTTGGCCGAGATAAGCGGGGTCTGATTTGATTCCTTCGACTAACTCCAGGGGGTGCATGGCGCCTCCATTGGCTGAGAATACGGAATACAGGAGATAAAAAACAAAATTCAATTAAAGATACGGAGGGAATAAGGTATAAAAAACAAGCTCCCGGGCAAATCTGAAATGTAAAGCTTTTATTCTGAATAAAACGCCCGGATCCTGCCTGCAGATAAACCATCTTACCAATACAAAATCCCCGCCGGTTTTTGGCGGGGATTAATAACCTCAAAACAAAAACAGGATTCTCTTTCATCCCTTGATCGCTCCCTGCAGGCTTTCGATGAAGAGGCTCTGCAGGCACATGAATATGAGGGTAATGGGTGTGATGCCGATTACCGCCGCCGCGCACATAAGCGTCCATTCGGTGGAATGCTCGCTTTGAAAATTATACATGCCCACCGCCAGAGTGCGGAGCTCCGGCTTGGAGAGGGTGAATACCAATGGAAGCATGAAGTCGTTCCAGTTCCAAATCAAGGCGTTGATGGATACCGTGGCGATCATGGGTTTTGCCAGCGGGAACATGATACGCCAGTAAAGCTGGTTAAAACTGGCCCCGTCGACCCGCGCCGCTTCCTCCAGTTCCTTATCGATGGTCAGAAAGTAGCCCATGAACATGAAGCTGTTCCAGAGCAGCGCTCCCGACGTAGCCAGGATTATCACCGCGTACAAGGTGTTATTCAGGTGAAAAACCTTATCCATTAAATCATATTGGGGGATCAACGTGTATCCGGCCGGGGCGAACATCAGCACCAGCACAATGCCGATCAGGGTCTTGCGCCCAGGAAACTGGGTGCGGGAAAGCGTATAGGCTGCCATGGACGAGATTACCACTACCAGCACTACCACGCTTGCCGTAATAATCACCGTGTTTTTAAAATAAATGCCGAACATGGCGTCGACCCAGGCACGGGGATAATTGTCCCATTGCAGCTCCCTGGGGATAATATTCAATCCCTCGCTGAAAAAGCCCCTGGCGGTTTTCAGGGAGGATCCCACCAGCCAGAGAAAGGGATAAAGATAAATAAAGCCGAGGAATGAAAGGATGATATGCTGCGCAAGCAGCCGGACATTTTTCCGCCGCGCCATGGCGCCCCTGATTTTCCCTATGTTGATCAAAATCCCGGCGCCAAGTGAAAGAAGCCCAGGCGCCATCCAGCCCAGCAGGAAGCCGAGATATCCCGCGTCGGACATTTTATCGCGGTTGAATGCCGCGGCGAATCCGCCTAAAAGCAGATCTTTCAAAGGGTACAAAAACATATAGAGAATTATGACGTAAAATATGCAGCTCCAGACACGGAAGCCGGGTTTACGGTGTTCGCTAATCATCGCCTCTCCGAAAAACGACCCAATGCCCAACCCCAGCGCCGCCGCCAATACAATTTTACCGATATTGCTTTCCAAAAAGATGACCAGCGCCTTGTCGTCGTTAAATCTGATGGCGACTCCGATGAATACCACCACCAGCACTACGGGAAGGACCAGCAACAGGCGCCGCAGCCGTAAAAACATATACTGGCGGTTTTCCTGAGCGGTATAATAATAATAACTGCCCGCGGAAACCGCAAGCATCACTACCAGCGCGGGCAAAGCAAAGGCGAACAGATTGGCTCCGCTGTCCACAAACAAGGCGGATACTGCGGCAATCGCCAATAATCCGCAGCCCGCCCCTGTCAGGATCAGGTTGGCTCTGGTTTTGCGGTTCCCGCTGAGCGCCATGCCGAAATAATACCCGGCGAGAACGGAAACTAAAACGGATAAAACGGTTTTAAAAGGGGAAGCCCAACGAATGAACCACAAAACACCGGACAATATCAGGCTGTAAATCCCCCCAATCAGGCCATAGAGAAAAGCGAGGAGTATCGCTAATACACTCCACACGGGCCTTATGATTACCATCAGCAGGCTCCATGCGCCCTTAAAAACATACCCCATGCACATTCCGGCGGATGCCAGCGAAGCGCGCAAATAGTATCCCGCAACTCCCGCGCAAACAGCCGCTCCCAGCACGATAAAGGTCCAGATGAAAATTTTAACAAATCTCCGTTTTCCTTCTTTCGGGGAATGGCAATAGGTCCCCAGGAGGCCCGACACTACCGCCCCTGCTATGGAGGGGACGGCCGAATAAAGAAAGTTGGCGGAAATATTGCGGAATAAAACAAATATAAGGTAAGCCACATAAACAAAAGCAACAAAATTGAAAAATTTGGCCGCGTAGTCCTTGCGCGCCGTTTCCTCATCCTCCACGGAACCTTTACCCCAATAATACCCGCACAGGCCCCCCAGACACAATGAGAACAGGAATTTCCAAAAGGATGCGCTGTTGATGAATTTGTCCAAGAGGCGGAAAACCGGTGCGGCAATGACCCAAAGCCCTATTAAAATATATTTGTAAAGGTATTTAAAAATCCATGACAATGCGCCGATAACAACGTTGTCGATCAGAACCAGCGTTACGGATAAACAGCTTGCAGCGGCGACGATCAGTATGCCGCGCATCAATTTTACTTTTTGCGCATCATCCGGAGACAGCGCGCGTAAATACCGCCCGTAGAAAAACAGCGCCGCTCCCCCGGCCGCAGCGGGCAAAAATAGATGAAAACAGTTGGCGCGGATATCCAGGACGCATGCCAGTAAAATACAGGCTGAAAATAAGGCCAGTAAAGCCCCGGATATGTATCTCCGTATTGAACTCCGGCCTGCCTTCCCCGCGGCGGCGCTGTAATAATAACCAAGTACGCCGCCGATCAAAAGCGCCGGGTAAAATTTCATCATGGTTCCGGAATGGATAAACTGGAAAAAAGCGCTCATCTTTTATTCACCCCTATAATTTGTTTTGCGCCCTGGCTTTTCCTGCGGCCCTGAACGCGAAAAACTGCAGGCTGGCGATGAGAAAAATAATGAAACTTTGAAATACCGCGGCTGCCGAAGCGAAACCGATATTCTGCGTCTCCGTGGCGCTGAACGCTTTTTTATAAATATATGTTTGCACGACTTCGCTGGCGTAATACGGCCCGCCTCCGGTCATAACCCACACCTGATCGAATACCTTCATGCTCCCGATAACCGCCAGAAACAAGATGATCAGACCCACCGGCTTTAAGACGGGAACCGTCACATGCCAAAACTGCGCCACGGCACCGGCCCCGTCAACCGTAGCGGCCTCGTACAAATCCTTGGGCACCGATTGCAGCCCCGCCAGGAAAAAGATGAGGTTCCATCCGAATGAATACCAAATGCCGAAAATAATGATCACATTCAGGTTGTATCTCGGATCCCCGAGAAAATCGATGGGCTGGGAAAAACCCATAATCTGCCGGACGGTGTCTCCAAAGGTGCCGATGATCAGGCTCCATACAATGGCCACAACAGCAGGGATAGTCACGACCGGAAGGAAGAAAACGGTTCGGTAGACCGTCGCTCCCGTAAGATTCTTATTGTTTAAGACCAAGGCCAGCACCAGGGTAAGAAACAATTGAATCGGTACTAATATCAAGGTATAATACCAGGTATGCATGAAAGCCTTCCAGAAAAACTGGTCCCTCGCCACTTCCACGAACTGCCTCAATCCCACGTAATCCTTGGGATTTCCGATGCCGTCCCATTCGTATAAAGTATATTTGAAAGACATGAACAGGGGATAGACCACGAAGACAGCCAGCAGAATCAACATCGGGGCCAAATAAATGTATGACCATATGTAAGAGTTCCACTTAGCACGGGTCGTCATTTTCGCGGCCCTGATCCCGGCGTGCGGTTTAACTGGCATATTCACTTCATCCGGCATGCTTACCCCTTCTTTCCCTTTATACTGACCGTTCGGATAAATGCAAATTCCCTTGTTAGAGCAATTTGCGTTGTTATAATAATTTTACGTCTCCACTAAAAATACCGATAGCCTAATGGCAGCCATACACTATATTTAATTGGCAAGACCTTGAATTAACGGCAACAACGCAATTACCCTTGTTAATATTGATATTATACATTTTTAAAGTAATTCCTTTTTACAATTTCCATCGCTGGCGCTGATATAAATCCTGCCATGGCCCCAAAAACCGACTTATCAATTATCTATCGAGGTAACTGCCGATTTTTTGCATAAAACACTATAAAATTGCACTAATTCCACTTTTAGTTTATAATTAATATTATGAAGCCTTAAAAGAGGTGTGGAATTTGAAACCAAACCCATTCATGAAGGATGTCTTCAACCCGGATTTCTTCATCATTCATAAAGTCCTGCAGGCTGAGGAGAGTAAAAATTTTCATTACCATGATTCCTTCGAGATATATGTGGCGTTAAATGATGGTAAAAAATATTTCGTCAACGATAAGGTTTACCCCCTGCAAAAAGGGGATATCTTTGTCTTTAACCATCTGGACCTACATAATGCCATTGTTCCCAGCAACACTCCCAATGAGATTTATGTGATCCATTTTACGCCGCAATATGTCAGGGAATTGTCATCGTCGGAAACCAACCTGCTGGAATGTTTTCTGGACCGGGGCCCGGATTTCTCCCACCGCGTGCATTTAAATCCCGAACAGTTCCTGGCCTTCACCGCCTTGTGCGAAAAGGCCTATGCCTTTGAATCAAAGCCGTGTTATGGGTGGGATGTTTCGCGCAAAACCCTCCTTGCGGAAATCCTTATTATGATCAACACTTTCTACCGTACGGCGGAGCACTCCGGAACCTATGTCCATGAGATAGCGGGCAAAAAAATCGCCCCGGTTATCGAATATATCAACAAGAACATCCGCCGGGACATTTCCTTGCGGATGCTGGCACGGACTTTTTTCATGAACCAGAACCACCTCAACAAGATTTTTAAAAAAGCCACGGGGTATACGGTTAAGGAATATATCATCTCCCGGCGCATCATCATCGCCAAACAGTACCTGCTGGAAAACACGCCGGTAGCCCTGGTTGCGGAAACCACCGGTTTTCGTAACAATTCCCACTTTATACGGACGTTTAAAAAATTAGTGGGAATCACTCCGAAACAGTACGCGAAAAAGCAAGACGGATAAAACTCCGAAATAATAAGAAAGCGGGGGCGGGAATCCGCCTTTAAGAACCTCCAAGAACTTCCCTTAACTTGGCTAAAGCCGCCTTTTCCAGGCGGCATACCTGCACTTGCGAAACACCCAGAATGCCGGCCACCTCTACTTGGGTTTTCCCTTCCAGAAACCGCAGTCTGAGCACTAGCCGGAACCTTTCGCTCAAGGAACCCAGCACCTGTTTCACCGCCATCCTGTCCAGATTTTCATAAGCACCTGGCGTCTCCCGGACCTGATCGATAAGGTAAATCGGGTCACCCTCTCCCTCGGAAACGACTTCAAAAAGGGACAACACCGGCCTAGTAACTTCGATCAACTCCGCCACCTCCGCCTGATCGATCTTGAACTGCTCCGCGATTTCCATGGTTGTCGGTTCGAAACCTTTCTCCTTTATGAAATTTTCCCGGAAAGCTCTGATCTGGCGGCCTTTTTCCCGCATGGAACGGCTGAGTTTCAAAGGGCCGTCGTTGCGCAAGAATTGCCGGATTTCGCCGATGATCACCGGGACCGCATATGTGGAGAATTTGACGTTAAAATTACAATCGAACTTCTCTATGGCTTTTAACAGCCCGATGCACCCCAGTTGAAACAGATCCTCCAACTCGCGACCCCGGCCGGCAAACCTTCCGGCGATGCTGTAAACAAGGCGAAGATTGCATTCCACCATCCTGTCCCGGGCCTTATCATCGCCCTTTTGGGCCTTTTGAAGGAGCTCCCTGACTTCCGGATCCGACAAAGGCACTGCGCGCGGCAAGGGAAGACCGGGCATCAACCCTGATCAGCTTCCTTTCCTTCCGGTTTCTTGCGCATTAAAACTTTCGTCCCTTTGCCCACCTCGGATTCAATAATCAGTTCATCCATGAATGATTCCATAAAAGTCAATCCAAGGCCCATCCTTTCCGGATCAGTGGAATAGGTGGCCTGGCGCGCCAATTGAATGTCGGGTATTCCCTTGCCGAAATCCCGTACGGTTATTTCCAGCTTTTCACCGGCGACCTGAACCTCTATCTCAATGATGCCGTCCCGATATTCGTATCCATGCATTACCGAATTGGATACGGCCTCGGAAACGGCAACCCTGATCTCCTCCACCTCAGACATGGTAAAAGGCAACTGTGAGGCGAAAGCCGCCACAAGTACCCGCACTACGGATACATTTTCCGGCATGCTGGCGATTTTTAAGAAAAAGAAATTTCCGCTCAATCCTGTATCCCCCCCAGCGCTTTCAGACCTTCCGCCCTGTCGGGATAAATTTCCATGATACGAAAAAAGCCGGAAAACATTTTCATTAAATGCGGTTTTACGTTAACCAATACCATTTTGCCGCCCAGTTGCTGGATCTGTTTAAATCTGAAAAGCAGAACCCCCAGACCCGAACTGTCCATAAACGGGACACCGGCGAAATCCACCATAATATGCCTGATGTTTTCATGCTGGCCCATCTTTTCTTCCACTTTCTGCTTGAAGACAGGAGCAGTCTTCAAGTCCAATTCCCCGTCGATCCCGACTATCAGGATTTGCCCCACTTTTTCCAGATCGACTTTCACCATTCCCACCCCCATCCGCTTCCTGCGCGATTTCTTTGTTATTCCACAACGGGATGCGTATTCCTTTTTAATATCCCTGAAAATATGAGCTCGCAGAATTAAAAAAGCCCGTAAATTGTAGGTGAAGGACAAAAAAAACTGCCGCGGCAGTTTCCTTGTTTATTTAAGGCTTTTGTCGGAAAAATTTTCCAGCTTTCAATGAAAGATATTCCGCATCGTTTCCAGCACGAACTGAAAGGTAAGCCGGATAATCCCCGCCTTGCGCACATCCTCCAAGGCAACCAGGTCAGCCTTGGCGACAACATTTCCGTCCCTGCTCAGGATGATCTCCCCCACCCTGGAACCTCTGCGCACCGGAGCGAGCAAGTTATGCGATAATCTGATCTCTTTATCCAGCATCCCCCGGCGGTCCCTTTTCGCCGGCACGATAATATCGTTCTTTGGCCCATAACCAAGTTCCGTTTTTATGCCCCGCCTAATCTTCAGTTTCCCCAAAGGTTCGAGAGACCTGTATACGCGCCACGGATAATAAAGGGAAAATCCGTAATTCAGCATCCGGCTGATCTCTTTGTTGCGGATCTTGCTGGTGGGCGCCTTCATAACTACCGCCAGGAGCCGGACTCCTTTTTTCTGCGCCGTGGCGGACAGGCAGAATCCCGCTTCAGCCGTAAACCCCGTTTTTAAACCGTCGCATCCCCTGTAAAAACGTACCAGATTGTTAGTATTACGTAAAAATGATTCCCCTCCGCGCAAATAATCGATCCAGGTGCCGGTCCACTTCAAGATCCGCGGGTGTTTCAGCAACTCCCGGGACATGACGGCCACATCCCATGCAGTGGTATAATTTCCCTTTTCCCCGGGCTTATCCGGAACCAGGCCGGTCATATTAGCAAAATAGGTATGTTTCATCCCCAATTCCCGCGCCCTCTCGTTCATCCTCTGCACAAACGCCTCAGCCGAACCGTGGAGATATTCGGCTAGCGCATAGGAAGCGTCATTGGCCGATACGATGGCAACCGCCTTGAGCAGTTCGCCCACGGTCATTTCTTCGCCGGGTTCAAGCCAAATCTGTGATCCCCCCATGCGGCAAGCTTCGGGAGAGGCCTGTATTTTATCCGTTGTTTTTATCCTGCCCGAGTCCAGGGCTTCCATAACCAGCAGCAAAGTCATAATCTTCGTTACACTGGCCGGAGGGAGGATTTTATCCGGATTTTTGCTGAAAATCACATCCCCGCTGGCGGGCTCCATCAATAAAACCGCTTCCGAATCCCATTGAAAAACGGGAGCGTTTGCCGCCCGGCATGGAACGCGGAGCAAGCTCAAAGACGCGAGTAGGAGAAACAAGCGGCAGTATCTTTTTATCTTCATGCAGTCACTTCCTTATATTTCCGTTTTGATGGAGACGAAATTATTTTTCCGGGGAAATCCATTAGATGTAATGTTAAGCACCGGTTCAATAATAATTATTATGTGCGGCGAGGCGCCGATATACCATTGGAAGGATACTGCAAATATAAACCGATTGCCCGTATTGTCCGGAGAATCGCCGTACAAAACCGAAATGGCATAGTTCCGCGGGGCGGTTCATAAACTTGTCTATAGAGCAATTTGCGTTGTTATGATAATTTTATGTCTTACCGCTAAATATGGATAGCCTAATGGTAGCCATACACTATATTTAGTGGCAAGACCTTGAATCAAGGTAACAACGCAATTGCCTCCCATAGGAATATTTAAGCCGATCCGTATTTTGCCGGGACGGTTCTATCCCATCGCGCAGCGCAAGGAGGTACGGCATGTTAAGTCAAAAAACCGCGCCTCAACAAAAAAAGGATTCCGGACAACCCATATACGGCTGGACTTTCCATATCATCCTGTTCGCGGGAGCCTTGATCGCTACCATCAACATGGCGCCGTTCAACCTGAAGGGGCATGACCTCTCCGCGGTAAATATGAGTTGCGCCGGCGAATTTCGCGCGAATTCTTCCTTTTCCTGGCCGGATTTTTTGGAGGAGATTTTTATCGGGGCAAAAACCGGCGGACCCGCATATTTGATTGCCCGGGAACTGCCCGGCTTTTCCGCCGTAATTGCCAGGGAGCGGATGAAAACCAAACTCATGCTGGCGGTTCTCGCCGCCCGAAAAAAGCGCACACCAAAATCCATCCCGCCTCCCGCCGAAGCGAAACCTGTCATGGCAAAAACCTTGGAACCTAAAGTGCTGATAATCCACACCCATACGTCGGAATGCTATATCCCGTTGAGCGGCGTGAAACACCGCCTGAATGAAAAGGGGGACATCGTAAAAGCCGGCAGTCTCCTGGCATCGATTCTGGAGAACGAATACCATGTCCCCGTGCTTCATATAGCTGAAATTCACGACCAGGTTCCTTTCCGGGAGGCGTATATGAGGGCGGAAAACACTATCCAGCGGGCATTGCAGGAACATCCGGACCTGTCTTTGATTCTGGATATCCACAGGGACGGCAATGAAAAAACCCCCTCATTTTTGGAAATCAATAAACAGCGGATGGCGCCGTTGATGATCGTGGTCGGCACGGATCACCTCGGGCTGCCCCATCCCCGCTGGAAGGAAAACTTGGCCTTTTCGCAAAAAATCGCGGAACACATCCGCTCATACAATAAATCCCTGCTCCTCCGCCTGATCCAGGCAAAAGCGCGTTATAACCAACATTTGCATCCGCGCTCCCTGATCATTGAAATCGGTAACCATTTGTCTTCGTGGGAGGAAATCCAAAAAACCGTCGAAGTGCTGGCGAAAACCATCGCGGATATGCTTGACGAAACGCCCCCTTTGGAATTAAAACCCCAAAATCATCCAAAACTGGAAAAAATTTAGGCTTTCAGACCTGCGTGCAAGATCACTTTTTTCTTTAAAAACAGGATTTTCGCAAGAAATCGCGAAATAAAACGTAGAAAGCTCCCGCCATCAAGAAAATAAACCTGCGATGCCTGTCGATTCACGCGGTTATATTCAAGCTTGAACACAGCAAGTCGTGAACGGTTGCTTGGCAAGGAGGATCACCGTATGAAAGCAAAAACGCCTAGTCTTATCATTATTCTACTGCTTGCGCCTTTTAAGTTTTTATTGTACATCGTAGACATCTTGATTATCAAAACACTTGTCGTGCCGCTGGTTAAAAATAAAAAAGTATCTTACTTGGTGGTCTTTATCACCTTTGCTTTGTGTATTTTTGCCCTGCTTTTCTTTTTCCTTGCCATCTGGGGCATGTGGCGCATCAATGTTGAAGCCGCAAGAATTAAAACCGCAATGCTGGATGCGGAAAAAGTGGTGGCGATCAAATACAGCGCGCAGACATTTATCAACCTCGGCAACAGCATCATTGCCCGGATGGACAAAACGGGCAGCGATCAATTGCTGCAGGGCGGCGATCTGGAGCTTAATCCCAGCTACGATGAAGTTAAACAGGTGACCACTGCGCTGAAAAACGTGCAGAATAATTACGATTTATTCAGGAGCACCGTGGTTGAGACTGGTAAATTCATGGAAAGCCGGGCCAATGTCAATGAAATTGAGGAAATACTGAATGCAGCCAATTCTTACAAGGAAAACCTGGTTAACACCAGAGACGGCAGCTACCTGACAATGATTGTGGGTCAATTGAACAACATCATCTCCCCCATCACCATATTGGAAAAGGATTTGCAGGAAAAATACGTACAAAAGGCATCGCGTAACGCAAACCAGGTGTTTGGCTCCACAGCCTGGGTTTTATTATCCATACTCGGATTCATCATTGTGGGATCATTTTTCGTCACCAGAGCGATTTTGCATTCCTTGACGGAAATCAGTTCTTCGGTACACCAGTCCGCACAGGAATATTCTGCCGGCGCCCTTGTCACCGCGGATTCAGCCCTGAGAATAACGGAGACCATGGGGCAGTTCAAGCTGGCCATCGGGGAAATCGGCAAAGCCTTGTCCCAAGTCACTCAAGGAAGCGCCACCTCCGCGGGGGCAGCGGAAAAGATCACCGTACTTGTGGAGAATGTGGCCACGATTATGGACAATCTTTCCCTGCAGGCCCAGGATACATTCAAAGCCCTGCGCAATTCCCACGACCTCATCAACCAGTCCGGCGTCAACGTCACAAAAAGTACGGGAATTATCGAAAATACCTTTGCGCAGATCGGTGAAAACGTCAAAATCGCCGGCCAGGTCACCAGAACCGTCAATGACCTGTCCAGACAAATCGAAGAGGTCGACACCATCCTTCATACCATCGGCCATATCACCGACCAGACCAACCTGCTTTCGCTGAACGCCACTATTGAGGCGGCCAGAGCCGGAGAGCATGGGCGGGGGTTCGCGGTGGTCGCGGAGCGTATCCGCAAGCTCTCCAGCGAAAGCGCGGAAGCGGCGGAAAGAATCCGCGACATCATCATGGGTATTCAGAAGGCCACCAACAACGTGGTTCTCTCTATGGACAAGACCATCAACGGAGTCCGCACAGCCTCCGAGGATGTCGCAGAAGTGGCCAAAGTGTTCCAGACCCTGCAGCACGCATTCCAGGAAGTGCTGACTATCAATGATTTGGCCGTCCAAAACGCCCAGACCCAGGCCGAGGCCACGGAAAAGGTATTGAAAACCACCAAGGAAGTAGTGTCCTCCATCGAACAAATCTCGTCCCAGTTGGAGGAAACATCCGCCTCTATGGAGGAATTGTCCGCCGAAGTCCAGGAGATTACGGCCTCCAGTGAGGAAATACTTACCGGTGTTAAAATTTCGGCCACCATGGCCCAGCAGCACGCAAACCTCGCCAAGGATGTGGCCGATAAGATGTCTCTGTTGACATAAGCCATACGCTATGTTTTATGGTAACATCCAGCATTAAGGCAACAACGCAAACCTCCGCTCTTATCAGGCGGAGGTTTTTTGTTCCCTTGGCTGCTTCTCCATATACCCGTTTGCATCAACCAGGATCACATCATAACCGATCTTGCGGATCTTGTTCCACGGAATGATCAAATCCTCGGAGCGGCCGAAAAACCATAAAAAACGCGGGCTCCCCGGAACGACAATCGCCTTCACCATGCCCGTATCGGCGTCCAATTCCATATCCTCCACCACGCCCAAGCGCCTGCCGTCCGAGATGTTAATCACCTCGCGCATCCTGAAATCGGATATCCTTACTTCCAAGCCCATTCCCCCATTATAAAATTCCCCGAGTTTTCACGGCCATGCTTATGCTGTTGTCTCCGGAGGAGCCGTGAAGTCCTCTTTTATTTATATGCGGGAACCAGCGGGTATGTGCGGGTTTTCTGCCTCCCTCCCTTGCTCCGCCGGAAGTCTCCGTCCGTATATCAGATAATTTGCGGCGCTTAATGCCGCCTTGGCTCCTTCTCCGGACGCCACAACAATCTGTTTTTCCTGGACGTTTGTGACATCGCCGGCAGCCATCAAACCCTCCACATCCGTCTGGCAGCGGCAGTCCACTTCCACCTCGCGCCTTCCATTCAACTTTGTCAAATTTTTTACCGGTTCGCTATTCGGAGCCAATCCAATTTCTATAAAAACACCTTCGATATCCAGAGATGTCTCCATATGGGAAACGGTGTCATGCAGAATCACTTTTTTAACCATTTTATCACCCTGGATCTCTAAAATCCGGACTTGGTCGTGCCAGACAACTCTGGGAATCTGTTGGATCCGTTCCAGCAGGATTGAGTCGGCATTGGGCGGCTCAAGCAAAAGAAGGTGAATTTCCTTGGCGCCTGCGGCAGTAAGATCCAGGACTGCCTGCATGGCTGAGTTTCCTCCTCCCGCAACCGCTACGGACAGATTTCTAAATAAAGGCGCATCGCAGGTGGAACAGTAACTGACGCCCCTGCCGCGGAATTCCTGCTCCCCGGGAACATGCAACAAACGCGGACGTTTTCCGGTAGCCAGCAGTACGCTGCGAGACCGGTAGACGGACCGCTCGGTTTCGACCTGGAAAAAACTTTCGGTTTTTTGGATGACAACAACCTTGTCCTCCTGAAATCTGACATGTGGCCCTTTCATCTGCTCCTTAAAGCGGGACATCAAATCCATGCCGTTGATCTCCTTGAAACCCATATAATTTTCCACGGCGGCGGCCCAGTTGACCTGCCCTCCAATATTGATGCTGAGAAGCAACGTATCGATGCCTTTTCTCCCGGCAAAAACAGCCGCGGTCATTCCGGCAGGCCCGGCCCCTGTTATGATCAAATCCCGCTGCCCGGTTTCCATCTATAGCAATTCCTCCAGCCGCTCCCGGTCGAATCCGATCACCACATCGTCGCCGATCTCAATCACCGGAACGGTCCGCTGGCCCGTTTTTTCCACCATCCGTCTGGCCTGCTCTGGTTCCGCGGCAACATCGATCTCCCGGTAGGAGATTCCTTTGTCTGATAAATAACTTTTGACGCGGTTGCACCACGGGCAAGCAGGGGTTGTGTATACTGTTACTTCCGGCACCTTTCATACCTCCTTAACATAGTAAGGTTAGTATGCCACATAAAAGCCGGTTTAAATCCTCATTTCTTCCACCGCAGTACCGGTTTCCTGGCTGCCGTGGTTTCGTCCAAACGCCTGACGGGCGCCTGATGCGGCGCTTCCTTTAATAGATCGGGGCTCTCCCCGGCCTCCCGCGCGATTTTTTTCATGACGCCGGCAAATTCATTCATAGTTTCGAGGCTTTCGCACTCGGTCGGCTCTATCATCATCGCTTCATCCACGATCTGGGGAAAATAAACTGTGGGAGGATGATATCCATAATCGATAAGCCTTTTAGCCACATCCAGGGTATGGATTCCGTATTCATTCAAATTTTTCCCCGACAACACAGCCTCATGCATGCAAATCCGGGGATAAGGCAGGTGATAATCATCCTTTAATTTTTCCTTCAGGTAGTTGGCGTTCAAGACCGCGTCCAGACTGGCCTGCTTTAAGCCGGAAGCGCCCATCCGCCTGATATACGCATACGCTTTGACCGCAACCGCAAAATTGCCGAAAAATCCGTGTACTTTGCCGATGGATAGGGGGCGGTCGTAATCCCGGTAATATTTCCCGCCTTGACAGGAGATGACGGGAACCGGCAAATAAGGCGCCAGGTCCTTTTTTACCCCTACCGGTCCCGAACCAGGACCGCCGCCGCCGTGCGGCGCGGCAAAGGTTTTGTGCAGGTTAAGATGCGCCACATCGAATCCCATGTCGCCCGGCCTTGTTATGCCCATAATCGCATTGGCGTTTGCCCCGTCGTAATACAAAAGCGCCCCCGCTTCATGGACAATTTCAGCGACCTCCGCGATGTGCCGTTCGAAGAGCCCCAGGGTGTTTGGATTGGTAAGCATCAATCCGGCCACCCGCGGCGACAGGTACTTCCTTAATACTTCGGGATCTACGCATCCGTCCACACTGGGTATCTCCACCACCTCAAATCCGTTCATGGCGGCGCTGGCGGGGTTGGTCCCATGCGCCGAATCAGGCACGAGGATTTGGATCCGTTCTTCCCCGCGGCGCCGGAAATGGGCACCGATGATCTTCAGGCCGGTCAGCTCCCCGTGCGCGCCTGCGGCAGGCTGCAATGAAACCGAATCCATGCCGGTGATCTCCGCCAGAAAGCGCTGCATTTGAAAAAGCAATTCCAGGGCGCCCTGCAGATCCTCATCATCCTGCCACGGATTTAAATCCCGGAAACCGGGTAAAGCCGCCGCATCTTCGCATATCCTGGGATTGTATTTCATGGTGCAGGAGCCGAGGGGGTAGAACCCCGTATCCACTCCGTAATTCAACGATGATAAGCCGGTAAAATGCCTCACCACATCCAGCTCCGTCGCTTCCGGCAAATCCGCCGGCCTTTCCCGAAGGTATGGGGGCGGGATCAACCGTTCCGGGGCACCTTCAAGCTTTTCGCCGTCCGGTAAATCCGCGCCTTTTCTTCCGGGGCGGCTGATCTCGAAGATCAGGGGCGTCGTTTTGATCATGATAATTGCACCAGCCTTTCCGTAAAAAGGTCCAGTTCGGTCCGGGTCCTTTTTTCAGTAACCGCGACAAGCAGATGCCTGTCCAATTCCGGATAGAAACGGCCGAGGTCAATGCCGCCCAGAATGCCCAGTTTTTTAAGCTGCGAGAGGACACCGGCGGCGGGTCGGGGGCAGGTCAACACGAATTCCTGGAAGAAAGGCGCGGGGAATGCTCTCCGATAAGCGGTCCTTTTTTCAATTTGTTCCGCAAGGTAATGGGATTTCTGCAAAATCTGTCCGGAAAGGTCCCGAAAGCCTTCCTTACCGAGTAATGAAAGGTAAATTGTAGCACGCAATGCGCACCAGGCTTCGTTGGAACAGATATTAGAAGTGGCTTTCCCCCGCCGGATGTGCTGCTCCCGCGCCTGAAGCGTGAGAACATAAGCCCGTTTCCCATCCAGGTCCGCAGTTTGCCCCACGATCCGCCCGGGCAAACGCCGCAGATATTTTTCCCTGACAGCCATAAATCCCAGTCCCGGACCGCCCAGGTTCAAATGATTTCCCAGACCCTGGCCTTCTCCCACCACGATATCCGCTCCCGATTCCCCCGGAGGCTTGATTATCCCGAGGGACACCGGTTCCGCAGCCACTTCAAAGAGCGCCTCCTTTTCTTTAGCCGTCGCACACAATGCATCCAGATCCTCCAGGTTTCCGAAAAAGTTTGGATTTTGCACTATCACTGCTGCCGTATCGCGGGTTATGAGTTCAGATAGCCGCTCCTGGTCGGTGTTCCCGGCCAAATACGGTATTTCCCTGACGGCAATGCGAAGATCCTTCGAATACGTATCTAAAACCATCCGATAATACGGATGAACGGCCTGGGATACCGCTATCTCCTTGCGGCCAGTTGCTTGGCAAGCCATCAAGGCGCCCTCCGCCATGGCCGTGGCGCCGTCATAAAGGGAGGCATTAGCCACATCCATACCCGTGAGCATGCAGATCATGGTCTGAAATTCAAAAATCGCCTGCAGCGTACCCTGGCTGATTTCAGGCTGATAAGGAGTATAAGCCGTATAAAACTCCGACCGGGACGCCAGGTGATCCACCGCGCTGGGGATAAATCGATCGTACGCCCCGCCGCCCAAAAAACTTATATATCCGCCGGCGGTCTTATTCCGTGCCGCGGTTTCCGCAAGAAGCCTGGATGTCTCCCATTCCGAAATCCCTTCCGGTAATTCAAGCTCACGGTTCAAGCGGACATCGGTAGGAATGTGCGAAAGCAGGTCTTCCATGGATGACGCACCCAGGAATCGCAACATTTCCTCCCGTTCCCAGGGCGTATGGGGAAGATATGGCATTACTGTTCCGCCTCCTGCAGATGCTTCGCGTAGGATGCGGCGTCCAGCAAATCCTTTAGCTCATCCGGATTTACGATTTCGATATCCGCAATCCATCCTTTCCCGTAAGGATCCGTATTGACCTTCTCAGGAGAACCGTCCAAGGCCGGATTAACGCTTTTCACCGTGCCCGAAACCGGAGCGTATACATCGGAAACCGCTTTCACCGACTCCACCGTGGCCAGCATTTTGCCCCGTTCCACGGTTTTCCCCGCGCCCGGCAGTTCCACAAAAACAATGTCGCCCAATTGATTCTGGGCATAATCGGTAATGCCCGTCCTGGCTTTTTCCCCTTCCACTTTAAGCCACTCGTGGGTTTTAGTATACTTCAAATCCTCCGGAATGATCATTCCCGTTTCCCCCTTTTATAAAAAAGTTTATCCACCGTAACTGCGCCAAGTCTTTTATCCCGGATCTCCACCATAACCCCTGATCCCGGACGGGCATATGCGCTCTCCAGCAAAGCCAGGGCGATGTTTTTATCCAGGGTGGGCGCGTAACTTCCGGATGTGATAATGCCGATTACGCGGTTCTCATCCCAGACAGGACAACCGTGTCTCGGAATCCCCCGCTCCAGCATTTCCAAACCCGCAAGCCTCCGCACCGGGCCGTCTCGCATCATGCTAAGCAAGCTTTCCCTGCCGATAAATCCGGTTTTTTCCAGCTTGACGAATTTATCCAGACCCGCCTCAAGAGGGGTGATTTCCTCGGACAATTCATGACCGTATAACGGCATCCCTGCTTCCAGCCGCAAAGTGTCCCGGGCGCCCAATCCGGCAGGCTTTATTCCGTAATGGCGGCCTTCTTCCATGATCATTTCCCAAAGCGCCGCGGCGCATACCGGGGCGCAGTAAATCTCAAACCCGTCTTCGCCCGTATATCCGGTGCGGGAAAGCAGCACCGGAAAGCCTCCGATCTCCACTTTTTCCACGAACGTATAGTACTTCATGGCAGCCAGATCGAAAGGGATCATCCTTTGTAGTATATTAACAGAAGCCGGTCCCTGCAGGGAAAGTTCCGCCGTTTCCCCGGAAATATTCTCTACAATGCAGTCAAACCGTTTGCTCTGCTCCAGGATCCAGGCATGGTCTTTCGCTGTATTGGAAGCATTGACCACCAGCATGAAATGCCCGTCGTCCACCATATAAACCAGGACATCATCCACGGTCCCCCCATCCTCATAACAAACCGGGGAATACCTTGCCCGCCCCGGGCGCATGCCAGTCAAATCATTGGTGACCAGATGCTGTAAAAAATCGAAGGCTTCCCTGCCCGCCACAGTCATCTCCCCCATATGGGAGACGTCGAATAGTCCTGCGGCGGTCCTTACGGCCCTATGCTCCTCCAGAATGCCGGAATATTGGACGGGCAATAGCCATCCTCCGAATTCCACGATTCTGCCGCCGTATTTTATGTGAATATCGTATAACGGGGTTTTTATGCCTTGCATCCTTTGGTTACCTTCCTTTCCTTAAAAAGGGTGATAAGCGCAAACAAAAAAGACAGATAAGCTTGGATAAGCCTGACTCTGTCTTTTGGAACCTGAGAGATTCCGCAACATGCGGTTGCTCCTTCGGCGGCTTCGCAACGCTTATAAAGGCGCCACGTCGGCACTTTCCAGAGTTCCGTCCGGCAACGGTCCTTTTGCCTGAGAGTTTCGGATCCCTTTCTCCTTCGGCGCCGCGCAGCCAACCCGGAATAATGCCGGATTGCTCCTGCGATCTCTCCCGCTGCCATCTTCCGGGAAAATATTGTTTTAACAAAAAGTTCTCCTCTTGACCCGGATGATCCTGCCGGTTTAAGGGAAATTTTTAACCGCGTTTTCTATAATTTATGAAACAACACGCGGTTTATTCACCGCCAGTATTTAGTTTCAGCTGAAAGAATATAACGAATCCCGGCCTCATACCGGCAAATATTGTTACGGCAAAACGCCGATGCAAACCTTTTTAGATTCCCTGTCCATGACGAGGGAGAAATTATTCGGTTTTGAGGCCCAGGCGGTTAACAAATGATGGTCGGTGTCAGAGGAAGTCTTGACAAGTACATATCTCATGACAACGCAAATTGCTCAAGATATATTACCCTGGCGCAGGATTTTTTTTAAGAGGCAAGAATTATAATAACCTGAAAAATTGACGCATGGAAAGGAGCGGATTTTAGCGGTGTGTAAAAAATTCGTTTTTATATCGATATTTGCTTCCATATTATCGTTTTCCAATGGCTGCGGTTTATTTACCGACACCCGCGGCGTAAACAGGGTGGAAGTCAATTACCGATATACGACCCTCATGATTACAAAACCCGGAGACATAGCTTCCCTAGTGGAACCCTTGCGGGAAGCTGCGGAAATCGATAAAACGGATTGCCCCCTGGAAATAATGCTCAGGTTATTTAAAAAAGACAAAACGGACGTGATTTTTTTCGCCACCGACTCCTGCCCGATATTTGTGCAGGCCGGCAAATATTACCGCATCTCCGGCGAAAACGGCGAAAAGTTCCGTAAGCAGCTTAAAAAATATAAAATCTACGTATTTACACGGCCGGACGCCCACAGCAAATAGCGGTGGGCCATTTTTTATTGGAAAAATGACGGGAAAAAGAAGTGACCAAAATGGACAAAGACGGCCGGTGGTTAAAGCGGCAATTAAAAACCAGAATATGCACTAAATGATGGACTTCTTGCTCCTGGTCTACTGCAACTCCACATCCGGGAGTCGTCGCTTGATGCGGCATGCAGATACTCACCGAGTTTTGCGTGCCATCGATGACCCGCTCAGCTTCGCCTGCATCTTCAGACGAACCACCAGTTTACCTGCGAAAATTGACGAAAAAGTATGCGCGGATTCACTTATCCCATCCAGATTAAATATAGCAATTTATGCCATATTTCAAACAAAAAAAGATATGATGATGCATTTTTTATAAAGTATAATAAAATAGGAAAAATGAAAGGACTATCGCCATGCATAAATTCGTAATCAGCGGATTTGCCGATGAAATAGCCGATGATCTGGATGCACAGTTGAATGTTTTGGAAAGCCTGGATATTTTTTATATCGAGATGAGGGGTGTTAACGGCAAGCCGCTGGTGCACCATACCACGGATGAAGCCAGAGCAATCAAAAAAAAGCTTGATGCGCGCGGATTTAAAATCTCCGCCATCGGTTCGCCCCTGGGTAAGATAAAAATCACCGACCCGTTCCCCCCACACCTTGATCTGTTCAAACATACTCTGGAGATTGCGCGAATTTTGGAAACTGAATATATTCGAATCTTCAGTTTTTATATGCCGCAGGGAGAAGACCCTTCCGGATACAGGGATGCAGTTATGGAGCGATGGTCTTCATTTATTAGGGAAGCGCAGGGTTCAAACCTGATTCTTGCCCACGAAAATGAAAAGGACATATACGGCGACACTCCCGAACGGTGCCTGGATCTCCTTCAAACCATGAACTGCCCTTATTTCAAGGCGGTGTTCGACCCCGCCAACTTCATTCAATGCGATGTGGAGACATATCCGAAAGCATACGAAATGCTTAAAGGTCATTTAGCGTATCTTCATATCAAAGACGCCCTTTATCGGGATCACAGCGTGACGCCGGCAGGACATGGGGACGGGAAGATCGAACGGATCCTGGAGGATTTGCGCCGGCGCAACTTCGAAGGCTTCCTTTCCCTGGAACCGCATTTGGGCTCGTTTACAGGTCTTTCCGCCATTGATCCCCACTCCGAAATAAACCGGCTTCCCGCCGGCGGACCCCAGAAATTCGCTATAGCCGCGGACGCTTTACGAAAGCTCCTTAAAAAAATCGCAAATTAAAAACCGGGGACAAACCCTTGACAAGGAGGATCTTAATGGATAAAATCCGTATGGCAGTCATAGGTATCGGGAATATGGGAAGCTTCCACTGCACATACCTGTGGAAAGGAGAGATACCGGACACCGAACTTACCGCAGTATGCGATATCGATCCCGCGCGCCGCAAATGGATTCAAGATAATATGGGAGGAAACGTTCGAATCTTCGATGACGCTGATGCCCTCCTGGCTTCCGATGTTGCGGACGCGGTAATCATCGCCGTCCCTCATTACAACCACCCTCCGCTGGCCATCAAAGCCTTTGAAAAAGGCCTGCACGTGCTCACGGAAAAGCCCGCGGGCGTCTATACCAAACAGGTCCGGGAGATGAACGAAGCCGCCGTCAAAAGCGGCAAAATCTTCGGAATCATGTTCAACCAGCGCACCAATGCGCTTTATCAAAAGCTCAAAGAGCTGATCGCCAGCGGGGAACTGGGAGAGATAAAAAGGACGAACTGGATCATCTCCAACTGGTATCGTTCCCAGAGTTATTACGATTCCGGGGGGTGGCGCGCCACCTGGAGTGGCGAAGGCGGCGGGGTGCTTTTAAACCAAGCCCCCCATAACCTGGATCTTTGGCAGTGGACGTGCGGCATGCCGAAAAAAGTCCGTGCCTTCTGCGCTTTCGGTAAATACCACCGCATCGAGGTGGAAGACGACGTCACGGCCTATGTGGAATACGCAAACGGCGCCACAGGGGTATTCATCACCACTACCGGGGAAACCCCCGGCAGCAATCGCCTTGAAGTGACGGGCGACAGGGGGAAAATCGTCATTGAAGACGGCAAGCTCACATTCTGGCGGTTGAGGGTTTCAGAGCGCCGTTTCAATGAAGAATACAAGGGCGGTTTCGGCGAACCAGAATATTGGAAATGCGAAGTGCCCGTTCACGGCAAAGAGACCGCGCACATCGGAATTACCTCCAATTGGGCGGATGCAATCCGGAAAGGTACGCCCCTTTTGGCTCCCGGAACGGAAGGCATCAACGGCGTGGAACTTGCCAACGCCATGCTCCTCTCCGCCTGGACTGACAATTGGGTTGACATTCCGGTGGATGAGGATCTGTATTATCAAAAACTCCAGGAAAAAATCACGAGCTCGACTTTTACGAAAAGCGTAAAAAGCCGCACCATGGATATCAAAGGAAGTTTTTAACCGGTGATAAAAGTCATCAATTTTAATTTCGGAAAACGCGTTAATTAAGCGTGCCTCGGCTTAGGCAAGGCCGAGCGTACCTTAATTGGTACAGCCTAGATATCGCGATTTTCTGAAATCGTAAGATGTATTTAATTGCCGGTTCTATAGAAAGGAAAAAACGTGAAGAAATTGCATTCATGCATTATCGGCTGCGGCGCCGTGCATGATGTCCACGCCAATGCCATCGCCGGTCATCCCGAAGCCGTCCTGACGGCCGTGGCGGATATAGACATCCGGAAAGCCCGGGAGACAGCCGAACTTTATAATTGCAAACCTTATCCGGATTACCTCGAAATGCTGGAACAAGAAGAAATTGACGTGGTTCACATCTGTACACCTCATTACCTTCATGCGCCGATGGCCATTGCAAGTCTGCAGCGAGGAAAGCACGTATTGGTGGAAAAACCCATGGCCATCGAGGTCGCCGATGCCGAAGAAATGATTCAAAAAGCGCGTGCCGCAGGGAAGAAGCTTGGGGTTTGTTTCCAGAACCGCTACAATGCCACCTCCCGCAAAATCCTGGAAATCTTATCTGCGGGAGGAACGGGAAGGATTCTTGGGGCAAAAGCTTGCGTGTTCTGGCATCGGGACGAAAAATATTACGCCTCAGGCGCATGGCGAGGCACCTGGTCTCAGGAAGGCGGCGGGGTATTGATCAACCAATCCATTCATACGCTGGATCTCCTGCTCCATTTTCTGGGAGAAGTACGGCGCGTCCAGGGACATGTCGATACCAGAACGCTAAGGAATATCATTGAAGTAGAAGACACTGCAGAAGCGACCCTTGATTTCAAAAACGGAGCGGTGGGGCTTTTTTATGCTACAACGAGCTACGTCACGGATTCCCCCGTTGAACTGGAAATCATATGTGAGCATGCCGTACTTAAACTGGCCGGGGATTTGACCGTTACTTACCAAAACGGTGAAGTCGAACATATCCTCGAGATCGACGTACGAACCGGTGAAAAAGCATACTGGGGCATGGGGCATGCAGCGCTGATCCGCGATTTCTATGCTTCTCTGATAAACGGATCCCCCGTAAAGGTCGACGGCCCGGAAGGCCTGAAGACCCTACAAACGGTGCAGGCTGTATATCAGTCCTCCCGTACTGGGAAGCCGGTGGAATTTAAATAGCCGTTCACGATAGCTACCTCAATACAGGCGAAATAATGAAAATAAGCTATCCTAAATAGGCAGGTTTATTTTCAGGTAGCCGTCCGCGTCAGCATCCCCTGACAGGCGGCAAATTTTATAAACCAACTGTTGCCGCCAGTTTTTGCAGGACCGTGCAGGCAAGCGGCCCATCTTCCTCCAGGTTTTGGAACGGCGCCTCCACGCTCACTCTCCCGTGATAACCGACGGATTTCAATTCTTTAAAAAAACTCAGGTATTCATCCTCGCCCATGTCCCTTGGCGGCGTCCTGCCGTGGCTGTTTGAGATATGGCAATGAACCAGAAGTTTCCCCCCATCCTTGATGTTTTCCATAGGTTCATCTTCTTTGCGCATATGGAAAAAATCCGCCAGCAACTTAACTTGCGGGTGATTGACCTTTTCCACCAAGGCCGCTCCTTCCCGGATTGTGTTGATCAGGTTGGTTTCCGCCTGTTGCAGCGGTTCGAGCGCCGCTGTGATTCCATAAAGCGCAGCCTCATCTCCGATCCACCGGAGCGCCTCCGTAAACTGCGCCCGCCCTTTGCTTAAGTCCCATCCATCGGGGATTCTTCGCGGACCCCCGCTGCCGATAACGGCTATCCGGGCGCTCAACTCCCCGAGTCTTTCCATGGTCTTCTTAATATAATCCTGTATCTTCGCAGGCTCTGCCTCGGATCCCACAATTTTTAAATCCCAGGGGAAAAAACAATTACCGGCCTCCACTTTTATCGGGCTGTCCCTTAATAACCTTTTAGCTTCGGCGAATTTTTCCCGGTCCATGCCGGCCAAGACGTTAATCGCCGTCTCCAGATAATCAAAACCCGCGCCGCTGATTTTTTCCAAACCTTCAAGCCCCAGACAAATCCCAATCCGCATGATGCTTCCCCCTATTGTTTTATAAAACGCCAGAAATTTCCTCCAAGCATGTCTTGCACGTCTCTTTTAATTTCCGCTTCTCCGATGATAAATCCTGTTTCCGCCAGCTCAAGATATTTTTCAGTGAGTAACTCCCGAAAAATTTTTTTAAAATGCATCCATTTGCTTATCAATTGCTCAAAAACCCTGCAGTCCGAATGCTGCGGAATAAAGGAGGCGCCCAGCATCTCAAGCCTCATAGCGGTAAGATTTTTTACTATCGTGGGATTGTTCATGAACCACCAGCACCCGAAAGGCATGATATTCCGGAATTTTCTGGCCATCACAATCAGTTCGTGCTGATTTTCCAGAGACAGTAAAGTAACCAGAAACTTCAGATCCGGATAAGATGAAGCCAGATATCTGATGGAACCCAGATCCGTTCTCCCCAGGGCGTCTCCGGCCAACCTCAAGCCCGGATTCACCTGGCGCCTTACCCCTATCATCAAGGCGAATGGAATGCCGTATTCCCTGCACACAGGAAGCACGCATTCTTCGATGAGCTTTGCCCGCGCCGATCCGTCATCCATGGAAAATTCCGGCGGAAGCGATACGGCGCAATAAAGAGCCCTCATTTTTTCCACCCAAGCGCGCAGGAACTTTCTTATTTCCTCCACTGTGGAGCCGGATAAATCTGTTTTCACCCGGCAACCCCACGAGTTCAATTTTACAACGGCCTTGTCCCAAGTATTCAGCAACGCATCCAAACGCAGGGCGGCTTTAAACCTTTTATCCTCCGTATATCCTTGCTCCCAGACAGATCTTTCCGTATCATCAAAAGGATCATTCGTCATGACCAGACTTTCCAGGCCTGTAATCCTGAATACCGTATCGATATAGGCAGGCAGTTTTTGCGCCGCGAAATATGAACGGTAATAATCCAAATCGCGGTTTATGACATCCAGGCCCAGCTCTTTAAAAACCGTGAGTAGAGAGCGGGTAACCTCGCTTATAGGGGCATGATCCAAAAACAAAGCCTTCCAAACCAGGTCAGCCTGTTCCCGTTTGCTTAAAAACCAAAATTTTTCATAAGGAATGTCCATCCACCTGAAAGCTTCGCTGATTAAGTAGTGATAGGTGAGAAGTTCGTCCACGCCGTATAAAAAAAGGCTGCCGAAGCACGATGCATAGAGATGGGTGTGGATATCCGTGATTTTAGCCTGCTCAACGGCTTGTTCCACCAAGCGTTTTATCTCGATTACTTCAGTCATTAACATACCTCTTTCCCTTAATAGTCGGTCAACGCCAGCTTCCGCTGGCTGAGTATGGCTGTCTTTCTATAAACTATCTCTTCCATTCCGTCTTCTGCCTTCTATCGAAGTTTATACAATATTTCTCCCGCCTCGGGGATAAAAAGAATCCCTTCCGGTTCCCGGTTTTGCCAGTCCGCAAGCCTGATAGCCGCGGGATCAAGATATCCCAGGTTGATGCGACGGCATGTCTCCTCCGGTATGCCGGTAGCGAGAATAACGTTGATACGCGGTTTTTCAATCCCATTTTCAAACGATCCCGCTCCCTTCACATGGGTCGAATGAGCTAAAATACCGCCCGGTATATGGGCGTATTTTTTCATGTCATTCAAATAATAGTCCCTTACATGATAGCCGATCTCTTCCAAGTGCCTTCCGTGGGTAACTGAAACTTCGGTAATATGGGGCGCATATATAATCAAATCCCCGCCATCAGCCACGATTGTTTCCGCCTTGTATGCGACTTTCCCGGCGGTCCAGATGTCCTCGTATTTCTCAGGGGCCACTCCCAGCACCTGGCGGTATGTACGGTCTACATAATGGATGTTAAGCCTTGCCGACAAATCCGCGGCCTTTTCCCATGCTTCGCACCCATCTCCGATATATAATCCATGCAAACCGGCATAATGCATCACCAGATGCACATAGGTGCGCGGAACTTTTATAAAACGCGCGGCGTAATCGATCAGTGCCCGCACCGGGGTTTCTTTGCTGCCGTTGATGACCGCGTTGGTGATTATGGCGCCGAGCCAGTGGAACATGTGGATGAACTTCTCGCCCGCGACGCCCGGAAAAAAATATTTGTTGCCTCCGGAAAATCCCGCCACTTCATGGGGAAACACGGGCCCCGCCACCAGTATATGATCATAGCCGAAAAGCAGCCGGTTCACTTCAATAGGGATGTCGCGGTTTATGATTCCGCCGGTGATCCTTCTTGCTTCCTCCGCCCGAATAGTCCCGATACGGACCATAACTGCGGAATTATCCCACTCGTGATTGAAAAAAGCCGTTTTTCCGGCGTATTTTTCCCGGTATTCTGCTGAACTCAGGCCTACTCTCTTAAGAATTCTATCCGCCGGAAGAGGCTGATGCGTACCGAGGGCAACGACACCGTCAAACCGGGCAACCTCGCGGCCGATGAGATCATAAATGGTCTTGAAAATAAAAGGTACGGGCGCGGTCCGGGTGAAATCGGGCAGCACCAGCAAGACCCGCTTTCCCGACCAGTTTTGTTTCATCAGGGCCTTTTTAAGCAAACCCGCAGCCTTTTCCTCCGCAAGAATCTCCTTATCGGACCCCATACCGATCATGCATCATCCGCCTCCGCTTATAAAAACATTATATATTCATTTTCTATACTTTAGGTGGCAAACCAATTATAATGATGCTCCCCTTCCTTGTCGATCCGCTCAAAAGCATGGGCGCCGAAATAATCTCTTTGGGCCTGCAGCAGATTAGCCGGAAGAAAGTCGCTCCGGTAGCCGTCAAAATACGCTAACGCGCTGGAAAAGGCAGGTACCGGGATCCCTGTGCGGACGGCAAAGGAAACGACTTCCCGCCAAGCATCCTGGTATTCCTGAAGGATGCTGCGGAAAAAAGGATCCAGCATCAGGTTCTTCAGACCGGGATTCCTATCAAAGGCGTCTTTGATCTTTTGAAGGAACTGCGCCCGGATAATGCAGCCGCCCCGGAAAATCATGGCGATCCGGCCGCAATCCAGATCCCAGCTATATTCAGCGGCGGCCGCCCTGAGCAAAGCAAACCCCTGGGCATAGGAGCATATTTTACTTGCATAAAGAGCCCGCCGCACCAATTCAATAAAAACTTTCCTCCCGCCATCCCATACCGGAGCGCCCTTTGCCGGAAACACGCCATGCGCCGCCATGCGTTCATCTTTGATCCATGAAAGACAGCGGGCAAAAACAGCCTCTGTAATAGTAGGTATAGGCACTCCCAGATCCAGCCCGCTCTGGCTCGCCCACTTGCCCGTTCCCTTCTGGCCTGCTTTATCCAGAATAAGTTCCACCATATACTTTCCGGTGCCGGGATCCGTTTTGGTAAAAATATCCGCGGTGATTTCCACCAGGTAGCTATTCAACTCGCCGTTATTCCAATCCGTGAAGATTTCATGCAATTCGCCCGGTTCCAGGCCGATGGCTTTCTTAAGCAGGAAATACGCCTCGCAAATCAACTGCATGTCTCCGTATTCAATTCCGTTGTGCATCATTTTTACATAATGGCCTGCTCCATCCGGACCGATATATGTGCAGCATGACTCGCCGTTGATCTTGGCGGAGATGGCGGTAAAAATCGGCTCCAGCAAGTCATAGGCGTTTTTTTGCCCTCCCGGCATGATAGCCGGCCCTTTCAAAGCCCCTTCCTCTCCTCCGGAAATGCCTGCGCCGATAAAATAAATGCCTTCTTTTTCCAAAGCCGCGCCCCTTTTGATGGTATCCACGAAAAATGAGTTTCCTCCATCAATGATGACGTCCCCCTTGGATAAATAGGGTTTCAAATTTTCAATGGTATCATCCACCGGCTTTCCGGCCTTAACCATGATAATGATCCTGCGCGGGGTCTCCAGGGAATTTACGAACTCTTCCGTTGTATAATTGCCTTCGATCTTTTTTCCAACCGCCTCCCGCAGCATCTCGTCAGTTTTTTCCCTGCTGCGGTTATAGACCGAAACGGAAAAACCTTTGCTTTCAATATTAAAGGCCAAGTTTTTGCCCATCACCCCAAGGCCCGCCACGCCGATATGCGTTTTTTTCATGCAAACTCCCACTTTCCAGCTATCAATGATTTCAAATAACCAATCACTGATAATTGATTTATACTCCCGAAAAAGCCGAAAATCCTCCATCCACGGGCACCACGATCCCCGTGACAAACCGCGAAGCGTCGGAGGAAAGCCATACCAGGGTTCCGATCAAATCATCCGGCTTCCCGAACCTTCCCATGGGGGTATGGGATATAATCGACTGCCCGCGCGGGGTCAACGAACCGGTGGCGGGATCAGTAAGCAGAAACCGGTTCTGTTCAGTGAGGAAAAAACCGGGCGCGATGGCATTTACTCTGATCCTCTCCCCGTATTTTTGGGCCAATTCCACGGCCAGCCACTGGGTGAAATTACTCACCGCGGCTTTGGCGGCCGAATATCCGGGAATGCGCGTCAACGGTCGGAAAGCATTCATGGATGAGATGTTGATGATAACACCGCCGTTGGGGTTTTCCGCCATGGCCTTTCCGAAGACCTGAGCCGGTAGAACGGCACCCGTCATCAGGTTTAAATGTATCACATCCGACAGGGCCTTTTCGGGCAAATCAAAAAAAGAAACGGCGTCTGAAGTCGTAGACTCCTTCATGTTGCCGCCTACCGCGCTGACCAGGATGTCGATACGGCCGAAACTTCTAAGGATCTTCCGGTTTACCGCGGACAGTTCCCCGCGTTCGGACGCGTCCAGCCGGTATCCTACGGCCTTTCCGCCGGCCTTGCGGATTTCATCCGCAACGGAAAGCGCATTTTCCTCGCGCAGATCGCAAATAGCGACAACCGCTCCGGCCCGGGCCAAACCCTTGGACATCACGGACCCAAGCACACCGCCGCCGCCCAGGACTGCTGCGGTTTTCCCGCTGAGATCAAACAGGTTCATGGCATATCTTCCTTTCTTTTCAAAACTCCTCATCCCCAACCAACTGTGAAATTTATGGTTTTCCGTAAATGCGCTCGTAAATATCCCGTGCCTTTTCATGAGTAACCCGGTAAATTTCCCGATGCTCCGCCACAGGATGAATCGTTTCCACAGGTTGCATGACCGGAAGGCTTCCCCGCGGATCTCCTGCCTTTTTCAATGCAACCATGCTCAACAAAGCGGCCCCCAACGCGGATGCCTCCTTTACGCCGGAAACAAAAATACCGCGGTTGAATATATCCGCCTGCATCTGCAGCCATACCGGCGAATAGGTATAACCGCCGTTTGCTATAATATCTTTTTCCCCCGCCAGTTCAGCCAAAACCCTGTAAACATCATACATCCGGTACATAATCCCTTCCATGGCGGCTCTGATTAAATGCTTACGCGAGTGGTAAATCCCCAGCCCCTGAATGATCCCGCGGGCATCGGCATTCCAGTCGGGGCTCCGCTCCCCGGTAAGGTGCGGTAAAAAAATCAGCCCTTCGCTTCCGGGCGGGATCTCCGCGGCGAACTTGTCGAATACGGCAAAAATATTCCCTTCAACAATTTTGGCATCATCCATGAATTGCTGCGGAAATGCGTCTTTAAGCCAATTTAAAACAATTCCCCCGTTATTGACGGCTCCTCCGACTACCCAGATATCTCTGGTAAAAGAATAGCACCAGATCCGTTCCTTGTCATCAAGCAAAGGCCTTTCTACCGCCAGCCTGATGGCCCCGCTGGTGCCGATGGTGGAGGAAAAACCGCCTTTCGCGCAGGCGCCGCACCCCAGGTGAGCCGTAATCCCGTCCCCTGAACCGATTATAAACGGCGTATCCGGCGATAAACCCAGATAGACGGCAAATTCATTCTTGATGCCGGTAAAAATATGGGTGCATTCAACAATCTCGCTGAATTTTTCAGGGCAGGCGCCTATGATTTCCCTGATTATATCTTCATCCCATGACTGGCGGTGGATATTGAAATACCCCTGGCTTGCTGCTATGGTATAATCCGCCTGATAGACGCCGTAAAGCTTCCAGATGATATATTCCTTGATGGTGATAAATTTGGCGGCTTTCCGGAAAAAAACATCCGGATTGTTTGTTTTCAACCATAAAACTTTGTTCAACGGATACATGGGATGCCGTACCCTGCAGCCCGTCCTTTTGTAAATCTCGCCCGCTCCATAAATCTTTTGGACAGCGGCCGCTTCTTCTCCCGCCCGCGTATCAGCCCATGTCATCAGCGGCGTAAGAGGTTCGCCGTCAACACCCACCGCCATTAGGCTGTGCATCTGGCAGCTTAATCCTCCGGCCTCAATTCGCCCGCCTTGAGCCCCAACGGTTTCGGCACAAATATGTATGACTTTTAAAAAAGCCCGGAAGATGGCGTCCGGATCTTGCTCAACCCTGCCGCCGGGGGCGGTAATGATTCCGTATTCCTCCTGGGCTGCCGAAGCCAGGCTTCCCCGCCCGTCCACCGCCACCGCCCGGACACTGGAGGTGCCGATATCCACTCCCAAAAAATAGCTTCTCATCCTTCTCTCCCGACATTTCCTGTGAAAAGTATATCTTGATTTTACTGCTAATTTTTACATATTTCCTGCTTTATTTTGCTTGTTTTCCGGCAAAAATTGCGGTATGATCATAACTGAAAAGCCAGCAAGCAAGGAAGGGCTCCTATGCAACAATTTACCGACAGGCAGCATATGCTGTCTCCGGATTTTGAATTCTTTCATTACCAGGACGATCCCTGCATGGAAGTCCGCTATCACAATCATAATTTTTACGAGATATATTTCCTTCTCTCCGGAAACGTGACCTACCTGATCGAGGGGAACGCTTACAAGCTTAAACCCGGAGACATCCTGCTGATCAACGACACGGAACTCCACAAACCCCTCATTGAGCCGGGCCGGTCATACGAAAGAATCGTGATCTGGATTAATCCCGTATTTCTACATGAACAAAGCTGCCCGGAAATGGATCTCACCGCCGGATTTAAAAGCGCAGACTGTAAAAAGGTCCTGCGCCTGGAAGCGGAGAACCTGTCTTATCTGCGCCATCTCATGGGAAAACTGGAAAAAGCCTCCATATACGGGGGGTATGGGGATAATATCCTAAGAAAAATCCATCTTACGGAAATCCTGGTGCATCTGCACAAAGCGCTGTTACAAAACCGGGATGCCTCAACATCGTATGAAATTGTATTCAACGAGAGGATCCGCGCAATGATCCAATATATCAACGGCAACCTGGGGGCTGATTTATCCCTGGAGAGATTGTCCGCCCTTTTTTATCTCAGCAAGTACCACTTACTGCGCGAATTCAAAAAAAACGCGGGATACACCCTGCACCAGTATATCCTGGAAAAACGCCTGATTATGGCCAAATCCTTCCTGAAAGAAGGCGCCAACGTAACTGAGGCCTGTCTACGCTGCGGATTCAAAAACTATTCCAATTTCATCCGGGCATTCAAAAAGAAATTCGGCGTACCGCCGGGGAAGTATCTGAAAGCAAACTGACGGATGACTCGAATCTTTGTTACAACTCGGTGTTCTTCAAAATCTCCCTTACCTGCTCCACACGGTTCATGGTGCACAGATGAATTCCCGGAACCCCGTTTGCGAGAAGATCGGTGATCTGGTCCACCGCGTATTCGATCCCGGCTTTTTCAAAATCCGCGGCGCTCCCTTCATACCGGTCGAATATTTTCAGCAGCTTCGCGGGGATGGACGCGCCGGAAAGGTAGATCATCCTCTTGATCTGGCCGCTGTTCAACACGGGCATAATGCCCGGAACAATGGGAATATCCACCTTCAGCCCCTGCATGTATTCGAGAAAGTTATAAAAAATCCGGTTATCAAAGAAAAGCTGGGTCAGGAGAAAATCCACTCCTGCATCGATTTTCTCCTTTAAGCGCCGCCAATCATCCCGCCAGCGCGGCGCCTGCCCGTGCCCCTCAGGATAAGCCGCCGCCCCTACGCAAAAATTATCCTTCCGCCGTATATGGCGTACCAGTTCCGCGGCATAACGGTAATAACCCGGTTTAAAAACAAAATCAGGCTGATCCCGCGGAGGATCCCCCCTTAGTGCCAACACATTCTCAATCCCCTCCTCATACAGGAGATCGATGATATGATCCAATTCTTCCGGGGAATGACCTACGCAGGTTAAATGCGCCAAGCTTTCCTTTTGGTACTTTTTCTTTATAGTGGAAGCGATCTCCATGGTCCGCACCCGATTGGATCCCCCTGCGCCATACGTGACGCTTATGAAATCCGGTTTCAGATCGATCAGGCCTTCAATGGTCCTGTATACGGTATCCAGAGGATAATCCGGCTTGGGAGGAAAGATCTCGAAGGACAAAACCGGCTTCCCCTTTTGATACAACTCTTTAATCCGCATCCCCTGCAGCATCCTTTGTATTTAATCGATTTTTATAGAGGCAATCGTGTTATTACCATAATTCGAGGTCTTGCCGCTAAATATAGTGTATGGCTTTAAGCCATCGATATTTAGTGGCAAGACGTAAAATTATCATAACAACGCAAATTGGTCCAATAAATCATATTCTATTCTTAAGCGGTGTTTCCTACTTCGGTCCGCACTAAAAATGCGGAAATTTCATGCTTATATGGAATTGTGAAATTCCCTGCAATTATCTTTCCGCATCCCGCCCCTGCCCGGGATAAATACCGAATCCCGCGCGGAAAGCCATCCAAAGCAGATCGTAAACGCAGTGAGGACGGTCAATTACCGTCAACTGCGCTATTTTTCCCCCCCCTATTTTTCCGGGCGGCACACCTCCTGCATAAATTCGCCGTAAGCGCAGATTTCCCTTGATGGGGAACCAGCCGCCTTTTTTGATATGAAGGAGTACATCCCCGCCCGGCAAAAATGCGGCCTGATAACGGGGGTTCACGATTATCTCCGCGGCTGGAAGCGGTTCTTTTCTTACGCCCGGTATAGCAGCGGGACATTCGCGGATCATCCGGATAATGATGTCCCTTAAAGCGCCGGGGGTTTTGGCGCAAGTGGCGAAGCGCGGAGAAATCACGCAGGATATGGGAAGACGGTTTCGCCTTATGATATGCAAAATATAACGAAGCGGAACCGCGTCCCTGACAAATCCATGGCAGATGTAACGCTCGCTTCCCACATCCATCACCGGCAAAAGGATTAAGTCCGGCATAAGAGCCAGGCCCGTCAGATGATGCGCCCCGTCGAAGACGACCATCCTTTTTACGCCCGCGCGCCTTAAGACGGCGATGGTGGTGAAACCCGCCCCAAAACGGCGCAGGAAATCCGCCTGCGAACAATCCACTACTAAAGCCGCGGGGATTGCCGCCGCTTTCCGGCTTGTTCGCAATAGAAAAGACTCCGCCCGTTTTTTGCCTATAAAGCACTGTGGGGTATACGCTACCGCCAAAAAATGTTCGGCGGCCATGCGCCTCAGATGCACCATGCTTTCCTTTTCCATATCCGATGCAGAAATACAATAAACCTTTTCCCGCATTGCTTGATTCTTGGCCTGGCGATCGAATCCGAATCCTTTGGCGGGATACAATTCTTCAATGCGGTAAAAAAGCCGGTTATACGCGGCGGTTACGGCATCGCAACTGTGCGGCGCGGCCGCGCATGCCAGCAGTAGAAGATAAAGGCATATTTTTTTCACCTTCTTATTATTGGGCCGGCGATTAAATTTATTCTGGCGCTCAACCACTGCCGGCCAATTAAATAACGCTTATTTTTATTGAAAATTATAAGCGCATAACAACTGACACTTAAAATTGAGCGCCAGACGGTTAAATATCTTTAATCACCGGTTTTTATACAATATCGTTTACGGAATGAATTCCCGTTCCAATACGGTCTGCAGGCTTTCCCTTGTGTTTAAGTCCGGATTATCAGTTACACGTTCCCATAAGGCGTCGATGATCTCTCCGACCCTCGGGCCGGGCGGAATTTTAAGGATCCGCATGATATCGTTCCCGTCAAGGGCCAAATCGCTTCTGGTGAAGGCCCTTTCCCCGGAAACAAGGCTCTCCACTCTTTCCACCAGTTCTTCCCACATCCGGTAGGCGGCCCATTCCCGCCGTCCGCCGGCGATAATATCAGCCCGGCGCAATTCCAGCAAGTCGAAAAGGAGATCCTCCCCCGTGCGATCCGCCAGCCTGCGCAGCGCCCCATCAGACAGCCCGGGGCCCGCCGCGAACATATGATGGCGGACCAGCCGGGTCACTTTCTCCGTGATCGCGCCGCTGTATCGCAGCCGTTTTAAGATTCCCTCCGCGATCTTACTTCCCAGGCTGTCATGCCCGTAAAAATGCAGGCCTTTTTCATCTTCAAACCTGCAATATGGCTTTCCCAGATCGTGTAAAAAGGCTGCCAGTCGAAGATGCAATACAGGCTGAACGGAATCGGCGCAGATCAAATGATGTTTCCACAGCCCAGACTGGATTAATCGCTTCCCTGGTTCAGCCAGCGCAGTAAATTCGGGTATGATTTCCGTCAAAAGACCGCTGCCTGCCAGATCGGAAAGCCCCCGCTTAACATTTTCGCCTGTCAGCAGCCGGGATAATTCTTCCCGCACCCTTTCCCTGCTCACGTTTTTCAACCATAACGGGTTGACTGCTGCCAGTGTCTTCCGGCAAGATTTGAATCCCAAAACGGAGATAAAGCGGAACAAACGCAGCATCCTCAAAGCATCTTCTGCAAAGCGGGACCGGGGATCGCCCACCGTGCGAAGGATCCTTCTTCTCAAGTCAATCCTGCCGCCGAACGGATCAACTAATTCGTCGCGCCCCGGATGGTAGGCCATGGCATTTATGGTGAAATCCCTGCGGCTTAAATCCGCATGGATATCCCCGGAGTATATGACCTGATCCGGCCGGCGCCCGTCGGTGTATCTCCCGTCCTTTCTCATCGTGGTGACCTCTGCAGTCATGGCTCCCAACTTTACGGAAACCGTCCCATACCTTATACCGCTGGGGAAGGCATCAGGAAAAATGCTCTGTGCTTGATCAGGCAGACAATCGGTGACTATATCCCAGTCCAGCGGTTTACAGCCGCGCAACAAATCCCTGACAGCCCCGCCGATGAGGTACGCTTGATATCCCCGGTCGGATAAAATACGGCATATCTCCAGGATTTCCTGTGGTATCCCCTTTAACATCGGCCCTCCATTAAGTCCGAATGTAATCCGGCACCTTTATTATACCTTAACCGGAAGATTATTTCGAGCTGTGAGCGTATCCTTTATATCCTTCCTTTCCGGCGGTTATTCCAGAAAAAATTGCGCATGATAATTATAAGGATCCGCGATTTTCGTAAAACGGAGGCATGATGGAATCCAAGGTAAAGATCGTTTTATTTTCCGGGGATCTGGATAAAGTGATGGCCGCTTTCACCATCGCCGACGGAGCTTCAGCCAAGAACTTGGATGTGGAGATTTTTTTCACCTTCTGGGGCCTGAGCGTTTTAAGAAAACGCAGGAAGACAAAGGGGAAAACCTGGCGTGAAAAATTCTTGAATCTGCTGATGCCGGTGGGTCCCTCCCGCCTCAGCCCATCCCGGCTTAATTTCGGCGGCGCCGGGAGGATTATGATGCGCCAGATGATCAAGGCAAAAGAGGCCTTCACTCCCGAAAAACTGGTTCATCTGGCCATGGAGCGGCAAATCAAGTTTTTTGCCTGTGAAGCTTCAATGAAGATATTGCATATCACCCGGGAGGAATTGATCGATTATGAATACCTTCGCATCGCCAATGTGGATGTTTTGTTGGATGATCTGGAACATACGGCTCTTACGCTTTTTATATAGAGCAATTTGCATTGTTATGATAATTTTACGTCTGCCACTAAATATCCATAGCTTAAAGGTAGCCGCACACTACATTTAGTGGCAAGACCTATAGAAAAGCAACAACGCAATTGCCTTGTAATACGACTATCGCATCTCAATCAATGCCTAATTTATAAATATTCCATGCGAAAACTTTCTAAAAAAGGTTCCATCTTATACAATCCACGGCTCTCCCTTTTTATTTCCCTGGCAAAATAAGAGAGGGAATATCCGGCTGTATTGCGGAAATATCTCCGCGCCATCAAGTAGAATTTACGCGGATAAAAAAGGTATCCGTATAAAACCCCCAGTTCTTCGCGGGATAATGGATTTACGTTCCGATAAGCATTCAATATACTTTTTACCGGCTCAATCTTAAATCCGCTTTTTTTATTTACGCGTCTGAGCAACTGGGCAAGATCCGCCAACTGCAAATCATAGCTGCAGGAATCAAAATCAATAAGTATGGCCGGCTGATGCCTGTCGATGAGGAAGTTGCGAGCCGCCGCGTCCCCGTGCGCGATCTCCCTCCGGCGGTTCGCCTGGATGGACAGCATGTCATAAGCGGATTTTTCAAGTATCTCCTTTGCCTTCACCATCAAATGCCGGACGGCGGGATAGTAGGTTCGGAAAGAACTGAAATGCGCGCTATCAGTAAGAATAGGCTTATTGACCCACTCATCCATTTTTTTTACCCCCGCATCGATATGTCCAATCATTTTTCCGTATTTAAAAAACTTGCCGTCTTCCGGGTAAGTCGGGATATGCCTGGCAGCCAAATGAAATTTGGCAAGAGTGGCGCCGATTTTCTTCAAATCCGTACGGTGCTTTAGACCGGGTTTTTTACCGTTAACCCAATTTGTCACATAATACGGATGATCCCCTTTGAGGACATAAGCCCGCCCATCCAGCGTGTGAAAAAGCCGGGGGCATTCCATAAATCCCATGTTCTCCAAATGCGTCATAAGACGCGGCGTGAAAAAGCGAAGGCTGTCTGCCTTTTCCGGGCATTTCAGGCAGTAAATCCCATTTTCGGCATATACTTTGTAAACATCGGAGACATGCTCCACCTTGACGGCCCGGAATCCCCATGCATCAAGCAAGTTCTGCATTTCAGACCGGCTTAATATTTCCAGCACAATCTTCCCCCCTTGGCTGAGTCCTTATTCACGCCAGGCGCCGTAAGCCGATAAAGTCTTTTTATCTAAGTCCTATACAAGACATTACATTGGTATATTCTATGAATATCGGTCCGGCCGGGGAACAATAACGGCGATTGCGGCAATAATTGTTCGCGTAAGCATCCGGTCGCTTTTCTTCTTTAATGCATATCGCGAAAACCGGCCACGCCGGAGTCTTATTTTTTTCAGACTTTTATGGTATGATAAATATGACGGTTCCTCAGCCGATGGAATCGTAGCATATTTTTATAAGAAGCAATTGCGTTGTTACCTTAATTCAAGGTCTTGCCACTAAATATAGTGTATGACTAGCATTAGGCTATCGATATTTAGCGGCAAGAATTATCATAACAACGCAAATTGCCCTATAAACGAAAGGAATTTTTACGTGAAAGCATTGGCATTGTTTTCAGGAGGTTTGGACAGCCTTCTTGCCATCAGGCTGATGCAGGAAAGCGGCATAGAGGTGGAAGGACTGTATTTCCATCAGCCTTTTCTTCCGGTTGAAGTTCAAGAAAAAAAAATAAACAGGATTAAAAAGCTCATCGATCAAACAAGCGCCCGGCTGCATGTCGTGCATTTAGGCCGGGACTACCTGAACATGCTGGAAAATCCCTGCTTCGGTTACGGCCGGTCATTCAATCCGTGCTTAGACTGTCATCTGTTTTTCCTTAAGAAAGCCGGGGAAATGCTTGTCTCCATGAATGCGTCTTTCATCATCACCGGGGAGGTTTTGGGCCAGCGGCCGAAATCGCAGTTTACGGGGGCCTTTGAGATCATAGATCGTGCGGCGGGTTTGCAAGGATTGGTTGTGCGCCCGCTCTCCGCCAAACTTCTACAAAAAACCATCCCGGAGATCAAAGGCTGGATCTCCCTGGATCATTGCCCGGCGATTAAAGGACGAAACCGACGGACACAGATGGAACTGGCTGAAAAATACGGTCTGGAGTACGCATCTCCGGCAGGCGGCTGCCTGCTGACCGAAGAAGTGTACGGGGCAAAAATCAAAGACTACCTCCGGCATGTGGGGCATCTCAATCTGGACGCCATGCTCCTTTGTTCCCTGGGAAGACATTTCCGGTTCAGCCATGGTTTTAAAGCCATCGTAGGGCGCAACGAAGCGGAAAACAAGGAACTGATCCGTTATTTTTCCATACAGCCGGAGCAGGCCTGCCTTTTGCAATGCGTAAATGTCCAAGGTCCCGCAGCTCTCGGGCAAGGAATTCTCTCGGACACCGCCATAGAATGGCTAGCTAAAATTGTTGCCCGCTACAGCGACGCATCCGACGGTCAACTCACCGATATCCTTGTAAAAAAAGCCGGGGGGGATCTTTCTTCATTCGGAATAAGCGCAGATAAAAAAATAGCTCTGGAGCAATACCGTATTTAAAACCCGATTCAATTTTTATGCCGTCGCAGAAAACCGCCTGTTGCGGTAAAAAAGCATGATATCCGCAAGCACCATCAAACCGTTCAGAATATATAGATAAACCACCGCATCACAGGCATAAAGCAGCTTATGGCAAATGCCGGATAAATAGCCGATCAACACAATATATAGGAACAGTAAACTTTTGCCCCCCGTAGAGCCGGACTTATATGATTTATAAATGGAAAAAGGCCAGGCCGCGCCAAAACATACCAGCATTATTGCTTCAAATAAGCTCATCTATCAATCCTCCCCCGGTTTAAGCGCATTTTAATAGCCCCGGTCGCCAGAGCATCACACCTAGCGTTATATTTATCACCGCTATGCCCCGAAACCTTAATCCATTTCACTTCATTTTTCCGAGTCAATGAAAGCAAAATTTCCCATAAATCCCGGTTTTCCACCGGCTGGCCGCCGGCGGCAAGCCAATTATTCCTCATCCATTTGTCGATCCATCCTTTTTGAAAGGCGTTCACCAGGTAAGCGCTGTCGCTGTATATTTTAACCCGGCAAGGTCTGTTGAGCGCCGACAACCCATTAATTGCCGCTGTGAGTTCCATGCGGTTATTAGTGGTCGATTCCTCATACCCTTGCAGTTCTTTTTCCATTCCTCCATAAATAAGGATTGCCCCCCATCCTCCCGGGCCGGGATTTCCCTTGCAGGCTCCATCCGTGTAAATACTGACCTCCTTCATAATGCCCCGCCTTTCCATAAAAAACATTTATATTCCTTACGCCTCTTCATATGCTTTTCCAGGCAATCCCTTGTTTTTCTAACAGGATTTATCTTACCAGGCACGAAATATGCATCCAAAATATTTACTGAGTTTTTATGAATTGAATATTAAAAATCTTTGATTGACCTTATTTGCGGAAAGGATCATCAGCATATGAAGGCACTGGCATTTTTTATACTGGCATTCGGGTTTTATTGCTGCAACGCCGCAGGCGCCCCGGCTGCAGCCGCGGCGCGGTTAACTGATAATCAACGGTTAAACCGGCTTGAAACCGAAATGAACCGGATTAATCTCCATGGTTCTTTTGATATCACCGGGGATTCGTATTATGGGAAACTGCCGGGATACAGCGCCGATAATCCCCAGGTTTTTCCAAAACACTCCGGACTCGGTATCAGCCAACAGCTTGGTTTGGAATTGTCCCTGCTTGCAGCCCCGGCGCTGGAGTTCTATGCTTCTGCGCATAGCGCGGGATACTGGGGTTCCGGATTGCCCAGCGACGGCAATATCGGCATGCCCGGTACATCCGGGATTCCCAATATAGATCAGGCATATTTTCGCTATTGCCATCCCCGTTTCCTGCTGTCAGCCGGGCGGCAATATTTTTCCCTGGGGCCGTTTGGTCTGATCGCAGATAATGCATTATCCGCTCTGGATTGCATGGTGGTGAATTCCGCCATAAAAAACGCGTCTTTTACAGGAATTTTCGCCCGTCTCAGCACGGAATATTATTATGGAACCCCCTATGCCATACAAGATGACGATTATTACGCTTTCCGCTTTGCAAAGCCTTTTTCCGGCATATTGTTGGGCGGCAATATACTTGCCGGCGGTTTAAGCGGAGAACAAGCCGGAAGCCTTGATATGCAGTTCAGGATTGGAAAATGCGAATTAAGCGCGGAAGCAGCTCTCTATCGTCCGTCGGTATCTTTCACCGGCACGGAATTCCGCTGGCACACGGGGATTATCCTTGAAATCGTCCCGTTTCAGAACGATCGGGCATACTTTGCGATCACCGCCGGTTACCTCGAGAAAGGATTCACGCCGACATTTTCCAGCGCGGCCTTCTCAGCGCCGGACGCGAAAGTGAAGTTCTATCATAATACATCGGGGCTTGATTTGCTTTATCAGTGCCGCATAGGTAAAAGCAGTATTTTGACTGGAGAATATGTAGGGATCGCCTTCCTGAATAAGGAATTCGCTTTGGAAAATGAACAATATTCTCAAGCGCCTCAAACACAAATCACCGTAAAAGTAACAAGGCATATTTCAGAAAATACGCGATTAGAAACCGCTTATCATTATTACCATCTGAAAAACTCCGATTACTCGCATCTTTCAGGGGGGGTGATGCTCAGCTTCTGAATAAGGAGTGCGGGAAACCGCGAGAATTATAGTACTGTTCCGCAATACAGCCGATACATGCTTACCACCAAAACAGGAGGAAAAAAATGAAAAAAATCACGAGCGTCCTGGTTATCGCAGCATTGTGCCTTATGATCCCGTCTGTTTCTTTGGCGGGCCCCCTCACGGGCAAAACGTTTATGATCGATCCCGGCCACGGCGGCTTGGATCCCGGCGCACTCGGCCCCACCGGTTTGAAGGAAAAAGACGTAAACCTCCGCGTCGGCTTATTTTTAAGGAATATCATGCAGCAATATGGAGGCGCTACGGTCTTTATGACCCGCTCCACTGATACTTACGTAACCCTAGCCGGGCGGGCGAATCTTGCCAACAATAAACAGGTCAACCGTTTTGTTTCAATCCATCACAACTCCACTGACGTAAATCCAAGAGCCAACTGGACGGAAACTTATTATTATACATATAAAAACACCACCAGCAAGGCCCTGGCCGAAAAAATACAAAAAAGGCTGCTTACAGCCACCCGCCTGCCTGATGGAGGAGCCAAACCCGCTAATTTCGCCGTCCTTCGCTTAACGAAGATGCCTGCGGTTTTAACTGAAGCCTCTTTTATTTCCAACCGCTATGAGGAGGCAAGGCTGAGAGACTCCAATTACAACTGGCGCGAGGCTTATTATATCTACCGCGGCATCGTCGATCATTATCAATTTTAGTCCCATATCATAAAAAGGGCGCCGTAAAAACCAGCGCCCTTTTTTTAATTCACCGCTTTTTATCCTTTTAACTCTTCTTTCATTTCTTGGCCCACAACTTCATCGATGGCGGACTGGGCGACTTTCTTGATGGCCTGCACGGCCTGAGCGGGAGTCTGGTTTTCAATGTAGGTGATGGTGCCTACAATATCGGCCAGCCTGCCATAAGCATCACAGTCCAGCACTTCGGCATTCCTGTTCATCTCCTGGATAAGATCCCATATTTCTTTGCTGCCGTATAGTTCGATCATTTCCTTCTCGAATTGCGCCTTTTCCGCCGGAGAGGGGACTCTCAGCCATTTGATGAAAAGAGCGGCCAAAGCGGGATTCTTGCAGCAGGCGGAAATCCCCATCACATTCAGTTGGTATCTGTCCGCGGATTTTTTATTTTTCAGATAAGGGCCCGCGGGGAAAGGTACGATGCCAAGCTTGTTGCCCATTTGCTTTTTCATCTCGGCCATTTCCCAGTATCCCCAATAATCCATGGCTACCTTTCCCTTATAAAACTGCGCCTGCGGGCTGGGTTCCCACCACACCCTCGGAGAGATCTTATGTTTGAACACTATATCGTAGATAAACTGCAGCGTATAATAAACGTTTTCCGTTTCTCCGTTAAATACGGCTTTTTTACCGACATACTTCACCCAGCGCACATTATTGGTTAAAAACCACTGGGGGGAAAGCCAAGACTGATAACCGTACTGATCGACCTTGCCGTTCCCGTCCGTGTCCTGGGTAAGTTTTTTGGCCAGTTCCAGAAATTTGTCCCAGTTCCACTTGCCGGCCTTGTAAAGCTTCAGAGGATCTTCCAGGCCGTTTATCTCAAACAACTCCTTGTTGTAATACAAGCGATCCGAGAATTCGGGGCCGTGAATCCCATAGACCTTTTTCCCCCAGGTCATGAACTTATGAGTCACCGGGGAAAGATCCGAGGCCGCCATAAAATCCTTGTCACTGAAGTTGATGTATTTACTTATCGGTATTATAAGTTTTTTCTGGATATAGGGAATCTTGTCGCCGATACCGAAGAAAAAGATATCCGGGCCGTTGCCCGCCAGAATGGCGGCGATGGTCTTTTTCCTCTGGTCTGCCGTTTCACCCTGGAGTTTGACGACTTCAATTTTAACGCCGGTGGCTTCTTCAAAGGTCTTGCGGTTTTTAGCCATAAGCTTGCGGTTGGAAACGGTAAACATCACGTCGGTTTCTTCCAAACCCTGCCACACTACGATTTTTTGCCCCTTATATTTCTGCGTCAGATTTACTGCGTAAGGTTTCGCAGCGCCGTTTACGATCAAGCCGCCCGTAATAAAAGCAACGATAATCGAACCGACAAAGAACAGTTTAATTATAGCCTTAAATGTAACCCTCATCAACTCTCCCTCATTTCGCCATTTTATCGTCTTTGCAAAAGCGCAAGGTTTCCTCCGTTCACCGGGGGAAACCTTGCGAAAAAGCGGATCCCGGAAGGCTTACTTCTTTCCCTCAGCGGCTTCTTCTTTCTTCTCCTGCCCCCATACCTCATTGATGGCTGA
>JBLNCG010000030.1:0-120364 GCA_050260475.1 Bacillota bacterium
GGAGCAGAGAAAATAACTACCTCAATTATTCCAATTAGCTTTAGGCTTTCTTTTCTTGGAGTTTAAACTGTTGCTTAATAAGCTTGGCTTTTCACAACGCTTTTAGTGGCAAGACGTAAAAATATAGTTACAACGCAAATTCTCATACAGGATATCATTATCGGCGCGTAATATTTATGTAAGCCCGGGCCGGTAATTATCGCCTGTGCAAAGAGGGTAAGCGCCAAGAGATGTATAACGGCTGCATGATATGTGATAAGCCGTTATGCAGGGATGAGGGGGGAGATCATGGCGGGAATTTCATGGCAGGAACGCGAGCCTTATACTCAGAGTATGAACCTGATTGTATCTTTGTTGATGCGGTACCCTCAAATCGCAACCGTATCTTTGCACCCCGAGGAGCATTCTCTGCATTTCGTTTTCATCATCAACGCCAGACTCACTCAGCGGGGAGCGCAGGAATTGGAACATCAGCTAAAAGAGGGGTGGGAGTCCTTTTGGCAGTTGACGCACGCCCGCCCTGAACTGACCGAGATAAATTTTACCGGAGAAAACAGCTTGACCCTGCTGGAGGTCAAAAGAGATGTAGCCTCCATTACTCTTTCGGAGATTTCTTATCTGATCCAGTTTTTGCAGGACCATTACCAGAGCAAGTTGTGCCAGGAGCAGCCCTCCGCAGAAGGGGGCGGCAGCGAAGAAAGCTGGCCTGAAGAACTTATCGAGTTGTTATTGGACGATCTGAGGGAGATCAAATCCGACCGCAACCTCATCGGTTTTCGCGAAGAGGGGCGGGTATTCGTTTACAGGACTTGACCGTCTTGTGATACCAAGTCCGATTTGGCATAACCTGACAAACGGGGCAAGAAAGCGCGCTGATTTTCTTGCCTCGTTCGGTGTCACGAAATAAAATACGGTATGATTCAAGGAGGCTATTTGAAGCTGCTCTTTATCGGAGACATTGTAGGGAAACCCGGGCGGAGGGCGGTCAGGGATCTTCTCCCCGAACTCCAGCGAAAATTGGGGATGGATTTGGTGATCGCCAATGCGGAAAATGCCGCGGGGGGTTTCGGCGTCACCCGGGAAGTGGTTGAAGAATTGCTGGCGCAAGGAATTGATCTCCTTACGATGGGAAACCACACTTGGGCTAACAAAGAGGTTTTTGACCTGTTTAAAATGGAAATGCCGCTTATCCGCCCCGCCAATTTCCCACCGGAGAACCCCGGCAAGGGGTATTATTTTATAAAATATCGGGATAAAAAGGCGGCCGTGATAAACCTGCAAGGACGGACTTATATGACCAATATAGAATGCCCTTTCCGGACGGCCGACGCTTTGCTTTCCTCAATCAGGGAAGAGACGAACTTGATTATTGTGGATTTTCACGCCGAGGCTTCATCGGAGAAAATCGCTCTCGGCTGGTACTTGGACGGCCGCATCTCACTTCTGGCCGGTACGCATACCCATGTTCAGACGGCGGATGAGAGAATTTTTCCCCGCGGCATGGGATACATAACGGATGTAGGCATGACCGGGCCCATCGACTCCGTTTTGGGCGTGGAAAAGGAACTGGTGATCGATAAATTCCTGCGCCAACTGCCGGTGCATTTTCAGATCGCCAAGGGGGATGCGGTTTTTTCCGGATTGTTCGCCCGGATCCACGATGAAACAGGTAATACTTTGGAACTAAAGCGGATATACTGCACTATAAGGAATAATTAGAAAATTCCCCCGTTAAAAGAGGATTTCCGCCCGACAGGTAAAATATAGATCATGAGGAAAAAACTCCCATACATCGTATTGTTGCCGGTAAACTTATCGCCACTTCGGTACAGCAAAGGAGGAAAACAATGGAGGTATTGAAAGTATCGGCCAAATCGAACCCCAACTCAGTAGCCGGAGCATTAGCCGGAGTTATCAGGGAAAAAGGCGGCGCGGAAGTACAGGCAATCGGTGCGGGCGCTCTTAACCAGGCGGTAAAGGCCGTGGCTATCGCAAGGGGTTTTGTCGCCCCCAGCGGCTTGGATTTGATATGCATACCCGCATTTACGGACATCCAGATAGACGGGGAGGAAAGAACGGCCATCAAGCTGATTATAGAGCCTAGGTAAATGCGGTTTGAAAAGCGGAATAAAGGGGGACATAGCGAGGCTTCGAAGGTTCTGGGTTACCCTCTCTTTCGCAGGGCAAGGGCAAGTTTCTCACAACGCTTTTAAGACCGGTTTTCTTGCCGGATGGAGGCTTTATGAGCCAAGACGGGCGCCTGTCCCGGGGTATTTTTGATGCACACGCCGATACGCTGGCTTTCTGCATCCATGCGCCGGAAAAGTTCCAACAGCGGGAGGGTGCGCAGTTGACTTTGCCGATGCTGGAAGAATCCGAAGTCAGCTATCAGGTATTGGCGGTATGCGTGGACAGGATTTTTAAACCGGCCATGGCCGTACATAAAACCCTTCAGATGATAGCCGGATACTGGGAGATCATCGGTTCATATTATCCCAGGGTATATCCGGTTTTAAGTCGGCGGGACCTGGCGCCCAGAAAGGGAGTGGGATTGATCCTGGCGCTGGAAGGCGCCGAGGGATTGGGTGGAGATCCCATGTTGCTGCAGGTTTATTTCAAACTGGGAGTACGGATGCTTTCCCTGACCTGGAATGATCGCAACGAATTTGCGGATGGAGCGCATGAAAGCGCCCAGCAAAGCCGCCTGACCGGGGCGGGGAGGGAAGTCATTCAACAGGCCAATCTTCTTGGCGTCGTTGTGGATGTTTCGCATTTGAACGAAAGCTGCTTCTGGGATGTGATTTTTTTAAGCCGGGCACCGGTGGCCGCCTCACATGCCAATGCTGCATCACTTTGCCGGCATCCGCGAAACCTGACGGATGCCCAGTTGAAAGCCGTTGCGGAAACCGGCGGGGTGGTGGGAGTGAACTTCTATCCCTCGTTCCTGGGCGGAGAAGAGGTTTCGGCCGGGCGTGTACTTTCGCACTTGCTTTATATGCATGACCTGATAGGGGAAAATCACGTGGGCCTGGGGAGCGATTTCGACGGCATGGAGAAGACGCCCCGGGACTTATGCAGCGCGAAGGATTGGGGGGAGCTAAGGCGGGCGGTAGCCGGCTCGGGACTGACCGCCAGACAGCAGCGGCTGATCCTGGGAGAAAACTGGCTGAGGCTCTTCCGGGAAGTCTTGCCGGAGAACAGCGATTGAGCATTCATTGAAAATGATCGGCGATCAATAAACAAAACCGGATAAAAGCTTAATAATTTTTATGTAATTTTTTTGCCTGAACTTCCCGAAAGGGATTTTTTCATTTTAACACGAAAAAAAATTCCAGGAAATAAATTAGCGATATGCGGATTACAGGTTGAAGGTTCAAGAATCCCCGACTGTGGAAAGGGGTTGCAGCAATGGATGCCGCCGGGAAGCCGCATGGGGTGTTGTTGAGAAAGATGGTAAAAGAGGATCTGCCCAAAGTGATCCGGTGGAACCGGGATCCGGAGTTGGACAAGTATATGGACGGGGATTATCCGCGGGATCTTTCCGAAGCGGAGCATTTGTTTTGGGCGGAAAGAAGGCATCCGGGCATACAGAAATTCATTATAGAGGCTGGCGGAATATCCATCGGCGACATGGAGATGGTGCACATCAAATGGCCGGCCAAAGAAGCGGAGATACGCATCCGGATCGGAGAGAAAGAATACTGGAATATGGGATACGGCACTACGGCGGTGGACATCCTGCTGGAAAAAGCCTTCCGGGAGATGGGGCTGGAACATATCTACCTGAGGGTTTACGATTTCAACCTTCGCGCCATCAGGTGTTATGAGAAATGCGGATTCAGGAAAATGGGCATTTTGAGAAGGTCGAGACCCAGCGCAAGGCAGAAGGCTTGGAAGAATATCGTGCTCATGTCCGTCAATAAAGCGGTCTGGTCCAAACGGAGACGGTCCGGCGCCCAATTTTAAGTGTCAGTTATATATGCGCTTTGATTCACAAGTTCTATCACCGGTTTAATCCGCATCCGACAGGAAAATTACCGTTATTTGTTGAATTAAATTTGACGATGCATATAATATTGGAGGAATTTTATATAAGCAAATTGCTCATATAAATGCCTTAAAAAATTGAGGTGGGAGATGCATGTTGGAAAAAACCATCAAACTCGTTCTGGCCGATAACAACAGGGATCTATGCAAGGTTCTTGCTGAACACATCTCTTTGCAGCCTGATTTACAGTTGGTGGGAATCGCATACGACGGCTTGAAGGCGCTGGAATTGTTGGAAGAATTTGCTCCGGATGTTTTAATACTGGATATCACCATGCCTTATCTGGACGGTATCGGTGTGATGGAGCGGCTGCAGTCGTTAAGGCTTCCTAAAAAGCCCAAAGTCATCATTTTAACCGCGTTCGAGCAAGAAGCCATGATCAAAAGGCTGCTCGAAATGGGCGCGGACTATTACGTGGTCAAACCCTTTGATGTGAATATTCTTTTCTCCAGAATCAGGCAGTTTTGCGAGCCCACGGGCATTCAGGTCCAAACAACCATGATGAAGGAGGAAACGCTTCCTGAGAGCGGCACTGCCGGCCAGGAATCCGAGCATTTTTTGGAAATGAAGGTCACCAAACTTTTGCATGATATGGGTATACCGGTTCATTTACGCGGCTATGCATATCTGCGTGAAGCGATCGTAATGGCCGTCAGGAATATTGAGTTGATCGGCAATATCACCAAGAACCTCTATCCTCAACTGGCTGAAAAATATCAAACCTCATGCAGCGGGGTGGAATCCGCGATACGCCACACCATCGAACTGGGGTGGCAGAGGGGGAATAAAAAGTATCTGGAAGAATTTTTCGCTTTTTCCCAGAAGGATCAGGGAGAGAAGTTTCTCACCACCTCCTTCTTTATCGCCAAGATCGCGGACAAACTGCGAGTGGAATTAAGGTTGGAATAGTTGTAATTTGTCATACATTGTATTAAAATAAAAGGGCCGATTGCGAAATCGGCCCGCGTGTTTGTTTATCATGGTTTGCATGCATTGTCATGGTTTGTATTATTATGGTTTTAATGAGGATATGATCGATGAGGCCGTTTTACCGGAGTCAGGGGGACGGCGGATCAAAGGTGGATTTATGCCGCTCAGTAATTTGTTGGATTATTCGTATCAAGAACTTCTTTCGGTGTTGACGGGTCGTATTCGCCAGCCTTCTTACAGGTGCATTCAAATTTTTCAGGCTTTTTATCAGCAGGGAATCCCGGACTTCGCCGGAATGACGACATTGCCGGTGAATTTGCGGTTGGCGCTGGCGGATCTTTTGCGCATCGGGGTTCCGGTCCTGGCGGAAAAGCGGGTGGCTGCGGATCGGACCGCCAAATATCTATGGGTTTTTGATGACGGCCAACGGGCGGAGACCGTGTTGGTCCATGAAGGGGACCGGCGTACGGCTTGTTTTTCATCCCAGGCGGGCTGTGCGCTGGGTTGCATTTTTTGCGCCACAGGCCGCGGCGGTTTTCGGCGGGGGCTCAGCGCGGGGGAGATCACCGGTCAGGTCTGGGCGGTTCAGAAGGATTCAGGCCGGAGGGTGACAAATTGTGTGGCGATGGGCCAGGGGGAGCCGCTCCTCAACTATGAGGCCGTGTTAAAGGCTTTGTATCTTCTGAACGATCCCAATGCATTTGGAATCGGCTGGCGCCATCTTACTTTATCAACGGCCGGGATTGTGCCGGCCATATACCGCCTGGCGGATGACGATGTTCCATGCGGGCTGGCGGTTTCGCTCCATGCCCCGGACGATGGCCTGCGCAGCGAGTTGATGCCGGTCAACCGGAAATACCCGCTGGGCGATTTAAAAAAGGCATGCCTGTATTATAATAAAAAAACCGGGCGCCGGATCACTTTCGAATATGTGCTGCTCGATGGAGTCAACGACCGTCAGGCCGAAGCAAAGGCTCTGGCCGCGTATTGCCGGGGGATCCTTTGCCATCTGAATCTGATCCCTTTCAATCCGGTAGAGGATTGCCCGTGGAAACGCCCTTCCGGAAAGCGGGTGGATAGATTTTTTCGGATGTTGAACGATCTCGGGCTGGACGTATTCATCCGGGTGGAGAAGGGCGCCGAAATAGAAGCGGCGTGCGGACAACTGGCGCAAAGATCAGAATGAATGGGATGAGAAATGTATCAATGCCTTTTATAATCAAATGGCCGGGCTTTAAATCCTCCGGGAATGAACTTGAAAAAACCAAGGTGTTCAAGTTAAAGCCGCTTGCCGCAGATGCTAAAGCCGCTCCGCATGCTGCTCTTAAGGCAATGTCGGGGCCCGATGCAGGTAAATCATTTGAGATAGGCGCGAACGGGGGATTTATAGGCAGAAAAACAGACTGTAAGGTGTTTTTGCGCGATTCCAATATCTCCCGCTTCCATGCTTTTCTCGGCTGGGAAAAGGGCAGATTATTCATAGAAGATAAGGGCAGCACCAACGGGACATTCGTCAATGGGAAAAAAATAAAAAAAAGGTTTTTACTAAAGGGAGATCGCATTAAAATTGGAGATTCAGAGATTGTCGTGGGGGTGATTGGATGAAAGTGGCTGCTGTTACGGATCCTGGCAAAATGAGGACTCGCAATGAAGACAGTTGCGGGAGCAAAGATAATATTTTCGTTGTCGCCGACGGAATGGGCGGCCATCAGGCAGGCGAGATCGCTTCCTCCACGGCTGTGGATCAAATCCTTCTCGGTTATAGGCCGGATATGACCGACGATGAGATCAAGGATCTGCTCATCAGGACCAACCATGAAATCCTCCGTTTGGCGCGGAGCGATACCCAGTTCAACGGCATGGGGACAACTTTATCCCTCATGGTTTTAAAGAATGGGTCATATCATCTTTGGCATGTGGGCGACAGCCGCATATATGTTTTCAAAGGGCGCAGGCTGCTTCAGCTTACTTCGGATCATTCCGTGGTGGGGGAATTGATGCGCCAGGGGAGCATCACCGAAAACGAGGCGATGCTTCACCCTCAACGCAATGTCCTTACCAGGGCGCTGGGAACGGACCGGGAGCTGAAAATCGAAACCGGGGAAGGTCCGGCAGCCCCCGGAGATGTATTCATGCTTTGCACAGACGGTTTATCAGGGGTTGTCGCCCATGCGGAGATGGAGAACATTTTAAATACGGACTCTTCTTTGGGGAAAAAGGCCGAAAAGCTGGTTGAGCTTGCAAATAAGCAGGGCGGACCGGATAATATCACGGTGATGCTGGTGATGGTTTAAATGAGGCAATTGTCGTTGTTACCTTAATTTAAGGTCTTGTCACTAAATATAGGGTATGGCTGCCATTAGGCCATCGATATTAGCGGCAAGACGTAAAATTGTCATAACAACGCAAATTGCTTTAAATGGATTCGACGCCGGATAAGGGAAACAGGTTTCCGCGGATTTGATTATTTGCCATATTTGCAGGATTTATCTCCGGGCTGGGAGAATAATAGCTATGTCAATAAACAATCATTTGTTCGCTGTTCACTGAAATGAGGTGGCGGGATTGCTGGGGACCCTGCTGGGCAACAGGTATCGAATCGTGAAATTAATTGGGGAGGGCGGCATGGCTTTGGTATATAGGGGGGAGTGTTCTCTCCTGCACCGCGATGTGGCCATCAAAGTACTCCGTCCTCAGTACGCCACTGATCACGATTTTGTGGAAAGGTTCCGCCGTGAAGCCCAGGCCGCCGCCAGCTTGTCACACCCCAATGTAGTCAATATTTATGATGTAGGCAAGGATAATGGCGTAGATTTTATCGTAATGGAGCATATCTATGGCCGCAACCTGAAGGAGATTATCCGGATGGAAGGTCCGCTGCCCATCCCACAGGCGGTCCAGATCAGCAGGCAGATTTGTGAAGCCTTGCTGCATGCGCATCAACACCAGATTATTCACAGGGATATCAAGAGTCAGAATATTTTGGTGGCGGACGAGAGTCTGGTCAAGGTAACGGATTTCGGCATAGCGCGGGCTCTTAGCGATGCAGGCCTGACCCAGACCGGATCCGTGCTGGGATCGGCCCAGTATATATCTCCGGAGCAGGCAAAAGGGGCCGAAGTGGGAGAGCAGTCCGATCTCTATTCGCTGGGTTGTGTGATGTACGAAATGCTTACCGGGCATTTGCCTTTCACAGGGGAAACGGCCATAGCCCTGGCTTTGAAGCACATCCAGGATCCTCCCCCGCCTCCCGGCCAGTTCAGAAAAAATATCCCCGCCGCACTGGAGCATGTGGTGCTTAAAGCCCTGCAAAAAGACTTGAATGAAAGGTACCATTCCGCCCGGGAAATGTTGCGCGATATTGCAGCCGTGCAGAGAAGCCTTGAAACTGTCCCGGATGCGGCCCAGGATGGGCCGACCCAGATTCTGTCCCCCATGGAAGTGACTAAGGAATTATGGCTCCATAAAGCCGCCGCCTGGTTTTGGATTACGGCCGGGATCGCGGTCGTACTCATGTTCGCATATTTTCTCGCGGTGTATTTTTACCCTCCGCCATCCGTGAAGGTCCCCAACCTTGTAGGGAAAACACTGGAGGAGGCAAGAAGACTCGCCCGGGATAAGGGTTTACACGTGCAACTGGGTCAACTTCTTTACAGCGATGTATACCCGGAAAACTGCATAATACACCAGAAACCGGCCGCCGGCTCTTTTATGCGCAAAAGCCAGCCCGTCAAGGTGGATTTGAGCAAGGGCAACAGCATGGTGCGCATGCCTGATCTAACCGGGCTTGAGGAAAATCTCGCCCGCATGAAGCTGGAGGAATTGGGCCTGGAGATTGGGTCTTTGGTGCAGATCCCCACCGATGAAGTGGCGCCGGGAATTGTGCTGGAGCAGAATCCCGCGGCCGCCCAGATGATCCCGCAAAACACCCGGATTATCCTGTCCGTTAGCGTTCCTATTGACAATAATCAATTGGAAATGCCCAATGTATATGGATTGACCCTGCAGGAAGCGGAAAATACCTTAAGGGAGCTGGGATTGGTTTTGGGGCAGATTAAATACCAGTTTTCCAGCAGCAATCCGGAAGGCATCATTTTGAATCAGGATCCTTCGGCAGGCACGCTGGTATCACCCGGAACCGCCGTGAATTTGACAGTCAGCAGCCATTAACCTTTGCAAAGGAGAAACGGGTGTATGATATTTAACGGGCGCGTGATGAAAGCCTGCGGAGGATTTTATCAAGTGTCCATCGATGGGCATGATATACGGTGCAGGGCCAGGGGAAAGCTAAAGAACCGGAATGATGAGGTATATGTCGGAGATTTCGTGGATGTGTCGATGGTAAATGATGCGGAGGGTGTGATCGAAGATATTCTGCCCAGGCGCATCCTGCTTACGCGCCCCTATATCGCCAATGTCGACCATGTATTCATTGTATTTTCCTTAGCCGATCCTGCGCCCGGTCATATGCTCATAGATCGCTTCCTGCTCCTCGCGGGGGAAGCGGGACTTTCCGTCACCATGGTTTTCAACAAGCAGGATCTTGTTAAACCCGGTCAGACCGGGAGATGGATGGACTTCTACCGGAAAGTGGGCTATGATTGTATATCCACCAGCGCATTGCAAAGAGTGGGCAAACGGAAATTGCTGCAGCGGGCAAAAAACCGTGTCTCTGTTTTAACAGGGCCCTCCGGGGTTGGGAAATCAGCTCTATTAAACATGATTGGTCCCTGGAACTTGGCGACAGGACGATTGTCGGCCAGGATTGAAAGGGGCAGGCACACCACCCGCATGGTACAGTTGCTGCCTCTTGGCGGGGAAGGTTTCATCGCGGACACTCCGGGTTTCACGCAATTGGACCTTTCCAACTTCCCCGGGGATTCGCTGGACCGTTATTTTCCCGATTTCGAAGCCTGGCGCCGGGAATGCCGTTTCAACGGATGCCGTCATGTCGCCGAACCGGGCTGTATGGTTAAAAAAGCCGTGGAAGACGGGCTTATTTTACCCGAGCGTTATCGCAGTTATGTGGACTTTACCGAAGAGATCAATGCCTTCCGGAGGAGAAAATATTGAGGATACAGATCGCCCCCTCCATTCTTAATGCGGATTTTCTGAATCTTCAGCACTCCTTGAATAGGTTGAGCGCTGCGGACTGGATCCATCTTGATATCATGGACGGGCATTTCGTGCCGAACATCAGCTTCGGAGTCCCGGTGGTCCAGGCGGTTTGCGCAGGAACGAAACTCCCGGTGGAAGCCCACCTGATGGTAAACGAACCGGACAAATTTGTGGAATGGTTTCTGCCCCTGGGAGTAAAAAGGATTATCGTTCATGCCGAGTCTACTCCCCACCTGCACCGGTTGTTGAGCAGGGTCAGGGAAGCCGGGCTGGAAGCAGGCGTGGCGTTAAACCCCGGGACCGCCGTGGAAAACATTCTTCCCTGCCTGTCCATTACGGATCTGGTGCTTTTCATGACCGTGAACCCCGGATTCGGGGGGCAGGCCTTTATTCCGGAGATGCCCGGCAAGTTAAAGTATTTCAGGGAAAAGATTCAAAAAAGAGGATCCAACCTTTGGATAGAAGTGGACGGCGGCATCAACCAGGACACCGGACTCGCCATGGTGAAAGCGGGAGCCAATATACTGGTAATGGGGACGTATTTGCTGATGCAGGCAGATCCCGGGAAATATATTGGCGGAATAAAAAAGGTATTTTCCGACTCCATCGCGAATAATCAAATGTATTCTTAACTTTGTATTCATAACCGCGCTACGGTAATTCAATACGGGCCTAACGGCGGTCCGACCGGCTCAAGATCCGCGGATCCAATAAAAAGCGTCATTCAAAGAGGTGAATCCATTGGCAGCATTTCAGCATATCGATTCATTCATTAAAGCAGCGCACCAGGTGATCGAAATGATGCTTACCAGCGCCATCGAGGCGGGCAAACCATACTTCAACGAGGATCCGCTGGAAAAATACGAGATTTCCGTTGTGGTCGGAGTGCTTGGGGATTTGCAGGGGCAGGTAATCTGCGGGATGAATATTGAGACGGCAAGAAAAATCATTAAAAAAATGCTGTACTACGATGTCGACGAGATAGACGAAATGGGGAAGAGCGCCATATGCGAACTGAAAAACATCATCATCGGCACCGCCAGCACGAATCTTTCCCTGATTGGGTATCGATGCACCATTACTCCGCCGATTTTTCTGACCAAGGGCAATATCCCCGACTTTTTAAAACACATCCACACTTCGCTTGCTGTACCTATTAGAACTGATATCGGCGATATCGATATCAATGTATCGCTGCGGAAAGACGATCTAAAGACGACAGCTTGAACCGGGTTTTGGGGCAGGGGGGTTTTAAATTGGAATCCACAGAGGCGACGATGAAGTTTTCCGCCCATGAGATGAAGCAGGCGGAAGTAGGGAAGATATTGGCGGAAGTGCATTCCGCATTGAAGGAAAAAGGTTATGAACCGGTAGCGCAAATCGTGGGCTACCTGCTTTCAGGGGATCCCACCTACATCACCAGCCATAAAAACGCCAGAGGAGCGATCCGCAAAATCGGAAGGGACGAAATCCTCGAGGAGTTGGTCCGCTCCTACCTGGCGAAATTGAATTTGTAACAGGGCGCCGGGGCGTTAAAAATCTTATTTGGCCTAAGCGCGCGATCATTTGGCCGGATGAGGTTTTATCCCGGTTGTCATGGTATAAACCGACACATTCCCCGTTTAAGGGGATTTTTTATTTTTGCCAAAAGGCTCTTCATTTTAGGGAAGTCATATTCAATGCGGTAATACCATAAGATTTACATATACAAGGCCTATTTAAACAGGCGGCGACCCATTCGCAACAGATCTTTTATGGAAATAATCTTTTGGGATACGGTTTCTTGAGCGTAAGAAAGCCGGTCGTTCGACAAGCTCAATGACCGGGAGGCGCCTGATCCGAACCATAAGCCCGGCGGCTGAGCGTGTCGAAGCCGCCGGCAAACAGATCAACCGCAGGAGGCATTCCGATGAGCGAGATCATGGGTAAATCTTTGAACAGCGCCGTGATGGATTTGTTTGAAAAAAAGATCGCCACCGGGATTCTCGCTACGGTCAACCAGGATGCCACTCCCCATACTTCCCCCATGAATTTGATGGTGGCCCCGGATCCCAAGCATATTTACCTCGCGATCGCCAGGAACAGCCAAACCCTTGCCAATATACGCCTGCATGAACCGGCTGCCCTGGCGCTGCTGGATGAAGGAAATATCGCCGTGTGCATAAAAGGCCTGGCCAAAGTGATCAAGGAAAACATGGACGCCAATTACAACCTGGCCGTGATAGCCCTGGGCGTGGCGGAGGTAAAAAACGACGCTTCCCCCCAGTTTCTGGTGGTGCAGGGTGTCCGCACCAGGCACAGTTCCGAAACCGGCCTTTTATCCATAAAGAAAGTCTTCACTGAATTGTTGAGTTTATATAGAACCGGTGATTGAATACACCCGGCTTAAAGGCGCTTGGGATTTACAGCCAGTCAAGTGAAGTCCCTGTCTATAAAGACCGATTGAATAGAAAGAGGAAAATCTTTTTTTTTTGCGAAATATTCTGGTTAAACAAAAATATGATGAGGCGCCATGAAAACATCAATACAGGAGAAGAAGGGAAAAAGATGGATGCTGGCCGAAGATAATCCGGAACAGGCGCGGCGTCTGCAGGAAATCCTTGGCGTTTCCGGGCTTCTGGCAACCCTCCTGGCAAACCGGGGAATTGCCGATCCGGGAGAGGCGGTAGAATTTCTGCGCCCGGATCTCAAGAATCTGCATGATCCCAACCTGTTCCGGGATATGGATAAGGCAGTCAACCGTATCGGACGGGCGATAAGGGGCGAAGACAAGGTCCTGCTTTATGGGGATTATGATGTGGACGGCATCAGCGGAATATGTTTTCTTACCAAATTGTTAAAACCGATGATGCCTAAACGTTTATTCTATTATATCCCGAAAAGGATGGAAGAAGGATACGGCCTGCATGCCTCCGTAATTGAAAAAGCCCGCCGGCGGGGAGTTTCGTTAATTATCACCGTAGACTGCGGCATCAGCTCGGTTGAAGCGGTACAGGCGGCCGGCAGCCTGGGAATGGATGTAATCGTGACGGACCATCATGAACCGCAAGGACCGGCGCCCGACTGCCTGGCGGTAATCAATCCGAAGCTGAAAGAGGAAAAATATCCCTTTCGCAACCTGGCCGGAGTGGGAGTGGTTTTTAAGCTCGGACAGGCTTTGGCGGATAAGCTGTATGTAACTCCCGGGGATTTATGGGACAACCTCGATCTGGTAGCTTTGGGAACCGTGGCGGACATTGTCCCCCTGAAGGGGGAAAACCGGATTTTTGTCAAATATGGGCTTGACAGGTTAAACAACACTAAAAACATCGGTTTGAAGGCTCTGATGACCGCGACGCGCCTGCAGATCCCCATAAATACTTACCAGGTGGGTTATATACTGGCGCCGAGAATTAATGCCACCGGCAGGCTGGGTGATCCGGGATTAAGCGTCAAACTGCTTCTCACCCAGAACCAGGATGAGGCCTTTCAGTTGGCCCAGGACCTTTGTTCCATGAACGAGAAGCGCCAGGCCATCGAGGGGGAAGTAATGGAGGAAGTGCTTGCCATCATCCGGAAGGATCCGGATATTTTTAACCGTTACTGCTGGGTGTTTGCCAATGAAGGATGGCATATCGGCGTAATCGGGATAGTGGCTTCAAAGCTCATTGAACAGTTTTACCGGCCTGTCATTCTCATCAGCCTGGAGGGGGAGCAGGGCCGCGGTTCCGGCCGCAGTATCCCGGGTTTCCAGCTTTTCGAGGGCCTGCAGACCTGCGCTGATCTCTTCACGAATTTCGGGGGGCATGAGCTGGCAGCGGGCCTTACCATGCCGCGCCGAAACGTTCCCGAACTGCAGGAAAGGCTGAGTAGGCTGGCCAGGAGCCGGTTGTCCGAAGAAATGCTGGTGCCCTCGCTTTTTGTGGAAAAGGAAGTGCCGCTGGCGGAGCTGGATTTGAAGGCTTATGAGGAACTCGGCCTTTTGGAGCCGCATGGTTGTGAAAATCCCAAGCCGGCGCTGCTGGCCCAAAAAGTTAACCTCCTGCATTACCAGCCGGTGGGGGAAAACGGCAAGCATTTAAAAATCCGCGTCAAAGCGGAAAATAAGGAAATGGAAGGCATCGGTTTCAATATGGGCGGCTGGTGCGCGGAGCTGTCCTCTGCCAACCTAGTGGACTTGGTTTTTTACGCGGAGGAGAACAACTGGCAGGGCAAAAGAGCCGTGCAGCTCAATTTGAGGGATATCCGCATCGCGGATTAATCCGGAAGGGGAATTTTTAAGTGCGGAGGTGTTTTAATGGAGAATCTCAAGGAAAAAATCAGGGAAATCCCGGATTTTCCGAAACCGGGCATCAGTTTCAAGGATATCTCCACGCTGATCAAGGAAGGTCCCGCTTTTCAAAATGTGGTGGAGCAAATGATCCGGCCTTTCATGCAGGAAAAAATCGATCTGGTGGTGGGAGTTGAATCAAGGGGGTTTATCTTTGCGGCGCCTATCGCCTGCAAGCTGGGCGCCGGTATTGTGATCGTGCGCAAACCGGGCAAACTCCCAGCGGAAACCGTCAAGGTTACATATCAGTTGGAGTACGGAACGGACTCCCTGGAAATGCATAAAGATGCGATCAAACCCGGGCAAACAGTTTTAATCGTCGACGATGTGCTTGCTACGGGGGGAACCATGGCAGCCACCGCTCAACTGGTGGAGAATTTGCGGGGAAAAATCGCCGGATTTACTTTTGTCATCGAACTGGACGCCCTGAATGGAAGAAAAAAACTGGCAGGGAAGAAAGTGGCATCGCTGGTGCACTATTAATCAATTATCAACTAAACTTAGCGCTTCAATTAAATGCAGCAGAGTCTATATTTTTTAGAGGGGTAAAAATGTCCGTAAAAGTTGAGTTATCAATGAACAATTATCAATCATCACTTTTTGGGAAATCTACCATACAGACATTGATTACTGATAACTGATAATTGCTCACTGAAACAGAGGTGCCGGGCGTGGGTTTGAACGAGTTTATCATGGTGCTGAAATCAAATGGCCTGATCAATACGTCCCTGATCGAGCGGGCCTACAGGTTTGCCGAGCAAGCGCACCACGGCCAGCAGAGGGATTCCGGGGAGGATTTTATTCAACATCCCATGGCTGTGGCTGTCATTCTGGCCGAAATGGAAATGGACCAGGAAACTATTGCCGCCGGCCTGCTCCATGATGTACCCGAGGATACGCAGATAACCGTCGAACAGGTTCGGCGGGAATTCGGGGATAATATCGCAAGACTGGTGGACGGGGTAACCAAGCTGGGCAGGATCGCCGTATCCTCCAAGGAAGAGCAGCAGGTGGAGAATTACCGTAAAATGTTCTTGGCCATGGCCCAGGATTTCAGGGTAATCCTGATCAAACTCGCGGATAGGCTGCACAACTTGCGCACATTGAAACATATCACCCCCGAAAGGCAGCAGGAAACTGCCCGTGAGACGCTGGAAATATACGCCCCACTGGCGCACCGCCTGGGGATTTGGAAAATCAAATGGGAACTTGAAGATCTCGCGCTCAGGTATATCGCTCCCCAGGCGTATTACGATCTGGTGCAAAAAGTGGCGGCCAAGCGCAAGGAGCGCGAAGGATGGCTTGAAGAGATCAAGGATTCCCTGTCCGAGCATTTGAAAGAGATCGGCATTAAAGGGGAGATCCAAGGAAGGCCTAAGCATTTCTACAGCATCTATCAGAAAATGAAGGAGCAGGGTAAGGAATTTTTTCAGATTTACGACCTGCTCGGCATCAGGGTGATCGTGGACAATATAAAGGATTGCTATGGGGTGCTGGGGATCGTACACACCCTCTGGAAGCCGATGCCCGGCAGATTCAAGGATTACATCGCCATGCCCAAATCCAATATGTACCAGTCCTTGCATACGACCATCATCGGGCCTTTCGGGGAACCGCTGGAAATACAGATTCGCACGCGGGACATGCACCGCACGGCGGAATTCGGTTTGGCCGCTCATTGGAAATACAAGGAAGGCAAAGCCATGCCCCAGGATTATGAGGAAAAAATCGCGTGGCTCCGGAACTTGCTTGAATGGCAGAAGGATGTTGACGCCAAGGAATACATGGAGCACCTCAAAATCGACCTTTTCACCGACGAGGTTTTTGTGTTCACCCCCAAAGGTGACGTGATTAATCTCCCCTTGAACGCCACTCCCGTGGATATGGCTTTCGCCATTCATACGCAGCTTGGATACAGGTGCATCGGGGCTAAAGTGAACAGTAAAATCGTAAATCTCGATTACAAGTTGAAAAACGGCGACATCGTGGAGATCATGACTTCCAAGGTGGAAAACGGGCCCCGGCAGGATTGGCTCACGTTTGTTAAAACCGCCAAGGCGAAAAACCGCATTCGTGCCTGGCTCAAGGAGAACCAGCGGGAGCAGAACCTCAACCTGGGCAAGGAACTGCTGGAAAAGGAGCTCCGGAAACAAGGGCAGGAAGTTCATGAGCATATGAAAGGGGAGGTACTGGCGGAGGTCGCCAAAAAGCTGGGCTTCGCCAACAAGGAAGATTTATTGGTGGCGGTGGGATACAATAAATTGTCTCCCGGAATTGTGATTGGAAAAATCATTAGCGATAAGGAAGAGGAGGAAAAACCGCAGGTTAAAAAGGCGGCCGCTCAGCCCAGACCGCGCAAGGCGCAAAGAGGGGTGCGCATCAAAGGCGTCGACAACCTGCTGGTCAAATTTTCCCGCTGCTGCAGCCCGGTGCCGGGGGATTCAATAGTGGGTTACATCACCAGGGGCAGGGGAGTTTCGGTGCACCGCAAGGACTGCCAAAACGTTCAGCTTCTCGGGGCCCAGGAGGAGGCGCGCCAGGTGGAAGTGGAATGGGATCAGGGCGATACCGGCGGGAATGTTTATCCCGTGGAACTCAGGGTGGAGGCCATCGACCGGATCAACCTGCTCGCCAATATCATGAGCGCGATTTCCGACATGAAGCTGAATATTTTCTCCATGAATGTCCGGACCGCGAAAAATAGCCAGTCCGCCCGGATCAACATGATCATCGAGACCAACAACCTGGAGCAGATCAGGGTTCTGACCCAGAGGATCAGAAACGTGGAAGGGGTTACCGATGTTTACCGCTACGGCGTGGCCAGAGAGGCGCCGCGATGAGGGCCGTAATTCAACGGGTCAAGGATGCCGCCGTGCATGCGGAAGGCAGGATTGCGGGCAGCATCGGCACCGGCCTGCTGGTGCTGGCGGGCATCGGGGCGGACGACGGCGTCGCGGATATGCATTATATGGCGGATAAAATTTTAAACCTGCGCATTTTTCCCGATGAATATGAGAGAATGAACCTTTCGGTCCTGGATTGCCGGGGCGGAATATTGCTCGTATCCCAGTTTACGCTGTGGGGGGACGCCCGCAAGGGAAGGCGCCCCAATTTCATGTTTGCGGCGCCGCCTGACAAAGCCCTGGAATTATGGCCTTATCTTACGGGGAAATTGCGGGAAAGCGGTTTGAACATACAGGAAGGGATTTTCGGGGCGATGATGGATGTGCGGCTGACGAACTGGGGGCCTGTGACGATTTTACTGGACAGCAAGAGGGGGTTTTGAAATTCTACCCCTAACCCTATAAGCACATATATTATTCCGGAATTTTTTAGACGGATAAAATTGTTCCAGAGCCGAATGAATTACCTTCCGGGAGAGAGCAACTCACCCCCCGCCCTCTCTTCCCGAAGACTATATGAAAACTGTGTCGGAAGAGAGGGAGAAAAAATACTCATGCAAATCCATCGTTTAGTCGTTGGTCCCATTGAAACCAATTGCTATATTCTGGCAGATGAAGAAAAAAACGCCATTATTGTCGATCCGGGAGACGAAGCGGATGTTATTCAGGATTTCCTGAAACGCGGGGGGATTAAGATTAAGGAAATTTTACTCACACATACGCATTACGACCATATCGGGGCGGTGAACGCGTTGATGGAATCCGGGAACGCGACATTGAAAGTGGCTGCGGAGGAAGGCGACTGGCTTTCAAATCCCGGCAAAAATCTTTCGTTGATACTGGGGGGAACGAGCGGTATCGCAAACTCAGCCGATATGCTTAAAGACGGCGACACGGTGGGATTCGGTTCTCTTGCGATGAAGGTTATTCATACGCCCGGCCATACCCCGGGAGGTCTCTGCTTTTACCATCCCGAAGGTCATCTGTTTTCCGGAGACACGCTTTTTAAGGACGGCATCGGCCGTACCGATTTCCCTGGCGGAAACTACTTGCAGCTTGTAGATTCCATTCGCAACAAGCTGTTTATCCTGCCGGGGGATACGAAGGTGTATCCGGGGCACGGGCCGTTTACGGATATCGCCGCGGAGATGCAGGGGAACCGTTTTTAAGATGGAAAAATAAAAAAAGTTTAAACTGTTTATAGATTATAGAGGCAATTGCGTTGTTACCTTAATTCAAGGTCTTGCCGCTAAATATAGTGTATGGCTACCATTAGGCTATCGATATTTAGTGGCAAGACGTAAAATTATCATAACAACGCAAATTGCTTTTTTAAGGTTTACTTCCCGGATGCGTTTAAAATTCCGGCACCGGCTAAAAAAAATTTTTTTCCGGAACTATTATATTGAAAGAATTTTAATCTTGATTTTTCAAATAATGGAGGTGTTATGATGAATAAGCGGTTATTCGCAGTATTGGCTGTGTTGGCATGCTTGATGATGGGGATCGGGGCAACGATTGCGGCAGCCGAAGAGGTAATTGATGATTCAACGGCAGCGGCTTTAAATCGGATTCAAGCGGAGCTGCGGTTATGCAATTGTTTATCGGAGGAAGAACTCCACCAGGCCATGAATCAGATCAGAAACGAATTCGCCAAAATGGAGCAAGCCAAGGCCGGTCAGGCGGCAGTTTCGGAAGTGGCCAACCAGGCGTGCCACATTATCCGCTTAAGGGCTAAAAACGCCGGTGAATTAAAAAAGTTGAATTCCGCCGTATCCCTTATGGCCCAGGAATGCATCAAAGGCAATAATCCCGCGGGAACCGGTCAAATGATCCGGGAACAATTAAAAAAAGGCCGGACAATGGATGAAGCGGTCGAGTGTGTCCAGGAACAGATCAGGGAGAGGGAACAAAGCAGGGACCAGGAGCAAACTAATGCTCAGGAACAAGCCGGGACTGGAAGCCAGAGTTCCGGCGGCTCAGGAAATTCGGGAGGGCCCGGAAGCGGGGGAAAGAAATAATCCGTCAAAGAAACTTTGAATTGACAAATAATATGACATAAACTCTCAGTTAGAGAGTTTTTTTTAATACTTTAAATCTTTTCGCTAAAAAACGGCGGTGAATTTCCGATGTTTATTGTATAATGATTTAATAAGCGGATTATCAACGCGCGCATTTTTACCGCCTTAAAAATTCATGTTTTCCGGAATTAATATAAAGGGAAGTGGACGGCGGATGTTTTTCCTACCCGGCGCTGGACAAATCTTTGACAATTCAGTCAACGAAACTATCGATAGAATAAAAAAAGGCGACCGCGAGCTTAAGAACCGGCTGATTGACCGTTATAGGCCGTTTATCGTCAAAGCCGTCTCCCGGGCCGCCGGGAACAAGTTCATTGATGCCGAAAACAGCGAAGAATACAGTATCGGGCTGATGGCATTCGATGAAGCCATCGACTGTTACGACGAAACTAAAAACCGCAACTTTTTCGGCTTCGCGCGGCAAGTCATCAGGCGGAGAATCATCAATTACATGGCCGGCAAAAAAAAGCGGATAAACGAATATCCGTTCACTTACTTTCAGGAAGACAGCCCGGATTTCCCGGACAAAATACCCGATCGATCTTCGGACATCATGCAAAGTTATGAAACAATAGAAGAAATCGGATTATTGCGGGCAAGGCTGGGCGAGTTCGGCATCACATTCCGGGATTTGGTTTTTTGCGCACCCAGACACAAGGATTCCAAACTTCTGGCCATCCGTGTCGCCGGCGTCATTTCCGGCAGCGACGATCTGTTCAATCAGATGATGGAGCGCAAGGTTTTACCGGTAAGCGGTTTGATGAAGAAGGTCAAAATCAACAAAAGGACGTTGGAGAGGAACAGAAAATTCATCATTGCCGTGGCTTTGATACTGCGCAGCGATCTGGAGATATTAAAAGAATATATTTACGCCGTGGAACGGCATGGAGAGTGGGCATGAAAAAGGGCGTCATCCTTGAACTGGAGAAGGACAAGGCCGTTGTTATGACCGGTGAAGTCGATTTTGTCATAATCAGACGCCGGCCGGAGATGCGCGTCGGGCAGCAGGTGGATTTATCCCGTATGGGCGCGGATTTTCCCGTAAAAAAATGTTTTTGGGGTTTAAGCGCTGCGGCGGTTTGTTTATCCCTGACGTTTCTGTTGATTGTTCCCTCTTATTATCGATTTGTTAATCGATATGCCTATATAACCGCCGACATCAATCCCGGCGTCGAATTCGTCATTGACAAGGATATGCGCATTACCGGCGCCCGGCCTATCAATGAAGACGGTTTACGGTTGCGGCAAGGCGCCGATTTTACAAATATGACCGTTGCTCAGGCCTTGTTAATGCTGGCGGACAAGGCTGAAACCGCTGGATATTTTGCGGGTGAAAGGGATAGGATTATTTTGGTTTGCGCGACAATTATAAAAACAACGCCGACCAAACCCGATAAGTTAAGAAAGTCGCTGGAAGGAGTTAAGGCGGAGTTGGCTTCGCGGAAAATCTCTGTACAATATCTCCAAGCCACTCTCCAGCAAAGGAAAGCCGCGCTGAGAAACGGCATTTCAACGGGGAGATATGCACTGATGGTTTATGCCAACAGTATTAACAATAGGATAAATTTGAAGGAAGCCGGAGGGGAAGATCTTTTTACGCTGCTGGATAAGGCGGGTATGCTGGAAAAAGTTCCTGAAATTAAAACCCGCACTGAGCCGACGGCGGGAGACATTGCGGATCATGAACCGCCGATAAGCGATTCAAGCCGAACCCTCCCCTCGACGCAAGCCGACGCGGGGAGCAACGGCGAAAGCAGTGATGCAGGCGATGCGAGTTCCGGCGAAGGCGTTTTGGGGGGCGATGGAGTGACAGGCGACACCGATTTGGGCGGTCCCGGCACGGGAGGAAACAGCGGAGCAGGCAGTACCAGTCTAGGCGGCGCCAATTCGGGAGGGGGCAGAGGGAGGTAGTGGGCCGGGCAGACGGAATCAGCGTATGACCATGCTTTTATAACGAGCAATTTGCGTTGTTATAATGATTTTACGTCTTGCCACTCAATATCGACGGCCTAATGGCAGACCTTGAATTAAGGTAACAACGTAATTGCCTCATAACAAATCCCCATACAGTTCCCCGACATCCGCGCTTAATCCCTGAAATACCAGAGACCTGGCAAACTCCCCCTTTTCATAGGTCTTGTATCTGTCTATCTCATGATTTTCAAAACCATATATCATGATATTTTCCTGTTTTTGATCGATGATCCAATATTCCTTTACTCCCGATAACATGTAGGTATTCAACTTGTCGATCATATCCTTGGTCCGTGTGCCGTCCGAAAGGATTTCCACAACCAAAGTGGGAGTGCCCATATACCTTCCCTTTTCCGTGACATTTGTTTCCAGATCGCAGGCCACCAGCACATCCGGCTGCATGACATCGGGTTCCTTAATATCTTTTTTCCTGAAATGCACATCAAAGGGGGCTAAAAATACCCGGCATTTTTTGCCTTTGAAGTATTCATTGAATCTTACGTACAGCCTCCCAAGCATCTCCTGGTGCCTGATGTCGGGAGAAGCCAATAAATAAATTTCGCCGTTAATGAATTCCATTCTCAAGGTGCTTTTTTCGTAGATTTCCATGAATTCCTCGTAGGAAACCTTTTTCCCGCCGTATTGGTAGTCCAAGGCTCTTTCCCGGATCGTAAAGTATTGTTCGATATCCGTTACATAAGGAGTCAATCTCGCTATTTTGGTGCCGTTTTTGGTAATGACCACATCGTTTTGCTGTTCCACAAAGTTCATGTATTTACCCAGATTCTGTTTGAGTTCGGTGGCGGTTATGACCGCGCCTTCCTTGTATTTCATCGGCTCCATAAAATCACCCCTTTCCATAGTATATCATTATAGGCGATTTGATTCAATAATTTCGTACGATATAATTTATATTCCCGTACATATCCGGGGTGTCCGGCGGCATATGCCGGTTTGCCGGGTGGGTATTTCAGGGAGAGAATGAACAAGGCGAAAAAGGTATTTGGTTTCAGGGAACGGTGATTCTTTAAGGTAACAACGCGATTATGGGGGCGCCTGGCAGGATCATATTGACCGTTGTCGAAAAAGGAGGCTATATTTTAATTTTTAATTCCGTATTGATCAGCCCGGTCCCTGGAGGGGTTTAAGAAAATATAAATGCCCAGACAGGTCCTTTAGGGCTGTCTTAAGGAGGATCCACTGCCATGAAATTCGGTTATTTCGACGACGCAAACCGCGAGTATGTGATTACCAACCCCCGTACGCCTTATCCATGGATCAACTACCTGGGGGCGCAGGACTTTTTCGGTCTGATCTCCAATACGGCGGGCGGTTATTGCTTTTATAAGGATGCCAGGCTGCGGCGGATCACCAGGTACCGGTATAACAACGTGCCGGTGGATAACGGCGGCAGGTATTTTTATATTTACGACGGCGGGGATTTTTGGTCTCCGGGGTGGGCGCCGGTCAAGAAAGACCTGGATAAATACGAATGCCGGCATGGATTGGGCTATTCGATGATTACCGGGGAGCGGGGCGGAATATCCGCGAGCGCACTTTATTTCGTGCCGCTGGAGTTCAACGGCGAAATCCACCGGATAACTTTAAGGAATACGGGAAGCCGGGAAAAGACCGTCACGCTGTTTTCATTTGTGGAGTTTTGTTTATGGAACGCTTACGACGATATGACCAATTTTCAGCGGAACTTCAATACGGGCGAGGTGGAAGTGGAGGACTCCGCCGTTTACCACAAAACCGAATACCGGGAGCGTAGAAATCATTATGCTTTTTATTGGATGAACGATAAAATCGACGGCTTTGACACGGACAGGGAGAGTTTTCTCGGATTGTACGGCGGCTTTGACGCCCCGCAGGCGGTGCGCGAGGGGAAATCCCGCAATTCCATGGCGAACGGCTGGTCGCCCATAGCCTCGCACAGCGTCGCGCTGACCTTGAAACCCGGGGGGTCCAAGGATTTCGTATGCATTCTGGGTTATGTGGAAAACGCGGAGGACGAAAAATGGGAAGCTCCGGGCGTCATCAATAAAAAGAAGGCCCATGCCATGATGAAGCGGTTTAATACTGCAAGCATGGTGGACAAAGCCTTCGAAGATCTGCGGGACCACTGGACCCGGCTTCTTTCCGTATATCATGCGGAAACCGGCGATGAAAGGCTGGACCGTATGATCAACATCTGGAACCAGTATCAATGCGTGGTGACTTTCAACATATCCAGGAGCGCGTCCTATTTTGAATCCGGCATCGGACGGGGCATGGGATTCAGGGATTCAAACCAGGACATCCTTGGATTCGTGCATCAGATCCCGGAACGGGCCAGAGAGCGCATTCTGGACTTAGCCGCTACCCAGTTTGAAGACGGCAGCGCTTATCACCAGTACCAGCCGCTTACCAAGAAGGGGAACCGTGAGATCGGCGGGAACTTCAACGACGACCCGCTCTGGCTGATCCTTGCTACAGCGTCGTATATCAAGGAGACCGGGGATTTTTCCATTCTGGACGAACAGGCGCCTTTCGATAACAATCCGGCTGATCGAGCCAGTTTGATGGAGCACTTAAAACGGTCCTTCGACCATGTGGTGAACAATATGGGACCGCACGGATTGCCGCTCATAGGGAGGGCGGATTGGAACGACTGTCTGAATCTGAACTGTTTTTCCGCTACGCCTGACGAATCTTACCAGACCACCACCAGCAAGGACGGGAAAAATGCGGAGTCCGTGCTTATCGCCGGTATGTTCGTTTTCATCGGGCCGGAATACGTCCGCATGTGCCGTTATAAGGGACTTCAGGATGAGTCGCAGAGGGCTCAGGCCCACATCGATAAAATGAAGCGGACCGTTATGGAACACGCCTGGGATGGCGCGTGGTTTTTAAGGGCGTATGACGACGCCGGGCAAAAGATCGGCAGTAAGGAAAACAAAGAAGGAATAATTTTTATCGAGCCCCAAGGCTTTTGTGTTATGGCCGGCATCGGACTGGAAGACGGCAAAGCCCGGGCGGCCCTGGACTCCGTCAAAGAGCATCTGGATTCTCCATACGGTCTGGTTTTGCTCTATCCCGCTTTCAGGCAATATTACTTGAACCTGGGCGAAATATCTTCCTATCCCCCCGGGTATAAGGAAAATGCCGGGATTTTTTGCCACAACAATCCTTGGATTATGGCGGCGGAGACTGTCCTGGGCAGAGGAGACGCGGCGTTTGAATATTACCGGAAAATAGCCCCGGCCTACCTCGAGGAGATCAGCGAGATCCACCGGATGGAGCCGTATGTTTACTCCCAGATGGTCGCAGGGAAAGAAGCGGGCCGGCACGGAGAGGCCAAAAATTCCTGGCTGACCGGCGCCGCCGCCTGGAATTTTGCGGCAATCTCCCAGTGGATCCTGGGAATTAAACCGGATTATGAGGGATTGAGAGTGGATCCCTGCATCCCTTCCCAATGGGGCGGATTTAAAATCACCAGGTGGTTCAGGGGAAGCTGCTATGAGATTAATATAGAGAATCCGGATCACGTTTCCAAAGGGGTGAAGGAGATGTCGGCGGATGGACGGAACATAGAAAGCGGATTACTCCCCGTCTTTGGCGACGGGAAAATACACCGGATCAAAGTGATGATGGGAAATCCATGACTCCTGTCTTATTTGGAGGAAATTGCGTTGTTACTTTAATTCAAGGTCTTGTCGCAAAATATAATGTATGGCTACCATTAGGCTATCGATATTTAATGGCGAGACGCAAAATTATCATAACAACGCAAATTGCTCATTTGGGAAAAATTAGTTATTATTGTCAAAAAATGATATAATTGTTCTGTCAATTTTAAATTCTTAAATGCGATTAAAAGGAGGTGCAAAAAAACAGTTTAATCATAATTTAATCCATTTGGACGAAAGATTGAAAGGAGAGGAAAGGATGATTAAAAATCGTTTATTGCTGCTGATAACCTGCGGCCTTATTTTATCAGCCTTGTCCGGGCTATTCCTTACAGATATAATGGCCGCGGCTACGGTAACCGCCGGGCGACCCGCCGGAAGCATGGCCATCGACGGCAATTTGAGTGAAACATCCTGGAGCATCGGCACCGCTGTTTCCAAAACCATCAGCGGCGCGCCTAACAATACCGTCACTTTTGGAGTTCTATGGGACGATGCCAATTTATTCATCGGCGTCAAAGTAATCGATGCAAGCCTCAGGAACGACTCCTCCAATGCCTGGGACGACGACTCGGTGGAGATTTATCTCGACGCCAATCATAATCACGGTACAAGCTATGACGGCTATGACAGGCAGATCGTGAAAGGTTACAACGACTCCGGCATCTGGATCAACACCGGCAATCCCGCCGGACTTGCTCACGGCTGGGCTTCCGTATCCGGCGGATATTCCGTGGAAGTATCCGTGGCCTGGACGAGTCTGAGCGTCACCCCGGCGGCCGGAAACACCATTGGTTTCGATGCCGGAAATAATGACGACGACAATGGCGGAAGCCGCGACAGCCAGTTGATGTGGGAAGGAACAAACAACAATTGGACTAACACATCGGCCTTCGGCGACTGCTACCTTTCCGGGGACGCCGGCGCTACGCCCACTCCCACGGTAACTGCGACACCCACAAATACAGCCACCGCTACACCGACAAATTCTCCAACGGCGACAGTTACGCCGCCGCCGTCAGCATCCCCGGCCGGGAATATGGTTACGGCGAAAAAAACGTTGAGCGGTTTAACAATCGACGGGAATTTGTCCGAAAGCGTCTGGAGCATTGCAACCGGCGCAACAAAGATCATCATCGGGGCGCCGAACAACACCGTCACCTTCGGCACGCTGTGGAACGACGTCAACCTGTACGCGGGCGTCAAGGTTTTGGACGGCAGTCTGAGAAACGACTCCGCCAACGCCTGGGATGATGATTCCGTGGAGGTTTATCTTGATGCCAACCACAACCACGGGACAAGCTATGACGGCTACGACCGGCAGATTGTCAAAGGCTATAACGACAGTAGCATCTGGGTCAACACCGGCAACCCCACCGGGCTTGCTCACGGCTGGACCACTGTAACCGGCGGGTATTCCGTGGAATTGGCCGTTACCTGGGCAAGCCTAGGGATCACACCCGCGGCCGGCAACACCATTGGCCTGGATATAGGAAATAACGACGACGATGACGGTTCGGCAAGGGACAGCCAGTTGATGTGGGCAGGCACAGGCAGCAACTGGACAAATACATCGGCCTTCGGCGATTGTTATCTGGACAGCGCCACGGTAGGCGGCGGCACTCCCACCCCCACAGTAACGCCCACCAATACGCCGACCCCTACGGGCGCCACACCTACAAATACGCCTACCCCCACACCAACCGTGACGCCGACCTCCACTGTTACTCCCACATCGTCAGCCGCCGGAATCATCGGGAATACGTCGGAAGGGACCACCACGGACAACGTGGCGGCCAACTATTACAATGCCATCAGGTACCAGGCGGCTTCCAACCTGACCGTGAATGAAATGAGAATAAAAATCGCCGCTGCAGGAACCGGCCGCATGAAATGCGCCATATACTCAGACTCCAGCGGTAACCCGGGCAGCTTCCTCAGGGGCACAGAGGAAAAAAGCAACCTGGGGGCCGGCTGGCAGGCTTTCCGTTTGACTTCATCCTTGTCGCTGACCGGCGGCAGCTATTATTGGCTTGTGAGCTGGCGCGACGGAATTTATACCATTTCATCCACGGTTTCCACCGGCTGCAACTCATATGCTCCTTTATCTTATACGGCGAACTGGCCCTCCAACCTCCCCGCCATACAGGGGACCGGGGACTACCGGCATAGTTTCTACGCGCTGGCGGGTGCGGCGGCGAGTATAACTCCAACCATAATACCCACTCCTACTCCCACATCCAGCAGTACGGGCATATTTTATGTCGCACCGGCCCCCGCGGGCAACGATGGAAATCCGGGGACTTTCGACCAGCCCTGGGCATCCATTCAAAAGGCTGCCAACACCTTGACCGCCGGACAGACGGTTTACATCAAACAGGGCACTTACCGGGAGCGGGTGCTGCCCGCCAATTCCGGGACCGCCGGTAATTATATCACTTACACGGCATACGGCAGCGATGTGGTGACCATAGACTGCCAGGGCATATACATACCCGATTTCGGCGGGATTTTCGACATCAACAACAAAAGTTACATCAAAGTGTCAAAATTGCGGATCATCAATTCCGGGCCCGGGGACAACTTCGGCATCATGGTCAAAAACTCCAGCAACGTCATTATTGAAAACAATTATACATATAATACAGTTTCATCCGGAATTTCCACCTGGACTTGCAGCAACATAACCATCGACGGAAACGAGGTTGTGCTTGCCTGCAACGACGGCGCCAACGAGTGCATAAGCCTTTCCCAGACGCTCAATTTTGAGGTAAGGAACAATTATATTCATGACAGCGGTCCCGGGACCAGGGGCGGAGAAGGCATCGACGCCAAGGACGGATGCCAAAACGGCAAGGTTTACAACAACCGGTTGAACAATATTCACCGGCAGGCTCTTTACGTTGACGGTTGGCAGCGCGAATCCTTCAATATCGAAGTTTACAATAATACGGTAAGCAATTGCCAGTTTGGGGTGGCCGTCTGTTCCGAAACCGGCGGTTATGTGCATGACATAAAAATCCATCATAACGTGATCTGCAATTGCGAAGGCCCCGGGATGGTAATTGCGGACTGGGGCGGGGATCCCGGTCTGGTGGAATATGTGTATTATGAAAATAACACGGTTTACAACAATGGGACCCTGGGCTTATTGGGGAGTGACGGAAAGGCGTGGGGCGTAGGCATGCTGTTCGACAGCTCCATTGCCCGGAATATTTTTGTCCGGAATAATATTTTCAGCGACAATCCCATGCAGATATCCATTAAAAAAATCCCCGTCAGCAGAACCATCGATTACAACCTGCTGGACGGTCCCAGCGACGAATGGGGATCTTATTATGTGACCGGCGATCCATTGTTCGTCAATGCTTCCGTTGCGGATTTTCACCTGGGAAGCGGCTCTCCGGCCATCGATCACGGCCATCCGGACAGCGCATACAACGATCCGGACGGCACCAGAAACGATATAGGAGCGTTTTATTTTCCGCATTAGGATATTAAGCGTTCGCTATAACCGGCTAATCAACGTCATAATAAAAAAGGGCTGCCCATTTCATCGGGGCAGTCCTTTTCTTGAGGCGCCACAGATTGCTTTTGTAATTTATAATTACACGGCGTTCATTTTTATATCTTAATAATAAAAAATTCGCAGTCCTTTTTAGAAATATGGGCCAATATAACATGCTATTTTATAACGCGCATAAAGTTATTACCACAGGAGTAGATTAAAAATTTTAATAGTATTTTCAATTTTATTGTGATAAAATGAAATTAATTTGAAAGATTTTTTTCATTCATTCCTCTCTCTTTCTTTCTCCCTGAAAAACCGGCCTCGCAAACCGGTTTTTCATATCGGGGTTAGGGGGAGTTATCGAGAGTAGCCGCAACGTTCAGGGGAAATTTGTGGCGGAAAATTATTTTTGGAAGGATTTTTCATGTTTCCATCGAATGTTTTTTTAAGTTCATAATAAAACAAAAAAGAACAGGCCGGAATGGGAATGATTGTATGCTGCCGGAGGAACGCAGAAAAAAAATCATCGAGATCCTTGCTCAAAAAGGCGCGGCGACGGTAAATGAATTGAGTGAGCGGCTTCAAGTTGTCCCCATAACCATCCGGCGCGATCTGGATTGTTTGGAAAAGCAGCAGGGAGGACTGCTGATCCGGACCCACGGCGGGGCGATCCTTAGCGGAGAACCTTTTCTCCATAAATCATTGAGCAGTAAAGAAAGCATCAATCATGAGGCCAAGCAAAAGATCGGCCATAAAGCGGCGGAGTTGGTAAATGACGGTGAAACCCTCATTTTGGACGAGGGATCAACCTGCATCGAGGTAGCAAAAGCATTGATATCTGGGGGGAAAGTCGTCACCGTCGTTACAAACGGGATAAAGGTAGCTATGGAGTTGGCTCCCTGCAGCAATATCACCACTGTTTTGATGGGGGGATTGTGCGGGCATCAGAATTATGCGGCCTACGGGCATGACACAGTGGAGAGTTTTCGGAAGATCAGGGTGCACAAATATTTCATGGGGATCGACGCTTTAATCGCGGGGTACGGGATTTCCGACGGGGACCCGCACCAGGTGCAGTTGAAACTGGCTAAAGCTGCTTCCTCCCGGGAAGTGATCGGCGTCGCGGATGCCTCCAAGGTTGGGAAGGTGGCGGTTTTTCGCGTAGGCCCTTTAAGCCTCATCAGTTGCCTTATCATGGATCATCCGGCGCCCGAGAGCATCCGTCGGGCGCTGGAGGAAGAAAAAATCAAACTGCTGGAAGCTTGAAAAATTTTATCCGCGTAAACGCCCGGATGTTAATAAAGGCAATTGCGTTGTTACCTTAATTCAAGGTCTTGCCACTAAATATAGTGTATGGCTGCCATTTGGCTATCGATATTTAGTGGCAAGAGGTAAAAATATAGTTACAACGTAAATTGCTCTAATACGGAGGGAGATACTTTGAATCCTGGATCCGGCACTGAAACAGTGGAATGCTGGGGAATATGGGAATTGATCCTGGAAGGCCCGAAGAAAGGGAATCCTTTTACGGAAGTGGAGGTTAAAGCGCGTTTTAATTTCCGGCACAGGGAGGTGGAAGCGGACGGTTTTTATGACGGAGACGGGATATACAGGATCCGTTTTATGCCGGACGCCCCCGGAGTTTGGACTTATACAACGCAAAGCAACTTTCCCGGACTTTCCGGAATTTCCGGGGAATTCGCCTGTACCCCTCCCGCACCCGGCAATCATGGCCCGGTTAGAGTTCGACAGGTGCATCATTTTGCCTATGAGGACGGAACCCCTTATTATCCCGTGGGGACTACTTGCTATGCCTGGATTCACCAGGGTGATTCCCTGGAAGAGGAGACCCTCCTTACGCTGAAAAATGCGCCTTTCAATAAGATTCGCATGTGCGTATTCCCCAAGGATTATGATTTTAATCATAACGAGCCTGTATACTATCCTTATGAAGGCGCCCCGCCCAAAGAGTGGAATTTCACCCGTTTCAATCCGGCATTTTTCCGCCATCTGGAGCGGCGTATCGGGGACCTGTTGGAACTGGGGATCGAAGCGGATGTGATCCTTTTTCATCCTTACGACCGTTGGGGGTTTTCCGATATGGGTCCGGAAGCGGACGGCCGTTACCTGCGTTATATCGTCGCGCGCCTGGCAGCCTACCGCAATGTGTGGTGGTCCATGGCCAATGAATTTGACATTATGCTTACTAAAAAGGAAGAGGACTGGGACAGATTCTTTCGCATTGTGGCGGAAAGCGATCCCTATCAGCGCCTGCGTTCCATCCACAACTGCGTGAGGTTTTACGATCACGGCAAACCGTGGGTGACCCACGCCAGCATCCAGCGGACCGATTTATACAGGACTTCCGAAAATACCGGCGAGTGGCGGAATTACCGCAAACCGGTGGTTATCGACGAATGCGCTTACGAGGGCGACATCAATCACGGCTGGGGCAATATTACGGGAGAAGAGATGACCAGGCGATTCTGGGAAGGGGCGGTGCGGGGCGGTTATGTGGGGCACGGGGAAACATATATGCACCCCGAAGAGATCCTCTGGTGGTCAAAGGGGGGTAAATTGCACGGGAAAAGCCCCAAACGCATCGCATTCCTGCGTAAAATCATGGAGGAGGGGCCTTGGCCCCTGGAGCCTTTTTATTTCCAGTGGGACGCCGTCTGCGGTGGGAAACAGGGCGAATACTACCTCGTATATTTCGGATTTAACCAGCCGTCTTTCAGGGTTTTCGAACTGCCCGCGGAAAACAGTTATAAGATCGATGTGATAGACACCTGGGAAATGACGGTCACTTCTCTTCCGGGGACATTCTCGGGCCGGTGCGAGGTTAAATTGCCGGGCAAGCCTTATATGGCGCTCAGGATTCAAAAAAAATAGGGAGGGTGGCATGAAGGAAAGGGTTTTATTCATCGGCGGACCGGGGAATATTTCCGCCAGTGCCATCGGCGCATTGCTGGAGATTGGTTGCAATGTCGCTGTTTTTACGCTGCCGGAAAGCGCCGGCGGCCGGCTGAAAGGCGATGTCAGGTTTTATACGGGGGATCGCAACAATATCGGGGGCTTAAAAGCCGCGCTGGACGATTTCAAACCGGAGATCATACTTGATTTTGTCTGCTTCACACCGCAGCAGGCGCAGCAGGTTTTGAATCTTACATACGGAAAGGTAAAGCAATTCATCTTCGTCAGCACGGTGGACGTATACGGTTATCCGATGTCGCGCCTGCCCATGCGGGAGGACGATCCCTGGATGCCGGCCGTTACCGGATATGCCGAAGAGAAGAAAAAATGTGAGGATCTCTTTTGGGCGAAACACGATAAAGAAAGATTTCCTTTGACAGTAGTACGGCCGTCTTACTCCCTGGGAGCTACTTTTGTACTTCATTTCACTAATTTTTGGGGCGGGTATGCCATTGATCGCATCAGGGAGGGCAAGCCCGTTTTAGTACCCGGGGATGGCAACACCTTAATCCATGCCAGTTCCGCCGTGAATACCGGAAGGATGATCGCACGCACCGTGGGAACGGCGGCCTCCATAGGGAAAAGTTACACCTGCGGCCATGATCATATCCTGACGCATGATGGGTATATAAAAACCATCGGCAGGGCGGCGGGGAGGGAGCCGGTAATTGCGCACGTACCGATGGAGTTGCTCTTTTCCCTTGAACTTGAGGAGATGAAAAGCTGGCCTTTGTGGACGCTCAACCGTTTCAATCTTGCCTATTCGATAGAGGAGTTCCGGAGGGACTTCCCTGATTTCCGATGGGAAGCCACGTTGGAAGACGGAGTGCGGGCGTTTATCGAAAGGGAAGAGAAAAAAGGCGGCCTTTCGAAGGCGGGCGCGGAAATCATCGACGATAAGATTATCAAGGCCTGGGAGGAATGCAAGGGGCGTTTTACGCTTATCGGTGACCGGTGATCAGTGCCGATGACCAGGAAATAACTGAAAAACGGCAACGGCAACTGGAGCGGTTTTAAAAGCGGTCCGGCCTGTTTGATTTGCGTCGTTTTGTCACCTTTGCTTTGGAGGGCGATATCCATGTCCAAATACATTCTCGCCGTTGATCAGGGCACTTCCGGTACCAAGGCGGTATTGTTCGACAGGAAAGGCAAATTGATTCATCGCTCGACTGTTTATCACGAACAATATTACCCTCAACCAGGTTGGGTGGAGCATGACGCGGAGGAGATTTATGATAAGACTCTGGAAGCCATACGGGAAACGGTGAAAACGAGCGGCGTCGGTGCGGATGATCTTGCCGCGTTGGCATTGACCAACCAGCGGGAAACGGCCGTGGTCTGGAACAAGGCAACCGGCAAACCGGTTTACCGCGCGGTGGTCTGGCAATGCCAGCGGGGAAGCGAAGTATGCCGGCAACTGAAAAATAGCGGTCATCAAAAGATGGTGGGGGAGAAGACGGGGTTAGTCATAGATCCTTACTTTTCCGCAAGCAAAATACAGTGGATCCTGGACCATGTCCCCGGGGCCAGGGAGGATGCCGAAAGGGGCCGGCTTTTGTGCGGGACGATGGACGCCTGGCTTACCTGGAAATTGACCGGCGGCCGGTCTCATGCCACTGATTATTCCAATGCCTGCCGCACCATGCTTTATAACATAAAGGATCTGCGCTGGGATGACGAATTGCTGGGTTTGTTCAATATCCCCCGCTTCATGCTTCCCGGGGTCAAACCGTCGGATGAAATCGCAGGCTATACCGATGCCGGCGGCATTTTCGGGCATGCCATCCCCATAGCGGGACTGATGGGAGATTCCCAGGCCGCATTGTTCGGACAGCGCTGTTTCGAGCCGGGGATGGTTAAAGCCACCTACGGGACAGGTTCGTCTATCGTAATGAATATCGGCAAGGCATTTCGAGCATCGGGAAGCGGCATCGTCACTTCGCTGGGCTGGGGGATGGGCGGACAGGTTCAGTATATTTTCGAGGGGAATGTCCATTGCACCGGCGCGGTGATCAAATGGCTCGCGGATCAGGCGGGGCTGCTTTGCGACGCCAAATCCGCAGGTCCGCTGGCGGCTTCGCTTGATGACAATGGCGGGGTATATCTGGTGCCTGCGTTTGTGGGTTTGGGTGCCCCGCACTGGAATAATGAAGCAAGAGCGATGATTTCCGGCATGACCATGGGAACGAATAAAGTCCATATTGTCAGGGCGGGGGAAGAGTCCATCGCTTACCAGATCAAGGAGGTGGTGGATTTGATGTCGGAGGAGGCGGGTTTGCGGATCCGTGAAGTCCGGGCGGACGGCGGCCCCACCCGGGATGAGTTTCTTATGCAGTTTCAGGCGGATATGCTGGATACCCCGGTGGTCTGCGCCGGGATAGAGGAGCTCTCCGCTCTGGGATCGGCCTTTATGGCGGGGCTGGCCGTGGGCTTCTGGAAAGATGTGGCGGAGCTCGGGGCTTTGCCGCTCGAAAACCGTACCTATATCAGCCGGATGGAGGAAGCGCAGAGGGAAAAGAATTATTCCGGCTGGAAGAACGCGGTGAGGAAGGCGCTTTGTCAGTGAACAGCAACCAATTATCAATGATTAATCCGAAGGAGCGTCACAGATGAAATCAAAAGCAATCATCTTCCCGGCGCCGTATCAGGTGACTGTGGGCGAAATCGATGTCCCGGCGCCCAAGGCCGGGGAAATATTGACCCGCACACTTTATACGGGTGTGAGCACGGGCACGGAAACCCGGGTTTTGACGGGAAAGGAGGAAGGATCGTCTTTTCCGCTGATTCCCGGTTATGAAAACGTGGGCGAAATCGTGGAAACGGGTGAGGGGGTATCGCTTAAGCCGGGGACGCGGGTTTTTGTCAGTTCCAGCAATTTCACCGGCCCGTATTTCAAATGCTGGGGCGCACAGGTGGCCTATGCGCTGTCGGAAGCGGATAAAGCGGTTCCGGTTCCGGAAGGAACCGATCCGGTTGCCGCCTTGTTCGTGAAGACCGGGGCGATCGCATTGCACGGCATGGAGCGGGCGGGCATTACGGGCGGGGATACGGTCGCGGTTGTAGGCCAGGGATTGATCGGGCATCTGGCGGCCCAGATCGCCAAGGCTAAAGGTGCAACGGTTATCGCCATCGATACCCTGGATGAACGCCTGGAGGCCGCCAAAACAGCCGGCGCAGATTATACATTGAATCCCGTCCGGGAGAATGTGGAGGAAAAAGTAAAAAAAATAACCGGCGGAGGCGCGGATGTGGCGGTGGATGTAACAGGAATTGCTTCCACGGTAGATCAAACCGCCCGGTTGTTGAGGTCAAAACCCTGGCAGCCACCTTATCCGCCGTCAGGGAGGCTGGTCATTCTCGGATCATATACGGAGCCGGTGGTTTTTTCCTACCATCCCACGTTGTTCGAAATTGAGCCGGATATTTATCCCTCCAGGGATTGCACCCCGGATGATCTAAAAAAAACCATGGCGTTAATCGCTGCTGGGGCGGTCAAACCCTCTGCCGTTCCGGCGCGCGTTTTTTCTTATTCCGAGGCTGAGCAGGCTTATCAAGTCCTTTTGGACCGGAAAGCCGTAAGGATAATCTACCGCTGGAGCTGATGAACATGGGTAAAAAATTCAATATCGGAGTAATCGGGGGGGGGATGTGGGGGACCGCACATATCGAATGTCTCCAAAAAGACGGCCGCGCGGAAGTATCCTGGATTTGCACCCGTACGGAGCAGTCGCTCCGGCAAATACAAGTAAAATACGGAATCAGGAACGGCACCTTGCGGTATCAGGACTTGTTATACGACGACGGGCTGGACGCGGTGGTGATAGCTGCGCCGCCCCATACCCATTGCGAAATGGCCGTGGCTTCCATGCGCGCCGGCAAACATGTATTGCTGGAAAAACCTCTGGCTGTGACCAGGAGTGAAATGAAAAAGATTGTCAGGGAGGCGGAAAAGCATCCCGATCTGACGGTTCTGGAAGGCTCCTGCCGCCATGCGCGCCTGCAGCCGAAATTCGCGTTTATTAAAAAATTCATCGAAAGCGGGAAACTAGGAGAGATTTACCATATCCACCATAATCACCTGTATCAGACAACCTATATCGAATATAACCCCAAGGCGGCCTGGGCGCTCGATAAAAAACAGGCCGGCGGCGGCCCTTTCTTCGACTGGGGGGAGTATGATTTATCTTTTCATCTGGGTATCTTGGGCGACGAACCGCGTTTGAAAACAGTGAAGTCGTTTTGCCGGAACGACCTGCGGGATATGAAGGCAAAGGTTCCGAAGGCTGACGTGGAGCAGCATGGCGCGGCATATCTCCGGTTCGACACCGGCCTGACATATTATTATGAACGGGGAGCGGGAGCGCATAACGAATCCGCATGCGAAACCAGGATTTACGGGACCAAAGGCGGTTTGCGCTTTTTCTATCCAGCCTGGGATTCGAAAGAGGTGGAATATTTTTACGCCGATCTCAACGCTCCGCATAAAGAGACATTGACTGTGGATATGTCGGCCCATCCTAACGACGACAATATCCCGTTTGTGGCTCATTTCCTTGACTGCCTTGAAGGCAGGGCAAAGCCCATGATGCCTGTCAACCTGGCATCCAAGCATCTGGATATCATCATGCGGATTTTAGGGGAATAAATACACTTCATGGAAAACGGAGGACAGAAGTCAGAAACGGCTTTTCAATTCCACATACTTTCGATATTAGGAAGGCCCGGCTTATGGATAAAATCGCTTTCTTAAGAAAGAAGGCCATCGAAATCAGGATGGAATTACTGCGTATGATCTGCCGCGCCAAATCCGGCCACCTGGGCGGATCCTTGTCCTGCGCGGACATACTGGTTTGCCTCTACTACCATGTCATGAAACTCGATCCGCGCCGCCCTGATTGGCCGGACAGGGACAGGTTCATCTTGAGCAAAGGCCACAGCGTAGAAGGATATTACGCTATTTTAGCCGACTGCGGCTTTTTCCCTTCCGCGGAATTGGACACATACGGTTGTTTTGGTACGAGACTCGCCGGGCATCCCTGTGTAAAGGTTCCGGGCATTGAGATGAATACCGGCGCATTGGGGCACGGCCTGTCCGTAGGCGTGGGAATGGCGCTGGCCGGGCGGATGGACGGGCGGGATTACCGGGTTTTCGTACTGATGGGCGACGGGGAGCAGGCGGAAGGATCCGTCTGGGAGGCGGCCATGGCCGCCGGACATTACCGGCTGGGGAATCTGATAGGGATTATTGACCGGAATAAACTCCAGATCAGCGGATTCACGGAAAATGTCATGGCCCTTGAGCCCCTTAAGGCGAAATGGACGTCCTTCGGCTGGAATGTGGCGGAAGCGGACGGCCACGACATGGCTGAACTGGCGGAAGTTTTCTCCGCCGTTGCTTTGAAGAAAGATCGGCCCGGATTGATCATAGCCCATACGGTAAAGGGGAAAGGTCTATCCTTTGCGGAAAATGAAGCCCGCTGGCACCACGGTATACCTGATGAAGAACAACTGGCCGCGGGCATGGAGGATCTTCGGCGGCAGCTCCGGGAGGCATGCCCATGACAAACAGCGGAACCGCATGCCGCAGGGCATTTACGGATACGCTTCTTGCCCTGGCCCGGAAAGATCCGGGCATAGTGGCGGTAACTTCCGATGCGAGGGGATCCGTGACCCTGGAAAAGTTTGCGCGGGAACTGCCCGGGCAATTTGTGGAAACGGGTATCGCGGAGCAGAATGCGGTGGGCATCGCGGCAGGACTGGCGGCTTGCGGGAAAAAGCCATTCCTTTGTGGCCCTGCGAGTTTTCTTTCCGCCCGGAGCCTGGAGCAGATTAAAGTGGATGTAGCCTATGCCCAAACCAACGTCAAGCTGATCGGGGTAAGCGGCGGACTTAGCTATGGGGCGCTAGGACTGACCCACCATTCCCTGCATGATCTCGCCGTAATGCGGGCTATACCCGGACTGGCGGTGGTGTTGCCTTGCGATGCGCGCCAGACGGCCAGGATGACCGAGTTTCTCGCCGCCCATGATGGCCCGGTATATGTTCGCATGGGTAGAAACGCGGTTTGCGATGTTTACTGCGATTCTCAAGTGCCGTTTCAATTAGGCAAAGCCAATATTTTGATGGAAGGAGACGATATAACCCTCATCGGTGCCGGGGAAACCGTACGCTGTACGCTGGACGCGGGATTAATCCTTTTTAAAAGAGGTATTGGAGCCAGGGTGCTGGATCTTCATACCATCAAACCTTTGGACGGTGAGGCGGTTTTGAAAGCGGCCGCCGAAACCGGAGGAATAATCACCGTGGAAGAACACAGTGTTTACGGCGGGCTTGGGGCGGCTATTGCCGAATTGATTTGCCAACGCTTGCCCGTTCCCTTGAAAATCCTGGGGATTCCCGATGAACCCCCCATCGCCGGGACCTCACCGGAGGTTTTCGGCTATTACGGGCTTGATGCGGATAATATAGCCGGGGCGGCATTATCCATGCTGCGCCGGAGAAAAAGAAGCGGGACGGATGACGAATGATTTGGAAGCGGCAAGGATGTTCGTAAAAAAGTTAAGATATGCCAGGTCTCGTCAGTTGACATTTGTGATAATCTCAAGTAAAATTAGAAGGGATTTTGATAAATCAGGGAGTTTATTCATGGAAACAAGGGGGTAACGCAATGATCATCTCATCAGTCAGGAGATTTTTGAAGGGCGGAGTAACCGGCGCAATTATCGTAGGAATCGTTGCCATAATGCTGGTCACGCTTTTTACTTTTTCCCCGGGCAAGGGCGGCCAGGATACCGGCAGCACCGTGTATATAGGACCGTCGGTAAAAGTAGGCGGACGGCAGGTGACGGATGAGGAATTCAACAATACAAGAAGCAGTATTTATAATAACATGGTGCAATACTACAATTATTACCCCGAACCTGAAGATCTCAACAACCGGGCCCTGGATAGCCTGATCGATGCTAAAATAAGGGAATTGAGCATTGAACGTTCCTCCGTGAAGGTGACCAAGAGGGAAATCGAAAAAATGTACACTAATTTGCGCTCCCGTTTTAGCACCAAGGAAGAGTTTACCGAATGGTTGAAAGGGATCCCGGAGATCAAGACCGAATGGAAGCTGCGCCGGGAAATCCGGAAGGAGATCAAGGGCCGGAAGTTTTATATTCAGCTTGCGAAAAACCTGAAATTTAAGGTATCCGAGCAAGCCCTGCAAGATAATCTCAACAGTTCCAAAAAGGCGGGCGACAAGGCGATCGTGACCTCGCTCTCGCTCCGGCCGGAGCTTAAGAAAGGCGAGACCGCCCCGGACAAGGCTACCATTGATAAAACATTGAAAAAAGCGGCGGAACTGCATGAAAAAGCCTCCAAAGGAGGGGACCTCGTCGAGCTTGCCAAGGCGTATTCCGCTGATCTGCGGGAAAGCCAGGAAATGACCAGGCAGGACTTATACGATCTGGTCGGCATGGATGGCGTGGAAACCGTTTTTGCCGCGAAGGAAGGCACTTTCCTGAAACCGTTCAACAATGCTTCCGGTGTGGCAGTGGTCAAGGTGGAAAAGATTGTGCTGTACAAGCCGGATGCTGCGGAAAGAAAGGAAATTAATGAAAACTATCTCTTAAAACAGTTTTTGGGAAGCCAGCAATTTACCGAGTGGCTGCAAAATCAGCGGAAAAAGTTCGTCATCAACATCCAGGATCCCGCACTCAGAGCTTATCAGTTAAAAATGGAAAAGAACTGGGAAAAGGCCGCGGATTTTTACGAAAAAGCGGTCAGGCAGGGTAAGAACAGGAATAAAATGGATCTTTACTCCCACGCATGCCAGGCTATGTTGGAGGCTCAGCGCTGGGACAAAGCCGTCTGGCTGACACGGATTATGTCCAGGAGATGGCCTGATGAAATGGATGTATATATCAAGATGGCCAGGGCTTATTACGGCAAGAATAAAAGCAAACCGGATAAACTCGTGGGCGAGGCCCTGGAAAAAGCCAAGAAGCTGGCGGGCAAGGATGTCACAAACCTGCAGAAGCTCATGGAAGTGAGCCGTGATTTTAAGATGGAGAAGTATATGAAGAAGATCGAAGCCGAGATTGTGAAAATCGAGAAGAAGCGGCAATCCGAAGTAGGCCAGTCCGGGACGGAATCCGGCGAAAATTCGCAATGGCAGAAATAACGGTTATTCTCAAATAGTGAACCGGAGGGCGGAATATATGAATATATGGCGCGGCGGCGAAAATCACCGCCGCGTTTCCTTGTCTTGGGGATAATGTTCGATAAGGGAGGAGATGCGCTTGTCTGAATCATTTAAACGGACGATTTTTTGCGGGGATGTGACTCTGGAGCACACCGGAAAAGATGTGGTATTAAACGGCTGGGTGCAGAAGAGGCGCGATCATGGCGGCTTGATCTTCATTGATTTACGCGACATCCGCGGTATCGTACAGGTGGTGTTCAACCCCGAATCGGGCGGCACCGTATTTAAAACCGCCGAAAGCATCAGGAATGAATTCGTCCTTTCCGTGCGCGGCAAGGTTAGAAAGCGCCCCGGGGGGATGGTTAATCCAGGGATGAAAACCGGGCAGGTGGAAGTGGCCGCGGTTCAGGTGGAAATATTAAACGAAGCTAAAACGCCTCCCATATACATCGAGGATCAATTGGATGCGGATGAAGCCGTGCGCTTGCGCTACCGGTATTTGGATTTACGCCGGCCGGCGCTGCAGCGGAATTTGATTTTACGGCACAGGCTGGCCCAGCGTGCCAGAAAATTCCTGGACGGACGCGGCTTTTTCGAGATCGAAACTCCCATGTTGACCAGAAGCACGCCGGAGGGCGCCAGGGATTATCTCGTTCCAAGCAGGGTGAATCCCGGCAAGTTCTATGCTTTGCCCCAGTCACCGCAGCTTTTTAAACAGTTGCTCATGGTGTCCGGGATGGAGCGGTATTTTCAAATAGTGCGTTGTTTCAGGGACGAGGATTTGCGCGCGGATCGCCAGCCGGAGTTCACTCAAATCGACCTGGAGATGTCCTTTGTGGACAGGGAAGCCGTTTTGAATTTAACGGAAGAGCTTATCGCGGAGTTATACGAGGAAGCCATGGGGGTGAAGCCTGCTTTGCCGTTTCCGCGCCTTTCCTATGAGGAATGCATGAAGCGCTACGGTTCCGATCGGCCGGACATCAGATTCGGCATGGAGATTATTGATTTCTCCGATTTGTGCCGGGATACGGATTTCAAGGTTTTTCAGGATGCGCTGGCTAAAGGGGGGGCGATCCGCGGCATCCTCGCCGCGGGGTGCGGCAATTATACCCGAAGGGAACTGGATGAACTGTCGGCCTTGGCTGTGTCATGCGGCGCCGAAGGCTTGGCTTATTTTCTCTGGCATCCGGGCGAGGGCGTTAAATCGCCCATCGCCAAGTTTTTTGGGGCGGAAAAGCTGTCCGCCGTGATGGAAAGGGCCGGCGCGAAAAAAGGCGATATGTTGTTGATGGTGGCGGATCAGGCCAGAACCGCCTCTCTGGTGCTGGGACAACTGCGCCTGGAGATGGCACGCAGGCTGAACTTAACGTCCGGGGACAGGTTCGATTTTCTTTGGGTACTCGATTTCCCTCTGGTGGAAATGGATCAGGAGGAGAAAAGATGGGTGGCGGTGCATCATCCGTTTACCTCCCCTCTTGCGGAAGATGTTCCGCTCATGGCGGCATCCCCGGGCGCGGTAAGGGCCGACGCATATGATCTGGTCCTGAACGGCACCGAACTGGGGGGCGGAAGCATCAGGATTCACCGCCGGGAGATTCAGGAGAAAATGTTCAAACTGCTCGGGATAGAAAAAGATGAGGCCGAGGAAAAATTCGGCTTTTTAATGGAAGCGTTCGAGTACGGCGCTCCTCCCCACGGGGGCATCGCCTTCGGTTTCGATCGGCTGGTGATGCTGTTTTCGGGCAACAATTCCATCAGGGACGTCATCGCTTTTCCCAAGACGGCCAGCGCCACTTGCCTTACGACTCAGGCGCCCTCCGCAGTCGATGAGAAGCAGCTCAAGGAGTTGCATCTAAAGACCACGGAAAGTTAGATAAAGGGTAACAACGCAATTGCCTTTCAAGATGCACTTGCAAAGCCCCCTCTTGATATGGTATATTTATATATGTAAACGATCGATAGACTTCCGGCTTTATTCTTGATTTCTGATCCGATTTGAAAAACCCTGCTGTGTACGTGATACGCGCTGAAAGTTAAAAGAACCAACAATTCTTGAAGGGGAGCCCGGGCTCTGGCTGCGGCTGGACGCCTTTTTTCGCAAAAGGTAACAAAAACAGCCAGGAGGGCACCCACCTGCAGGGCTGCAGGTTCTAAACGGACAGCTTTAACGGCATGGTGGGGTTTTCGTTTAAGCAAGCAAAAAAGATAGTCTTTTCAGGACTATCTTTTTTTATCAGGTTTTCACGGTATGTTTAAGCAATTTGCGTTTTTATGATGATTTTACGTCTTCACTATCACTAAATACCGATGGCCTAATGGCAACCATACACTATATTTAGTGGTAAGACCTTGAATTAAGGCAACGATGCAATTACCCTGATTAGGAATTGGAGGTGTTTTTGGCCGCCCATTTGGCCAGGCGGGCCTTTTTTCTCGCAGCAGTATTTTTATGGATGATTCCGCTTGCGGCGGCCCGATCCAACGCTTTTGACGCAGCTTGAAGGGCCTGGGGCTTATTGTCCCCCGCTTTTATGTCGGTCTCGCTTTTCTTAACCGCGGTCTTAAGGCGGGATCTCATCGCCTGGTTGCGTTCGCGGTTCGCCTGGGAGAGCCTGGCCCGCTTTTCCGCGGATTTGATATTGGGCATTTTTTCACCTCCCATACATGGGCTGTTTATATCTGTTCGTTTCAATCCGGACAAACACCTTGTATATTATAGCATCGTTTTATTATCTTGACAATGGCAAAATCTTTAGCAAGCGTTTAATTACAACGCAAATTGCTCCTCTTTTCCAAAACTATATGCCGGGTATAAAGGGCATCACCAGCAGAAATGCCGTGAGGATTATAATGAATATCGCGGTAGACCAGGCGATGATATTAAAAAACCTCGAATTGGTGTATTCACCCATGATCTCCTTGTTATTGGTAAGCTTAAGCATGTAAATGAGGATGACCGGCACAAGTATGCCGTTGATCTCCTGGGAAATCAACATTATTTTGATGAGGTCCTTTTCTGACGTGAAAAGGACGCTCCCGGCCCCTAACACGATGAAAAAAGTGATGATGCCGTAAAAAACCTTTGCGTCGCCGAATTTTTTGTCAAGGCCGTTTTCAAAACCAAATGCCTCCGTAACGGCATATGCGGTGGAGAGGGGTAAAATGAAGGCTCCAAGGAGAGAAGCGCCGAAAAGCCCCAGGGCGAAAAGCCAGGCGGCATAGTTTCCCGCCAGCGGAATCAGCGCTCTGGCGGCCTGGTCTGCGGTGTTGATGGTAACGCCGCCTGTTTTAAAAAGCGTGGCCGCGGTGGTGATGATGATAAAAAAAGCCACGAAATCAGTGATGAAAGCTCCTATAAACACATCCGCCTTTTCATATTTGTAATACTTCACGTCAATGCCCTTGTCCACCACGGAAGCCTGCAGGTAAAACTGCATCCAGGGGGTTATGGTGGTGCCGATCATGGCGATGAACATGAAGATGAACCCGGTATTCCACTGAAAAACCGGGATAAAGGTGCTCCGCAAGACCTGATGCCAATCAGGATTGACTTTGAATCCGGCCATGATATAAGTGAAATAAATCAGGGACAATATCAGAAAAAAACGCTCCGCCTTTTGATATGAACCATGGGTAGTGATTATCCAGATCAGCAGGGCGATGCAAGGGACGGATACAAGGATGGGGACTTTAAAAATGCCCAGACTGGCGGCGATACCTGCAAATTCCGCGATGGTGGTGGTCAGGTTGGCGATGATCAGCGTGATCATGGCGAAAAAAGTCATTTTAACGCCGAAGTTCTCCCGTATCAAGGCGGACAAACCTTTGCCCGTTACAACACCCATGCGGGCGCACATTTCCTGGATAATCGCCAGACTGATCGTGATAAGCAGCAATCCCCAGAGCAGCGAATAACCGAATAAAGCCCCCGCCGAAGCGTAGGTCGTGATGCCGCCCGCATCATTATCCGCATTGGCGGTGATCAATCCCGGGCCGATGATGCTCAAAGCTAAAAGGAAATTCTTAGTAAATTCCTTCCTTTTCGGTTTGGTCATAAGCTTCTCCTTGCCATTTTAAAATGAAAGCGCCGGAGGCGATCTTTACTTTATGCGCGCCCAACGCTTCGATCTCAGCATTTCGTAGACGATATCATTGATGATAACTACGCCTACAAGGGTTTCCTCCTCGTCCACCACGGGAATAGCGAGCATACTGTATTTGGAAATTATCTCCACCAAAGACTGCACATTGTCGGTATCCTGTACGTGAACCACATCCGTATGCATGATCTGACGCAGTTCCGTATGGGGTTCGGAGATGACGAGATCCCTTAGGGAGACCACGCCGGATAATTTTTCCGTTTCATCAGTCACGTAAAGATAATAGACGGCGTCCGGTTCGGGTTTAAGCTTTCTCAATTCCGCCAGGGTTTGCTCCACGCTCAAGTTGACGCTGAAAGAGATGAAATCCGTGGTCATAATGCTTCCCACCGCATGATCGGGGTACTCCATCAATTCCTTGATCTCTTCCGATGATTCTTCCTCCATCTCGCCGAGAAGTTTTTCAGCTTTCTCCTCTTTCAGGTCGTCGAGAATGTCCGCCACTTCGTCCGCGGGCATTTTTTCCAGAACGTCGGCGGCTTTTTCCAGGGGCAGGCTTTCCAGAATGTTGATCTGGGCGTCGGTCTCCAGTTCCTCGAGGACATCGGCGGCTTTCTCTTCATCCAGGGAGGCGAAGACCGCCGCCTGGGTTTTTTTGTCCAGATCCTCGATGATGTCGGCGAGATCCGAGGGATGCAGGGTCAACAACTTGGTATAAGGGGTTGCAAGCTTGATGTCCAAACCCGGGGAAGCGATGGTCTGCACTTCATCCCAGAGAATCAATTTGCTCTGGATATTTATGCCGAATATTTTAAGGGAGGTTTTTAACGCGGCCGCAAGTCCCAGCCGGCGCAACAGCCCTTCCAGGCCGATATCCACGGCGATCACATAAAGGCCCGTAGATACCGAAGCCAGCCGTACATCATTCACCCGCACAAGCTTTCTTCCGTTGATATCGACGATTTGTTTATCCAGGATATGCTTTACCAGTTGCATGGAATTGTTGTCCGGCAAAGCCAGGTCCTTTATATTATTGCATATAAACGCGAACTGATCTTCCGCCTTCTGGATGGTGACGCAGGAGAAATCGATGGTGCGGTATTTGTTATCCGTTTTGATGATGATGGCGACAACCTTGGGGCGTATCCCGCTGGAATCGACCACGAGGTCCATCAGTCTGCCAAGAGGTTTGCGGTCTTTTGACCAGACTCTGCTGCGGATGATGCGGCTCAGGTAAATATTGGTTGCGGAAACCACGGTACATCCCTCCTTTTTGCATCGGGAGGATGTGCGCTTTAAGGGGGAGTAAGGAAGAAAACGGGGATTTTAAAAGGCAATGCATATATCAACCAAGGCAATTGCGTTGTTACCTTAATCAAGGTCTTGCCATTAAATATAGTGTATGGTTGCCATTAGGCTATCGATATTTAGTAGCAAGACGTAAAATCATCATAACAACGCAAATTGCTCCAACCGGAAACTTCCGAAATCCGGACATCCTACCCGATATATTTGTCATAAACCAGCTACTAGGGCCGGCATCCATTTGCCGATCAACTCCTTTAAGAATAAATGCCGCCGAGTCTGCCCGAGAAAAAAAGATTAATTATGACATTCTTATGCCCGCAAGCGCTGGACAGGTCAAAACACGGCTTTCAATCTTATTTTAGCATTTTTTTGTAATTTTTCAATCATTTTATTTTAGAGCAATTTGCGTTGTTACATTAATTCAAGGTCTTGCCATTAAATATAGTGTGCGGCTTTAGCGGCAAGACGTAAAAACATAATTGCAACGCAAATTGCTCTTTTCACAAATCCGAAATATGTGCGTTTTATATCGGCCGGAGTTTTGGCAGGCGCCGGATGCGCCTTGAGGCGGAGGGCTTTTTTTCCATGGTATAGTTTTTTTATCTGGGGGTTATGATACAAAAAGTTGATGCGTTAAGAGATGGAGGTGAGAAAAATGCTGCGTACGATTATTCGGTTTCTGGTATCAGCGGTTGTTTTAATGGTGGTTGGATTTCTGGTGCCCGGCTTCAGTGTGGCCAATTTCTGGATCGCACTACTTGCCGCCGTGGTGATAGCTGTTTTGGGTTATATCCTGGAAAGCCTGTTTGGGAAAAATATTTCACCGCAAAACAGGGGTCTGATCGGTTTCTTCACTTCCGCAGTAGTCATTTATCTGACACAGTTTATCATGCCGGGGATCAGGGCAAGTATAATCGGAGCGCTGTTGGCGGCTCTTGTAATCGGCATCATAGATGCCATCGTGCCGACCACATTGCGCTGACAAAATGGGTTTCGGGTAAGCGCACCGCAGGATGCAACCTGTTCTTCCCAAGCGGAATAGGCTGGATATCCGTCTTTAGCGTATAAAGCCCGAAACTTTTTATTTTCCAATCGAAATCGGGGTAAGACATGAAAAAAATCCATAAGCTTGAATACGATTATCTGCAAACCGCATATTGCGGCGGGAAAGCCAGGGGGGAGCCATACAGCGATCTGGCATTGGAGGCCGCGGAGGTTCTGGCCCAAAAGATGAGGCAGCCGCAGCCCCCGGGCGTGGAAAATGTGGTGGAACAAACTGACGAAGGTACGATTACCAGGGTCAGGGTGAAGGATCCGACCGCCGGCCGCCAACTTGACAAGTTGCCCGGGACTTATATCACTTTTGAATCCCCGCGCCTCAGGGAACGGGATCGGGACTACCAGGAAAACGTAAGCAGGCTCCTGGGAAAGGAGCTGCATGGGTTGCTGGGGCTGCCCGGTGAGGAAACGCAAAAGACCGTTCTGGTTGTAGGATTAGGCAATTGGAACGCTACGCCCGATGCCCTCGGGCCCCGTGTTGTGAGCAAAATACTCGTCACCAGGCATCTGATCCAGAACCTGGGCGATGAGGCTTATCCGGGCCTTCGCCCCGTATGCGTCTTTGCTCCCGGTGTGTTGGGCATAACCGGCATGGAAACCGGGGAGATCGTCCAGGGTGTGGTGCAGAAAATCAAGCCGGATCTGGTGATTGTTGTGGACGCCCTTGCTTCCAAGAGCAGCCAAAGGGTGGCCGCCGCGATCCAGATGGCGGATACGGGCATTCACCCCGGGGCGGGCATCGGCAATAAACGTTTCGGGCTGACCCGTGAAACCCTGGGAGTTCCCGTGTTCGCAATCGGCGTTCCCACGGTGGTGGAAGCTCTGACCATTGTCGGAGACGCCCTGGACAGACTGGCTGAAAAAGGACGGGTCCAGAATCCCGGCGGATATAAACAGAATATCCTCCAGCAGGTTTTACAGCCTTTCCTCGGTTCCATGGTAGTTACGCCCAAAGAGATTGATGTATTGATCGAGGATCTGGGACGCGTCGTGGCAAACACAATCAATATCGGCTTGCACCCCCAGGTTGACCCGGCGGAGTTTTTAAGGTATACGCAATAATGCTACAGCGGATTGCCGGCCGCTGATGAATAGACATCCCATGCGGCGCATAGTTTAAACTGGTGATCAAGGATTGTTGAAAACGGCTTGGAGGAAAATCCCCAAAAAATTCTGGAGAAATCTGGGATTATATTACCTCATCATCATTTTATCCATCGCGAGCCTTTCTTTTTTCCTACGGGGAAGCAGCGATGGCGGCCGGCATGCCATGGAGGCATCCGGTATAAATTTGCAGCCGGAAGATGATGAGGATGCCGCTGAAGTATGGGAACTCTTGGATATTCACGTAAGCCGCTCCCGCAAGTATCTTGACGGGGCCATACCAGGGCTGGCCCTTTTCCACGACCAGCAGGTCAAATATAAAGCCGGCCCTTTCCAGATTCTATGCGAGTTTCTTGGCAGAATCCGGTTCCGGAGGCCGGCCACTTTTTTTCAGGCTATGTTACCGGGCTTGAGTTCCTTTATTTCACCTGGGGCCGCCCTGCCGCAGATGAAATTCCGGGCCGATCGACCGGAGAAGAAAAACGATCCTTTCAAGCCGGTCGAGATCGGCGAGATCTGGAAAGGCCTGGATCAAAGCCCCAGGGTGGCCATTTATCATTCCCACACTTCCGAATCTTATCCTGCTTTTGAAGGCAAGGTGAGGGAGGACAACGGAATGCCCGGCGATGTGGTCAGGGATGGGGATATCATCGCCGGTGTTTTATGGGACAAATACGGCATTGCGGTGGTTCACAGCAAAAAAGTCCATGATTATCCGGTCTGGCGGAAATCCTATGTAAATTCCCTGGTTACCGCCCAAACCCTGGTGAAAGAAAACAAGGATCTTTTCATATTGCTGGATCTTCACAGGGATGCGGGTCAACCGGATCAGCCGGGGGAAAACATCGCGGAGATCCAGGGCAGGAAGGCCGCACGGGTATTTATCGTGGTGGGATCGGATCGCTTGGGACTTCCGCATCCTCATTGGCGGCAAAATTATAATTTCGCCCTGGAATTTCACCACAATATAGAGAAATTGTTTCCAGGTTTGAGCCGGGGCGTAAACTTGCGCCACGACGGGCGCTGGAACCAACATCTGCATCCCCACGCGCTGATACTGGAGATCGGCGATATTTACAATAAGCCGGATGAGGTGGAATACGCCTGTATCCTGATCGCCCGGGCGCTGGCGGAAATGATATACAACCAACAAAACGGGATTCCCGTCGCGGAGGAAAAGGATGGAAAATGATGAGGGCCGGGAAAAAAATAAAGGGAATGAACAGAAACCGTATAAAATGGGCGGTTTATCTTTTTATTTTGTTTTTTTTCACGGCAGGATTGATTTTTACGGATTACTCCTTCCGGGAGATATATCTAGGGCGGAGAGAGAACAAGGTTTTATCCATACTTCCGCGGGGGAGCGCATATCGCATCTGGTGCCTGGGGCAGCGCGGGACGCTCCCCAGATATTTCATACTGGCTAAATTTAAACAAAAAAAGAACAGTATGGAGGTTTTTATAGCGGGCGGGAAAATCACCTTGAAATTGCCAAGGTTCGGCAAATAAGCCGTGACCGCTTTCATCGATAACGCATGGGCTTTTACAAATCCGTGAAAAATATTTCACGGATTTTTTGATCCTTTGAAAAAAAACCGGAGGATCTGTTATAATAGAGTACTGGGAGACATCGTCCATAAATGAGGAGGAAATATTTGCGCGGTAAAATGTTTTGGAGCGCATTTTTATTGGCTCTTTCGGGCGCTGCGGCGCCGGGTCCGCTCCTTTCCACGACGCTGGCCGAGAGCCTGAAGATAGGATGGATTGCCGGTCCGCTTTTGATGACAGGGCACTCCGCCCTGGAAATCATATTGATTGTTTTGATATCCCGCGGATTTGCCCGGTTTCTTACCCGGAGCAGCGTGCAAAGCGCTCTCAGTATGGCGGGTGGCCTTGTCCTGGCGTGGATGGGTTTTTTGCTTCTTACCGGTATCCCGCATCTTGGAGCGGGGTCGGCCGCCGGGTCCTCTTCCCTGACCGGACTGCTTTCCTTGGTTGGGGCCGGGGCGTTGATCAGCCTGGCTAACCCATACTGGTCATTATGGTGGGCCACTGCAGGGATCACCCAGATGGCGGACGGAGCAGTCGAAGGAAAGGGCGGCGTAGCGGCCTTTTCCGGCGGACATTTGCTGGCAGACTGGCTGTGGTATTGCCTGGTTTCCGCAGGGATGGCGGCGGGCAGGCCGTTTGTCTCAGGGCTGGTTTATCAAATTTTATTGGGCGCGGTAGGTATGGGGATGCTGATTTTCGCGGGTTATTTTTTCTGGAAAGGGCTGGCCCGGTGGACGGCTTTTTTTGCCGCAAAAAGAGGGCGCAAGCCACCGGGAGGCGGAGGAATAAAGCTTGAAAAGGATACGTAATTTTTGCATCATCGCCCACATCGATCATGGAAAATCCACTTTGGCGGATCGCCTTTTGGAATATACCGGGGCGATTCCGGAGAGGGAAATGATGGACCAGGTGCTTGATTCCATGGAACTGGAGCGGGAAAGAGGGATTACCATCAAAGCAAGGGCGGTAAGGATCCCTTACCGCGCAAAAGATGGATACGATTATGTCCTGAACCTGATCGACACTCCCGGGCACGTAGATTTTTCCTATGAGGTTTCGCGCAGCCTGGCTGCATGCGAGGGAGCGCTTCTGGTGGTTGACGCCTCGCAGGGGATCGAAGCCCAAACTATTGCCAACCTGTATCTTGCCCTGGAGCACAACCTGGAGATCATACCCGTCATCAACAAGGTGGACTTACCCAATGCCAGGCCCGGACAAGTCCAGGCCGAACTGAAGGAGATCTTCGGGTTTGAACCGGGCGAGTCCATCCTGGCCAGCGCAAAGACGGGTTTGGGGACCGCGGAGATCCTGGAGGCCATTGTTAAACGGATCCCGCCTCCTCCCGATACGGAAGAAAAACCGCTTAAGGCGTTGATTTTTGACAGCCATTACGACTCCTACAAGGGAGTTATCGCATATGTGAGGATTGTGGACGGTGAAGTGAAGACCGGCGCCAGAATATTGCTGATGGCCACCGGAAAGACATACGAGGTCTCGGAGCTGGCTGTATTCAAACCGGATATTTGCCCCGTTAAAGCTCTTTCCGCGGGTGAGGTGGGTTGCATCGTAGCGGGAATCAAGGTGGTCCAGGACACCAAAGTCGGGGATACCATCACTTCAGGGCAGGCGCCGGCGGATCGGCCCCTGCCGGGATATAAAGCGGTGCATCCCATGGTTTATTGCGGGTTATACCCCATGGAGGCCAATGCTTATGAAGAATTGAGGGATGCCCTGGCCAAGCTGCAGTTGAACGATGCCGCCCTGATCTATGAACCTGAAACTTCGACGGCGTTGGGATTCGGCTTCAGGTGCGGATTTCTCGGACTCCTGCACATGGAAATCATCCGCGAGCGCCTGGAAAGGGAATACCGGCTTGATTTGCTTATCACCGCCCCGGGCGTAATTTACCGTGTTCACCGGACCAGCGGCGTTATGGCGGAGATCAGCAACCCGTCGGAGCTTCCCCCGCCCAATTATATCGAGAAGATCGAAGAACCGTATGTGAAGGCAACCATGATACTCCCCTCCGATTATATCGGTCCAGTGATGGAGCTGTGCAAGGAAAAGAGAGGAATTTACGTCAGCATGGAATATTTCACCACCGCGCGGGTGATGATTATTTACAAACTGCCCTTGAACGAGATCCTGGTGGACTTTTTCGACAAACTGAAGTCCCGCTCCAGGGGATATGCCTCATTGGATTACGAATACTGCGGGCACAGCGCTTCCCATCTGGTGAAGCTGGATATCCTGCTTAACGGAAAGCCGGTTGACGCCTTGTCCACCATTATCCATGCGGATAAGGCTTATGATTACGGCCGCGCGCTTGTGGAAAAGCTGCGGAGGGTGATCCCGCGGCAGATGTTTGAAATCCCCGTCCAGGCCTCCATCGGCAGTAAGGTCATCGCCAGGGAGACCGTGAAAGCGCTCCGCAAGGACGTGCTCGCCAAATGCTACGGAGGGGATGTCACTAGAAAGCGGAAGCTGCTAGAAAAACAAAGGGAAGGCAAAAAGCGCATGAAAAAGCTGGGAAATGTGGATGTCCCCCCGGAAGCGTTTATGGCCATTTTGAAGATCGATGAAAACTGACGAGCTTTCCATATATGTGCATATCCCGTTTTGCGTTAAAAAATGCTCCTATTGTGATTTTCCGTCCTATACAGGGCGGGAGGAGGTTTTTTCCGATTATGCGGCGGCGCTTTGCCGCCAAATCGACTATTGCCGGGATATGCTGGGGAGGAGAAAGATCCTTTCCGTCTATTTCGGAGGAGGCACTCCTAGCCTGCTGCCGCCTGAGCAGATCAGCCGGATTTTAATCCGCCTTGAGGAGCGGTTTTCTTTTTCCCATGATGCGGAAATATCCGTGGAAGCCAATCCGGATACGATCCGTGAACCGGAACTGGCCCTGCTGCGCAGGATCGGCTTCAACCGGATCAGCATCGGAGTGCAAAGCCCCGATGACGGCATTCTCCGGGAAGTGCTGGGCAGGCGCCATACCTGTATTGAGGCAGAGCGGGTCCTGGATGCGGCCCGCCGGGCCGGATTCACGAATATCAATCTGGACCTGCTCCTGGGATTTCCCGGGGAGGACCAAATTTTGAGGGAAAAGACCATGAAATGGCTGGGGGGGGTATTTTTCACTCATATCTCCCTGTATATGCTGCATCTGGCGGAAAATACGCCGCTTGCGGAGAAAGTATCCGGGGGATCGCTTTCCCTGCCCGATGAAGATGAAGTGGCGGATGCCTATGAAAAGGCAGCGGAGTTTTTAGGGCGTATGGGATACCGCCGTTACGAGGTTTCCAACTTTTCCCTCCCCGGCTGCGAATGTAGGCATAATTTGCACTACTGGCGCTATGGCCCCTACTTGGGGCTTGGGGCTTCCGCGGTTTCACGCCTTGAAGACCGGCGCTGGCGCAACCCGGATCTCGACGCATACCTTAAGTGCGCATCCGGCGGGTATTTCCCCAGGGAAGAGGAGGAGGTTTTATCCTTTCCCAAACAGCTTCTGGAACGGATTATGCTGGCTCTGCGAACCTCTGAAGGCTTAGATCTGGAGGGTATCTCCGAATCGTGCGGGGACTGGAAGGGGGTTTTAGGCGGATGGGGGGAGATGCAAACCGGCGGTCTGCTGCGGATTAAACACGGGCGCATGTCCTTAACCGAGCGCGGCCTTCTCGTCATGAATGAAATTGTGGTCGGATTATGCCGCACTTTGCTTGACAAAATTGCTGAAACATGATAATACTATTATAGGAATATTAGCACTCTATTTGAATGAGTGCTAACAGAGGGGTAATTGCCTTGACCCGCATACTGCCGGGGAGGTAATGCGGAGTTGGATGCACTGTAAAGTAAACGCGGCGTATTTTGTACACCGAAAGAGGAGGGGGGACTGTCAGTGGTTGAGAAAATGGATGACCGCAAAAGGGATATTTTGCGCGCCGTCACCGATGATTACATCTCTTCCGGCGAACCGGTCGGTTCCCGCACCATCGCCCGCAAATATAAGTTGGGCTTATCTCCGGCTACCATCCGGAATGAAATGGCGGACCTCGAGGAAAGCGGATTTCTGGAACAGCCGCATACTTCATCCGGAAGGATCCCGTCGGATCGGGGGTACCGTTATTATGTCGATGCGCTGATGCAGCAAAGGCCGATGACACCTGAGGAAATCAACAATATCCGGAGTTACTACGAGACCCAGAAAGAGGAATTTGAGGGGATACTCCGCCAGACAGCCAAAATACTCACGCAAATGACCAATTATCCCTCTTTTTCGTCCGCGCCCAAGCTATCCCAGAGTATGCTGCGCCATATCCAATTTCTACCGTTGTCGGACCGCAATGTTTTGATTATACTTGTGATGGACAGCGGCCACATCGAGCACCGGATCATGCAAATGTCCCAGGACCTTGAGAGCGGAGTTCTGGAAAAATTCTCCAATGCCTTGAACCAGCAATTGATAGGAAAACACATCCAGGATATTACCATGGAATGCTTGAAGGCCATCAGGACCGACCTTATCCTGCATGATTACTTTTTCGACCAGATCATCAAGATGGTGCTGGAGGCGATGCACAGCAGGCAGAAAGACAAACTCTTCCTGGAAGGGGCTTCCCACATACTGGAGCAGCCGGAATTCAAGCAGATCGACAAAGTTAAGCCCATCTTGGAGCTTTTTGAGGAGGAAGACAAACTTTATGCGGTTCTCACCGGAGATGAAGTCAAGGAGAAGATTAAGGTTTATATCGGGAAAGAAAACGATTCCAGCATGTCGTTGTCCGATTGCAGCGTGGTGACGGCCGTATATGACCTGGGAGGACAGACGTTCGGAAAAATTGGGATTCTTGGACCGAAGCGCATGGATTACGCCAAAATGGTGGCAATGGTCCAATATGTTTCCCAGTATTTATCGGAGTTGATCAAGGGGATTTAATAATGCGGGGGTTAATGAATGTCAAGCGCTAATTTCGGCGAACGTCCCGAGAGCCGGGATCATCTGGCCGCCCTCTTTAATAATTTGGCGGCGGTGCGGGCCGTAGTGGCCGCGGTGGGTGGCACGCTGGGACCCCAGGGCCTTGATTGCATGCTGGTGGACCAGGGCGGCCGGGTGATGGTGACCAACGACGGGGTGACCATTCTGAAACATATGGATGCCTCCCATCCTGCGGCTAGGATGATCGTAAATATCGCCAAAGCACAGGACGAGGAGATTGGCGACGGCACCACCACCGCCACGGTCATCGCCGGAGGCCTGCTGGAGGAGGCTGCTAACAGCGCCGCCAAAGGGGTGCCGGTCTTCCGGATCATCCAGGGGATAAGGTGGGGGTTAAGCAAACTGCAAACGGGCCTCAACAGGTTTACGGAATCCATTAATGATCCGGGGGATCCCCGTTTACGTCAACTTGCCGTTATTGCTGCCCGGGGCCATGAGGACCTGGCGGAACTGGTGGTTGATGCGGCATGCGTGGTGGGCAAGGCCAAACTCGCCGAGCCCGGCTTCAAATTGTCCGATTGCATCCTGGCCATGGAAGGTATGGAGAACAGGGTCTCAAAAGGGGTCGTCATCGGGAAGGAACCCATGCATAGGCAGATGCCGAGGGAGATCAGCCGTCCCAAAGTGCTGGTGATCGACGATGAACTTGCTCCTGAAGAAATCGAACCGGATGCGCTGGCCACGGAGTCGGGTTTTAGACATTATCTGAGAATCCGGGAAGAATTGGCGGAGAAACTGGCTGCCCTAGTCGATGAAGGGGTGGGTCTGGTCCTGGCGGACCGGACCATTTTCCCCCGGGCTGAGCAGCTTTTTATCGATAAGGGCGTAGTTGCGGTGCAGAGAGTGTCGAACCGCGAACTATTAAGGGCGGCGGAACTCAGCGGGGCTACGGCGGTAAAAAAGGCCGCCCTTTCCCGCCCCCTGCCCGAATGCATCAAGTATCTCGGCCGGGCGGACAGAGCAATTGTGGATGACAAACGCCAGTTGATACATATTTTAAACGAAGCGGAAAATCTTATTACCATCTGCCTGGGCGCCTCCACCACGGAGGTGTTGGAGGAAAGGGAGCGCATGGCCGTAGACGCCGCTTCGTCGGTGCAGGCCGCGCTCAACGGCGGAATAGTGCCGGGCGGAGGAGCTGTTGAAGTGCTGCTTGCCAGGGAGTTGGCGGGCAAATTGAAAGAGCTCGGAGGATTACCGGCATATGGGGCCGGAAGCCTGGTGGAGGCGCTGAAGCGCCCCGCGGCTCAAATCGCGGCAAACGCCGGGTTTAATCCCCTGGAAAAGATAGAGGAGATATGGAATTCCCCCCTTGCGGCCCCGGGGCTGGACTGTGAAACGGGCGGGATTATCGATGTCCTGGCAAAGGGCATCCTGGATCCGGCCGCGGTGAAATTGCATGCCATTCGCTCCGCCTGTGAAGTCGCGGAATCGGTTTTGCGCATCAGCAGCGTAATAAAAATGAAACCTGCGGACGCAGGGGGAGGTTAACCCCGCGGTTCCGTAATCAAGCAATCTACGGCTTCCGGGGCGCCGATACCCCGGAAAACACCGAATTTCAGGAGGAGATTCTTTTGAAGGAAAAGGAAAACAACAGTATTTGGCCGGAAAACGACCCGGGGTCTTTTTTTGCGGAATCCCAAGACCTGGACGGGGAAACGGTGAATAATGAGAGTCCCCCGAACCGGGCCGGGGAGGAAGCGCCCGCGGAGCCGGATCCCCTGGAGGTTCTTGCCAAAGAGAAAGAAGCTTTATATGATCGTTGCCTGCGCCTTCAGGCCGATTTTGAAAATTTCCGCAAACGAGCCCGCCAGGAATACCTGGCCGCGGAGGATAAGGCCCGGGAGGAATTGTTTGTCAAGCTTTTACCGTTCTGGGATGATTTTCAGAGGGCGCTTGGAGAACCGGCCGTTGATGCCGCTTCTTTTCAGGCCGGAATGGAGATGATAGGCCGGAAATTCCAGCAGTTTCTTGAAGACGCCGGAGTAAAAGAGATCGCCCCCGAGGGGGAGCAGTTCAATCCAAATCAGCATGAAGCCCTTATAAAGGTTACGGACGGAGCGCATGCCCCGGGGACTGTTGTGGAAGAACTCCGGAAGGGATATTTATACAAAGGCAGGGTTATCCGGCCCAGCCTCGTTAAAGTGGCAGGAGATTAATTGTTTAGAAGGCAGAAGACAGAAAACAGAAGACAGTGGGAGGATCTTTCATGGGAAAAGTAATAGGCATAGACCTGGGCACAACAAATTCATGCGTGGCGGTGATGGAGGGAGGGGAGGCGACCGTCATACCCAACGCTGAAGGCGGTCGGACGACTCCTTCGGTGGTCGCGTTTTCCAAAACGGGGGAAAGGCTGGTGGGACAGACCGCCAAAAGGCAGGCGGTGGCCAATCCCGATCGTACGGTGATTTCAATCAAGAGGCAGATGGGCACTACCTATCGTACACCGGATATCGACGGGAGAACATATACGCCCCCGGAAATATCCGCCATGATCCTGCAAAAATTAAAAACGGACGCCGAGGCTTATCTCGGTCATACCATCAGTCAGGCAGTAATTACCGTGCCGGCGTATTTTTCCGATGCGCAGCGGCAGGCCACCAAGGACGCGGGCAAGATCGCGGGGCTTGAAGTCTTGAGAATAATCAACGAGCCGACCGCAGCAGCTTTGGCATACGGCCTGGACAAGGGGGAAGACCATACCATCCTGGTTTACGACCTGGGGGGCGGAACTTTCGATGTGTCCATCCTCGAATTGGGGGAAGGAGTTTTTGAGGTCAAGGCTACCAGCGGGAACAACCGCTTGGGCGGAGATGATTTCGATGAGCGGATTATGAATTACCTGGCCGACGAATTCCGCAAACAGAGCGGGATCAATCTGAAGCAGGACCGCATGGCCCTGCAGCGGTTGAAGGAAGCCGCCGAAAAAGCCAAAATCGAGCTTTCCGGCCTGGCGGCCACCAATATCAACTTGCCTTTTATCACGGTGTCCGACGGCATTCCCCAGCACATGGACATCAATCTTACCAGGGCGAAATTTGAGGAGCTGACCGCGGATTTGGTGGAAGCCACCGTGGGTCCCACCAAAAGGGCGCTTCAGGACGCGGGATTGACTCCGGATAAAATCGACAAGGTGATTCTGGTGGGCGGGGCCACGCGCACCCCTGCCGTGCAGAATAAGATCCGCGAATTACTTGGCAAGGAACCTCACAAAGGCGTTAATCCCGATGAAGTGGTCGCTATGGGCGCGGCTATTCAGGCCGGTGTACTTGTGGGGGATGTGAAGGATATAGTCCTGTTGGATGTCACTCCTCTTTCCCTGGGCTTGGAGACGGCCGGCGGTGTATTTACCAAGCTTATCGAGCGCAACACCACTATTCCTACTAAAAAGACGCAGATCTTCACCACTTACGCGGATAATCAGACTTCAGCCACCATCCGGGTGCTTCAGGGCGAACGCCCCATGGCCAACGACAATATTGAGCTGGGAAGATTTGAATTGACCGGGATACCTCCGGCTCCGCGCGGTATACCGCAGATTGAGATAACTTACGACATCGACGCTAACGGCATTGTGCATGTATCGGCCAAGGATCTCGGTACGGGCAAGGAGCAGAAAATAACCGTCACTACCTCCAGCGGCTTGACAACCGAGCAGATTGATCGGATGATGAAAGAAGCGGAAGCCCACGCGGAAGAAGATAAAAAGCGGCGGGAAGAGGCGGATCTCATCAATGAGGCCGACGCTATGGTTTACAGCACGGATAAAGCCTTGAAGGATGCCGGGGAAAAGGCGGACGCGGGCAAAGTCGGCCGCATCCAGCAGGTCAAGGAGGAACTGCAAAAGGCGGTTGCGGAAAGGAATCTTAATTTGATCAGGGAGAAAAAGGATCAACTCCAGAAAGAATTGCATGAATTATCCGCGACTTTATATCAACAGGCCTCATCGGCTCAGTCCGGCCAGAATCCGGAAGGCGGGGAAACCGCCGGCGCCGGTGATGCGGAGATTGTGGATGAGGATAAATAAAGCCGGCTGTCCTCCTTGCCGGTGATTATATAAATGAAACGGGGAAATGGCATGAGCAAGCGCGACTATTACGAAGTTTTAGGCATCCAGCGGGGCGCTTCGGAGGAGGAAATTAAAAAGGCCTTCCGCAAGCTGGCCCGTCAGTACCATCCGGATGTCAATAAAGAGCCGCAAGCCGAACAGAAATTCAAGGAGATAAACGAGGCTTACGAGATATTGAGCGACGCCCAAAAAAGAGCGGCTTACGATCAATTCGGTCACGCTGCCACGGATCCATCCTTTGCCGGTTCGGGCGGGTTTGGAGGATTTGGAGATTTTACGGATCTGGGTGGCTTCGGTGATATTTTCGACATGTTTTTCGGCGATGGGAGCTCAAGCCGGCGTAGGCAAACCGGACCCAGGCGCGGCGCGGATTTGCGCGCTTCCATGGAGTTAAAATTCACCGAGGCTGTTTTCGGCACGGAAAAAAACGTGGAGGTTCATCGTACAGAGACCTGTCCCACCTGTCACGGGAATAAAGCCAAACCCGGAACTCCCATTGTTACCTGCCCCGTGTGCAACGGGACCGGGCAGGTTCAAAGCGCCCAGAACACTGCTTTCGGCCGTTTCGTAAATGTCAGGGCCTGTGAAAAATGCCGCGGCGAGGGTAAAATCGTGAAAGAACCCTGCCCTGAGTGCAGCGGGCACGGCCGGGTACGTAGAAACCGAAAATTGAGCGTGAAGATACCCGCGGGCGTGGATAATGGAACAAGGATACGCAAGGCGGGAGAAGGAGAAGCCGGTATCGACGGAGGAGCCCCGGGGGATTTATACGTGGATGTTCATGTAAAGCCTCATCCCGTATTTCAGAGAGAGGATGAAGAGATCTTCTCGGAAGTCTGGATCACTTTTCCCCAGGCGGCGCTGGGCGCTACGGTCAGCGTGGAAACTTTGGACGGTGAAGAAAAGGTCGTGATCCCCCCCGGGACTCAAAACGACACGGTATTCAGGCTGCGGGGGAAAGGGGTTCCCCGATTGCGGGGAAGTGGCCGGGGGGATCACCATGTAAAGGTGAAGATTTCAGTGCCTGCCCGGCTCACCCCGGAAGAAAAGGAATCGCTTCAATCCTATACAAAGTTAAGGGGAGACAAACCCGATATCCCCAAACAATCCTTCGGACAAAAGGTTTGGGATGCATTCGCCAATTAATGCAATGATTTGACTGGAATAGAACTCATTCTTTTTTAAGATGAGTGGCAGGAGACGGCATGGGAGAAACCATCTGGACCGCGGTTTCCGCCAGTTTAACCCGGGAGGCCGCTGAGGCGCTGGCGTTTTTTATCGGGAACATGGACGTGCCCGGCGTGATGATCGAGGACAACGCGCTCCGCGGGCAGGGGGATTATGTAATAGAGCCGGATCCGCCGGCAGTTGCGAAGGCGGAGGTTCAACTCACCGTTTATTTTTTCGGACCAGCGGATGCCAGGATCGAAGCCGTCCGGGGGGAAATTGAAAGATTGAGGCGGTACCTGGAGGTCGGTTCCGGAACGGTACGCCTCGAGATGGTACGGGAAGAGGACTGGGAGAACGCCTGGAAAAGCTATTACGGCCCGGTTAAAATCGGACCCGGCCTGGTGATTCGTCCTTCCTGGGTGGATTACTCCCCCCTGCCGGGCGAAACCATCGTCAGTCTGGATCCGGGCATGGCCTTCGGCACAGGGACCCATCCCACGACCAGGATGTGTCTTGCCTTTCTGCAGAAATATATATCGGAAGGTGCGGCGTTTCTTGATATCGGTACGGGCTCCGGGATTCTTTCCATCGCCGCATGCTTGCTGGGGGCGAAAAGGGCCCTTGGTCTGGATACCGATGCCATGGCGGTGGGTATTGCCGCCCGAAACGCTCTTATAAACGGTGTGGCGGACAAAGCCGTTTTCCGTCCTGGGGAGTTGCCGGAAAGCGATGAAAAGGGAGTTTTTTCCCTGGTTTGCGCCAATATCATTACGGATATTATCGAGGGATTGATCCCCCGCGTGGTTGATTATATCACAGGCGGAGGGATTTTTATTTCTTCGGGAATTATAGAGAACCGGAGTGCGGAGGTTAAAATCGGGCTTTCCGCAGCCGGTTTTACTTTACTTTGCGAAGAACGCCTGGAAGGGTGGTCTTGTCTGGCTGCGCAAAAAAGGAGTTAACCCATGCACCGTTTTTATATATCGTCTTCGCCCGAACGGGATGGAGCAATCGTTATCACAGGAACCGAGGCTTACCACGCGGCCCGGGTTTTACGTCTTCACCCGGGCATGAAGGCGCTGGTTTTTGATGACAGCGGCAGGCAGTGGAAGATGGAAGTAACGGCGGCGGAGAAGGGCCGCGTTGAAGGCAGGATTATCGCGGAAGAGCCTGCCGCCTCTGAAAGCGGAGTTTCCATCACCCTTGCCGCCGCCATTCTGAAAGGCGAACGCATGGAGTTTTTATTGCAAAAAGGAACCGAACTGGGTGTGAAGTTTTTTATGCCGCTTATAACCTCACGGACGGTTGTGCGGTTGTCGCCTTCCGAATATGATTCCAAGGCGCAGCGATGGCAGAAAGTCGTGATGGAAGCAACCAAACAATGCGGACGTTCGTTTATCCCCAAAGTTTTTCTCCCTGAACGGATCGATAGTTTCGCCCCGCGCGCCGGCGCGTATGATCATGTGCTGCTGTGCTGGGAAAAAGAAGCAGGCATAAGCCTGAAAAGGTCCCTTCCTCATCCGGGCGTAAAACCGGAGAAGATTCTGATCCTGACAGGCCCGGAAGGGGGATGGGCGGCAAGCGAAGTGGATTTTTTCAGAAGATACGGGGCAAAAACAGTATCGCTGGGGCCCCGCATTCTCAGGGCTGAGACGGCGGGCATCGTTTTGATTTCCGCTTTACTTTTTCATTTACAAGAAATATAGGAATTTTTTTCTTTTAACTTGACAAGAACAATTTACTGGTGATAGTATGTATTGGAGTAACATAATGCAGGAGTGAATCGGCCATGCATATCAAAGACTGGATATCTCTTTTAAAAATATTCCACCGGGTTTCCCTGCAAACCGTTCTGACTCCGGTTCTCGATAAGCTGCGCATTTCGCACACCCAATTTTCCTGCCTGCAATATATTTCACTGCATCCTGGTTATTCCGTAATCAATATTTCCAAGGCATTCAGCATCAGCACAGCCGCTGCTACAACTCTGGTGGACAGGCTGGTGCGGCTCGGATTGATCAACCGGGTTCCCAACCCGGAGGACATGCGGCTGGTAAAATTGAACCTGACGCAAAAAGGAAACCGCATTGTCCGTTCAGTTACGGATTTCGAGGAAAAACAATGGCAGAGTTTCTTGGACAGAATGCAGCCCCGGAATGTTAAAGCGCTGGTGTCGGAAATGACCGGATTGATCCGGATCATGCTGGACGATTGCAAGGAAAAAGAAAAAATTTGCTTGCATTGCGGATTTTTACATAATGATGAATGCCCTTTAAGCATGATAGTCGGCGAGGAAAATTGCAATCTGGGCTAAAGTTTTAAAAATTACGGCAATCGGCCGGGGATTTTTTTTAATCCGAAGGGAAAATATTTTCATTCGCGAATAAGAAATTATATTCCCTTTTTTGCGTTTTAAAAGAGGTGTGTCATGCCCAGAGAAATAAAAGTGGAAATAGTGGAGGAGACGGTACGCTCCTTGTGCCTCGACGCCAACGTCAACTTGGGCGGGGATATCATCGGGGCCCTGCAAGAGTGGCTGGGCAGGGAGCGGTCGCCGGCAGGAAGGAGCATTTTGAACGCCCTGCTTGAGAACGCCCTGCTTGCCGCGGAAGAGAGGATGCCGGTCTGCCAGGATACCGGGATGGTCACGGTCTTTATGGAGACCGGGCAGGATGTCTGGTTCACCGGCGGAAACCTTGCGGAAGCCGTTGACCGGGGTGTGCGCCGGGCTTACCGGGAAGGTTTTTTCAGGGCCTCGGTAGTGGCGGATCCTCTGCGCCGGGAAAACACCGGTGACAACACTCCAGCCCTCATATACAACACCATTGTCCCCGGGGATAGAGTTAAAATCACCGTGGCTCCCAAGGGTTTCGGGAGTGAAAACACGGGCGGCGTGCGTATGTTCACCCCGGCGGCCGGGTTGGAAGGAGTTAAAGAGTTTATCCTGGATACGGTGGAGAAAGCCGGCGCCAGCCCTTGCCCTCCGGTAATAGTGGGGGTTGGCGTCGGCGGAACCATGGATTATGCGGCCCTGCTTGCTAAAAAAGCGCTGCTGGTTCCGGTGGGGATATACAATGCGCAGCCTGAAATAGCCGCAATTGAAAAAGAATTGTGGGAAAAAATCAACCGGACGGGCATAGGCCCGCAGGGGCTCGGAGGAAGCTGCACCGCTCTAGCCGTGCATATTCTGACCGGTCCCACTCATATCGCCGGCCTTCCGGCGGCGGTCAACATCGGGTGCCATGCCACGCGGCATAAGGAGAAGGTTATTTGAAGATTGCGCCGGCGCTGAAACTATTAAAAATGAGGTGAGTTATGGGTTTCAATAAGGATGAAACACCGGAACAGGTCATCGGACTTACTTTGCCGCTGGATCGGGAAGCCATCAAAACTTTAAGGGCGGGTATGGTTTGCTCTCTTTCGGGGATGTTAATTACGGGAAGGGATGCGGCGCATAAACGCATTTATGAAGCGCTTCAAAATCATGACAGGCTGCCCGTGGAGATATACGGGGAAACTATTTACTACACCGGACCGTGCCCTGCCCCCCCGGGCCGCGTCATAGGTTCCGCGGGGCCCACCACCAGCGGTCGCATGGATCTATACACCCCGGCTTTGCTCTCCGCGGGGCTGGCTGGGATGATCGGCAAAGGCCAGCGCGCTCCGGAGGTAATCAAAGCCATCCAGGATAGCGCCGCGGTTTATTTCGCCGCATTCGGCGGAGCGGGCGCGTTTTTGGCGGGCAAAATCGTCCGTACCGAGCTTGCGGCATATCCGGAACTGGGGCCGGAGGCCATTTACCGGCTGCAGGTGCAGGATTTTCCCGTGATCGTGGCCGTGGACTGCATGGGCGGTGATTTATACCGGGAGGGGCCCGCCCGATATAGATTGTTATAAATAGGACACAGGAGGTATTCCAGTGGCAAGGATAGACGGAAGGCTTGCGGATGAACTGAGGCCGGTAAAATTAACGCGCAATTATCTGAAACATGCGGAAGGATCGGTTTTAATCGAGGTTGGAGACACTAGGGTTATCTGCGCCGCCACCATCGAAGACAAAGTTCCCCAGTGGCTGCGCGGCACGGGGCAAGGATGGATTACCGCGGAGTACGCCCTGCTGCCCAGAGCGACCGCGCAGCGGACGGTCAGGGAAGTATCCAAAGGAAAACCCACCGGACGCACCATGGAGATTCAAAGGCTGGTGGGGCGTTCCTTGAGATCCGTGGTGGATCTGTCCCGGCTTGGTGAGCGGACGATCTGGTTCGACTGCGATGTCATTCAAGCGGACGGCGGGACGAGAACCGCGTCCATAACCGGTTCGTACCTTGCCCTGGTCGATGCCATGGCCGGATTGTTCCGTGAAAATCCTCCGGAGTATTATCCGGTGACGGATTTCATTGCGGCTACCAGTGTGGGTATCGTCGACGGAATTCCCGTAGTGGATTTATGTTATGAGGAGGATTCCAGGGCGCAGGTGGACATGAATCTGGTGATGACGGGGAACGGGAGATTTATCGAGGTTCAGGGCACAGCGGAGGGAGTCCCCTTTTCCCGGGCGGAACTGGAGCGCCTTTTGGAGCTTGGGGAAAAGGGTATCCGCCGGCTGATCGGCGTGCTCCGTGAGGCCATGACCCCGGATATGGCCGCGCGGATCGGCGGGGTTGACGATAAACATGCGTTTGTTAATAGCAACGAAGAATAGCGGCAAACTATACGAAATACGCGCGCTGCTGGCGGACATGCCCCTGGAGTTGGAAAGCCTGCATCTTTTTCCGCATATTCCGGAGGTTGAGGAGGACGGGGATACATTCCGGGCCAACGCGGAGAAGAAAGCCGTTTTTTATGCCCGGCAGGTTCATTGCTGGACGCTGGCTGACGACAGCGGTTTGGAAGTTGATGGGCTGGGAGGCCTACCCGGGGTTTATTCCGCGCGTTTTGCCGGCGGGCACGGGAATGATCGGGCCAACATCCGTAAGCTCCTCGGGCTTCTTAAAGACGTGCCGGATTCCGGGCGAAGCGCTCGTTTCGTGACAGCCGCGGCGCTGGCTTCTCCCGACGGCGGGAGAAGATATTTTACCGAAGGATTCTGCGCCGGGCTGATTATCAATGAACCCAGAGGAGAAAATGGATTCGGCTATGATCCAGTGTTCTACCTGCCGGAATACGGAAAAACCATGGCGGAATTGCCCGGGGAAATTAAAAACTTCTTGAGCCACCGCGGGCGGGCTATTTTGAAAATGAAGCGGGTGCTGGAGAAAGTCATCGATAAGATTTAGTAAATAAAATTAAACGGAGATTGCTCCATGCGCGCCGGGATTGTCAGCGACATACACGGGAGTTTTTTCAATCTATTGAGAGCGGTAAAGTCCATGGGTAATATCGATCTGCTGATTCATGCCGGGGACGGCGCCGCCGATATCGTCAAACTTCAGGGTCGTTATTCATTCAGAATTGAAGCTGTAAAGGGAAATTGCGATTCCTGCGACATCTTCCCGGAGGAAGCGCTGTTTGAAATCGACGGATACCGCATCTTCCTCTGTCATGGTCACCGGTACGGCGTCAAAACCGGCATACAACCGCTGCTTGCACGGGCAAGGGCGGAAAAGGCTGATGTGGCGGTTTACGGGCATACGCACGAAGCGTTGATCTGCACGGAGCGCGGGATACTTCTCATCAATCCGGGCAGCCTCTATTACGGCCGTGCGCCGGGCGGCCCCAGCTATGCCATTCTGGAAACCATGCCGGACGGTGGTCTGGCGCACTATATCTGCCGCATTTTCTGATATGTCGTGTTGAAGGGGAGGACGGTAGGATAGAGCAATTTGTGTTGTAACTATATTTTACGTCTTGCCGCTAAATATTGTATAGCCGCACACTATATTTAGTGGAAAGACCTTGAATTAATGTAACAACGCAATTTGGCTGGGATAGGCGGCATATATTATTGACAAATAGGCAAGATAAGTCTATAATAAAGCTTACGCTGGGGGATCGTCTAACGGCAGGACGGCGGGTTCTGGCCCCGTTGGTGAGGGTTCAAATCCTTCTCCCCCAGCCATTGATTTTGCGTATTGTAAAAGCGAAACCAAGCGGTTTCGCTTTTTGGATCCTCTCCGATCATTTCGACAGGCTCAATAACCGAAGAGGTCACAGCGTCAAATTTATTGGACATGCATTCGGGAAGTAAACCTTAAAAAATAATCAAATACTTACCGAATTGAGGTTGAATGGGACGGATCATTTCCGGGGCGTATAAGTCTGCCCCGGCTTCAAAAGCTTGAAATTGATCAAACCCTCCTCGTCCTTGACTTTTCTAAAAAACTCGCAGGCAAGGCAGGTAACCTCCTTTTCCGCCATGGAACCCTGGATGATTCCGCCGCAAAGAGTCCCGGCGATTGCCCAGCAGATTCTCCCGCCGTTTTTCCCGCCGTTCATATCATGGCAGGATTCATCGGCGGCGGCGGGGCATACGCCCAGTTCCTTGACCTTTTCCCCTCCCGGCTGCCGGCCGCATTTTTTATATTCCCAGCAATTAATGCGAATCATGCCGTTTCACCTCTTAATAAAAGTATTCCTATAAACTTACTAATATATCGGTAAAATTGCCGGACGGCTTGAGGGCATTGACTGGCAATTTTGTTGAAATAATTCTCAAGATATTATATTTTCTTGGCGGCCGGCGTGGAAAATCCGCACCGCTTCAGGCGCGCTGTTCCATATCCGGTCCGGGAAATAAAAAAAGGTTTTACCGGCGGCAGGGAGAAATAATAATGGTAATTTTATCCTGAGAGGGGAAAGGAGCGGCGATGGGGAAGCTGATCGGCAGGATTGAGGAGGTAATCGCTAGGTATGAGATTGTTCAGATGGTTTTGCTGGCGTGTGTCTTACTTGGCGCTCTTGTGATGGAGTTGGGGTATAACCATCCCGGCGTGAATGATGTAAAGATGGTTTTCTATGATCTCCTCGGCGTGGTTATCGGGGTGCTGCCCATGTTCGTCTGGGACAGGACGGGTTATAAAATACCCGTGCGGATTATTTCCGCGGTAGTTATGATAGCGCGGGCCGTCGTGGTGTTGATTTTCCTCTGGCAGGCCGTTGTGTTCATCATGTTCAGGGTTGTATCCGCACAGTTATATTATATTTACCCCGCCTCGGGGATCATTTTGGGGATTTATCTCTATAAAGCAAAAATCGTCCCGGATTCCCGGGGGGCGGCAAAGACCGCAACGAAACCTGAATCAAAATGATAAGGTTTCATAAGGTGGTCCTGCCCGGCAAGCCGATAATAGCTGCGCCGGAGCATCTGATTATTAAACACGATTACTGCCGGTCCTGGGCAAGGGGGGATCGTTTTGCCCGCTAATCTAACTCCGCAGTACCTGGCGGCTGAGGAAAGGTACCGCCAGGCCAAAACCCGCGAGGATAAAATCGCCGCCCTGGAGGAGATGCTGGCCGTCATACCCAAGCATAAGGGCACGGACCATCTGCAGGGGGATATCAAACGGCGCCTGGCCAGGTTAAAGGAAGCGGATGAACAGAGGGGGGGCGTCAAATCATACGATCCTTTTTTAATCGAGAAGGAAGGAGCGGGCCAGGTGGCGCTGTTCGGTTATGCGAATACCGGGAAATCAGCGCTGGTGGGCGCTCTTACCCGGGCAAAAGTTACGGTGGCGGACTATCCGTTTGCGACCGCGCTGCCGGTGGCGGGGATGATAGATTACGAGGATATTCACATCCAGATGGTGGATCTCCCGCCGGTTACCGCGGATGGAATGCCCAAGGGCATGGCCGGATTGTTGCGCGCGGCGGATCTAATCGCGGTGGTTGTAGACGGGGGGACGGATGACTGTTTGGAACAGATCCGGGGATGCCTCCTGCTTTTGAGGCAGAAACGGATTGTGGAAACACGGGAAGAAACCGCCGGCCCTCAGACGAAAACCGGCGAACAGTGCCTTTTGATCATGACTAAAGCAGACCTGCCCGGGGTTGATGAAAGGATGGAACTAATGAGAGACATAATTCCTTCCGGCTGGTTGGTTTTAAAATCGTCGGTGCAAAAAAAAGAAACGCTGGATGAATTGCGTAAAGCGGTTTTTCAAAGGCTGCACGTGATCCGGGTTTACAGTAAAATACCGGGCAAGGAGGCGGATCTGGGCGCCCCGTTCATTCTGAAAAAGGGGCAGACCGTGCTAGAGATGGCGGCGCTGGTACACCGCGATTTTCCGGGTAAACTTAAATACGCGCGAGTGTGGGGTTCGGGGAAATTCCCCGGGCAGTCCGTGGAAAAAAGCTACCGGCTTGAGGACAGGGATATCGTGGAGCTGCATGTATAAATGGCGTATGATATAATTTTCCATTCCGGATATACTATATAAGGCAATTGCGCTGTTGCCTTAATTCAAGGTCTTGCCGCTAATATGGTGTATGGCTATACAATATTTAATGGCGAGACGTAAAAATATAGTTGCAACGCAAATTGCTCTGGATGCAACGATATTAATCTTCTCGAAAATGGCTTGCATTGCAAATCATGAGATTCAAACAATATCGTTGTATAAATGCCGGGTAGTCCTGAAGGGGGGTAAACGGGATGGGAAAAGGACAAAAGCGCAACAAGGCGATGGTGAAGAAAGCCGACAAGGCGTTGGAAAAATTGAAATACGAGGTTGCGGTCGAACTGGGGATCGATCAGGCGAAGATCAAGGCCGGTTACTGGGGCCACCTTTCCGCGCGGGACTGCGGCGCGGTAGGAGGCCATATGGTCCGCAAGATGATCGAGGCGGCTGAAAAAGGCCTGGCCAATGAGGCGGAGAAGCAATGACACAAAGGAAGCGGTCGTCAAACGTTTTAAGTGTGTGGTTATTAAATTCATCCCGGGTGCAGCGTCCTGACAAAATTCGGGAAATCATGTCTGGCGGGCGGGGGTGCTTTTGATGATCCTGGATCAATTGGAAAACCTGGAAATGTATCAAGGGATTCGGGAGAATTTCCGGAAGGCGTTCGCGTATTTATCAAGCCGCGATTGGGAAAAGGCCCCGGATGGAAAAGAGGAGATTGACGGAGATGAAGTGTTTGCCCTGGCGCAAACCTACCGGACCGAAGATGCCGCGCACAAAAGATGGGAGTCCCACCGGAGGTATATAGACATACAGTATGTGGCGGAGGGAGAGGAAACCACATACTGGGCCCCGGTTTCCCGGTTATCTCCGGAAGGTGGATACCTTCCGGAGAAAGATGTGTCTTTTTACTCGGAAAAGGGCGGTACCCCTCTTTTTCTCTCAAAAGGTCTTTTCGCGGTTTTTTTCCCGGGGGACGCCCATAAGCCGGGCTGCTCCGCGGGAGGCGTCGGGAGCATGGTAAAAAAGATCGTGGTCAAAGTTAAAATGGATTCCCGGTAACCGTTCACACGGCGCCTCCGGATTTTAAGCGCGCGATACAAGCGCTCGGCAATCAAGCGATGGAACCGGTGGAAGCGCGGACAATCAGCCTGGGCTCCAATACCACCGGTTCCATGTCCCGGCGGGTTTCAATGCGCTTGATCAGGGCTTCCGCGGCGCGCCTGCCCAGGTTGGTCATGGCGGCATCCACGGTAGTGAGCGGCGGGCAGGTGGCCCGGGAGAAATTTATGTTGTCGTAGCCGGCCACGGACATATCTCCGGGTACCTTCAGGCCCTTTTCCTGCAAAACCTGAAGCACTCCGAAGGCCATGTAGTCGTTAAAACAGAAAATAGCCGTAAACCGCGTCCCGGCCGCCATGATTTTTCCAGTTGCGGCTTTAGCGCTTTCAAGGGTGGGATTCAAGTGGATGACACTGCCCGGATCCGCGGGAATTCCGGCCTGCTCAAGCGCCCGCCTGTATCCCGCCAGCCGCTTTATGGAGCTGTAATTATCGTTCGGACCGTTAAGGAAAAGAATGCGCCTGTGGCCTTTTTCGATCAAGTGGTTTACCGCCGATAAAGCTCCCTGGAAATCGTTGCTGATCACATAATTATATTGCTGGTCCTTTATTATGCGCGCCACTGCCATATACGGCATCCCGTCGGAGACCTTCGCGAGCCATGATATGCTCCGGCCGGAGGCGGGCGTAAAGATCATTCCATCGATCCGTTTGGCGGCAAAAGCAGTTATGGCCTGTTTTTCCCTGGCAGGATTTTCTTCGGAACTGGCGACGATGATCTGATATCCTTCCTTCCCGGCGGTATGCGCGATACCGTTTACAACGGCCGCGAAAAAGGGATTGGAGAGATCCGCCACTAAAACGCCGAGGATCTTTTGCGGGCGGCCTTTTAAGCCCTGCGCCAGGGGATTGGGCAGGTAGCCCATGCGCTCCGCCGCCTGTCTCACCATTTGTTTCGTTCTGGCGCCGATGTCGGACTTATCCCTTAAAGCCCGGGAAACGGTATTCGCCGAAACGCCGCACTTATCAGCAATATCCTTGATGGTGGGATGGTTCATTTCACTTTTAACCCCGTAAAAGTAGAATATAGAAGATAGAAGTCAGGAGTCAGAATACAGAGCAGGATGTTGATCGTCATTTATGCCTGTAAACGCTCCAACCGAGATATTTTGAAAAGGCTTCCGCCAATATATCCGCGCAGGAAGAAGGATTAAACGCCACATGGTGTTCGAAACCGTTTTCGCAGATGTATTTCAGCAGCTTCTGCAGGTTTGAAATCCGTGCAACCCCATAACCGCCGAAGGTTTCCAGGGGATCACCGGTGAATGCGCCTTCTCCGACATATGCGGCGACGGTTCCGGAAAAATCATCCGTGGAAGTCCTGGCAAAGGTGAAAGGACCGCTTTTGATCCTTCCGCAGACCGTTCCATGGGTATTGTCTTTGCCGACCGTGCCGGCGATGATCAACTGATATCCCATTTCCGCGGCGTTGAAGACGTTTGCAGGCAGGTTGCTGCAATGGAAAACCACGGCCAGATCCGGGTCATCCCCGTAATTGTTATTCCAGTCCACCAGGGCGCTGGGCTGCCCGGATGCAAGCTGCAGGGCATACATCCCTAGCAGGCCCGGCACATCCACCTCGCAGGCGGCGGGAATCAGCCGGCCGCTCAACATGCTCAGCACGGTGCACGGTACAATCCCCAGATACTCCTCCATGGAGGTCCAGCATTGGACGGCGATTCCCGCCAGATCGCAGGTTTTGCGCCATCGGTCGATGACCACGCCCAGTTTGGACATTTTTTCCAGCGCCTGGGAAGGCACTGATCCGCAAGGGATATAGGCTTGTATTTCGGCAAGCTTCTCACGCACGGCGGGATCGCCCGGCGGAAGCCTGTCGATCCTCCCGAACGCCTCGGAAAGGTCAAGGGTTTCAATGGAGATGCCGTTTTGCTCGAGAATTTTTTCGCTGAAGCGCACGGTATTAAAAGCCGCGGGTCTTGCCCCCAGGGCGCCCAGACGTATATTTTTCAGGCCGTTCACCACCCTGCACACTCCGGCGAACCATGACAGATCCCGCTGGAATTGTCCGGATTGAGGCGGTTCAGTGTGGGAGGCTGTCAATGAAAAAGGTATGCCGTGTTGTCTGAGGTTGTTGCAGGCGGATATTTTACCGCAAAAGCTGTCGCGGCGGTTTTCGATGGACATTTTTCCCGGTTCATCCGGATAGGCCTGAATCAAGACGGGCACTTTCAAGCCGGAGAAGCGGATGGCGCCGGCTACGCCGCGTTCATCGCCAAAATTGGGCAAAGTGACGATTATTCCGCTGATTTTATCCCTGTGTTGCTCAAAAAGCCTGCCGCATTTTCGGGCGTCTGCAAGAGACTCCACGGAGCCGAAAGGCGTATCCTCCGGAGTAAGGCAGATTACTCCGAAGCCGGCGCCTTCCAAAACGTCGATCATCTCCCGGCGGCCGCTCTCACAGAGATGGTTGGGGAAAAACCCCCTGTTTCCGACGATGAGACCGAAAGTCTGTTTTTCCATGATAATCCCCCCATTTTGTTATCGTTGACCGTATTTTTCCCGGTAGCGCAGGTGTCCGCGTTCCACTTCCTCCGCGGGGATGGGGATGGGATCCCCTTTAAGCAGCGCCAGGTGAACCGTTTTGGCTATGTCTTCGCACATGACCGCGGCTTTGAAGGCAGCTTGCGGCGATCCGCCCACGGTGAACACTCCGTGGTTTTGCAGCAGAATGGCGGGGCGGCAACCGATCTGCTCCACAATTACCTGTCCGATCTCTTCTTCGCCGATTTTCGCATAAGGCCCGCAGGGGATTGGCCCGCCGAATTCGTCGGCTATGGCGGTCAAAACCGCGGGGATGGGGCGGCCCAGAGCCGCGAAACTGGTAGCGTAATTGGAATGGGTGTGCACGATTCCCCCCACCTGTTCCATATGCCGGTAAACATAAAGGTGCGTCTTCAGATCTACGGAGGGGGCTTTTTCCCCTTCCATAACGTTCCCGTCCAGATCCGTCACAACCATGTCCTCCGGGGTGAGAGCCTTGAAATCGACCCCGCTCGGTTTTATCACCACCAGGCCGGTTGTAAAATCCCTGGCGCTGACATTGCCGCTGGTCATGGCGACCAGGCCCCGGCGCGGAAGTTCCTTATTCAACAGGCATACGGTTTGCTTCAGATCAGCAAGCATGGATTCCTCCTCTAAATATTGAGCGATTTGCGTTGTTATAATGACTTTACGTCTTGCCACTAAATATTGATAGCCTAATGGTAGCCATATATTATATTTAGCGGCAAGACCTTGAATTAAGGCAACAATGCAATTGCCTTAAATATTCCTGACATATTGCTTTTTGATATCCTTCATCCTTTTCATAACGTCATTTCCGCCGCGACCGAAATAATCGTGGAGTTTTTCGTATTCGGCACAGATCATCTTATACATGCGGTGGTTTTCAGGGACAGGCCGGTAAACGGCATCCTTTAAATGGGCCATTTGGCGGGCCGCTTCCTGTATGGAACCATAGCCGCCCGCGGCGCTTCCCGCGGCTACGGCCGCATGCATAGCCGAGCCCAGCGCGGGGGTCTGGGGGGAGGCGGCGATTTTTATGGGGCGGTTTGTTATGTCGGCATAAATCTGCATCAACAGGGGGTTCTTTTCCGCCAGTCCTCCGCAAGCATAAATTTCGTCGACGGGCACGCACTTGGCGGCAAAGGATCCGATGATTTTATTCGTGCCGAAGGCGGTTGCTTCGATAAGGCTCCGGTATATCTCCTCCGGTTTCGTGGTGAGGGTGCAGCCCAGGATGAGGCCGGTAAGATCCGCGTCCACCAGAACAGATCTGTTGCCGTTCCACCAGTCCAGGGCCAGCAGGCCGCTTTCACCCGGGCGGAGCAGGCCGGCTTTTTCGGAAAGCAGTTGGTGGACGTTGATGCCCCTGCCGCGCGCCTCCTGGCTATACGAAGAAGGTACGCAAGTTTCCACAAACCAGGCGAAAATGTCCCCCACCGCCGACTGGCCGGCCTCGTATCCGTAATACCCGGGAATGATTCCGTCTTCCACTACGCCGCACATGCCTTCCACTTCCTTCTTCTCCGTGCCGAGAAGCATGTGGCAGATGGAGGTGCCCATAATCATCACCATTTTTCCGGGTTCAGTCACGGTGGCCGCGGGGACCGATACATGAGCATCCACATTTCCCACGGCTACGGCGATGCCGGGTTTGAGTCCCAATTTGCAGGCCCATGCCTGGGTCAGGCCTCCCGCTTTTTCCCCGATGGGCTTTATTTCCCCGCGCATTTTTACCTGAACCGCATCGCGCAATTCAGGATTAAGATCAGCAAGAAAGTCCGGGGAGGGATAGCCGGCGTCCTTCTGATAAATGGCTTTATATCCCGCGGTGCAACTGTTGCGGATCAGGTTTCCGGTAAGCTGCCAGACGATCCAGTCCGCTGCCTCCAAAAAAAAGTCGGCCGCCCGATAGACTTCGGGGGCTTCGTCCAGAGTCTGCCATATTTTGGGGAAGAACCATTCGGAGGATATTTTGCCTCCATAAAGCGGAAGAAATTTTTCCCCGCGCTTGGCGGCGATTTCGTTTAAGCGATTGGCGTATTCCTGGGCGGCGTGGTGCTTCCAAAGCTTTACCCAGGCGTGGGGGTTCCCGGACCACTCCGGCAAGGCGCAGAGCGGAACGCCCTGCGCGTTCGCGGCCACTACGGTGCAGGCGGTAAAATCCGTCCCTATGCCTATTACGTCGTTCGGATCGATTTTCGTTTTTTTTAAAATGACCGGGATGGTTTCAGTAAGCACGGTGAGGTAATCTGCCGGATCCTGTAAAGCCCAGTCGGGTGGAAGATTCTTCCCGCAAGGGATTTTTTGATCCATGGCACCGTTCGCATAATCGGATACGGCAGCGGCCAACTCCGCTCCGGTCTCTACATCCGCCAGGACCGTCCGGCCGGAAAGAGTTCCAAAATCAATCCCGAAGACATATTTGGACATGTTTTATCCCCCTTTATAAAATATTATGGTTAACTTTAACGTTAATGTTAAAATAATCTTACCATATTTTATACAAAGGGGAAAGTATTTAATATATTCCTGATTCCGTGACATCCTTAGCCGGCCAGGCAAAATCACGAGAGCTTGCCACAGTGTTTTGCCTGGTACGAATCATATTGCCACGGATTCAGGTATATTTTCAGACAGGCCGTTTTAAAACCAGCAATAAACTGCGATTTTGAATTGACACTGGATGCGTTCTTGTTTATGATATTTATATTGACTCAACCTTCGCATCTTAATTTATCCCGTCGGCAGAGTCATTATTAATCAAGATCAAATATGGAAAAGGCAGTTGCGTTGTTGCCTTAATCCTGGGTATTGCCGCTAAATATAGTGTACGGCTGCCGTTAGGCTCTTGATTTAAGCGGCAAGACGTAAAATTATCGTAACAACGCAGATTGCTCTAGGATGACGGCACAAACAGGGGGAATCCGGATGGCATATGTAAACGAGAACTATCTGCAGTTGAAAGGGAGCTACCTGTTCGCGGAAATCAAACGCAGGGTCGAAGAATTTAAAAAAGCAAATCCGCATGCAGACTTGATAAGCCTGGGCATCGGGGATGTGACCAGGCCGCTGGCGCCCGAAATAATCGCCCGTTTTCATGGCGCCGTGGATGAAATGGCGGAGGAAAGCACTTTTAAGGGTTACGGCCCGGATCAGGGATATTCTTTTTTAATTCAGAAGATAATTCAACATGATTACCTGGAGCGCGGCATTGAACTGGCCGAAGAGGAGGTTTTCATCAGCGACGGGGCCAAGTGCGACACCGCCAATTTTCAGGAATTGTTCAGCACGGACAATCGCATCGCCATCGCGGATCCGGTATACCCTGTCTATATCGACAGCAACGTCATGGCTGGCCGGGCCGGTAGGCTCGGGGGAAACGGATTGTACGACCGCGTGGTATACTTGCCCTGCACCGCGGGAAACGGCATGAAGCCCGGTTTGCCGGAGACGGAGGCAGATCTGATCTACTTGTGCTTTCCCAACAATCCGACGGGGATGACTGTTTCCAAAAAGGAGCTGGCGCAGTGGGTGGATTATGCCCGCAAGCGCAGGGCGGTGATCCTGTATGATTCCGCATATGAAGCCTATATAACGGAGGAAGGGATCCCCCACAGCATCTTTGAAGTGGATGGCGCCAGGGAAGTGGCGGTGGAGTTCCGGAGCTTTTCCAAGACCGCCGGTTTTACCGGCACACGCTGCGCTTATACCGTGGTTCCCAGGGAATTGATGGTGTATGACGGATCAGGGCGGCCTCATGCGCTAAACCAGTTATGGCTGAGGCGCCAGACTACCAAGTTCAACGGCGTTTCCTATCCTGTCCAGGCGGCCGCCGCTGCGGTCTATACCGAGGACGGGCAGAGGCAGACCAGGGAGATCATCGGATATTATATGGAAAATGCCAGGATTATCAGGGAGGGTTTACGTAAGCTCGGATTGACGGTTTACGGCGGGATTAACGCCCCCTATATCTGGCTCGAGACCCCCGGAAAGACGGGTTCCTGGGATTTCTTTTCAAAGCTGCTTGTCGAAGCTCATGTGGTGAGTACTCCTGGAGTGGGATTCGGCCCGAGCGGCGAGGGTTATCTGCGCCTGACCGCTTTCGGAAGCCGGGAAAACACCGAACAGGCCGTGGAAAGAATTAAAAAACTCGATATGGTCTCTGTTTCAAAGCTTTAGAACAGGCGGAAAACTAAAACTGTAAAATAAAGGAGACTGCCGGTGGGTAAATTTTTCAGGATTGCAGGCCCGTCTTTATACCTGTTGTTGGCAGGGGCCATACTTTATGTTTTTTTCCCTTCCGTTCTTCATGAACCCCGCGCGGCATCCGCGCACACCGCTCATACCACACGCATCACGGGCGGAGACAGGGAGTTTCAATGGAATGTTTTCCGGATCGCCTGCGCCGGGCAGCGCCCTAGCGTGATCGTTTTGGCCGCCGCGGATGACTGGCGGCAGGCCATGCGCGGGCTGGCCCTTTGCGCCAGGCCCACCCGAAATTTTTTACTGATCGCGGATTTGAAAGATCCGAAGGCGTCCGATTTGAGCATGATCCAAGAGTTGAATCCCGGGGGCATTAAATTCCGCGGGGAAACCGTGCATGTGCTGGCGCTTGAGCCTCTGTCCGCGGAGGTCCAGGAGTACTTGCTACGGATCGGGTTCAATCCCATGGAAATCAACACCGCCGATTACTATATCCTCCTCTCCGTTTTCGGCATCAGGCCGCGTACCGCCATTTTTACCCAGGAAAAAGACCCGGCGTATGCGGCTTTTACAGCGAGCTACATTACGGCCGGCGGGATCCCTGTTGTTTTTGCGGAAAACGGCCGCATTGAACCGCTGGAGCTAAGATGGCTCGCGGGGTTGGGTATTAAAAATGCGGTTTGGACGGGTAAATATGCCATTCCGGCTTCCCTGCGCCGCGCCTTAAGGCAAATCGGCCTGCGGGCCCGGGAAGTTACGGATCGGAATCCGGATGCCCTTTCCGTGAAATGGGCGGGCTCTTTTTTTTCAAAACTCGGTTTCGGATGGCGCGCCGGCGGGACCACGGACGAAGGATGGCGCGTTTTTTATCTCGCCCCCCGCGGAGACTGGTTGAAAGCGGTAAGCGGTGCCCAAATTTCCCGTCGGGGCAAGGCGGGCCCGGTGTTGTGGGTGAAAAAGGGCTTTCTTCAGCCGGCGGTGCGCAATTTCCTGTGGCAGAGCAAACCGGAGTATTTTGTCTCCCCGCTGGAAGGGCCCTATTTTTCCGCTTTTATTTTGGGGGATGCGGGGGAGGTATCGGGGGAAACCCAGGGAGAGGCCGAGTCCATAGGGACCGTTTCCCCGTATGAAACGCAGGGGGCCGGGATGAGCGGGCTGGAGGCGCTGGCGGCAGTGTGGATCCTGTTTTCGATATTCGGCAGCCTTTGGGTAATGATGCACGGCTGGATTCGGGGCTCCGGAGGCGGCGCCGGGATGCGCTGGGCGTGGGCGTTAGGGGTATTGTTGCTTGGGCCGGCGGGGTTATGCGGGTATTACTTTTCCGCGAAAAACGGAAACCTGGCGTCCCGCGGCATTTTCGGCTTTTTTGCTTATGCGGCGGCGTTTTATGTGCCGGCCGGTTTTCTGTTTGCCAAAGCGGGGAGGCTTTTCCTGCTGCCGGGCGGATGGATGAGATGGCCTGTTTCGTGGCTTCTTTCGCCCTGGTTTCCGGCGTATCTTTTTCTTTTACTGGTATCCGCCGTGGGAATCGGGCCCTGTTTGTTTAGAAAACCGGAAAAAGCAGGCTGGATAAAATCCGTAAAGGCATCTTTCCCTGCGGCTTTTTGCCTTGCCACCGCTCTCTCGCTCGGTTCGGGCCTGTTCCGGTTCGCGTTGACAGCCGCATACCCGGCGGTGACTTATCATTCCTTTTTATGGAAGGCGTTTGTTTGGTGGTCCTTGCCCGGCGGGCTTTTAGCGGTATATGCTGCCGGCGGCTTATTTTTAACGGACCGGCGGGGGCATTTCCCGTCCGGCCGGTGATTATGCTTTCCGGGGGGATTGGCATGGACAAGCAAGAGTTGAAGCTGAAAACAGCCCGCCTGTTTTTGGCGGCTTCGATTGTGTCGGCGTCGGCTTTTTTGGCGGCGGGTTATATGTTGCCGCCGGTGCGGAACGGGAATCAGGCCTCGCCACAGACAGTCTTAAGCGGGGAGGCGGGTTTAAATACCGTCAGGATTCAGGGAGGAACAGGGGAGGAAACGGCCATCCGTATTGCGCAAATAGCTTTTCCCGGATACGGGCGGGGAAACGCTCCCGGCGCGGTAATCCTCGTGCCGGACGGGGATTGGCGCTTGGCCGTGCTGGCAACCCAGCTTATGAAGGCGGTTGACGGCCCGGTTTTATATATCAAGCGCAGCCGTCTCCCCCGGGAAACCCTGGATGAGATAAGAAGGCTTAAACCGGGCGGGATTACCGGGGACGGGATGATTAAGGCGGTGATCCTGGGGAATGTCTCGACGCAAATCCCGCGGCAACTGGCTGAAGCGGGCTTTAAAAACCGCGTATTGCGCGCGGGCAGTGCGGGCGAAATGGCGAAAACGGTGGATGATTACAAATCATCCATCGGCCTTGGATATTGCCGATCCATTATGGCGGTTCCGGAAGAGGGTCCTCCGGGGTACGGCTTGCTGGCGGGGGCCTGGTGCGCCTATAGCGGAGATACTATTGTTTTTGTATCGAAAAACGGCATATCGGATACCGTGCGAAGCATCTTCAGCCGGAGGGCGCTGAGGCCCTATATATACCTGCTGGGGCCGGAGGACGCCATTTCACGGCATACCGCCTCGGAAATATCCAAATTTGCCCATACACGGCGGATGCCGGGGCGGGACCCGTATTCCATGTCCGCGGCTTTTGCGCGCTTCAGGGATTACGGCGGAGACGCCGGGTGGATAATAGGGAAAAGCGCGCGGGAGTTCGGTTGGGGCGTTTCCGGCGCGGGCCACGGTTTTATCGTGGCTAATCCCGCCGGATGGCAGGGAGTTGCGAGCGCCTGTATTTTCCAGCGGAAAGGGATTCCGGGGCCGGTTTTATTCGTGGAGAAGGACATAATCCCTCCGGCCGTGGAGGAATATTTTGCTTCGGTACGGCCGGCCGCCGTTTCCCTGCAGGAACGGATTTATAATCATGCCTGGATTGTGGGGGGCGCCGGCGGATTTTCCCAGGGCGTACGGAACCGTCTGGAAGAACTGTTGGAGGTGAAATGAACTTGGTCAGCGTCATCGGAGCGCTGGACACCCAGAAGGGCTTGAAGGAAACCGTCGGCCTTCTTACGCAAAAAGGAATAACCGGATTTAAGGCCGTCAACCTGACCGACAACTGGCGGGAGGAATTGGGGCGGGAGGTGCCGTTTTTCAAAAGGGATCTGGAATATACCGGAAGGGGCGTTCTCGTGGGTATGGCCATGGGTTTATTATTGGCGGGGTTGCAATGGACGAACCTGCTGGTCCCTTACTGGCTTGCGCCGTGGTCCGCCGCCGGTCCCTGGGGCTTGTGCCTCTTGTGGGCCGGAACCGGAGCCGCGACCGGCATGTTCATAGGGGGGCTGGCCGGTTTCTCCCGGCCGGCGTTCGGCGGTGCTCCGGGGAAATACCTGCTGGTGGTCGGCTGCCGCAGAAGCGAATGTAAAGAAGTCAGGGAAATTATCGAAGGGAATAAGGGAGTGGTGTTGTAACTCACTCTCTGTAACTACTCAGCCTAATTCAGCATGGTCATTTCGACAGGCTATAAGACTCGGGGTGGGGATTCGCCGCTTTTGTTCCTCCCCAGATTGGGAAAGGCAAGGTGGAGGATTGGTCACCGGGGTGGGATGAATTTTCACCCCCCCAGCGTGATATCCTGGGTTTCATACCACCTGAGGGCTTCGTAAAACTGCTCCGGCTTGAAATCAGGCCAGTACGCGTCAAGCACGTAAACGTCGGAATAGATGGTCTGCACGGGCAGGAAGCCGCTTAGTCGTCTGCGGCCACCCCAGCGTATAATCAGGTCGATCCGGGAGACGTCGGCGGAGCCTATGGAGGAGAGAAGATCAGCCCGCGAGCTTTTGGCGCGGGCTTTCCGGGCGTGTACGGCTTGCAGGAGATCCCACTGCCAGTCGTAATTCACCAGGAAATTCAACCGCATCAATCCCCGCCCGAAAGTGGTACGCTTGATAAAGGGCAGCAGCTCCCGGGGAAAGGACCGGGAGCGGTGGTTCCCCACCACCAGCAGGGAGGCGTCCCGTTCCGCCATCATTTTCACCGCATCAACGCAGGCCTTTTGAAAGGCCGTCTTTTGCGCCGCAGGACGCTTGGTGTTGTCATGGGTGAACCCGTAAAAAGTGAGTTCCCTGATCCCCAGTTCGAGGCACATCCTGTACAGCGTTAAGCCCGGCTCCAGCCCTTTCTCGTAGCCGCATTCCTTTCCCAGTCCGCGCGCCGCGGCCCAGCGGCGGTTCCCGTCGGGGATGACGCCGATATGCCCCGGCAGGCGCTGAAAAGATAACAGGGCCAAATTTATCCCCCCGGTTTCATTAATATTGTCCCCGGAATTCCGAGAAATATCTTTCCTTTATTCTTTTGTCCCCATCGCACATGGCAAAGTCACTACTTTTGAAGTGCATGATTCCCAATTACCGGGGGCCGCCGTATAGTATATTGCATCCTGGATACCGCAGTCATTTTACCGGGATGCGGTATTTTTTGATGAAACGAGGGGGAAATGATGGCCAGGCGGATTTTGTTTGTCTTTTTTACGGTTATGACGGCGGTTTCGGCGGTTTTTAACGCGCATGCCGGAGTCCGGGCGGTGCGGGTGGGATTTTTCCCCAATGTTACGCATGCGCAAGCTTTGATAGGCATGGCTGACGGGACGTTCCGGAAATGTCTGGGCGGCGGTATAAAAATAGAGCCCTTTTTATTCAAGGCGGGTCCGTTGGCGATCGAGGCGTTGTTCGCGGGCAAGCTGGATTTGCTTTATGTAGGGCCGGCTCCCGCCGTGAACGGTTATATCAAATCCAAAGGGGAGGCGGTCAGGATCATCGCCGGTTCCGCCAGCGGAGGGGCCGCACTGGTCGTCCAGCCCTTTCTGGACGTAAAAAAATCCGGCGATTTGAAGGGGCTGCGCATCGCCACTCCGCAGCTTGGCAATACCCAGGACGTGGCCCTGCGCCATTATCTGAAGGATCACGGCATGAAAAGCACCGAATACGGCGGGAATGTATCGATCCTCCCGCTGGGCAACACCGATTTGTTGGCCCTGTTCAAAAACAAAAACATCGACGGCGCCTGGACAGTGGAGCCGTGGGTCACCCTCCTTCAGATCGAAGGCGGCGCCAGGGTGTTTCTGGAGGAAAAAGACATATGGCCCCAGGGGAAATACCTTACCACGGTCCTCGTGGCGGAACGGAAGTTTCTGGACGCCCGTCCGGATCTGGTGAAAAAATGGTTGAAAGCCCATGTGGAACTGACCATGCATGTGGAAAAGAACGGAAAGGCCGCGGAAAAAATGGTCAAATCCGAGATCGAGCGTCTTACATACCAGCCCATGAATCCGGCGGTCATATCGGGCGCTTTTGCCAGGCTGGATTTTCTTTATGAACCGTTGCCCGGCTGCTTGAAGACGATGGCCCGGTACAGTTACGAGGAAGGCTTTATACAGGAAAAACCGGATCTGGAGGGCATCTATGATCTTAACCTGCTGAACAAGGTGTTGAAGGAAGCAGGATTGCGCGGGGTATCATGATCCGGCCCTTAACCGCGGAGAGGAAACGCGTGGAAAATAATCCGGAATTACCAGCGGAGGATGAAATGATCGATTTTGGATATTTAAAAAAAATTTTGCCGTTTATAAAGAACACATACAACAGCGCCGTTTCAGGTTCGGAAAAGTCGCCGGCGCAAGGCGGGACAGGCGGCGAAGGCCGGGATGACATCAAACTTTGCCTGCAAGACATCAGCAAGTCGTACCGCTTTTTAAGGCATCATATAACGGCGCTTGATAAAATCTGCCTCAAGGTCAGGGATGGCGAATTCATCTGCGTACTCGGTCCGTCCGGATGCGGCAAAACAACACTGCTCAACCTCATTGCCGGCCTGGATCATCCGGACGGGGGGGAAATATTTTACCAATGTCGGCAGCAAATACGGCCCCGCTCCCTGATTGTTTTCCAGGAGAACGCCCTGTTCCCCTGGCTGAACGCGCAACAAAACGTGGAATTCGGGCTGAAGATGAAGGGTATGCCCAAAAAGGAGCGGGCGGCAATCGCTCTGGAGTACCTCAACCTGGTCCGGCTGGGCGGGTATGCCCAATGTTACATGCATCAGCTTTCAGGCGGGATGAAACAGCGGGTGGCGCTGGCAAGGATCCTGGCCCTCGAACCCGAGATCCTGTTGATGGATGAACCTTTCGCCGCCCTCGATCTGCATACCCGCAGGGAATTATCCCGTGAACTTCAGGATATCTGGGAAAAAACCGGCAACACCATCATTTTTGTGACACACCAGCTGGAGGAGGCCGTAACTCTGGGAGACAGGGTGGTTCTTTTAACGGCCAATCCCGGGAGAATCAAAACGGAGATCTCCATAGAACTGCCGCGGCCGCGCCGGCCGGATCAGCCCTCGCTGCTTGCGATGATCCAAAAAATCGCCGAAGAATTGCCGGTAAGTCAGGGAATTATGGAGCAAAACTCCGCGGCGATATGATGTGGAGGTATACATGAAAAGGTTTTGGATGGTTTGCCTGTTTTACCTGTGCTTGTTTTTGGTCTGGGCGCTTCTCGCCCGCCTGAAGGTCTGGCCGGAGTATATTTTCCCGCCCCCCTGGGAAGTGGGAGAGAAACTGGCCCGGGGTCTTGCGAACAAGACTTTTATGATCGGCGCCGTGACCAGTCTGCGCCGGATTTTTATAGGGTATGCCTTTTCCGCTGCGGTAGGCATTACCGTCGGCATGTTCCTGGGCAGGAGCGCCATATTAGATGAGACGCTCGGTTCGCTTGTTTCGGCTCTTCATACCATTCCCAGCATTTGCTGGCTGCCTTTGGCCATTTTATGGTTCGGGCTCAGTGAAAATACGATCATTTTTGTAGTCATCATGGGCGCTGTGTTTTCCATTATCATCGCAGCGCGCGGCGGGGTCAGGAATATTCCCCCCATCTATGTCCGGGCCGGAAAAAACATGGGCGCCAGGGGTTTTCAATTATTCACCGAGATTATGGCGCCGGCTTCGTTTCCGGCGATTGTGGCCGGGCTGCGCCAGGGATGGTCTTTTGCCTGGCGCGCCCTGATGGCGGCGGAATTGATTATGGTCAATCTGGGGCTGGGGCATCTTTTGATGATGGGCAGGGAATTAAATGATTTGGCCCAGGTCATCGCAGTAATGCTGGTATTGATGCTCATCGGACTGGTGGTGGAAAAGCTGATTTTCCTGCGGCTGGATAAAAGCATTGGCGAACGGTGGGGTTTGAGCGGGAGACAGTGAAGGCGGAGATCGGAATCCCCGCCTTCACTTACGGCTACTGGAAATAGGAGGTATTTGAAGGCCGGCCTTCGAAGAGCCCCCCTTGTCCCCTTGATAGGGGCGAACAGTAATGCTTTGTCCCGGCAAAAATGCCGGAGTGGGGAACTATCGCGCAAACAGATGCTTGCCGATCCTTTTAATGATCTGCCTGGACCAGATGAACGGATTGTTGGTTTTGGCCGGATTAAAAAAATAAATGGCGCCTCCGGAAGGATCCCAGCCGTTGGCGCAAGCCCGTGCGGCCTGAATGGATTCCCGGCTGGGAGGCCGGTAGAACCATCCGTTGGTTACGGACTCGAAGGCGTGCGGCTGGTATATCACGCCCGCCAAGGTTTTCGGGAAGGAAGGATGCTGCATGCGGTTCAATAAGACCGCTCCCACGGCTACTTTTCCGATATAGGGTTCGGCTCCCGCCTCGGCGTTGATCAGCCTGGCCAGCATATAAGTATCGATATTGATCCTGGTGGGAGCTCCTGTCCCGCTTATGGCGGCCCTTCCGCCGCTTGTGGGGATGTTCAACCTTTGTCCGATTCTTATGGCATTGGAACGCAACCCGTTGGCGCTGCGCAAGGCATTTACCGTGGTGCCGGTTTTAGTGGCGATGGTGAACAGGGAATCCCCTCTTTTAACCGTATAAATCCAGCCTCGGGTCGCGGCGGGCGAAGCCCCGGAAGGGATGTTTATCCTTTGCCCGATACGCAATGCAGACGACCGAAGTCCGTTATATTTGCGCAGCGTTTCGGTGGACACTCCGAAGCGACGGGCAAGGTTGAACAGGGTATCCCCTCTTTTGACCGTATATATCCATCCCAGCGCCGGAGCGGCAAGCAGTATAAAAACGGCGCATAATGAAAGAAGCAGAACGGCGGTTTTTTTCATTTTACTTCCTCCTTTGCCCTTTATTTTTTCCTTTTTCGGCGTTTCTAAACAGCGTATTTCCGCGGCGCTCAAAATATTAAACCGGTGATTAAACTCATCAATTTTGATTTCGGAAAACGCGTTTAGGAAGCGTGCCTTGGCGTAAATACGGCTGAGCGTACCTTAATTGAGGCAATTGCGTTGTTGCCTTAATTCAAGGTTTTGCCACCGAATATATCGTATGGCTACCATTAGGCTATCAATATTTGGTGGCAAGACGTAAAATTATCATCACAACGCAAATTGCTCTAATTGGTATGGCCTAGATATCGCGGTGTCCGAAATTTAAGGTAACAACGAAACTGCCGTAATATCGCTTATACCTGGCCAGTGTCTGTTTTTTGTGGTAAAATAAAGAAAACCGTAAGAGGATGACGCAAAAACAGTGGAAGAGATTTGGCTGGTCAGCGCTTGCCTGCTTGGGGAATACTGCCGTTACAACGGATTGCCCAGGGAAAACGCCGGGGTGAGGCAGTTTCTTGCCGGCAAACGGTATATGGGCGTTTGTCCCGAAACTCTGGGGGGATTGACTGTGCCGCGCCCTCCCGCGGAGATAACCGGCGGCGGCGGGGACGACGTCCTGCAGGGGAAAGCCACGGTTATAAGACCGGATGGCACGGAGGTCACTGAGTTTTTTATACGGGGGGCGCAGGCGGTTCTGGATTTAGCGCGGCGGACGGGAGCCGTCAGGGCGGTATTAAAAGCCGACAGCCCTTCTTGCGGAAATGCCCGTATATACGACGGCACCTTTTCTAAAAACCTAATTCCCGGCCGGGGGGTGACCGCGGCCTTGCTTGCCAGGCACGGAGTAGAAGTGCTGTCCGAAAAGGACCTTTAATCCCAGGGGGAGCAGGTATGTTTCACATTGTGCTTTATGAGCCGGAAATACCTCAGAACACCGGTAATATCGCCAGAACATGCGCAGCCACGGATTCCATCCTTCATCTGGTGAAGCCGCTGGGCTTCCGCCTGCAGGACAGGTACCTGAAAAGAGCGGGGCTGGATTACTGGGAGCATGTGGAGGTGCGGGTACACCGGGATTTTGAAGCCGTCCTGTCTTGCCTGCATCCGGCGTCTTTTTATTTTTTCACCACTAAGGCCGGGATCTGTTATCACGAGAAAGCCTACCAGCCCGGAGATGCGCTGGTTTTCGGCCCGGAAACCAGGGGGCTGCCGGACGGGATTCTTCACGCTTATCCCGGCCGGCTCCTGAAAATACCCCAAAAGAAGCAGGTGCGTTCCCTCAACCTTGCCAACGCGGTGGGCATTGTTTTATATGAAGCGTTAAGGCAGCAGGGATTCGGCGGGTTGGTTTGAACCGCTGTGAAGCTTTATGCATAACATCCCCGGCAAAGCCATCCTCATTAATTAGCGTCCGGAGATTTTATCCGCTCCGGCTCTTGTTTTTTATTCCCGGTATGCTATACTGAGGGTGGGGTGTTATTTTCTAACATTAATCGTTTAAATGTTTCATATGGAGGCAATTGCGTTATTGCCTTAATTCAAAGTCTTGCCACTAAAAATAGTGTATGGTTGCCATTGGGCTATCGATATTCAAGACGTAAAATTATCATCACAATGTAAATTGCTCATATGGTACAGAGGCGTAAAGCGGGGAATATGGTTGAACACAAAAGCAGTGAGAATGTACGGCAAAAAAGATTTACGCCTGGAGGAATTTTCCCTTCCGGAGATCCGTGAGGACGAGATCCTCGCGCGGGTGGTTTCGGACGGCATCTGCATGTCCACCCACAAGGCCGCGGTACAGGGCGAAGACCACAAAAGGGTTCCCGCCGATATCGCCCGGAGGCCGGTTATCATCGGGCACGAATTTTGCGGGGAAATCGTGGAGGTAGGCTTTAAATGGAGGGGGCAATTTTCGGGCGGGCAGAAGTTCTCCATCCAACCGGCCTTGAACCAGCCCCGCAACCCATACGAAGCCCTTGGTTACTCATTTCCTTTTATCGGCGGAAATGCCACTTACATTGTCATTCCCGGCGTGGTTATGGAACTGGGGTGTCTGCTTCCTTACGACGGGGAAGCCTATTTCTGCGGGTCTCTGGCGGAGCCTCTGTCCTGCATAATCGGGGCGTTTCATGCAGCCTACCATACAAGCAAAACAAGTTACGAACATCAAATGGGGATTGTGAAAGGCGGCCGCATGGCCATCCTTGCCGGCGCCGGTCCCATGGGGCTGGGGGCCATCGATTACGCGCTGCACGGCGGAACAACACCTTCGTTGCTTGTAGTTACCGATATAGACGGAGTAAAGCTTGAACGCGCCGCTTCGGTTTACACCACGGAGGACGCCCGGAAGCGGGGAATAAGCCTCCACTATGTCAATACGGCTAAAATCAGCGCTCCGGATGAATATCTGCTCTCGATAACCGGAGGCAAAGGTTTTGACGATGTATTCATATTCGCCCCCGTCCGATCCCTGGCGGAACAGGGAGATGCCATTCTGGGCAAGGACGGATGCCTCAATTTTTTTGCCGGCCCGACGGATCCGGGGCTTAAAGCCGGGTTCAATCTATATAATATCCATTACCAGGGCACCCATATCATAGGCACCAGCGGAGGCAACACGCAGGATCTCAAGGAAGCCTTGAATTTGATGGAACGGGGTTTGCTCAATCCCGCATCCATGATCACGCATATCGGGGGACTTGACAGCGCGGCGCACGCCACCTTGAATCTTCCCGGGCTGCCCGGCGGCAAAAAGCTTATCTATACCAACATCAGGATGGAATTGACCGCGTTGGCGGACTTCGCGGAAAAAGGGCGGCAAAATCCCATGTTCGGGTGTCTGGCGGAAATCGTCCGTAAAACCGGCGGGCTTTGGTCCGCGGAAGCGGAGCGATATCTGTTGGCCCATGCGGAAAAAATTTGACGGGCAGCACTACTCCGCTTTTGCAGGGACAAGAAAGGACGAAAGTTGAGCAGCAGTTGTAATAAAAGAAACTTTTACTTTTTATTTTAGGGGTGAATAAAGCAGACACGAAACTGCGAGTGGCCGTATTGGGCATGACGCCTTATCAAAAAGCGCTTGAATTTCAATTGAAGCTCCTGGAATTACGCCGGCGGGGGGAGATCGGGGATGTTCTGCTTTTGCTGGAACACCCTCCGGTGATCACTATCGGCTACCGCGATAATAGTGAGCATATCCTGGCGGGTAAGGAATTTTTGGCCGGGCAGGGCATCGGGGTTTTTAAAACCAACAGGGGCGGAGATGTCACCTACCACGGGCCCGGACAAATCGTGGGATATCCTATTATGGATTTGCGCGGGATGGGCGGAGACATCCGGGGTTTCGTCTGGAAGCTGGAAGAGGTTTTTATCCGGCTGCTCAAAGATGAATACGGTATTTTCGCGGAGCGGGGCGGAAAAGGATATACCGGCGTATGGGCCGGCGGCGAGAAAATCGCCGCCATCGGAATTGCCGTGAAAGAAGGGGTTACCATGCACGGTTTCGCCTTTAACGTCAACACGCGGCTGGAGCATTTCCGGTGGATCGTGCCTTGCGGGATACCGGACAGGGGCGTGACTTCCCTGGAGAAGATCCTCGGTATAAAACAGGATATGGAGAAGGTTTATAGGCAGGTAAGGGAATTTTTTTGCAGGATTTTCGGGCGGACCGCCGAATCCGCCCGCAAAGGGCTTGATTTGAAGGAAAGTGAAATATAACATGCAGCGCAAACCGGAGTGGCTTAAAATCAAAGTGCGGGCCGGAAGTAATAAGACGGCCGTGGAAAGCCTTCTGGCCCGGCTCAGCCTTCACACGGTCTGCGAAGAAGCGGGTTGTCCCAATCTGATGGAATGTTTTCACCGCCGGACAGCCACATTTATGATTCTCGGCAACCGCTGCACGCGGCGCTGCGCTTTTTGCGGCGTCGGGAAGGGCTTGCCCGCACCGCCGGACCCGGGAGAACCGGCGCGGATTGCGCAGGCCATAAGGGAGCTTGGATTGAAGCATGCCGTGATCACCTCCGTTACACGGGATGACCTTTCCGACGGCGGCGCCGGGCATTTTTCCGCGACTATCCGCGCAATCCGAAAAGACTGTCCCGGTGTCGGCATCGAGGTCTTAATCCCCGATTTTCAGGGCAACACGGCGCGGTTATTCTTGGTCACGGACGCCCGGCCGGACATTCTTAACCATAATGTGGAGACGGTGCCCCGCCTTTACCCGGAAGTGCGGCCCGGGGCTTCTTATCTTCGCTCCTTGAAAGTGCTGGAAAATGCCAAAAAAACAGCAGGCGGACTCTTGACCAAATCCGGTCTTATGGTGGGCTTGGGGGAGAATGAAGGGGAGGTTTATGAAGTTATGCGCGACCTGAAAATGGCCGGTTGCGACATCCTCACCATAGGACAATACCTGGCGCCCTCGAAGGAGCATTATCCGGTTTACGAATATATTCATCCGCGTATATTCCAGCGATATCGCCGTGCTGCGGAGGAGTTGGGTTTCAAGCATACAGCTTCGGGTCCGTTCGTGCGCAGTTCATACCATGCGGAAGAAGCGGTGAAATCTATGGATGTTAATTTATAACAAATTTCATAAAAAATAAAACGAATTTTAAGATAGAGCAATTTGCGTTGTTGCGATAATTTTATGTCTTGCCACTGAATATCGATAGACTAATGGTAGCCATATACTATATTTAGTGGCAAGACCTTGAATTAGGGTAACAACGCAATTGCCTCAGATAATATAAGTACGGAGGTTTTTATGGCGACAGCTGTAATCATGCCGCGGCAGGGGCAATCCGTGGAGAGCTGCGTGATTTCCAGATGGCATAAAAAGCCCGGGGATCCTGTAAGGATCGGGGATCTGCTCTTTTCGTACGAGACCGATAAAGCCGCTTTCGACGAGGCTGCCAAAGATGAGGGGACCTTACTCGCCGTTTTTTTTCAGGAGGGCGATGATATTCCGGTGCTCACCAATGTCTGCGTGATCGGCGCGCCCGGTGAGGATATCTCTCCTTATAAACCGGAAAATCCCATCTCTCCGCCGGAGGAAAAATCCGGGAAGGCCGCCGGAACGGCGGCGCCAACCGGTATAACGCCGCCCGAAACCGGAGATTTTGCAAGCGGTGAAATCAAAATATCCCCCAGAGCCAGGAAAAGGGCTGAAAAAACCGGCCTTGACATGCGATGCGCCCGCCCATCCGGGCCGGGCGGCAGGATCATCGAACGGGATATTATGAAGTTATACGAGTCCGGGCCGCGCGCCACTTTTTCCGCGCGCAGGCCGCTTATGCAGGTGCCGCCCGGGATCATCGAGGGGTCCGGTCTGGCCGGAAGGATCACCGCGCGCGACGTTCAAAGCGCGCCGGCTGTGAGCGTACATAAAGGTGAAGGCGATGATTCCCCATACAGGGATATTCCGCTTTCCAACATCCGCAGGGTTATTGCCCGTGCAATGTTGCAGTCGATGTCCACCACGGCGCAGGTTACGCTCCATTCTTCTTTCGACGCGTCCCGCCTGCTGGCTGCCAGACGACGAATGAAAGAGAGCGGGGGCTGCGAAGCCGGCATCACTATCAGCGACATGATCTTACTGGCAGTTTCACGAACGTTGACGGCATATCCGCCGTTGAACGCCCACCTCAACGGGGAAACACTTCGTTCGTTCCGGCATGTTCACCTGGGCGTGGCGGTGGACACCGGGCGGGGATTGATGGTCCCCACCCTATTGGACGCGGATATGAAAACGCTCATAGAAATCTCCGTTGAGCTAAAAAATCTCGCCATGGGATGCCGGCAGGGCACTATCAATCCGGAGCTCTTGAGGGGCGCCAGTTTTACTGTGACAAACCTCGGAATGCTGGGCGTGGAGTCTTTCACGCCGGTGCTCAATGCCCCTCAAACCGGCATTCTCGGCGTCAACGGCATCATCGAGCGTCCCAGGGAAAAAGACGGCCGCATCGAGTTATATCCTTCCATGGGGCTTTCGTTGACATTTGATCACCGGGCGTTGGACGGCGCTCCGGCGGCGAGATTTCTTGGGGATTTGAAGGCATTTCTTGAAAATTTAGCGGATCCCATTTAAACAGGAGGCAGCCATGATATATGATCTGATTGTCATCGGAGGCGGACCCGCGGGATATACCGGAGCAGCGCGGGCCGGCCGGGCGGGAATGAGCGTCCTGCTCATTGAAAAAACCGCCATCGGAGGAGTATGCTTGAATGAAGGCTGCATCCCTTCCAAGACCTTGCTGCATTCGGCGAAAATTCACGATTATGCCGCGCATGGCGAAAAATACGGCGTCACTGTAAAAGAGGCTGTTTTAAACCACCGTATGGTGTGGGAACGTAAAAATAAAGTGGTAAAGATGCTGGCCTCGGGAGTAAAAGGATCATTGAAAAAAAATAATGTGACCGTGGCCGAAGGGTTTGCGGAAATTTCGGGGAAAAGCAGCGAAGGGTACCGGATCAGGGCCGGCGGCCGGGCATACACGGGCAAAAGGTTGTTGATCGCCACCGGTTCCGTACCCCTGATACCGCCTATCCCGGGTGTTGATGATGGATTAAAACACGGCCTTGTATTAACCAACAGAGAAATTCTGGATTTACAGGAAATTCCCCCTTCATTGGCGGTGATCGGCGGCGGCGTGGTGGGATTGGAGATGGCTTCATACTTCAACACCGCCGGAAGCCGGGTGACTGTCCTGGAGATGTTGGATCACGTGGGCGGCAGCGTGGACCGTGAGATTTCCGGCTTTCTTCTGGATCAATACCGGAAAAAGGGTGTCGGCTTTGTTTTAAACGCCAAAGTGACGGAAATAAAAGAGAATTCCGTGGTTTATGAACATGAAGGGGAGCGGCTGACGCTTCAGGCCGACAAAGTGCTGTTGAGCGCAGGCCGGAAACCGGACATCGAGGGCCTGGGCCTGGAAAGAATCGGCCTGGAAACGGAGTGCGGCTGCATTAAGACCGATGAGCGCGGCTGCACCAATCTGCCGGAAGTTTACGCGGCGGGGGATGTTAATGGCTTTTCCATGCTAGCCCATACGGCTCACCGGGAAGCGGAGGTTTGCGTAAACAATATGCTTGGTAAAAAAGACCTGGTACGATACGGGATGATTCCGTATTGCATCTTCACTAACCCGGAAGTGGCCGGAGCGGGGGAGACGGAAGAAACAGCGCGGGAAAAGGGGATCGATTATGAGGCTGTAAAAGTTTCCATGCGGTACAGCGGCAGGTTTATAGCGGAGAACGAAGGCGGGGACGGGATATGCAAGCTGATTCTGGATAAAAAATCCCGCAGGCTGTTGGGTATGCATATGATCGCGAATTACGCCACGGAAATCATCTACGGCGCGGGAATGATGCTGGAGATGGAAATGCGCGCCGGGGATATCAGGGAACTCGTTTTTCCGCATCCCACTGTTTCGGAGATAATCAGGGAAGCGGTGTTTGAAGCGGAAGGAGGCTTTCTGCCATGACCAAATCCTTGTTCATCGATCCCGCTGAAATGCGTAAAAGCGGGGAGATCATCTTTGCCGGCATCCCGGTGAACGCATATAAAAAGACGGTGGCGGAGGAGAAAAGCAATTTCTCAGCCGGGGATTTCCTGCGGATTTACCGGGACATGGCTATCATACGCGAATTCGAGACCATGCTTTATGCCATTAAAACCACCGGTGAATACAACGGCCTGGCCTATAACAATCCCGGCCCCGCCCATCTTTCCACCGGACAGGAGGCGGCCGCGGTAGGACAGGCTTATTTGCTGGATCGCAACGATTTTATTTTCGGTTCGCACCGCAGCCACGGAGAGGTTATCGCCAAGGGACTCTCCGCTATAGAAAAGATGGGGCCGGAAGAGCTGTTAAATATCATGGAGGAGTATTTTGGCGGGGCGGTTTTGAAAATCGTGGAGGGAAAGCAAAGAAGGAAAGGCGATATAAAAGAACTGGCGGTGGATTTTCTGCTTTACGGGATCCTGGCGGAGATTTTTGCGCGGGAAACGGGCTTTCAAAAGGGCCTTGGCGGCTCCATGCATGTGTTTTTCACTCCCTTCGGGATATACCCCAATAATGCCATCGTGGGAGGCGCCGCGGGCATCGCCATGGGCGCCGCGCTTTATAAAAAAATCAACCACAGGGACGGAATCGTCATTTCCAATGTGGGGGACGGATCCCTCGGATGCGGGCCTGTCTGGGAAGCTATGAATATGGGGACCATGGACCAATTTAAAAATCTCTGGGAAGAGGGATACCGCGGCGGCCTTCCCATAATTTTTAATTTTTTCAACAACCAGTACGGGATGGGCGGCCAGACCGCGGGTGAAACCATGGGCTACGGAATCCTGGCGCGGATCGGGGCGGGCCTGAACCCGGAACAGATGCATGCGGAAAGGGTGGATGGATACAATCCGCTGGCGGTGATCGACGCCATGCGGCGCAAGATCCAAATCCTCAAGGAAAAGCGCGGGCCTGTCCTGCTGGATGTTTTGACATACCGGTTCGCCGGCCATTCGCCTTCCGATTCCTCCAGCTACCGGACCAAGGAGGAGATCGAGGCATGGATGCAGGCGGATTCCCTTGAGGTATACGGCAGTGAACTGGTGGATGCGGGGATGGTGCCGCAAGGCAGCCTTCTTGCCATCCGGGAGGATGTTAAGGCCTTAATTACCAAGATATGCGCGCTGGCCGTCGATGATCGGGTGTCCCCGCGCATGGACCTGACCGCGCAGCCGGAGCTCATCGGCGGTTTGATGTTTTCCAACGGGAGAGCGGAGAAGATGGATGATCGCCCCTGCGAGGTTTTAATGCCCAAGGAGGATAATCCCAGGGTTCAGCAGATAAAAAACCGCATTCGCTCCGCTTTTAGTGATGGAAAACCGGTTTCCAAAAACAAGCTCTATCAACTTCGCGACGGGATTTTCGAGGCCGTCCTGGACAAATTTTACCTGGATCCCACTTTTATTGCCTATGGCGAGGATGTCAGGGACTGGGGCGGGGCTTTTGCGGTCTACCGCGGGCTTACCGAAGCGCTGCCTTATCACCGGCTTTTCAATGCGCCGATATCCGAGGCTGCCATCGTGGCTTCGGCGGTGGGATATGCGCTTTGCGGCGGCAGGGTGATCGCGGAACTGATGTACTGCGATTTTTTGGGAAGGGCGGGGGACGAGGTTTTCAACCAGCTTGCCAAATGGCAGGCCATGAGCGCCGGGATGCTTAAAGCCCCGGTTGTGCTGCGCGTTTCCGTAGGATCCAAATATGGCGCGCAGCATTCCCAGGACTGGACCTCCCTGACGGCTCACATCCCCGGCCTTAAGGTGGTGTTTCCGGTATCGCCATACGACGCCAAGGGTTTGATGAATAGCGCGCTGGCCGGCACGGATCCGGTGGTTTACTTTGAAAGCCAGAGGATTTATGACATCGGGGAGATGTTTTGCCCGGAGGGGGTGCCGGATGGTTACTATGAAGTGCCCATCGGCGAACCCGACGTCAAGAAGCCGGGCAGGGACGTCACTATTTTGACCGTGGGCGCCACCCTGTACCGGGCCTTGGAAGCGGCGCAAACGCTTCAGGAAAAGTACGGCGTCTCGTCGGAGATTATCGATGCCCGCAGCATCGTGCCTTTTAATTATGAAAAAGTGTTGGAATCGGTGCGAAAAACGGGAAAAATCCTGCTGGCCAGCGATGCCTGTGAACGGGGATCCCATCTGAAGGACATGGCGCAAACCGTCAGCGAACTGGCCTTCGATGACCTGGATGCGCCGCCGGTGGTGGTGGGCGCAAGAAATTGGATCACGCCCTCCTTTGAGCTGGAAAAGTATTTTTTTCCGCAGCCCGACTGGATTATCGACGCCATTCACGAAAAAATCATGCCCCTCCCGGGCCATACAGCGCGGAATAATTTCACCGCGCTGGAACAGTTGAGGCGGAACAGGATGGGGGTATAATTCACCCCCGACCCTTCTCTTTCCGAAGAATGTATGTAAGCTGTATCAGAAGAGGAGATAGGGAGATATGGGATTAAACTATAACTACATTGGCGGTGAAAACCATCAAAACGGCGGTGCAGATCGGAGCAGGCAATATCGGCCGGGGTTTCATGGGACAGATTTTCGGGGACTCGGGCTACCGGATCGTCTTTATCGATGTAAATCAGGCCCTTGTGGACGAAATAAACGCCAGGGGACAATACCGGATCGAGTTGGTGGACAATCAGGGCGTCACGTGCAAAACCATCCGCCGCGTCTCTGCGGTTTCAGGCAAGGAAACGGAGAAAGCCGCGGAAGCCATAGCCGGGGCCGACATCATGGCAATATCCGTGGGAGTGGCGGCATTGGAGAAGATCGCGCCTTTGCTGACCGCGGGCTTCAGGCGCCGCTGGCGGGATGGGAACTTCCATCCCCTGAACATCCTGGTCTGTGAAAATCTTTTGGATGCGCCGGTTTATGTAAAAAAGCTGCTTCAGGCGGATTTGAGTCCCGAGGAGCACGAATTCCTGGACAGGACCGTAGGCCTTGTGGAAACCTCCATCGGCCGGATGGTGCCCGGTGGAAATCTTGGTTCCGGGGAAGATATGCTTGCCATCAAGGTTGAGCCTTATTGCAGTTTGCCGGTGGACAGGGAAGGCTTTATAGGCGGCGCGCCCGGTTTGAAATACCTGGAGTCTTTCAGCCCTTTCCGTTATTACATTCAACGGAAATTATTCGTGCACAATGCCGGGCATGCCGTTTTGGCATACGGGGGCTGGTGTCTCGGGAAGAAATACATCTGGGAAGCCGTGGAGGATGACAACCTGCGTCATATCTGCCTGAGCATGTTGAGGGAGGTTGCCGCGGCGTTGGAGGCGGAGCACGGCGTCGATCGGGAGATAACCATGGAACACGTGAGGGATCTCCTGCGGCGCTTCGCCAACAAGGCTCTGGGTGACACCGTGGAGCGGGTGGGGCGCGATACCCGCCGGAAGCTCGGGCCGGAGGATCGTTTGATCGGCGCTTTCAGGCTTTTAAAAAGACACCATCTGAACACCCAGGCTGTGCCGCTGGTGGTTGCGGCGGCATTGTATTTTGCCCCGCGCGGCGACGAGGGATCCCGCTGTGTCAGGGATCTCCTCTTGCGCAGGGGGCTGGCTCCGGTATTGGAAGAGGTATGCGGACTCAATCCCGCTGAAAAAGAGGAATTGCTTCCGGCGGTAACCGGGTTATATAAAGCGTTGGGCGGCAATCCGGCAGGCGTTTTTACGGATATGCGCGGAAAACTTTGACTTGAGGAAGGTTGCGGATGAAAAAACTGGTGCGGGCCGACCGGTTGAAACACATACAGGAGCTGCTTTTCACCCGGGGAGAGGTCTCCCTCCAGGAATTGCAGTCAAGGTTTCCTGAAAAATCGCTCATGACTATACGGCGCGATCTCGATTACTTGGAAACCCAGGGCGTCCTGATCCGCACCCACGGCGGAGCGGTTTCCGTCCGGGAGATCGCCAGCCGCAATAATGATGATTTCAGAATTAGGGAGATCAAAGACATCGCGTCGAAAAACGCCATTGCCGTGAAAGCGGCCACCCTGGTCGAACCAGGAATGACGTTATATTTAGATGCCGGTTCCACCTCCATGTGTCTGGCCAGGCACTTGCCGGACGCGGCGTATACCATCATCACCCATGCGCCCAATCTCGCTCTTTCCCTTATGGAGTACAATCATCCCACGGTGATCATGGTGGGCGGAGTGATGATGCGGAGTACTTTATCCGCGGCCGGAAATTCCACATTGAGCCAATTGGATCAGGCATATATCGACCTGGCTTTTTTGGGCGCAAGCGGATTTCTGCCGCAGGCCGGATTCACCAACTCCAATCCTTTTGAATGTGAAGTGAAAAGGAAAATTATTGAACGTTCGCGTCGGACGGTGATGCTGCTCGATTCCACCAAAATCGGGCGGCAGGCGGCCTTCGCCTTTGCCAAAACCGGGGAGATCGGTCTTTTTATTACGGATAGGGCGCTGCCTGTTGATGTCAAAGCGGAATTTATTGCACAAAAGGTGGAAGTCTGGGACATTTGATGATGAACAGTAACCAGTAATCAGTACCTAAAGGCCGGTCTGCGAAGAGCCCCCCCTGACCGGGGGCAGGGGGGTCTCTTGCAACGCCAGACCCGCAAGAGCTTTTTTCATTCTTTTACCACTAGAGGCAATTGCGTTGTTCGTTGTTACCTTAATTCAAGGTCTTGCCACTAAATATAGTGTATGGCTACCGTTAGGCCATCGATGTTTAGCGGCAAGACGTAAAATTATCATAACAACGTAAATTGCTCCACGAAATATTGATAGCCTCTTTTAAAGATTTTAAAACAGCTAAAAGCCGGTGCGAACGGTTGATTACTCATCATTGAAGAGGAGCGGACCGCCATGTTTAAAGGAAACTGCATTGTCGCCCAGTCCGGGGGCCCCACTGCGGTGATCAACGCCAGCGCCTGCGGGATTATTACCGAGGCATTCAGACGTAAAACTATTGAGGGCGTATATGCGGCAAAAAACGGCATAATCGGGGTGTTGGATGAAAACCTTTTCGATTTGCGCCGGGAAGCTCCGGAAACATTTCGCCTCCTTAAAACCACACCCGGGCCCGGCCTGGGATCTTGCCGCTACCGTTTGAAGCCGGCTGAAAAGGATGAGACTGAATACCGCCGCATCTTTGAGGTTTTCGAAGCGCATGACATCCGGTATTTCTTTTATATCGGAGGAAACGACTCCATGGATACGGCCCTCAAGATTCACAACTACGCCCGCAAAACCGGCTATCCCCTTGCGGCCCTGGGAATTCCGAAAACCATCGACAACGATTTGCCGGGCACCGACCATTCGCCGGGATACGGAAGCGCGGCGAAATACGTCGCCGCAAGCGTCATGGAGATAAAGCGCGATGCCGAATCTTACAATACGAATATCGTCACCATTGTGGAGGTTATGGGGCGGAACACCGGATGGCTTGCAGCCGCCGGAGCCCTGGCGGCGCCTGATTTGATCTACATGCCCGAGACGCCTTTCTCTTTTGAGCGGTTCAATGAGGATGTCGGAAAGGCTTGCCGGAAAAAAGGCAAAGTTTTGATTGTAGTTTCCGAAGGGATCAAAGATGGACGGGGGCAATTTATTTTTAAGACGCAGGCGCACCGCCACGACATTTTCGGCCACCACCAACTGGGGGGAGTGGGCTTCCTTTTGGAGGACTTCGTAAAAGAGCATATCGAGCCGCGAGTGAAAACCGTGCAACTGGGAATTTTACAAAGATGCGCCGTACATTTCGCATCAGGGACGGATCTGGCGGAAGCTTTCCTGGCGGGGAGGGAAGCGGTGCGGTATGCCGTGGATGGCAATTCCGGTTTCATGGTGTCGCTTGAAAGGGAAAAAGGCCGGCGCTACCGCTGCCGGACCATTCTTACGGATTTATCGGAAGTGGCCAATAAGGTGAAACCGTTGCCCAGGGATTGGATCAACCCGGCGGGAAATCATGTCACCCGGGAATGTTTGGAGTATATCAGGCCTTTGACGGAAAGAGAGGTTAGGCTGCCCATGGCCGGAGGTCTTCCCCGCTTTGCCCGCCTAAAAGAGATTTACCTGGAAAAACGCTGCAAACATTCATAATGATCCGCTTCCTGGTATAGCGTAATCTCCGCGCTTGATTTCCTGCCGGCGTTTGTGTATAGTTAAATCATTCCGGATAATGTCAATATATATGGTATTGGAACGATATTTCCCGTAAATTTGCGGTAAATAAGGAAGTGTTTATTATGAATTATAAGACTATTCCCGGCACGGACCTGAGAGTTTCCTCACTCTGCCTGGGCACTGCGGAGATGGGTACCGCTTTGATCAGGGATGATTCTTTCCGAATGCTGGATTCTTTTTTGGAAAAGGGCGGGAATTTTTTCGATACGGCCCATGTTTACGCCAACTGGATTCCCGGAGAAAAAAGCGTCAGCGAGAAGACCATCGGTAAATGGCTTGCGGAGCGGCGAAACCGGGATGAAGTGGTTATCTGCACCAAGGGAGGGCATCCTGAGCTTGGCGCCATGTACATCCCCAGGTCGTCGCGGGGAGAAATCCTGGCGGACCTTAACGAAAGCTTGAAGTTTTTGGGGGTGGACTGCATCGATGTCTATCTGCTGCATCGGGATGATCCCCGCAGGCCGGTGGAGGAATTCGTGGATCTGTTGAATGATCAGGTGCGGGAGGGTAAGATCCGCTATTTCGGATGCTCCAATTGGAGGATCGAACGGGTCCGCGCAGCGGCTGAATATGCGTTTAAAAAAGGATTGCAGGCCTTTACGGTGAGCCAGATTTTGTGGAGCCTCGCCGAGTTGAACCAGGGGGCGATCAAGGATCCTACAGTCACGGCCATGGATCGCGCGGGCATGGAGTTTTACCGCGGCGCCGGGGTGGCGGTGATGGCTTACACCTCACAGGCCAGGGGCTTTTTTACCAAATTAAGCCGGGGGGAACCTGTTAAGAATTGGGTGAACGAGACTTATTATAATGATGAAAACGTAAGGCGCCTGGAGCGTTTGAGGAAGCTCGCGGGAGAGATGAATACTACCGTAACCGCTCTTGTACTGGCCTATATAAGTTCCCAGCCGTTTACATCCATACCCGTCATGGCCCCGCAAACCCCGGAGCAGCTTACGGAGTGCATGGGGGCGGGGGATCTGGTCCTGACTCCCGAAAAATTGAGGTTTTTGGAAAAAGGGGAGCAAAATCCGGCACAGGAAAAATTACAGGACAAATAGCGTTTCGCCCCGAGGCAAGCGGGATCTGTGTGCCAGGGTTCGAGGACTTTGAGCAGCGCCGTTTCCCATTTGCGCATAATACATCAACTCTTTCAACCGAAGACTTTCAAAAGATTTGCCATCTCAATGGCTGACAGGGCGGCATCCCACCCTTTGTTGCCGGCCTTGGTCCCCGCCCTTTCGATGGCCTGTTCTATGTTATCCGTGGTCAACACGCCGAATATAACCGGCAGTTCGGACTGCAGGGACACCTGGGCGATACCTTTGGAGACTTCCGCAGCCACATAATCAAAATGAGGCGTAGCCCCCCTGATTACCGCGCCCAGGCAGATTACAGCCTGATATTTTCCGGCGGCAGCCATTTTTTTTGCGGTGAGCGGGATCTCGAAAGCTCCCGGCACCCAGGCTATTTCAATGTCCTCCTCCTTTACGCCATGGCGGCATAATCCATCCATGGCCCCTTCCAGGAGTTTGCCGGTAATAAATTCGTTGAATCGGCTTGCAACGATGCCGATTTTTAATCCGGCGCCCATTAATGTTCCTTCCATTTGGTTTGCGCTCATTTAATAATCCTCCTTTTTTATTGCTACAGCGAAAAATTACAGCAAATGGCCTAATTTATTCTTTTTTGCCTTTAAATAGTTGATGTTGCGGGGATTGGGCTTGATCATCAGCGGTTCGCGCCTGGTGACAGTCAAGCCGTACCCCGATAATCCGGCTATTTTTCGAGGGTTGTTGGTTAATAGCCGGATTGAGCTTAAACCCAGATCCGCCAGGATCTGGGCCCCTATGCCGTAATCCCTTAAATCCGGCGGGAATCCCAGTTCAATATTGGCCTGGACGGTGTCGCGACCGCGGTCCTGCAAGTGATATGCGCGGAGTTTATTGGCGAGGCCGATCCCCCTGCCTTCCTGGCGCATATAAAGGACAACGCCGGCTCCCTCTTTTTCAATAATCTCCATGGCTGCGGCAAGCTGTTGCCCGCAATCGCAGCGCAATGAACCCAGTGCGTCTCCGGTAAGGCATTCAGAATGCACCCGGACCAGGACATCCCTTTTACCCGCGATCTTTCCCTTGACCAGGGCCAGGTGGTTTTCCCCGGTAATTACATCCTCATATGCGTAAAGCTCAAATTCCCCCCGGCAGGTGGGAAAATCCGTTTCGGTAATGCGCTGGATGAGCCTTTCATTCCTGCGGCGATATTGGATCAAATCCGCGATGGTAACGATTTTTAAATCGAATTGCCGGGCGAATTCCATTAGCTGGGGAAGGCGCGACATCGTGCCATCCTCGTTCATAATTTCACAAATAACGCCGGCCGGAGGATACCCGGCCAACCGGGCCAGATCCACGGCGGCCTCCGTATGGCCGGCCCTGCGTAAAACTCCGCCTTTTTTGGCCCGTAAAGGGAAGATATGCCCCGGTCTGCGTAAATCCTCCGGTTTCGTAAGGGGATCCATCACCTTTTGTACGGTTAAAGCCCTTTCCTGGGCGGAGATCCCGGTGGTGGCCTCCATGGCGTCTATGGAAACCGTAAAAGCGGTGCCCATTTTTTCCATGTTTTCCGCCACCATGAGAGGCAGATTTAACTGGTCCGCGCGCTCTTCGGTTATGGCTAAGCAAATCAGACCGCGCGCGTTTTTTGCCATAAAATTGACAGCCTCGGGGGAGATCCCGGCCGCGGCGATGATCAGATCCCCCTCGTTCTCCCGGTTCTCATCATCCACCACGATAAGCATTTTCCCATCCCGGAAATCCCGGATGGCGTCGCTTATTTCCGACAATGCCATATCATTCATCCCCCCGGCGCAATGTAATGATGGAAAATCTAAGAGGTTACACCAGAAAACCCGTTTCCTTCAATTTGCTCAGGCATAGCCCCGGTTCTCCGTTTTGCCGCTCCGCCAGCAATCCCTCCAGGTATTTTGCAATGATGTCACACTCTATATGAACGGGATCCCCGGGTTTTTTTTCCAATAACGCGGTTTTAGCGGCGGTGTGGGGAATTATGACAACCTTCGCCCCCCGGGGTGTTTTTTCCGCCACGGTAAGACTCACCCCGTCAAGGGCCACGGAACCCTTGAAAACGATATATTTATGCAAGTTTTCCGGAACATCTATGAATAATTCCACTGCATTTCCCTGTTGCGTTTTATTTATAACCATACCGGTTCCATCGATATGGCCGGTCATAAGGTGGCCTCCCAGGCGGTCGTTCAGCCGTAAAGCGGGTTCGAGATTTACCCGGCGCCCCGCCGTAAATTTTCCAAGACCGGTCACCCTTAGGGTTTCTGCGGTCGCATCCACAGTGAATCGGGGGGAGCTCACGCTTGTTACTGTTAAGCAAATTCCGTGCACGGCCACGCTTTCCCCGATTGATAATTCCCTGGCGGTTGCGGGAGCATTGATGGTGATACGCAAATCCGGGCCGGTTTGTATTATTTTTTCGATAATGCCAATCTCCCTGATAAGACCGGTAAACATTCCTCATCCTCCTCCCAAGTGAGAGGCTTCTTCAATATCCAGAGCATATCCTCTCCCAGCATGCGCGTTTCTTCGGTGGACCATGTTCCGCACTGCTCCATTTTTTCCGCTCCGCGTCCGCCGACCCAGGACGGCGCATCGCGTCCGCCGATAATTTTAGGGGCGATAAAAAGGGCGATTTTATCAGCCAGGTCCAGTTCCAAAAAACCGGCATGCGCTTCCCCCCCTCCTTCAACCAGAAGAGAGGTGAGTTTCTCTTCCCCCATGCGTCTGAGGAGATGGGCCAGGGAAACCCTTCCGTTTTGCGCAGGCAATTGCCAGATATGGATGCCTTGTTCCAGCAGGCGGCGGGTGTTTTCTTTCGGCGCGTATTCGGTGGCGGCGACAACGGTCCGTTCCGGATCCTCCCGGATGACTCTGGCCGTTAATGGAATGCGCGCGCCGCTATCCAGCACGATGCGCACCGGATCCTTAAAACCGGGCGCCAATCTGACGTTGAGAAGCGGATCATCGGCGCATATCGTATTGATCCCTACCAGTACGGCATCTACGATGCCCCGGAGGTAGTGGCCATAGGTTCTGGATTCCCTGCCGGTGATCCAGCGCGAATCCCCGCTCCGGGTGGCGATTTTTCCGTCCAGGCTGGCCGCGGCTTTAAGGATAACAAAGGGAAGCCCGGTGGCAATATATTTAAAAAAAACTTCGTTAAGGCGCCGGGCTTCCGCTTCCAGCACCCCCGTACTTACTTCGATGCCGGCTTGCCTCAATTCCTCCAGCCCCTTCCCGCGCACTTTGGGATTGGGATCCCCGGTAGCGGCTATTACATGTGAGATCCCCGCGGAAATGATTTTTTTGGTGCAGGGCGGTGTACGGCCTTCATGGCAGCATGGTTCCAGTGTAACATACATGGCGGCGCCCCGTGCTTTTTCCCCCGCCTCCATAAGGGCGTAAACCTCCGCGTGAGGTTCTCCGGCTTTACGATGGTACCCTCGTCCGATGACCTTTCCATGCTTGACCACCACCGCGCCGACCATAGGGTTGGGGGAGACCCGGCCCCTGCCCTTACACGCCAGTTCCAAAGCCATGGCCATGTATTTTTCGTCTTGATTCTCCATTAGTTTTCTCCGGTTTTAAATAAAAACCCGGATCGCTCCAGGGTTAAAATTATCTTCCTTCTTCCATCCAGACTCTCACTGTCGGCCCCGGAATTACACCGGATCAACCGTATGGTTCGCGGGCTTTACCGCCGGTGGGGAATTGCACCCCGCCCTGAAGGAGATTATAAATCGTTTATATGTCATTGTTTCATACTATCAAGCATTTTACCACAGGTAAAAAGATTTTGCAAGAATGGAATGCTTGGATTGAAATGCTTGGGTACACCTGTATTTTTTAAACTTGTTCATAAAAACCGGGCGGTTTAAGCTCCATGGATTGATAATGTTTATCCAAGACCAGGTATTTTCTGATCTCAAAGCAAAGATCGCACTTGGACAGGTATTGGTCACGAAAGCTGTATCCATGCTCTCCGGCCGTTTTTACCAGGCCGGCTACGCCCTCATGATAAAGCGCGGTGATGATGGGGTATTTCAGCGGATCCAGGGGTTTCCCCAAATCCTCCATTTTTATCGACAACCCGCTGCATAAACCGGGGAGATAATTTCCGAAAAAATCGATGTGAAAATGAGTCGTATCAACCAATTCCTTGCACGGGCTGCTTCCGGATACGATGCCCTTCAAATCCGTCCGGGGGAGAAGATCCCGGTAAGTTAGCAGAGCGCGGCCCCGCATGGTCACCCAATAGCGCGGGAGGATCCGGAGAAGATAGTCCCCGCCGTATTCCCTGCAAAATTCTTTCAGACCATGAGTTCTGTTTTCATCAAACGAACTTATCTCGGGGATGAAGCCGTCTACCCATGGAAGGATCACCAATCCGGCACCGCGGCATGCCTCCATAACCCTTTTGACTTTTATGAAAGGGATATATTCATTATGAAAAGGGCTGATGGAAAGGAGCAGTGCGTTGACGCCCCGCTGTTTCACATCATTCAGCAGGTTCAGGCAGCCTGTTTCGTCTGTGCACCAGGACGAATTGGTCTCGATATACTCAATGCGGACCTTCGCGCGCCGGGCAGCCTCTAGAACCCGCAGCAGGGACTGCGGATTTAAGAAAGGTTCGCCTCCGCCGATATGCACTGATCGGCAACCCAGGGAGGAAATCTTTTGGAAAATCTCCTCGGCCTTTTGCATGTCGATGTATTCTTTCGGCCAGGATGGTGAACAACCGTAAAGGCAATGTCTGCAACGGGAAGAACAGTAATAGTTGGTGATTACTCCTCCGGAAAAAAGGCTGTCGATGGTTGGCTGCGGCATTTTTATACCTCGCGGAAATTTGGGATTCCGGGATATTATACTATAAATATGCCGGAAGAGGAAGGAGTAGGCGCTGCTTCATTAAGAAAATGTAAAATTTTCGGCGGCCAAGTAAACTCCCGCTGCAAAACTTGTGAAACTTGCCTTTTTGTGGTATAAAGTAGTAGGGGTAATTGACGAAAAGAAGAAAGAAGATGAAACAAAAAACATAGAACATATAGAAACAAGAGATAAAGGCTAAAGGCTGGTGACCAAAGACTGGCAACCGGCAACGGAAGGCATTTGAAAGGAGCCGTGACAGATGACGCATCTTATCACTTTGATTCCGGGAGACGGGACCGGCCCTGAACTTACGGCCGCCGCAAAAAAAGTCATCGACGCCGCCGGCGCGGACATTGAATGGGAGATCCATGACGCCGGGATTGATGTCATGGATAAGTATGGTACGCCGCTTCCGGAGCACGTTTTGGAATCCATCCGCCGCAATAAAGTAGCCTTGAAGGGGCCCATCACCACGCCCATCGGTACTGGTTTCCGTAGCGTCAACGTGGCTTTACGCCACGCCCTCAATCTTTATGCATGCGTAAGGCCGTGCAAATCGTATCCCGGGGTCCGTTCGCGCTATCAGAATATAGATCTTGTCATTGTCCGGGAAAACACGGAGGACCTTTACGCCGGAGTGGAATTCGACCTCGACACCGCCGAGGCCGGGCAGATTATCCGGATGAGCGGCAATAAAATCCGCGGCGATGCCGCAATCTCCATCAAACCGATTTCCATAACCGGCTCAAGACAGATCTTTAAATACGCCTTTGAGTATGCCGTGAGAAACGGACGAAAAAAGGTTTCCGCGGTGGCCAAAGCCAACATCATGAAGTTCACCGACGGTCTTTTTTTCCGGATGGGCCGGGAGGCGGCCGGGGAGTATAAAGGGCGTGTGGAGTATGAGGAGGTCCTGGTGGACAATATGTGCATGCAGTTGGTGCAGCGCCCGGAGAATTACGATGTGCTGGTTCTTCCTAATTTGTACGGGGATATTCTGTCCGACCTCTGCGCGGGGCTGGTGGGCGGCCTTGGAGTGGCGCCGGGAGCCAATATCGGGGATGAAGCGGCTCTTTTTGAACCCACCCACGGCTCCGCGCCAAAGTATAAAGGCATGAACAAAGTAAACCCCACTGCCCTTATTCTGTCCGGAATGCTGATGTTAAGGCATATCGGGGAGAAGCAGGCGGCGGATCGCCTGGAAAAAGCGGTGGCGGAAGTCATCCGGGAAGGGAAAAACGTCACGTACGATATGAAGGCGGACCGCAACGATCCCACCGCCGCAGGCACCATGGAAATGGCGGAAGCGATCATCAGGAAGATGGGATAATTGTGCGATTACGATTATCAATAACCAATTATCTTGCCGGTTAAAATGACCGATGGTGGGATTTCGTAAAGAATTCCTGTTTGAATTGCCAAGCGCATCTAGAGGTTGCAATATCATAAATTAAATGGGAATTAATTACCATCATCGATCATAGTTTATTGTTTATCGATACGGTAACTCCTGCCACAGGAAGAATTGCCGCGGCAGGTAAAACGCCAGCGCTTCCACGTAGCAGGCGCCGTTTCTGAAAGGTTCAATGGCGGACAGCGGCAGTTCACTCCGGAAGACAAAGGCATATCCGGCGGGCAGTGTTGCGCCGTGCGGCGCCGGAGAAGCCGCCGGCCCGGGGAGAAGCCGCGCCGCTTCCATGCCGTTTACGAATATTTTGATTTCCCAGCGGTCCGGATTCTCAGACCAGGAGGACCTGCTTTCAGTCAGGTTTATTTCCGCAATATACAGGGGCACCGCGGAATGCAGGACACCCCCGTTCCAGAACAGCATGCACCAGTCGTTATGAAAAATCACCTCCGGTTCCCGGAGCTGTTCGGGGACTTCCTCGGGCAGGGGACAGTTTACTGGGATATTGATAATTTGGCCGGGAAACACCTGTGAGGGATGGGTGAAGCTGTTGGCAAGCAGGACGGTTTCCGGGCATAACCCGAATTTTTCCGCCACAAGGGAGAGATTTTCCTTCGGCTGGACCGTATAGGTCAGGTTTTCCCCCGGGCGTCCGGCGGCGAGGGGCGGGGAAAAACCCGGCCACGGGATGCACAGGATTTGCCCCTGGTTAAGCCAGTGACAAGGATAGGGAAGATGGTTATAACGGCAGAGGTGCTGGGGGGATACTCCAAACCTCACCGCGATTTTTTTCATGGTATCGCCTGGCTGGACCTGGTAATATCGCAATGTAATCTATCCTTTCGCGCCCCTGCCGGTAATTTTGGAAGGCTTTATATGAGCAATTTGCATTGTTATGATAATTTTACGTCTTCCGCTAAATATCGATAGCCTAATGATAGCCATACACTATATTGAGTGGCAAGACCTTGAATTAAGGTAACAATGCAATTGCCTCTATATAACTTATTACGGGAGGAACTGATCCGCGCCGGTATAAAGGACTGTAAAAAAGGGAGGGGTTGACCGTGGTTTTGCGCATGGGATTGCCCAAAGGAAGCCTGCAGGAATTCACCTTGAAGCTCTTTCGCAAGGCGGGCTATAATATATCCGTCAATGAACGCTCGTATTACCCCAATATGGATGACCCGGATCTGGAGGGCATGCTGATTCGCGCCCAGGAAATGGCGCGGTATGTTGGGGAGGGGATTTTGGACGTCGGGATAACCGGAAGCGATATGGTGATGGAAAACCGCGCCCGGGTGGTTAATGTGGCAGATATGGTTTACGCTAAACAAAGCAACCGGGCGTGCAGGTGGGTTTTGGCCGTGCCGGAGGACTCCCCCTTTCGAACCCCGGCGGATTTAAAAGGCAAACGCATCGCCACCGAGCTGGTCAATGTCACGGAGGATTATTTTAAAAAGTTAAAAGTACCGGTGCATGTTGAATTTTCGTGGGGGGCCACGGAGATAAAACCGCCGATCCTGGCGGATGCCATTGTGGAAATTACCGAGACGGGAAGCTCCCTTAAGGCCAACAAGTTGAAAATCATCGATACCGTGATGCAAGTGACCAATCAATTAATCGCCAACGAAACCTCCTACCGCGATCCGTGGAAAAAGGAAAAAATCGACAATATCGCTCTTTTGTTGAAGGGCGCGCTGGCGGCCGAAGGGAAAGTGGGATTGAAGATGAACGCCCCGTGCGATAAAGTGGATGAAATAATCAAAACCCTTGATTCCTTAAAAAATCCTACGATCTCGCACCTGTCCGATCCGAACTGGGTAGCCCTGGAAGTGATCACCGACGAAGCGGTGGTGAGGGATTTGATCCCCAGGCTGAAGAAAGCCGGCGCCCAGGGGATAGTGGAGTACCCGTTGAACAAGGTGATTTATTAATATGGATTACTGGGAACTGGCGCAGGGAAAAAAGGATATACTGCAATTTTCCACGCTCTTTACGGCGCGCTGCGTACAACACCGGCTTGCAACAGGTGATGGCATCGACGGCGCCATCCGCTGGTGCAGGGAGACCGCGGTCACCAAGGTTTATCTGGAATCATTCCGCAGCGGCCATTTGGTGGAAAGGGAACTGCTGCTTCGGGCCAAAGAGAGGTTCCTTGCCGCCGGATTCGAGGTGGCCGGCTGCGTCACCACGACAGGAGTCGGCAAAATCTCCACCGGGTGGAAAATAACCTGCTGTTTTACGGATAACGCCACTCTGGACAGGCTGGAATCGATTTTCGCCTATACCGCTTCCATGTTTGATGCAATCATGATCGACGATTTTCTCTTTACGGAGTGCAAGTGTGAGGAATGCCGCCGTGCCAAGGGTTCACAGACCTGGGCATCCCACAGGTGCGAACAGATGTCCCGCCTTTCCAGGGAAAGGATTATCAAACCGGCGAAAAACGCCAATCCCAATGCAAAGGTGATTATCAAGTACCCCCAGTGGTATGACGGCTTTCACCTGAGAGGCTATGACGTGGTGCGGGAGACGGAGGATTTCGATCAGATCTGGGTGGGAACGGAATCCAGAGATCCCGACAGCCGAAAATGGGGGCGGAAAGCGCAATACGAATCATATTTCATCATGCGCTGGCTCCGGGAAATCGGCGGTGCCAAAACGGGCGGCGGATGGTTCGATTCCATCGGGACAAGCCCCCCGGTCTTTGTAGAGCAGGCCAGGCAAACCATTCTGGGAGGGGCGCGGGAATTGTTCCTTTTTGCATACGGGGGCTTTTTCCGGCATAAGGGCCCGGACTGCATTGAAAGGCTCAGGGACGAACTGCCCGAATTATACCGCCTGGCCGCCCTTGTAAAAGGAAAGGCGCTCTCCGGCGTATCCGCGGTAAAACCGCCCAATAGCAGCCCGGGTAAGGAGAAATATATTTTCGATTATCTGGGAATGCTCGGTCTGCCGCTTGAGCCCGCCGCCGCTATAAATTTTCATGCCCCGTCTTGCTTTTTTTCTTATCATGCCCTCGCGGCTCCTGATTTTAAAGATCTGCTTTCCCGGATGATTAAAGGCGGAAAGCCCGTCTTGATCACGGACGGGCTGGCCGCGCGGCTGCGGAAGATGCAATTGAACGCGCCCAACGCCATAATCCTTCCCGTGCAAGGCGATCCCCGCTCGATCATGGATTTACCGCCGGATGCCTTAAGCAGGATCCGGGCGCCGCTGCTTGAACCTTTCGGGATCTCCCTGGATGCCCCTTCCCGCGTGTCGTTTTATTTGTTCGGAGAGGATTTGATGGTTTTCGAGAATTTCAACGATTATGAGGCCGAAATCAAATTGAGCGGGCCTGGATATATGACCGCCCGGGCGGAACTGGCGGTTCCGAAGGAAACGGCCGTCACTGTTAAAACGGAGTCGCCGGGTTTAAAGCTGAACCTTCCTGCCCGCGCACTGGCTGTTTTCAGGAAGGTTTAAAAGCGAACTCACTCCGGCAACGTTTATACCCATGTCATAGTTGTTTCGTACCCCCTCTCTTTCCGATGTTTTTACACAAGCCGTGTCAAAAGGAGGGGGAGCAAACAGATAGTGCAATTCGAATAAAAGGGATTATATTGGTCCATATTCCCCGTTCGGGATCGGAATCGGTATCATTTTAAGTGTCATATCCCAATCTTGCTGTTATAAGGAGGTATTCCCGTGATATACGATTTTCATACGCATACCTTTTTCAGTGACGGCGTCCTATCCCCCGTGGAATTGGCCCGCAGGGCGGTGGAACAGGGGTATGGATGCCTGGGAATCGCCGACCACGCCAGCGCTTCCAATATGGAGTACCTGATCCGGAATCTGGCAAAAGATGCGGAGCTCGTAGAGAAATATTGGCCGATTAAAGTGCTGATCGGCGTGGAATTGACCCATGTCCCGGCGGAAGCCGTGGATGAACTGGCCCGGGCGGCGAAAAAAATCGGCGCGCAATACGTGGTGGTGCATGGCGAGACCGTGACGGAACCGGTGGTGAAGGGCGCCAACCTGGCGGCGGTCAAATCCGCCCATGTGGATATTCTCGCCCATCCGGGCATGATCGGCGAGGAAGAGGCGAAACTTGCGGCGGAAAACAGGGTTTTCCTGGAGATAACCTCCCGCGGGGGACATAATACCACTAACGGGCATGTGGCCGCCCTGGCGCGGAAATGCGGCGCGCTTATGCTGGTGGATTCCGATGCGCACGGTCCGGAGGATTTGATGAGCGGGGAGCGCGTTCTTTTGGTCGCTTCCGGCGCGGGATTGAACCCGGATGAGGTTAAAACGGCGTTGGAACGGAATCCATTGCTTTTGCTGAAAAAGATCAAGGCGGAATAGCATCTTAAACCTGATTAAACTTATGCCCTCCTTTCGACAAAATAATACCGAAATTCGCCGGAAATTCACGATAGTTAAATATTTACATAAACGTCCGGAAGTGGTACTATAACGGCATCACGGTTCGGATTTTTATGTTTTACCGCATCCCAATCACGGCGCGGCATTATGAGCGGGGAAAACGATTCCCCCGGCCCGGCCTGCCTGCATCCGCCGTTATTTTTCATTCCCGCAGAAGTGACTTTTGGCCCGAGATACGGGACTATCGTCTTATTATAGGCATGGTAATATAATTATTGGATATATCGGTATCATTTGGAAGCAGATTGTACGATTTGTCCTATTCCACATACATAAGGAGGCCCGAACATTGAAAAGCTGCGCCGATAAGGCATATCTTACACTTCTTTTTCTTTTATTGGCCGCCGCCGTCCAAAGCGCGCCCACCATCGTCACCGTCGCCGCCAATGCCAGCAACGTACTGGATACGGAAACATTCACCGCTACCACCACGACTTCCGAATACTCCTGCGATCTGACGGAAGGGAAATTTCCCCTGCCCAATTCAGGAGCGAATGCATATTTTATGGTTTCATACGGTTCCACCGTACTGGTATATGTCAGCGCGCAGAAGGTGACCACCGGCACGTTCCCCACCACCCCCGGCCTTGAATATACCGTGGAGATCATGTGCGGGGTGATCGGAGGGCAAACTCCGATATTCGGGAACGTCTCCGGCTGGGTGGCCGACGACACCGCGGCGCCTGCGGTCTCCCTCACCGCCCCCCCAAACGGCGCCTACCGGAAAGGAGAAATAACCGTCGCGGCATCGGCCTCGGACGCCAACGGGGTGTCCCAAGTAGAGTTCTACGTGGACAACATCTTAAAATCCACGGATTTCGCCGTGCCCTATATATATTCGCTCAATACCGCGTCATACGCCGACGGCAGCCATCCCATCAAGGTCAAAGCCTATGACGCCGCCGGCAACAACTCCTCGGCCGCAATCAACGTCACCTTCGACAACCAGCTCCCCGCCGCGAGCATCATTACTCCCTTAAGCGGCGCCTTCATCAGGGGGACCGCGGACATCAGCTTCACCGCAAGCGACAACATCCTGCTCTTGCGGGTGGAACTGTACTTTAACAGCGCCCTCCTTGTGACATATTATACCGGTACGGGAACCTACCCGCTGAATACCGTCAGCTACCCCAACGGGCCGTATGATATCGTCCTCAAGGCATACGACGCCGCCGGGAATACCAAAACGGTCACCCACCCGGTCACCGTGGACAACCCCGTCAACATCACGGAAGTGCAGCTGTTGGCGCCCATTTACTAAAAAAGGCAATTGCGTTGTTGCATTAATTCAAGGTCTTGCCACTAAATACAGTGTATGGCAACCATTAGGCTATCGATATTTAGTGGCAAGACGTAAAATTATCATAACAACGCAAATTGCTCTAAAAAGAAAACTCACCCTTTTTGTTGCCCTCTTTTTTACGAAAGGGAGGGAAAAAGGTTTTGTCAGGATAGCATTAGCTAATAATTCGCAATAAAAAGCATAATGGAGGTCGATAACCATGTCCAAGCGCCTTTTCGCATATATCATCCTGGCCGTAACGGTTTTAACCTGGAGCGTCACCCCCTGCCGGGCCGTGCGGGAAGGGAACCTGCTCCCCACCGGGACCAGGATCGTCTTTTGCGCCGGCGCCGCGAAAACAAACAATCTTACCTTCACCGGCGGCAAGCTGGAGATCGAAGCGGGCAGCCTGGATGCAGACACCGAAATCTCCGCCCGCGAGGTGGCGGTGCTCCATCACGACCCGCGGTTCATCCGGACCGGCCAGGCCTTCGATTTCGGCCCGAACGGGCTCTCCTTCAAGAAACCGGTCAAACTCACCCTTTCCTATGCAAGCGGCCTCGGTTTCGCGCCGGAGAATCTCACCATATATTATTACAACGAAGCCTGCGACAGATGGCTTCCCTTAAAAAGGCTGGCCCTGAACAAACAAAACAGGACCGTCACCGTGCAGATTACCCACTTCTCCACCTACGCCCCCGGCTCCGGCTGCAACCTGGTGGAGGAAGGCCTAAGCCCCCACCGGACCTACTTCAAAAACAACAACGAACTGGTCGACCCGCAGTCCGGGAACCTCTCCATCTACTGCACCGACCTGTCCTACCCCGGCCGGGGGATCAACTTCGAACTCAAACGCTCCTTCAGCATGAACAACTATTACATGCAATACCTGGAGCCGCAGAGTGGTTCAACCACCTGTCCCAGCAAAAACGATCCCATCCCGCCCCTGAACTTCGGGATCGGCGAAGGTTGGAACTTCAACTTCCCGTATTTTTTTCAATGCTACAAACCGGGTTACGAAGAGATCAGCTACCTGTCCGGGGAGACCGGAGCGCTCATCGACATTGGCTACGTTTTTCACGACGAGGATGCTTTTTATCCATATCTCGACTTGAAATTAACCGGCGCCGGCTCGTTGACCATCTATGTATCCAACCCCGACCCGCTCCCCCCCTGCCAGATAAAACGCATCCTGGAGATCCCCAAGGAAAAGGCCCGGGTAGCGGTAACCTTAAACTGCGTCAACACCGGCTTCCAGTACGTGCCGGAAATCGGACAATATATGGCCATCTGGGAAAAAACCGCCGTAAACCGGGAATATATCACCGCCGACGGCCGTTGCTTCGAATACGGCCTGGGCAACCTTCCCGTGAAAATCTGGGACAAGACCCATCTGAACCATATCACCGTCAACTACGTCCAGGACCCTTCTTCAGGCCTTTCCAGAATCGGGGAGATCATCGATACCGTGGGCCGCAGCTTCCAGTTTGATTATTATGACGACACCCACCTGCGGATCAGGCATAACAATGAAACTCTGATTACGTATACCCTGGGTGCGCTACAATGCTTTGGAGGACATATAAAATTCGACGGAACAATAATTTACCATTACAATCGCAATCTTCTAGGAGTCACGGTGCCGGTGGACGGCGCATCCTTGACTACCGCCTATACATACACGGACAACCAGACGCGGTTTTTCAGCAACGCGGCCCAAATCGGCATTCAATATCCCTCCGGCGGTTCAGCCATATACGAGATCAAGGATTTCGCCTGCGCGGAATTTGGCGCCGAACCGAACTTGGTATACCGGCTTACCCCTATGGTGACCCGCGGCTGTTCCTCGGACGGCGTAAATCCCGTCAAAGAAACAACCTTTACATATTACGGCAATTACCTCCAATATCCCATGTATCAAAGGATACCGTTCAATGAAGTGACCAGTTTTCCCCATCAATACCAAGATGAAACCAAACTAACCATCGAAGAATGCCCCGGGGTGAAAAAGACGAAACATTACTATGATAAGATCGATTATATAGAAGGAGGCCTGAAATCCGTACCTTTTGAAGCGAAAACGGAGATTTACGATAGCGCGGACGCGCTTAAGCGGAAAACGGAAAAAACCTACGAACTGACCGAATACCATTCCCCCGTCCTCACCCTGGAGAAGGAATACCGCAACGGAGCAGTGGTTTACTCAAAAGAATACAAATACGACGACTTCGGCCAGAAGACCTGGGAAAAGGACGCCCTGGGGCACGAGAAGTTTTACGCCTACGTTTACTCCGAAAAAAGCGGCGCTCCGGTCCGCGGTTTCATCACCAACACCTACGGCTTCAACACCAGCGGTTCCGATCCCTTCTACAGCGCCGACGGCGTGCCCAATCTATTCGAACAGGTCAAAGGCGAAGCCGAAAAGATCAACGGCTCCGGACTCACCAAAGAGACCTATTACCAGTTCGACCAATACTGCAACCTGAAAGAAATCAAGCAAAAAGACCGGACTTACAACAACAATCCCCGCGGCATGGGCTGGGCCATAACCGGGTTTAAATATGATTACGATATCTCCGGCGGCACCGATTACGGCAATCTGAAGGAAATCACTGATCCCAAGGGTAATCTCATGATCCTGGAATACGACCCCAAGTGGCATGCGTATATATTCAAGGATAAACGCCAAATCTCATATGCCGGCGAAAGCCGCTGGGATCAGGGGTACTGGCTCATCAACGAATTCGACTATTACGTGGGCGATCCGGACGACGGCGGCAACGACCGGGGATACATGAAAAGCAAGAAAGTCTACCTTTCCACCGACGGCGCTAACCCGCTGGCCGGGTATGTCTCCGATGAGACATCCTACATCTACGACGCCCTGGACCGCATCACCGAAGTCTGGATGGGCGGCGTCCGTCGCAAAGTGTATACCTACGACAACCACCCGTATAACCCGGCGGATCCCGGCAAGAACACCCTCACGGTAGAAGACGCGCTGGGGAATTACACCGTCAAAACCTATGACGGCCTGGACCGGCTCGTGCAAGAACGGGTGTACGACAAAAACGACGTCTTCTGCGGCCAGAAGAAGTACGAGTACCATCCCACCTTCACCGACAAAGTCGTCAAGGAAATTATCAACAAGGTCCCCCATACCACCAACCCGGCGGAACAGGTGATTACTGAGACCGCATACGATTGCCTGGGCCGGGCCACCCAGTTGAAAAAGAACGGCGTATTAATCACGGAGACCATCTATAATGATACCGACAATACCCGGACCGTCAAGAACTACCGCGATACGGACCCCAACCACTATGTCTGGAAAGAATACGCCTACGACTGGAATGAACGCCTGCTCCGGGTGAAAGAGCACGACAAATCCCCGGACAAAACCACGGACGACATCGGCACCACCACATACAGCTATGACGAACCGGGCAACCTGATCCAGGTCACCAACGCCGAAAACGTCTGGACCAAATACTACTACAACACCCTGGGCAAGCTGGAAAAAACCGAGTACATGAACGGCACTTACGAGGAACTGGCCTACGACGCGTGCGGCAACCTCACGTCCAAAAGGGACCGCAAAGGAGCCGTCATCAATTACGCCTATGACACCATCAACCGCCTGCGCGCCATGACCGCGCCTGAGTATGCGGTCAAATACGAATACAACCAGTTCGGCAGCGCAAAAAACGTCAAAAAGATCATGGCAGGACAAACCGATGCCGACTACGAAGCCCTGACCGAAGTCAACGGCCTGGGTCTGGTCACGGAAGCCTATCAAAAAATCGGCAGGCAGCAAGTGAAGGAATACCATCTCAGTTATTTATATGATAATGCCAATAACCCGGAACTGGTCACCGTGCGTGACAGCGCCGGAACAGAGGTCAAAGCCCTGGACTACGAACCCGGCGTGCAGGTAAACCGCCTCAAGGTCAACGGCAGCGAAATCGCCTCGGTAACAAGTTCCTTTGCGGGAGTTACCGGCCACATCACCTACGGCAACGGATTACTCACCACCAGTTATCAATATGACGCCATGCTGCGCCCCACTTCCATTCACAACGGAACCCTGATGGCCAACAGCTACACCTACGACAACCAGGGTAACATCAGAAGCTGGAACGGCAAGACTTACAAGTACGACGGCCTAGACCGGCTGCTCAAGGCGGAAGGCGCCGCCAGCGAGGAGTATACCTACGACAAGCTGGGGAACCGATATTCCTCCGTCAAGAACGGGATCGTGAAGGAATATACCTACAATACATACAAAAATCTGGTGCAGACCGCCGGGGACGCCTCCTTCGTCCACGACGCCAACGGCAACCGGATCGCCAAGACCGAGGACGGCCACACCTGGAACTACAACTACGACTGCGAGAACCGTTTGACTTCCGTCACCAAGGACAGCCAGACTTACGGAACCTATTACTACGACGCCGCCGGCATGCGGGTCAAAAAAGTCGAGGGCGGCAAGACCACTGTCTACGTCTACAACGGCGCCCAGTGCATCTACGAAGAGACCTTCAACAGCACAGACCAGGGCAATCTGGGCACGCCCGCGGAGAAGAACGTCTACGCCTCGCTTGCCAACATGAATCTGGCGGAATACAAGAACGGCGTGCTGCATTATCTATTATTGGACCACCTGGGCAGCACCAAAACGGTGGCGGACGCAAACGGCCAGTTGATCACCAAACTCGATTACGACGCCTTCGGGAACAAGACCCTGACGGCAGAAGAGACCAGGATCAACGAACCTTTCGACTCCACCACGGGCTGGACGATTTCCGACCCGCACGGCGCGTTGTTCCAGGCGGTCAGCGGTTCACTGCGCGTCCAGCATACCACTTGCGATTACGCCGGGGATTACATCGTCAGGCAGTTTGCGGAGTTGAAGGACGCGGTCTTCGAGTTTGATCTTACTTTAGGCCAGGTGAACAACGACTGCTGCTCCCTGCTGGTGGAGTCCAACGGCTTCGCGCTGGTGTTTTACGGCCGGAATCTTTACTACTATTACAACAGCGCCTGGACCCTGGTGTCGACGGTGAATTTCGGGCAGCAATATCATTACAGGATCGAGGTCACCGGCGGATCCCTCAAGGTATCTATCAATGGGGAATTGAAATTCACCAGGGCCGGTTCTTTCCCTGCCAAGACCTATATCGGGTTCAGGGATTACGGGTTGTGCACCGGGCCGGTCACGAATTATGTGGATAATTTGAAGGTATATCCGTGCTACGGGGAGAATTATGCTTATACCGGGAAGAAGGCGGATGAGGAGACCGGGCTGGTTTATTTCGGGGCTAGGTACTATGATCCGGAGATTGGGAGGTTTGTGACGCAAGATACGTATACTTGTTTGCCTAACGATAAAAGGATACTTAATGGAGCATTACCAAGTGATATTATTGCTAAAGGTAGTTTAAGCCCCCAAAGGTGCAACCAATACGTATTTTGCTTGAATAATCCTATAACATTTGTTGATCCCGATGGCCATGAAACGGATGAGGAAAAAAAGGAGCGAAATGAGAAGAACAAAAAAAGATTAGAAGAAGCCATTGATAGATTAGAGAAAACTAAATGGGGTCAGGAACATTTAGAACTTATTAAGGAATTAAGAACCAGATTAAAGGAAGGAAGACTTGTAATTGGAAAAATAAGAGGAAACGATCATGGGGTATACCATCCAGAATCGAGGGGAGAAGGCGGTTATATAGCTATAGATAACGATATAGAAGATTGTTGCCTCCCCGGAGAATTAGCGCATGAAGCAACGCATATGGAGCAAGATATGAATGGAGATATAGATCCTGGAGAATATGATATCAATGACGAATTAGATGCTTATGCTGCAGAATATGCTGTAAATAAAGAAATAGATAAGGGCCATGCCGACAATCATAAAAGGAGTAAAGCATGGATTTACATAAACTACCAATTTGATAAATATTAAATTTAAAAGCAAAAAAGACGTTATCCTTCTGAACAATGAGGGTGATTCAAATGAAAAAAATGGTAATACTTGTTGTATTAAGCATTTTAGCCGGACTTGGATATTTCCTGTATACTTCAGCGGGATCCCATAACTATATAATTAAACTTACTTCTAATAAAAACACTCTAAGAGCTGGAGATGCATTAGAGGTATATTGGACTTTGGAAAACAAATCAAACAAAACCTATAGATTCTCAAAACTTAATAATATATTAAGTGCTCCATTTAACATTCTTAATAAAGACGGCAAGCAACTTCGAAGTTATTCAAGTATTATTTATTCTCCAAAGGATATACCAGATAAACCGGACCTTTACTTATTAAAGCCTAATCAAAAGAAAACATTCACTTTTAAGTTTTTACTTAAAAAGGGGAAAATACCATATTCAAATTACGATGGGTATTTCCTTTATTATGAGCGCTATACAACTAGCTTTCTTTTAGATAATCAGGATGAATTATACATTGAAGGTGAATACCATTCATGGGAAGAGCAAAACAAATATGTACAAAAAAAGTTCGGCTATAAAAATATGTATAATCAGAATTTGAAATCTAATCTTTTAAAAATCAAAATTGATAGAGCCAAATAGGCGACGCTAGACCTTGCAAACCATGCAACGTCGGGCTTTTTATTGCCTTTTTGCGGTCGGCAAGCGTCTTTTTTACTGAAAGCGGAGCGCTGCGGGAAAGACCCTTGCCTCAAGCCTCCGAAGTTGCACGGGTCGCCGACATAACGAACTTTGATGGGACGCGGTAAAGCGGTAAATGGGGGTGGCCGCATCCCATAAAGTTGCGTTATGCCGCCTGCTCGGAAAGAAGGCATCCGGGAGGTCTCGCAGGTCCGCTCATGCCAGCGGATTGGCACCGGCCTCGTGCCTAACCGCCATCCGTGACGGTTTGCCAATCCTGGAGAGGAAGGATGCCCCTGGCCCACCCGTTCGAAGAAGAAATACTGGAAGCCCCGCCAGTCCCCAAGGACTTCCTATTTTGAGGGCAATAATCTCCGCCCCGCCACTTGATGGTGGATTGTAATTCGCAAACGTAAAAAATCAAGGCCAAGCGTTGTCGCTACGCGAGCCTTGATTTTTTTCTTATTGCTTCTTTTGTTGGCGATTATCAAGCGGCTGGGCTGGGTGTGGGGTGGTTTACCTTGATGGCAAACCGATTCTTGATAAAAAACTAGCAAATCTATGAGATATGTCTTCCCTATATAGTTCGGAAATTTTACATACAAAATTTTCGGTTTTAATTTTTAAAAGATATTCAATGTTTACGGTGAAGTAATGTTTAAAATCAATAACTGATGGTACAATAGGGACATTTTCCGGAAATTCTAAATAGTGATATCTTGGAAGCAAATTTTGTTTTAAATTTTTATTTGGAGTCTTATCCGGTCTACGCTCAAATTTTTCCATTTGCAAACCGAGATCTTTTAAATGCTCTCCATCATAAAAGTGCTCAATATTATATATGGGTGCAACAAGCAGTGACAACAAATATTTATCCTGTGTAGATTTTTTGGGTTCACTCCAACGAAAAGTGTAGTCTTGAGCCAAATCACAGTCTTGGGTTAAAATTATTACATAGGGAAACAAAATTTTAGATATTTCGATGATTCCATTTTTTTCGACGGCATATTCTATGTATTCGATATTTTTAAAAATATCTCCCTGGCAAATTCTTTCTTGAACTGCCAAATCAACCTTTGTCATTATCTATTCTTCCTTTTATGATTATGCGTTTAGGTCTAAGAATTTCGTATTTGTCATTATCAATTTTATCTTTTAAGCGGTCTTTATTATCGGGTGCTTTAGTTTCCGTCTCCGATACGTATTCGTTAGAAAAGATATTTTTATCTTCAGGCATTTAACATCACCTTGAGTTTATCACTTATCGACTTCTCGAATAGTTTTTGAATCTCTTCATGGAAAACAATCAAACCTTCCTTCATTTCCGCTTCCTTCATAAAGCCCTGGTAATATGCATCATAATCTAGAACAAAAATTTTCTTTTTAATTGGTGCGGGGAAATCGGGATTAGGCATACCATATTGCAATTTGAGGTTAAAGCTACCAAAATTAAGTTCTAAATTATGAAAAGCCCGTGAAATTGTTTTTTTATTTTCGACAAAGTTGAAAATTGATATCAAATTTTTATTTAAATAGGTACTCCATTTTAAAGGATCCCCACCAGGAATTTCAACGTTGTTAATATACCTTAGACCCAATCGCCTAATCTGCATGTCTTTAAATACTTTAAACAAAGTTGCAGTTATATTTGTAAAATTCATCTGCAAATCCTCAAAAGATTTATATACAGAGAAGCTAATGAACATACAATTAGACGTAATACAAAGAAATTTATCTCTTTCCCTACTATGGAAATTCCACTCCCGGATTTTTTCCTCCCTTTGTTGAATTGTTGAATCAGCTCTTATTTGTAACTCATTCGCAATTATTTCTCTGGGTTCAGGGATAGGGAATAGAGCCGCTATGGAAGAACTTAAATCTAAAGGTACTTGTTCATTTAATGGCAATATTGGATTTAAAAAGTCGATTCTCACAATTACTTGTTTTAAGTAATTTCTTTTGTAGGTTTGACCCATATTTTATATCTCACTTCCTAATTCATTTTTTTTAATTTTAACATAGACCAAGTTGGTTTGGTAATATATTTTATTTTCAGGGAGTCCCTTGGGGGACGGATGGGCTGAATTGGCTTACATTAACAACTTCGGCGGGTAGGGGGGCCAAGCGAGTACGATAATGCGGCTTATGGAAGATGCGATCCGTTCCCATTCCGCAAATATCGCTGATGGCATAAGCTGCGTTATCGGATTCGCGCCGAACAGTCCCGCAAAAAAGACTCCGGAGCACGGCCCAGCGCGGCGCACGGTATGACCTTTTTTCCAACTTCCGGGAATACGGTGCGCTGATCCGGCTCCAGGCGGCGGCTCTTTCCACCCCGCCCGGATCGAGGCCGCGGCCGGGGAGAGAGATCCACCGCGCGGAGAATTTTCCGGCTGCGGAGGAAAACAAAAAACCGCCCTTAAGCCTTGGGCGGCTTTACTTTCCTTGTTTTAACATCGACGTTAAAGCTGCTTTCCTTCAAGTAGCGATTTCATTTTATGATTGGTGATCAGCGCGTTAAGCAGCCCCAAAGCCAATTTTTGATCTTCGCTGCCAAGCCGGTCCACTTCCATAAATGCCTGCAACAAAGCCTTATTTCTGATCGGTGCGGTGGCTAAGTTGCTTGTCTCTTCGCTTTCCGAAACCAGATATTCAACCGGCACCTGAAAAAAATCAGCGATTTTTTTGAATGCATCCATGGAAGGGCGCGTCATGCCAGCCTCAACCTGTGAAATATATCTTGGAGAAAACCCTAATTTTTCGCTTAATTTACCTTGCGTAATCCTTTTTTCTTTGCGTAGTTTTTTTAGTTTCACACCCAAAACAGTTTCCGGCATTCAAAAACCCCCTTCAAAACAATATTTTACACGAAAGGGGGCATAATTTCAAACAAAAATATTGACAAATACCATACTTTTACGATACAATGCATAGTGTAAACATACAAATATTTTAAGGGCTGTCGCCTTTCCTGGACAGATTGATCGACAGCCCACCCGGCCACTACGAAAGGCAAGCCTTCCGTAATCGCTTACCCTTATTCTACCACAAAAAGGCTTTCCTCTCAACAGTGGCAACCAAAAACCAATATTGAGAGGAGAGAAACGGATGATCCTAGCCATCACCAACCAAAAAGGCGGCATCGGCAAGACCACCACCTGCCTGAACCTGGGCGCCATCGCCGCCGCGCTTGGCAACAAGCGCACCTGCCTGATCGACCTCGACCCCCAGGGAAACCTCACCAAAACCCTCATCCAGCCCGGCCAGATCAGCGCCACCAGTTACGAAGCGCTGAGGGGGGAACCCATCCAGGCGAGCCTCCACCGGACCAATTTCCCCAACCTGTGCCTTGTCCCGTCCGGTTTAAGCCTGGCGGGGCTGGAGCGGACCGCCGCCCATGACCCCCGGCTGCCTTACCGCTTGCGGGAAGCTATGCCCCATTCCTTCCTGCAGGATTTCG
>JBLNCG010000031.1:0-47737 GCA_050260475.1 Bacillota bacterium
CTGCTGAACCTTATCTCCGCTTGCATTGATCAGGTTGCCGAAGGCGTCGTACTTGTATGAAGCTATCAAGGTCCCGTCCTGCTTCACTAGCTCTGTAGTATCCCCATGCCCGTTGTAGAAATAATACGCCGCCACCCCCGCGTTATCCTTCCGGGAGACGAGATTAATTCCATATAGATTGCTACTGACAACCGCGCCGCCGGAATCCAGTTCATAGATGGGCCGGCTGCCGTCGTAAAGGAATTTTGTGGTAACGCTGCTTACGGTCTTGGTCAGCCTGCGGCCGTCGCCGTCGTAAGTGAATTGGACGTTCAATCCGCCGGGGCCGGTAACGCCGGTCAACTGGTTGAAATCGTCGTAATTGTAGTCCCAGGTCCCCTGGTTGTTCGTCTTTGTATCCAGGTTGCCGTTGTTGTCGTAAGTGAAGCTGGTGGTGACGCTGTTTTCCGTGACGCTCATCAGGCGGGTATCCTCATCGTTATATACATAGTCGATCACGGTTTGGCTATTTAACTTAACTTCTTCGCAATTGCCCACATCGTCATATGAATATTCATATGTTCCTTTAAACGGATCCTGTACCTGCTGTAGTTGGCCGATATTGTTGTACCCATAGGTTGTCGTCCCCCGGCTGTCGGTCTTATGCCAGACGCGGTTCAATTCATCGTAGTCATATGTATAAGATGACAGGGTTGCGCCGAGATTGGTATAATTGGTCAGACCGGTCAGGTTGTGGTTGTTGTCATATCCGTATGTGGTATAGTATCCGGTCTTATTATAGGTCAGCCGCTGGCGGGTGCCGTCGTCGAAATACAAATAACTCGCGGCGATCTTGGCCGGATCTTTTTCCACGGTCGTGGCTGCGTTCTCGTAAATCTTCCACAGCCGGTTTACCGCATCATACTCGTAATTGGTAATGACTCCCTGCTGGTCCGTCATGGAGACGCGGTTGCCCACATCATCGTAGGTATAGGAGACGGTCTTGCCGTCCATGGTATTGGTCATGCCAGTCAGGCGGTTTACGTCGTCGTAAGCATAGGTATAGTTGTAGCCGTTCCCGCACATCAGGGTCCGGTTGCCCGCGGCGTCGTAATCATAGATGACCAGCGAATTGGCGCCTCTTTTTACCTCCGTGGGCAGGTTGCGGGAGTTGTAAGTGTAAGTCAAAATCACGCCGTTCTTGTCCTGCTTGGTTGCAATATTGTTGTTGCCGTCGTAGGTGAACTGCTGGTAATTGCTACGCGGGTCCGTGACCTTCGTGAGCCGGTTCATGTTGTCGTATTCGTAAGTGGTATATCTGGAATTGGGATAGATGGTTTTGGTCAGGTTGCCGGCCACGTCGTACTGGTATTGGGTATAGTCATTATTGGGCAGGGTCACTCTGGTCAGCCGGTTCCGCGTGTCGTAATCGTAATCGGTGATGTAGTCAAGAGCGTTCCGGACTGTGTCGAGATTGCCGTTATTGTCGTATGTATAAGTAGTGGTATGCAATCCCGTGCCGTTTAGGTTCCCCTTGGCGTCCTTGACGCCGATCTGTCTTCCCATGGTATCGTAAAAATACTCCACCAAATGCAGCAGCGGGTCTTTCTCCGTCTTCTTGTTCCCAAAGGTGTCATAAGTATAGATGATCTCTTTTCCGTTGGCGTCGATTGCTTTGAGCAGCCTGTTCAAGTCATCGTACTGGTATTCGGTAATATTGCCCCGGGCGTCCTTTACATAGCGCAGGTTGCCCATGGCGTCGTAAGTATAATAAGTGGATTTGTTGTAAGGATCCGTCGACTTCAAGGTTTTTCCCATGCCGTTTGCCACAAAGTCGGTGATTTTATAGCGCGGGTCGATCTGTCTCTTCACGTTGCCCAGGTAATCGTATTCGTAATCGTATATCCCGTTGTTGGGATCCTTCATGCGGGTCATTTGTCCCAGGGCGTTGTATGTAAAGTATGATTTGTTCAACTTCGGATCTTCCACCGTAAGCTTCTGACTTTTCAGGTTATATGTAAGTTTTGTCTTGTAAGTATCGGGCCCGCCGGTTAAGGGTTGCTGCCATAATTCGATTTCCTCTCCGAAAACGTTATAGACGGTGGTTACTTCATCGTTTTGTACCAGGGGATTGTTTACATGCTTGGAATTCCGCACGGTGCGTTTGAGGTTAATGTCGTCGTATATTACTTCCTCATATTCGCCGGTGATGGGATAATTGATTTTGGTGAGCCGGTTGAAGGGATCATTATATTCAAGAGTGGTTGAATTGCTTTGCGCGTCCAGAATGTTTGTCTTATGGTCATATTTGTCGTAGGTATAGGTGACCATCCTTACCGGGGTCCCGTTTAAATTCTTTTTGACTTCCTTGAGCCGTCCGAAGTCGTCGAATTCGGCGTAAGTAATATAGTCCTTCGTATCCTGAATTGTCCCGGGCGTTTCATATACCCGCATCTTCACCCCGAAGGGCGGAACGCCGTTTTGTTCTACGGAGGCATCGTTATACGCGAGATCCGTACGGGCCAGGGTCGACCCTTTTGTTTTTGTAATCTGCGTGACGCGGTCGGCGTCGTCATAGGTTGTGATGGTAACTACTCCCTTGGGATCGGTGGCGGTAAGAAGCCTCCCGTGGGCGTCATAGGTCATTTGGGTTGTCACGGCCGTTTTCACGCCAAGGTTATTCCCGTCCAATTCTTCGTAGGAAGTAATTTGATTGATGTTGATTTTATTTGTGTCATATTGAAATTCCGTGACATGGCAGCCGTCGTTCAATCCAAAGTTGGTGTCGTGGGTGTTCCCCTGCCAGACGTGTTTTTTGGTCAGGCATTTGTATGTATCATAATAAAAGTAGTTTTTGCCTTTCACCGTTTCGGTGCTTTGCTGATCCATGAGGCATTCTATGGAAAACGAAGTACTGGCGCCCGGACCGCAACCTGTGCTGATATGTATAGCGTATCGTTTTTTCTCCGTTGTGGAGGGTATCGTATAAGTCTCTGAAAAGCTGCCGGGCCCGGTACAACTCTCGCTTCCTAAAAACAGTAATTCAGAGCTTCCCAATTCCCGGTAATAAACGCTGATGCCGCATCCGCTATACAGCGGCGCGCTGCCCCCTACGTTTACCTTGCAACTGGTGGTAGGCGGGGTAATATAGATACCTCCCCCACTGCTCTCGGGACCGCATCCGCCGGAGTCCGTCATGAAATACGTCGGGCTTATCGGCGTATAGTCAAGGGATTTATCGTCTTTTTGCGTGGCGTCGCCATATGAATTCAAAGTAAATATTATTTTATGCTCCAATAATGGATCCGTTCCTTCGAGGCTGCCGGTTAATGCGTGGTATTTTGCTGCGTCATAAGTAAATTTATGATACCGCTCCTCTACGCCCGTGCCGGAAACGGACTCAAAAAGAAGATTATTATATGGATCAAAAACATAGCAGGTGGTTTTACGGTTGATTTCCACAAGCCCATCATACTTTATTAATTTTATGGCCAGCAACTGCTTGCCCTCTGGATCAAATACCCGCTCCTCCACCGTGTTCAAGGAGATCCCGGAGGAGGTGGTCTTGGTTGTAATATTCAAAGCGTCCTGATTAAAGGTGTATTCCTTGGAGATCTTGTTGTCGACGCAGGCCTTCGACCAATAGGTATATTCCGGCGGAGGAGAGAACGACGGGGTAGGAGTGGGATCCAGAGGTGTAGGGGTAGGCGTTGGGGTAGGAGTGGGTTCATAACCGTTAAAATCCATCGTGCTGTATGTATAATTGGTGGTAATGGTTTTCCCCGAAAGTGGGCCGTTTTCCGTACGCGATAGTAAACGGTAATAATACATATATGAAGACACGTAATCACCGAAGATTGTTTTATGGCTTTCATAAGTGTATGCGATGCTTGCGCCGGTATGGTAGGTCAGCGTAGTTAAATCATAATAGGTCTGGGTTACGCTTAAATCAGGTTTATCCGGATTCTGGCAGATGACACCTTCATGGGGCGTATAGCTGAAGGTGGTCTGCCTGCCCTCGGGATCTGTCACCTTAGATAAACTTTTCAGATCAGCCGTTAATTCATAAGTAATGATCTTGCCCTGGTATGTTACAGTAATTATATTGGAGTTATATGTAAAGCTGATCTCCCGCCCGGCCGTGTCGTATACTTTTTTTATCCGGTTGGTGCAACTGTTATAATATACTTGATATATATCCCCGGACTGGGCCCAGATATTTTCTGAAGAATCCGCCTGCTCATAATAAAATTCCATCAGATCGTTATACTTGTTCTTGATGGCGATGAGATGGCCGCCCATGGAAAAATAATACCTGGCGCCGTCTTTATAGGTCAGCAGGTAGGCGGAGATCATGGACGGCAGACCGGTCCGGGTGGTGTTCGTGAAGGAGGTGTCGGTGGCGAAGGTATAATCCAGCAATACCTCGTCCGGGCCTGGGGTGAGGGTGGAACCGTCCTGGCTGTAGTTTTTTGTCTGTCCGTTGACATGGATATACAACTCTATGTTTCCATCCGTGCCTTTAATCATTTGTATGGCGGGAAAATCAAATACCCACCCGTAGCCCAGGCCGAAGAATTTTTTATAAAAAGAGGTGTCGCTGAGTGTAAGCCGGTTTGCCGGGCAGCCGTTTGTATAATCACAAGAGACGCCGCAGGCGCAAGGATCTTTCAAATACTGCGTATAGCATACGTTGCCGGAGGCGGCATTACGGCTCATATATGTCCGGGATAAAACAAAGTTAAGCCCGTGCTTGCCTGGTATGGTCAGATCCGTTTGCTTGACGATCAATCCTCCCGTGCTGGGTTCGAAGATATCGCTGATGGATTTAAAATAACCGTTGAAAGGGGAGTACGTCTCCATGCCAAAAGTTTGAGTGGGATAAACATAAGTATTCAGGAAGTTTATCTCATCTTCCGTATATCCGAAAGCCGGAACAGGTATAAATAATAATATTAAACTGCAAACTATAGATACTAATATTTTATTCAATCGGATCACCCTTTTTATTTCTTTTCTTCAGGCGCCATACCTTGCAAGATCTCCTGCGCTTTGCGTCCCGTTCTGCGTACTATCTTATCTGTTTCCATGATTTGCTCCGGACTGTATCCACGGGATAGGTATTCCTGGACCTGGCTGGGAGTCATTCCCGGCGGGACTTTGATCTCATAATAACGGTCCGGGCGCTTTTTGTAATCCCTTTTTAAAATAATGCCAACGTTTTCCCATGTGGTATATCCCTGTTTAAGATTGATAAGTTCTTTTTCATTGATTTGATAGAGGTTCATAAGATCGTGCGCCTGGTCCATGTCTGTGAAATAAAACCGCTTTTTGTAAAAGATTTTTCTTTGAGCGGCGGTTAAGGGGGGGAGCAGAGTACCCATTTTAACTACCTGAGGTTCATGAAATTGATTTTTTTGCTTTAGATATGATATTACATTCTCCCAGGTACCAAAATTCCTTTTATGGGACAATAAAATGAAAATTGAAACATCCGTATCGAAGGTTAAGCTATATGCGGCATAAACATCTTCCTCCGTATACCCATGTTCCTTCAAGGCGTTTATACGCTGCTGGTTCAATACATAGCTTTGTTTCCGCGCTAAAATGCCGCTGGAAAAAAGGAACCATCCGGAGGTCAATAGAAATATAATCGCAATAAAAATTGGTTTTCTCATCGACAGCACTTCCTTTTTCATAATCCGCATGTCCCAACACATGGAGAACAAGGATCGGGGGGAACATATCCTCCAAAACATCCGACACCAGGTATACAATACTCGCACCCGTATGCTACAACTTTAGTATCCTTTTGGGCGATGAGTTTTTTATTCAAAATCTTAACCACTTTAATCCCTCCTCAACATGTTTGGTAACTCAGTAGATCTTCCAACCTATCTCTTTCCTCATCGTTTAATCTTGTATAGATTCTAATGGCTGTTTCAATCAGCTTTTTTTTGTACAAGCAGCGCATTGGAACCACTGCCCGGACATCCCCGCTTTCATCGAGAGCATTGCCTACGCATTCGCCGGTGCACAATATCTCCGCCCAGCATCTCCTGCAAGCGCCTTTCCCTCTGTTCTTTACGGCGATCTTTTTCAAAAAACCGGAAATTTTTTTTATATCAAGTCCTTGAGCGATATTGCCAAAAAGAAATTCTTTCCTCTCTATAAACCTCATGCAAAAATAAATGTCCCCGGAAGGATCGATGGCTAGCATACGATTACCCGCCCCACAACTCAAAAGGTTGTTTCTCCAGCCGTTATGTATGTTGCGGATGAACCTTTCCAGAAAAACAATCCTTTTACCTTTTTTATTGACGATATTATCCAGGCAAAAGTCATACAACCCTTCACAATTATCCATGAGCCGTCGATAATCGCTTTCACTGAGAGGCACTTGATTCCCTGATGCCGGATCAAAAAAGATCTCCTTGAAACCCAGTTCTGCCAGGTGTTGGATGTTTTTTATCAGGTCAAGCCCAGTTTTCCCCGTTGACCCCCGCCCGATTACACCATGCAAAGGAAAGGTTTTTATATTTTTCCTGATCACCTCATATGAACCTTTCCCATCGGGGAAAACCCGCATACTATCATGATTTTCCGCTACCCCATCAATGCTTAGCGTAATGATGACATTATTTTTTCTCAGGTATTCATATATTTCCTTGGTCAGCAATACTCCGTTGGTGGTCATGCCATAAAATATTTTTTTACCGTATTTGGCGCTTTCCTGGTCTGCATATTCAATGATGTATTTGAGAACAGGCAGGTTTAGTAAAGGTTCCCCACCGAAAAATATGATGCCTATTTGAGCATGGATCGTTGTTTTGATTATATAATCAACAACCTCTTTCGCCTTTTCTCTTGTCATATAAATCTTGGGCTTATCCAAACCTTCATAACAATATTTACATCTAAGGTTGCAGTCCTCGGTCAAGATCAAACCGTATTCCTTCGGGGCAATTTTTTCTTCCCAGTTCACTGTGGGATAATATCTTTTCTGACGGAAGAAACCGGTTTTGGCAAGATTGTGGAATGTTGCGGTAATATCTTTTTTAGAATACTTTTGAGAAAAACGCATTATTACCGTTTGCATATCCCGCAGTTCCGAATTCACAATGTCCAACGCGAGTTTATCCACTTCGGCGAGAGCCCCTGTAAAGCCGTTATAAATATAATCCCTGCCGTGAAAATGAAAATGTTGATATTTGCTTAACAAGCGTCTCTCCTGATATGGATTTTTCCCTGATATCCGTTCGTGATGTACTTACCGCCGAGAGGTCTTTCGAGAGAGAAGGGTCTCCTTTCGGGAATACGGAAAGACAGCGGCAATTTTAGGTATGGAGTTATCACTTAAGCCAGTTTTTGATATCCAGAAGGTATGTCCTATTTTCCTTTATGGTAATGACCGGCAGCGACTTTTTTACCAGAAGTATCAAATTGTAACTTTTCTTTTTTAAGAAAGGTATGGCTTTTATTTCGTCAAATAAAATATCGGCGATTATTTGTTTCGCCTGCCATGACTTTTTTTTAGTGAATTTTATTCCCCAAAAGATTTTATGGTTCACATCGTAAAGTAAAACCAAGGGACTTGTAGAATTCCCTGAAATCCTGACTGTCCGCCATTTTATTTTCGATTTCTTTTCCTTATAATTCTGTACCAGGTTCATCAGAGGAAAGTCTACGGCGTTTTTATATTTTTTAACAAACGTATTGATAGATTTCTTATTCAAGTCATCCAAAATTTTTTTTGTTTCGATTTCGAGTGAAAGGCGGTCAAGAAGGGATAATTTGCCTTGGAATTCAGGATAAGGTAAATAAACTGTCATGGGATCACCCCATTTCCCTATTACCACCTGATAATTGCCGTAGGGAATACGGGGGACGGAAAACATTCCGTCGATAGCGATTTCCGCCATATAAAACCGGCATTGGCGCTTATCAACCAGATACACATCGCCCCTGATCGAGGGTTCCAAGCGGCCATTGACTTTAGCCTCACATATCTGCGGTTCTGGCGGGCAGCATCGGGGATCAAGGGCGAAAACCTCTCCGCATATAATCAAGGCAAATAAGATAATTCCAACTTTAACCCGCATCTTTTCTCTCCAATTTTTCAAGGACAATAGACGCCAATTTTGAGATACTTTCAAATATTTCCACATTAAGCTCCTCATCTGGAATTGCGATGCCGAAATCGGTTTCCAGCTGGGCAAGCAACTGCAAGGCTTTGATGGAATCCAAGGCGCCTTCCGCGCCGAATATCATTTCACCGTCGCTGATATCATCAGGATTTATATTTAATCCAGATAATTCAATAATAATCGATTTAATTTTATGAATCATTTCAGTAAGTTCCAACATAACTATTCTTTATTTTACCATATTATTGTTTACTTCTCAAGTTTTTCTGAATTTTGATGAAGACCTTAAATGATTATATTACGGCATTGCCCCAAAATAATTTTCAACAACTTCAAGCAATTTATCAGCACTTTCTTTTATCACTACATCGAGAACAGGCAGGTTATATTTTTCAGCTAATAAGTTTTTCTGGTTTTCAAGATCATTCATACCGACACGCCTGTAAGTAACGGTCTCAAAAACCTCATGCACCGTCTTCTCATAATCACTAATTACCAGCGCCAAGACCTTCCCCCTTCCCAGCCCCTCCAAAGCATTTATGGTCGCCCGCACGTAGTCCGGATCATCCATGGCGTTGATCGCCAGGATATAAGCATCGGGAAGCGTAGCCCACAAAAAGGTGATGGGGTTCAGATCAGCGGCGGGGTTGATTTTGAAGATCTGATACGGCAGGAAGCCTCCCTGGGCTCCCACGATGATCAGATCGGGTTCTTTTGTATCGATCCCGGCCATTATTTTTTTCAGATAAGGGAAGTATCGCTCCCGGGGCAATCTCACCGTTGAACCATACCCGTAAGGGAAACACGCATCCATGCCGAAGAGTTCCGCATGGGGTTCCGTGCCCAACTGCCCCAGCCTGTATCCCGCCGCCAGGAATTTCTCCCGCAAGGCAAGCTGCGCGGTAAATTTCCCCTGGGAGGAGCTTGTCCCGAAAATTCCGACTACCGGTGCGTTAACGGGAGGGGATGGGGATGCTTCGTCCGGACAAGCGCCTGCTTCCACCAGAGGGCAGTATGCATGGACATGGGAAGGTTTTAGAGCCAGCATATCCCGGGGGACTTCCGCGAAACTGAAGATGTTTTTCCCCTGCCTGAAGCACTCCCGAACCGTTTCGGCCAGCATGTCCTTGTTTATCAATGAGCTTATTTTATCCAGATATCCGATGATTACGGTATCAAAACGTTCCGGATCCTTCCACATGTCATTGAAATTTTCAATGGTCATTCCCGCCGGATCAGCCCCTATGAGAGTGCCCGCATCCCGCCCCACCTGCCCCAGTCGCGGTATGTCGTAAATACCGGCGATCTGAAACGGCAATAAATGGGCAAACCTGGTCAGGGCGTGCATCTCTTTGTTGTATGGAAACAGCGCGGCCTTCCTGATCCATGAGAAATCTCTGCGGGGCAGCGTAAATTCCCGTCGGTTCAGAAAATATGCGTTTTGGGAAGGATAATACGGAATATCCTTTACCGCTCCCTCCGCCAGGCTTTTTTTAACCTGCTGCGGCGTTTGGTCCGGAAACAGCTCTCTATAGCGCGCCAGAATCCCGGTGAAATTGGCGGCGGCGAAACTGGCGCCGTCCACGAAGGAATAATTCCCGCCGGACCAGGCCGCCTTTTGCTTGTCTCCCCTGGCCAGAAAACAACCGTTTTCCTTGTCATATGAATAATCGCTTTTACTGGGCAATTTTCCGGCAGCTACAGTGAATACGAAACTATCTCCCGCCGGATACGCCCGGTACCCTTCCTGGTTGGCCGCGGCCACCACCAGTTTACCCCGGTCGCAGGCTTCTTTGCACAAGGAAATGATTTGATGGCCGATGATGCGGTTGATCGTTCCCAGACTGAGATTGATAATATCGATGTTATGCTCAAGGCACCACCGCATGGCTGAAAGAAAAATCTCTCCCCCGCACAGCAGGTTTTCATCGAAAACCTTCAATACGGCTATTTCCGCCTCAGGAGCGTTGCGCCGGATCAGGTCCACGCATGCCGTGCCATGTCCATTGGCGTCAAATTGCGCCGATTCAGTTATTTTCTGATCAGTGACATTAAGAAAAAGATTGACCTTCAGTTGTTCCTGCCAGTGGGGATCGAACCCGCTGTCCAGGACGGCTATCCTGACCCCTTTCCCCGTACCTGGTCGCATTTTATCACCTATCCAAAACGGATATCGAATTGTTATCAGTATTCACTTGAAAACACCGGCTTTTTTCCCCTTCTTGAAAACAGTATTCATATAAGCATCCGTTGCAAGGCTGGTCCGGAACCCAGGTAATTTCCCGCTGATAACAACCGTACCAGCGATCCGTCAAGAACAACGGCTCTTCCGGATAAGCTTGATGCAATAACGGTAAGTAATTAACCATGTGTATCGCGGTATCCGGAGTCCACATAAACCCGCATTTTTTATAAAGCCGTACCGCTGCACGGTTAAAGGCATAAGTATCCAGTTCCAGGCGCGGTTTTTGCATCCCGGCCGTTAAGTTCACGGCATGGGTGACCATCCTTCTGCCGATTCCCTTTCCCTGAAAACCAGGGTGAAGAGAAACCAGGCTGAGGTAGCAATAGTCTTCGCGATCCGCCAGATTGAATAGCCCTATCACGGATCCTTCGTATTCCACTTCATACACATCGCCCCGGGCATATAAAATCCTGGACACTTCGTTCAGATTATCATACCACTTCATCCCCTCCTGGAGGGGGATATTTTGAAACGGGCTGCGGTACCAATGGCTTTTCAGGAACGAGGAAAACCACCGGACGATCTTTTCCTTATTCTCGTCCGGCACTATATTAATACAAAAATCATCTTCCGGCATCTATCGCTTCATCTCCAGATCCCCGCAAAGATTGACAGTTGTTTCCGAGGTATACTGGGAAACAACGGCATCTTTGCATTTGGCCTTGGGAAAAACCCTTCCGTCAATTGATCCGGACAGCTTAACCAGATCCTGGATCCGTAAAACTTTGCTTTTCCCGGGCTTTATTTCCCACTTTATATTAAACAAATACTCTCCCGGGCTGATCTCTTTTTTGCATAAGAAGCCGTTTCCCTTGATATCCGTCTCAAAGTCCTTAGGGAATTCCGGCAGGGATATTTGAAAACCGTTAACTTCGTTTGGGGTGAAAATCTCCACCACCCCCTTGCGGAAGGCTTTGTTTTTAATCTGAATCTTCAATTTCACCCGGTTCAGTTTCCCGGGCTTAAGGCGCCCGGGTTCGAGTTTTATTGCTATTTCCGCCCACTGCCCTCTACGGAGGTTATCGCCTTTAAAGAGGTAAAAAAATTCCACCCCGCAGGCGCCTTCGCAACTGGCGTCGCAGTTGCAGCAGTCCCCGGCTCCCGATGTCACCGTGGGGATGTTCCTCAGATTAAAAGTAACCGTCCTTATTCCCTTTTCATCAAGCCAATGATAGGGAACGTTCAGATCCCGGCCATGCAGGTCCTTTAACCGCATCCGGCCCTTATTGTCCAGGAGGATCTCCCCTGCCCCCGCCGGCACTTCATCGATGATGACGGCGTTGAATTTTTTGACGGCGGCGCTGACCATCCCCACCCCGATTTGATTTTTTACCATAACGCTTGTCTGGTTGTTTGTATCATTGGTAAATAGGACCGTGATCTCTTCGGTTTCATGGATTAATATACCGGCGCCGGCAGTCGCCGCCCCGAAAATAATCAATAAACCTATAAGAAAAACCAGGCTCTTTTTCATTTTTCCCTCCCGGAAGCCTACCGGATGATTTGCCGCAGCAGCAACACCCCTCCGGCGCAAAGCAAGAGAATGGCTTTCATAAGCCAACTATTAAAATGAGACGCAAACACATCCGCAAGTTTCTCTTTTATGAGGATAAAACCCAATACAGCGTGAATCAACGCAATAAATAATCCCGTCATAATCAGGACAAATGATGCCGACACCGGAGCTCTCGATTCCAACAGGCAAAACAGGCAATGATGATACATGGTTCCCATCGCCAGACGGCAGCCGTCCACCTGTAAAAAAAATACAAGGGAAATCAGGGATGAAACCGCCGCCGCCGCTATGCCCCAGAGTAAAAGCCTGTTTTTATGTTTACATAATATAAGCAATAAAAGCAGAACGAAAAATATCGAAGCCGCCGATAAAACTCCCCAGGGCAGCGGCAGATAATGTTGGGTGGATATTTTACCCGGCCAACCAACTGGCAAATCGAATACGGAAGTACAGCAATTGACGACCCGCGGTTTTAATGTAAAAAGGAAGCGCAGATCCGTGATGATTTCCGCCAACATCACAGCGAGTAAAGGCGGAAGCAAATTCAACTTCCATTTTAAAAGCCTTTGGCCCGATATTTTTCTATCGTAATGATTTATATAAAGCCAGAATCCGTAAACAAGAGGCATTACGATTTTTGCGGCGCTTGACCAATAGCTGTATGGAGCCCCGGCAATATGCACGCCGGTCAGGCACATGGCGCCCGGAATGGACGGGATAAGGGAATGCAACAAAACAAACCAGAAGGGAATCAAAAATAGGCGCAGCAGAAACAAAGTCATGAACAAGGTTATCAATAGATAAAGTTTTTGTTCCGCCTGATGGAAAAATACCGCCTTTTGATACCCGGACAATATTTTTCGCCAGATAAAAACCAGCGCTGCACAAATAAACAGAACCGTCAACGAGAAAAAACTCAAAACGAGGTAATTTAAAGTAAATGGATTGATTATCATATGAATGTTTCCTCAATGGGCTTCCCCTTACGCATGTTCCACCGCCTGTTGAATAAACCGCCGGTATGGAAACGGGGATCGTGCGTGGATACGATAACGGTATGATTTTGTTCTTTCAATTCCAGGAATAGGTTTATCAGCATGTTTGTGTTTTCTTCGTCCAGGTTGGAGGTGGGTTCGTCCGCGACGATGATTTTCGGATTGGAAACAAATGCGCGGACGATGGCCGTTCTTTGTTGTTCACCACCCGATAATACCTCCACAAGACTGTGGCGATCTCCCCAAAGATCGAATTTTTTCAAAAGCGCGGATACCCGGTTTTCCATGACTTTCCAACCCAGGCCCAAAGGTATCAGGGGCGCGACGGCGTTTTCTAAAACGGTGAGGCCCGGTATGAGATAATATTGTTGAAAGATGAATCCGAAATATTCCCTGCGGAGCGATGCCAGGAAATGGTCCTGATGGTATATAAGGCACTCCCCCGAAAGATACACTTCACCCTCATCCGGTTTTTCCAGGCACCCGATGATGGACAATAAGGTGCTTTTCCCTACTCCCGAAGGGCCCTGAACCAATATAAAGTCCCCTTCCTTCACTTCCAGCGAAACGCCGTCCAGGACCTTTTTGCTCCTGTTCCCCGATGGGAACGATTTGCATATGTTTTTCAGTTGAAGTATGGCCATTTTTTGCCCCGGTCCAAATTTTATCCTTCTTTGATGGCCCTGGCGGGATTAACAAGCCCCATCTGCCAGGCGTTAAAAATTCCGGCCATTAACAGAGGAAAAATCCCGATCAAGGCCAGGCTGAATGCGCCGGAGGCGGTCAACCGGTAAGGTAAGGTGAACTGGGGATAAACCGAACTCCAGCCGGATAGGAAATTTTTAATCACCGGAGCTCCCGCCAGGACATAAATAGTCCCTCCGGTGCCGCCGATAACCGTAGCCGTGATTCCCAGCAGGGCGGTTTCAAACATGCTTACTTCAATGATCTCCCCCGTATTCCATCCCAAGGCTTTCAGCAGGCCGATCTCCCGCTTCGCCATAAAGCGGGCGCCGCTCCAATGAACCCAAGCGGAAAGCACGGCCGTAAGCAAAGCGATGAACCAGAACAGTTGGAATATCCCCGCCCGCCCTCCGAAGGCCTGCATCATCATTTTTTCCAGGGCGTCCTGCGCCAGCACCCTTGCGGTAGGCATCAATCCCAATATATTTCCTGCGGCCAGATCCTGACTGTCCTTTCCATTTAAGTAGACGCACAGATCCGAAGCCTCATTCCGGCCGTATCCGAATAATTCCCTGGCGCCCTCGATGTTCATGAGGATCAGGTCGGCGGTATAGATGGATACCGCGCTTTTAAATATGCCTACGACTTTATAACCGGTTTTACTGCCTTTCCAGTTGTTTAACGGCAGAAAATCCCCCGCATTCAATTTCATGGTTTTTGCCAGGGTCTGTCCGACAACTACCTCGCGCTTTCCGTCCGGATCAAGAAAACGCCCCGTTTCCACGGAGAAGTTAATTTCGGGAGGGATGGGCATTTTTACGGTATCTATGCCCATTACGGTAAAAATCATATCCCTGCCGTTTAAATAAAGGGGCATGAATCCCCAAATCCTGGGGACGGTTCTTTCCACGCCGTCCAGACCGTTTAATGCAGCCAACCTTGATAAATCCAGGCGTTCGGCTTTTCCGGCAACCATGCTTTGAACCGTCAGATCCGGTAAAAAGGCGGCCGATAAGCCTGCGTCCCTTGATATTCCGTCTTTCAGCATCGTCACGGCGGAGAGAATGGCCATCACAAAGGAAAGCGGCAGCAATATGGCGACGGATTTGGACTTATGCCGCCAGAGGTTAAACACGGCCCATTGCAGTAAATTGATGTGTTTTCGCCGGATCATTATTTTCCACTTCCCCGTTCCGTATTTAAGTCGGGGGCCGCAACATAATTACAATCGTCATGGTAGCAATACCCGCCGGGTATATCGCTGAGACACCCGCATAAATCCGAAAGGATGTTTTTGGTCCCCGTACAATCGTCGGAAAGGCTCAGTGAAGTAATGCCCAGGCTTTGGAGCAGCGCCTTTTTGGCCGACAACTCCTTCTCTTTATGCGAATTTTCAGCCCCCATCGATATGATTAACGCAAACAAAAGCGCGCCGCAAATAAGCATGAAGGTAAGATAGAACCGCATGGCCTTTTCCAGACGGTAACCGGTCATGTTTTTTTCTTCTTTTCATACATCATCTTCGCTTTTAGCAAAGCTTCGTTCAGATTCAACCTGTTTCCTGGCACCTCCTTGTTTTGAATGCGCCAAGCATTAAAGCAGGATTCGCGGCAAAAGACTCTATTGAAATGGCACCCGGCCGGGACCATGCTCCCGTTCAACTCTTTCAACCCCTGCCAGAAAACCACGGGGCAATTCTTGGAGGCAGGCATCCTTAAGGTTGCATGTTTATGGTCGTTGCTACAGGTAAATCTGATTTTATCCGCCTTGTGCTGATAAGTCAAAGCCAGTGCGCACAAGGGGCAGCACCCGTAAATTTCTGTCTTTTTTGCGGTCAGCTTGACTGCCTCGGGGGGGTAAACCGGCATCCCGCAAAATTCGCATTTAGTTGCCGTTAATTTACCGACGATTTCTTTCCAGGTCAGAATACTGCCGCCTTCCTTTCTTCGATATTCCTCCGCCGCGCTCTTTTCGGAAAAAGCCGCGATCAGCGGTGCGCAGCACAGCGCCTTTTTCTCGTTTACGACAAAGTGCATTTTGTTGCCGCTTTCTTCCGTTCCTTTGTAAAAATCCCGCGCCAATATGTCCTGAATATTTTCTTTCGCGACGGAAATGTACATGATTGCGCAGTGGGGGCAGCAAAACTCCTTGCCGCCGGTATCCGTGATAACGGTTGTTTTAAGATTTTCCCGGATATCCCTCCCGCACATCATGCAACGGTCGTTTACGCTAGAAGCAACGGTATAAAAACAGATGCCGATAAATAATAAGCAAAAAATAAGCGATCTTAACTTCATCGGCGACACCTCGAATCTTTTTATTTTTTTAAATATAGCATATGGAATTGTCATTAACAAGAAAATTTTTCCTAAGGCAATTTTGTTACCTTAATACTAAGTCTTGCCCCTAAATATAGTATACGGCTACCATTAGGCTATCGGTATTTAGCGGCAAGACGTAAAAATATAGTTACAACGCAAATTGCTCTACATTTGACAATCGTATCAAATATTAATATGATAGAATAAGATTTATCATTAAGGAGCTGCAAATGTCAGTTACATTAAATTTGACGCCGTTTTCCGATTACTGGATGGACTGCCGGCTAAATAATATCTTTTCAGTAATCATATCCCGCGAGTCCAGCTATAAAGCAGCGGCATATATGAATAACTACAGCTATTTAAAACATACGGGGGATTATGAAAAAATCATTTATTTTAATCTCATGGATGTGAAATACTTACATGCTTTCGAAAAAACTATTGAGGAATGTATTCTAAGATATGAGCCTTATCTTATGTCCCGCGATGAAAATATAACAAAACAATTGATAGAACCCATAAAAAAGTATAAACACGTTTTTCTAAACGTGGATTTATTTTATTGGATACCCGGTAACCTGACATACGGGCACAGCCATTGCGATCACTATTCCTTAATTACCGGATATGATGACAATAAAAAGGAATACCGGGCCTTTGATGACGACGTTAAAGGGTACGGTTTGCACCTGGTGCCAGAGGAAAGACTGATCAAGGCTTTCCTTAACTCGAAATATAAAGATCCTCCGGCTTTTATCTTATATCTGCGGGATGAATTCCAGGAATATCGATTAAATATATCGCAAGTTTGCAGAAATGCGGGAAGATTGATAGATGAACTGGCGGCATTCGATGTTACGGGAATGTGGGAGGTCAGGGAAGGCTGCGATGAGATGAAAAAACCGGAAGCCTATCAAGGCGTTATGACCGCCTATATTACAGGCGCAACTAAAATAATGAACAGGCAAATCGGAAACAAGTTGCTGTTCAAATACCTCTTTAGCTTGAAACATTTAAAGGAATGTCATCTGACAAGGTTGGTAAATTATGCTGACTCATTGGCGAAAGAATGGCAGAAAATTAAAAATATTTTGATTCGGGCGAAGTTGTCTTCAAAAGTATGCAATTTAAATTACCTGCGTCAACATGCCTTTCATCTCTTATCAACCGAAGAAGCAATGTGGCGGGATTTTCTTTTATTTAACGAGGCAATTGCGTTGTTGCCTTAATTCAAGGTCTTGCCACTAAATATAGTATACGGCTACCATTAGGCTATCGATATTTAGCGGCAAGACGTAAAATTATCATAACAACGCAAACTGCTCTTAGCGGTTGTTGAATTACTCCCTACCCCATCCTCCCCCATCTGTCCAGCAGGCGCAGGATGAGGTTTTGTTCAATGATTTTGGAGAAGGAATATTTTTCCGCGATGAGGTTAAGTGCGAGGCAGACGAGGATGACGATGATCTTTCCAAGGAGAGAATAGATCGCCGCGAACATGCCGCCCAGAAAGGCCCCCAGCAGGTTGGCGCCGGTGTCCCCCAGCATGACCCGGGCTTTTAAATCGTAAGGAAGGTATGCGAGCAACATACCCAGCAGGGGATAAACAAGGGGAAAATCCCCGGGATGCTGGGACAGAAAATAAAGCGGGATCAAGGCCAAGAGAAACACCTTGCCGGCCCTGCCCGGCCGGAGGTCGAAAAGATTAACGGCGTTGATCACAAGCAATATCACCAGCACATTTACGGCCCAATTCAGCAGGAACATCGCCGGTCCGGCAAAGGGAATGGCCTGCGGCGGCATCTTCAGGATCATGAGGGAAAAAACCGCGGCCGCCAGAAGCGAAAACAGCGCCTTGATTCCGCCGGTGGTCAACTCCCCGGCGGCAAAAAAGACGCCCAGGTGGCCGTGAAATCCTTTGACGCCGTGATCCCCCCAGGAATCGTCCAGGAAGCCCAGGACACCCACGAATACTGTGAGAAAAATAAATAGAAACACCTTGTCCAGAGAGGACGAAAGCAGGCCGAAATAGGCGGACAAAAATAAAACCGCCGGATACAGCAGGATGAATACCACTCCCGCGGCGTTGGGGATCATGACGCCCTGGTAGTTGGCGACGACAAAACCGCTTTTTTCAATGGTCCGGATCAAACGGGGCAGCAGGAGAAGTGCCAGCGCATAGCCGATGGCGATGGTGCTCAACATGGGCAGCAATTGGACGTATGAAAGCAGGAGTTTCATCTGTTCACCCACTTCCTGATGAGCACGGTGACAATATCCAGACACTGCCTGCCCCGGTGCAGGAAACCGGGAAAGTCGCGGCCGGTCTCCGCATGGGTCATTTTTACGGGCACTTCCTTGATGCGGAAACCCGCCCGGAAGACGTCAATGGTCAGGCCCACCTCCACGCCGAAGCCGGAAGCGACTTTTTTCCGGATCGCCTCCAGCACTTCATAGCGTAGTACGCGCTGGCCGGACATGGGGCTTTTAAAATTCATCCCGGTGGTAATTTTCAATCCCATCCTGGCAATAGCGGTGGCTATGCCGAAGCCGCCCTTTTTTCCGAAAGCCCCGAACTGGGCGATAGACATATCCGTTTTGTTTTCCACCACCGGTTGAAGAAGCTTATCGATCTCCGCCGCGGAATCCCCCAGATCCGCGTCAATAAGCGCTACGATGCCGCCCCGCACTTCCGCCAGTCCGTGATTTAAAGCCCCGCCCTTGCCTTCATTTCTGGAAAGCCGGATAACCCGCGCCTGGTTTTCCCCGGCAACAGCTGCGGTTTCATCGCCGGAACAATCGTCGATAACAGTAACAGCCAGCGGATATTTGGATTTCCGCAATCCGGCGAGGGTGGCGCCGATATGCCCCGCTTCGTTGTATGCGGGGATCAAAACGGTGATTTCGACGTCGGACATCTTTCCTCCGGGCCAAAAGGCCGTAAAGTCAAAAGATTGTAAACTCCGCTTTACAAGTCCGGCAAAATACTGCGAGCGCTTTCCTTGATGCCGAAATTGCCCTTGCGCAAGCCTCTGGAAAGCGAGTATACCATCGCCACCTGCCCGGGGGTGGTGTCCAGGTTATCGATAGTGACTACGCTCTTTTTACGGTAGTAGGGTATATATGATGATCCCGACTGAAGGTATTCTCCGGCGATGATATACACATTATATTTCTTCAGGGCGTTGATCAGCAGCGTATCGAGTTTTAGCGCATAGTTGCTCGTTTCATCCGGCGCCCCTCCCAGGATCACGATGGAATCCACGGGCCGGATATAAGATCCCCACAACCGCACAAAGTCCTTTTCTTGCAAGTAATTGAGCTTCTGATGTCCGAGCCCCAGGATGATTTCATCGGCTACCTGCTTCAATATTTCTTGAGTCAGTCCCGCCGCATCCATATCTTGCAGATGGAAGGCCTGAGCCAATTCCGACGGCTGCTCCTGGGTGGCCTGGATGAAATCCGCCATGAAGCGCGTGGTGGAAACCACCCTGGCTCCGGACAACTCCAAAGTGGCGGTTATTTCTTTTACGGCCTGATCGGAAAAGGCCGAGTTAGTCTTAATAATGGCGATTTTTCTGCCCAGAAGATGATCATGGATCAAATACGGCAATACGGTCCGGTTGAATTGCCTTGACATCTCCAGTTCATGGTTCTTTTGCTGAATGGAAATCTGCAGGGTTTTCTTCTCCTCCAGATAACGGTTGAAATCTTTTTCCAGCCGGGCGAGGATATTTTTTTGCTCCGTGCTGAGCGTGCCGCCCAGACCGATACCCAGAAGGATGCCTATCCCCAGGGCGAGAAACACAGCTATTAATGAGTATATGTGCGCTTTGAGATCAATGATCATTTTTTCATCCCTTCCAAACGGAAGTGCGCAGGAAAAACTTTAAAAGCTGCCAAAATCGCTGCACCGGCTCGGAAACCAGCGCGATGATGATGACGGGGATCATGGCGGCCATGACAACCTGCAAGAGATAACGGAATTTCCCCCGCACCTTGTATAAACGACTCACACCCCTGGCATCGATGAGCCGGGATCCCACCTTGAGACGCACCAGGAAAGTGCTGGCCATTCCGTTTCTGCCTTTCTCCAAAAAATCGATCATATTGGAATGCGTCCCCAAAGCCACAATCAGTTCCGCTCCCTTTTCATAAGCCAGCAAAAGGGCGATGTCTTCGCTCGTACCCGGAGCCGGGAATTTCTTCGCTTGCAGGTTAAGCTGATTCAAACGGGCAAGCCCGGGGGCCCGTCCGTCCGGATAAGCATGCACCACCAACTCCGCCCCGCAAAACAGCGCTTCATCCGAGATGCTGTCCATATCTCCGATAATCATGTCCGGGATCATGTTAAACTCCAGCAAGGCGTCGGCGCCCCCGTCCACCCCGATCAGAAGCGGTTTAACTTCGGCCAGGTACGGCTTGAGCATCATCAGGTCTTCGCGATAATTCCGCCCGCGCACCACCACCACCACGTGACGCCCGATGAAATCCGTGTTCACCTCCGGGATGGCCAGGCCGAGGATAAGTTCCTTCTCTTTCAGGGCGTATTCCAGAGTGTTTTGAACAAAATTATCCAATTCGCCGCTGATATTGTTGCGCGCTTTTTTTATTTTTGCCTCTGCGATTGTATCCGTGAGAAGATGGCCCCGGGCGATCTCGGCCCCTTTCAGTAGGATCTGTCCCCCTTGCAGCTCTATGGTCTCACCGTCAGGTATCTTCATGATTTCCCTGCCGGCCTGGTCCACCAGGGGAATACCTGCATCTATGATGATTTTGGGCCCGGGCGTCGGATAACGGCCGCTGATGGAAGAGGATGCATTGATTACAGCCTTGACTCTGGCGCGCACCAAGGATTCAGCCGCGATTTGATCGATGTCCTCGTGATCGATAATCGCGATTTCGTTCGGTTTGATCCGTTTCACCAGATTTTTCGTGCGGATGTCCGCTCTGGCCTTGCCCCGTATCATCTAAGCCTGCCTATTCTTATTTTTCGGGCAATTTGCGTTGTTATGATAATCTTACGTCTTACCGCTAAATATCGATAGCCTAATGCCATATACTATATTTAATGGCAAAACTAGCATTAAGGTAACAACGCAATTGCCTTTTTCAATAACGATTATGATGCCAAAAAGTTGCAAGTTACAATATCAAACACCAAAATCCGTCACGCAAAATACCCACACCGGCTTTCCAATCTGATTTTATCGGCTATTTTCGCAATAAACAAGGCATTAGTGGGTTTTCCTTTCTGATTGTTCACGGAATAACCAAATATTTTGTCCTGGACCTGAAGATGCCCCCTGGTCCATGCTTTTTCAATGGCGAACCGGATCGCCCTTTCAACCCTGGATGCGTTAGTCCCGACTTTTCGAGCCACTTCCTGATATATAAGGGCCATTTCCGCGCGCTGGCTGGAAGCCTTCAGAAAACGAAGAATAGCTTCAGCGGTATATAAATAACCCAGGGATGCCGAAGAAAAGCCTAATTCCTGCAGAAGGCGTAAAATTAAAGGTTTCGGATCCCTCAGGACCTTTCCGCTTTCAGCGGCGCCGTCTTGAATGAATTGATGCAGATCCTCCATCAGGAATGGCTTGGTAAGAAGATAATTAGCCCCCAGGTCCAGGGCGGTTTTCCATACGGCCGGCTGTCTAAAAGAGGATAAAACGATTATGGCCGGTTTCAATCCGGTTTTTCGCAAGCCTTGAAGTACCCCGATTCCGTCAAGATAAGGCATGATCAGATCCAGAACCAGCACATCAGGATTTTCTTTACCGACCACGGCCAGAGCTTCCATGCCGTGGTACGCCACTCCGACAATTTTGACGCCATTACAGTGTTGCAAGTACTCCGCGACAGCCTGGACTACATTGCGGTTAGCATCGGCAATAACCACACGGATATCAGTCATGCGCCAACCCCCGGGTTTCGTAAAAAGTCATGGACCTTATAGACTTTTTAAGCTCAATTCGGCAAGCGAGGTGATAAAATTGGGCTCAAATATTTTATTTATCAAAAACGCATAAACAAAATATTTGACCAAATCGAATTAACCAATAACCTTCGGGAAGTTATATTTTGATATTTTTTAAAGGTTCCGAATGCATGCTTAATTATTATTATGCAATTCCATCATTTGTTTCTCTATTTTTCCTCAAGTTCCTTTTCTGAAATCCGCATAAAACAAAATAATAGAGCAATGTGCGCTGTTTTGATAATTTTACGTCTTGCCACAAAATATCGATAGCCTAAAGGTAGCCATACACTATATTTAGTGGCAAGACGTACATTGAGGTAACAACACAATTGCCTTTAATAAGTCGTCTTCAGGACGCCTTAAGATACTTCAGCAATTCATCCAGTTTTACATCTTCCACCATTTTTCGCACCATCCATTCCGCATAAACCCCGTATCCTCTGGTCGGATCATTCACAAATACATGGGTGACCGCCCCGACCAGTTGGTTATTTTGCAACACCGGACTGCCGCTCATGCCCTGAATGATCCCGCCGGTTTTGGCCAGAAGCCGTTCATCGGTGATTTTTAAGACGAAACTTTTAATTTGGGGCATAGTCTGCCTGTTTACACGAATAATCTCCGCGTCAAACCTTTCCACTTTTTGATCTGAAAGCACAGTTAAAATTTCCGCCGGCCCTTCGCGGACCTCGTACGCGAAAGCCACGGGAATCGGCGTACTGTATAGATTGTTTTCGGGAAGGATATTCAATTTGCCGAATACTCCCACCGGACTGTTGATGCCGATGCTGCCCAGGATTTGCGCGGAGTCCTTGAAAATCCCGATTTTTTCTCCGGGTTCGCCTTTATTGCCGCTTTGAATGCCGATGATGTCGGCCATGATAATGCTGCTTTCATTGCCCAGCAGGTATGATTTCTTATCCAATTCCTTCACGGTATGGCCAAGCGCGCCGTATAACATACGCTTTGTATCGTAGAATGTGAGCGTACCGACTCCCGCGGCGGGATCTTGTATGTATAGCCCCAATTTATACTGTTTCATGGGCGCCTCTTTCTGGAGCAATGGATTTATCTCCTTTATCATCAACTGATTTCGTCTTCGTATAGTCAGATAAAGCGGCTTTTTGTCCATGCCCAACCTGTTGACCAGCAGCGGCACCTCCTGAGTGTTGTTCACCGCATAATTATTGATTTTTACGATAATATCACCGATCTCCAGCCCGGCGTCCCGTCCGGGGAAAGATTCGTTGCCTTTATTGTCTCGAATGGAAATCATCCCGACCACAATCACCCCTTCCCTGGAAAGCAGGACGCCTATCGCCTGTCCTCCCGGAATTACTCTGATCTGTTCCAAAATTTGCAGAGAAAGATCCCGGAAAGGTATCACCCCAAAAAACCTCAATTCCAAATCAGCCTGGGCGAACTTGTGTGACTGGATCTTGACGCTTTGCGGAAAACCCATAAACCATTTTTGCGCAAATATTTCTTTGACGATATTTTGTCGATCCGCCTTCACATGCAGGGTGATGGGGAATGGAACCGAGAGGGTAAACGGTTTTGATACGGGGACGGGTATCACATCCGGATATAAAAAAGAAACATAAAGCAATTGCATCAGAGAAAAAGCGGCGATAACGGCTCCAAAAACCAATAAAAAAAGACCGAAGCGTTTGTATGGCCGGTGCCAATGCATTGCAATCCCCCCGTGACGTTGTCGAAAATAAATTGCCCTGCCAGGAGGGGATTTATACCAGCGAAAAATTAACAAAAGGGGGATTTATATTTATATTTCCAGTTCTACTTTAGGGGCGTCCCCCCAAAGCTTTTCCAGCAGGTAATATTCCCTGGCCTCCTTGAACATGATATGCGCCACCACCTCGCCCATATCGATGAGGATCCAGGAATTGCCGCGGGTTCCCTCAATACGGAGCGGATTTTCATGATGTTCGGCCATTTTTTCCAGTACGGAATCGGCGATGGCGCGCGCATGGATCGGATTGAGCGCCGTGCAGATAAGGAAATAATCCGCCACCCTGGCCAGGTTCTCCACATACAAAGCCGACGGTTCTTGCGCCTTCTTATCCAGGGCTGCTTCATATATCAACTTAAGTTTTTCCAAGCTTTCCATTCCGTTCCTCCATGTGCGAAGTTTCAACCGCTTCATTCCATGCCATTACAGTATCCCGATGCAGATAAAAACCTTTTTCCGCGACATATTTCAAGACAGCCTGGAGGATCATCCAATAACCGCGCTGGCAATCCGCTTCAATCACACGGTATATTCCGTCGCGAACAGGTATCTGGCGCCCGGGCTCCAAAAAATCGGCGGCGAAAATTATTTTATCGAGCTGAGTCATCCCGGGACCGGCAGTGGTATGCCTGGCGATGGACTGCAAAATATCCCCGTCCGTGATGCCCAGTTCCTTTTCCACCATCAGGGCGCCGATTCGCCCGTGCAGTAAAACCGGTTCTTTTGCTTCGATCACGTCCGGATTGATGGAGAATTCACGGATTTTTCCCTGAAGCTGCTCTGCGGAAAAATCCCTGGCCACATCATGCAGTATTCCGGCCAAGTATGATTTTTCCACCGGAATCCGGTGGGCGGCGGCCAGCCGGTTGGCGGTCTCGGCCACCCGCATGGAATGCTCGAAACGTTTTTCCGAAATATACCCTTTTAAATACTTCTCAAAAAAATCCATGGCATCCCCTGCCTTTCTAACCGGGCGGACGTTATTTAGTCGACCGTTTCTTATCATGTTTAAATTATATCAAAAACGAACCGCTAAGAAAAGAAAATTGGCTCCGCATAAATAAAGCTCCCCGCAGCAATCTGCGTGAAGCCTTAAGATGCATTTAATAATAATCTCAACAAGAATTTCGATTTTGCCGCATAAAAATCCGGCAAAGCAATTCTTTATGACATGGATTACTGCATCCTGTCGGTTCGCATCCCGGGGCGCGGTTTAGCTTCATTTACGATGATCTCCCTGCCTTCAAGCTGCTTTCCGTTGAATTCAGCGATAATTCTTTCCACATCCTCATCATTTACTTCCACAAAACCGAAACCCCTGGAACGGCCGCTTTCCCTGTCTGTAATAATCCGGCTGGAAACCACGTTAGTCTTGGACGAAAAAAAATTGCTAAGCTGCTCTTCCGTGGTGGACCACGGCAGATTTCCTACATACAAAGTTTTGGCCACTATGTTTCACCTCGCTTTCTGTCCGGCGCTTAAAGCCCAGTGTAGCGTGGCATTAATAGCTTGACAATGTCAAACGCTTCACGATATGGAATGTCTCTTTTATTAGGGAATGTCTCTTTTATTAGGGCACCATGGGTATACCTTATCTACGAAACATTACGCCAGTTGCCAACTCCGTTTTAGCGCCGGATAAAAAAATCAAGGTCCCTTGCGAACCTTGACGTCAGGAGCTGGAAACCAAAGGGACATGGGACAATCCAAATAGGCAATGTTTTTTTACATCGCATTAGATAGCGTGGCTGCTTTTTCAATTTTTATCCGGGTCACCTACGCATTATTTTATACCATACTTAACAAAAAAAACCGCATTTGCCGGCCGTATTTAAATGTCTCTTTTTTGCGCCCGGTAAAGGCGGCGGCTTACGATGAACCTTTCCACCGCCGGAGGCACCAGATATTTAATGGATTTCTCGTCCGCGCGTCTTTGCCGAATATAAGTAGAGGAGATCTCGACCTTGGGTATCTCCAAAAAGTGCATCTTGTGCCTGTACTGCTGAAGCGAAGGGTGCTCATGAAGGGCATTGTCCAGATTGTAACCATGCCTGGTCACTCCTACAAAGGAACAAAGTGAAAAAAGCTTTTCCATATCCTTCCAGGATACCAACTCGAAAAGGGCATCCGCGCCGGTTATAAAATAAAATTCCGCCTCCGGAAACTCCCCGTGAAAAAAACTCAGCGTGTCTACGGTAAATGAAGGGCCTTTTCTTTTCAATTCGCAATCGGAAATGGCAAAACTGCGATGGTTCCGGACGGCCAGTTTCACCATTTTATAGCGAATTGCAGCGGGCGTTACCTGTTCGATTCTTTTGTGCGGAGGATGAGCGGACGGGATGAAGATCACCCTTTCCAGGGCGAATTCTTCCCGTACGGTTTCCGCAGCAAGAAGATGTCCGATATGGATGGGATCAAATGTGCCTCCCATCAAGCCATATCTTGCTCTTATCATGATCGCACCTGGCCGTTTCCATAGATGATATATTTAGTAGTGGTTAATGCATCAAGACCCATGGGCCCTCGGACGTGAAGTTTTTGAGTGCTGATTCCCATCTCCGCGCCAAAGCCGAACTGAAATCCGTCGGTAAAACGGGTGGAAGCATTCACATACACTGCCGCGGCGTCGACCTCGTTTAAAAAACGCTGGGCTGCATGGTAATTGTTGGTAATAATAGCTTCGGAATGGAGTGTTCCATATTTGCGGATATGCTCCATGGCTTCATCCATCGAGTCCACGATCTTTACGGCCAGGATGAGATCCAGGTACTCCGTATACCAATCATCTTCCGCAGCGCTTTTCCTGCCGGGTAATATCTTCCGGGTCATAGAACAGCCGCGCAGTTCCACGCCGGCTTTTTCCAAACGCCCGGCTGCCTGAGGAAGAAAGGCTTCCGCCACGGCCGAATGCACCAGCAAAGTTTCCATGGCATTGCAGACTCCCGGCCGCTGGACCTTGGCGTTAAAAACGATGTCTTCAGCCATCTGTAAATCCGCGGCGATGTCCACATATATATGGCAGTTCCCGACTCCCGTTTCGATTACGGGTACCGTGGAATTCTCCACCACGGTTCGGATCAGACCGACTCCACCCCGGGGGATCAGCACATCCAGGTATTTATGCATGCGCATAAGGATTTTAGCCGCTTCCCGGTCGGTGTTTTTGATAAGCTGCACGGCGTCCTCCGGAAAACCGCAGTTCTGCAAAGCCTTGCGCAATATGTCCACGATCTTTTCGTTGGAGTGGATTGCTTCCGCGCCGCCCCGCAGGATGACCGCATTCCCCGCTTTCAAGCACAAACCCGCCGCATCTACCGTCACATTGGGCCTGGCCTCGTAAATGATTCCCACCACGCCTAGCGGCACTCTTACTTGACCGATCAAAAGCCCGTTGGGGCGGCGCCACATGCCAAGCACCCGGCCGATTGGATCCGCAAGCCCTCGCACCACATTCAATCCATCCGCCATTTCTTCGATGCGCCGTTCATTGAGAAAAAGCCGGTCCAAAAAAGATTTGGGGTGGCCGTTTCTCTCCGCCTCAACCATATCTTTGCAATTGGCCTCCAGGACTTCCCCGGTCCTTTCCTTGAGCGCTTCCGCCATGCACGATAGCGCCTTATCCTTGTCCGCGCTGGAAACTCCAGCAAGCCGGGGGGCAGTGTCCTTGGCCCGGCGGCCCATATTTTCGACTTGTTCCTGCAGGGTCATCTTAATCCTCCTTTGGGCAGACCATATTATCGCGGTGAATCACTTCCTCATATCCGCCGTAACCTAAAATATGTTCTATATCCATAGTCTTATGGCCGGCGATCTTGCGCACGTCTTCCGCGCTGTAATTTACCAATCCCCTGCCTATTTCAATCTGATCCTGATTGAAAATGGAAACCAGATCTCCGCATTGGAAATCTCCTTCCACCCCGATAATACCGGATGGAAGCAGGCTTTTGCCTTTGCCTGTCAGCGCCGCAGCTGCTCCCCCGTCCACGGTGATTTTGCCTGCAGGCGTCAAGCCATAAGCTATCCACTGTTTTTTACTGGAAAGGGGATTTTTTACGGGAACAAAAAGCGTTCCGATCTTTTCCCCCGTTACGATGCGCGTTAAAACTGAAGGTGTGCCGCTTCCGGCAAGCACCATATGAATCCCCGATTGCATAACGATTTTAGCCGCCTTTAACTTGGCGGCCATACCTCCGGTGCTAAAAGCGCTGCCCGTTTTCCCGGCAGCCGTCTCGATCTCCGGAGTAATTTTTTTTACCGTATCTATTAGGCCGGCTTTGGCGTTTTTCCTGGGATCACAGTCGTATAGACCTTCCACATCAGTCAGGATAATTAAAAGTTCTGCGTCCACAAGCCCTGAAACCAGCGCAGACAAGGTGTCATTCTCTCCAAATCTCATTTCGCTGCGCAGTTCCTCCACGGCCACCGTGTCATTCTCATTAATGATGGGAACGGTTTTATAACTCAAAAGGGTTTGCAAAGTATTGCGGGCGTTCAAATAACTGCGGCGCTGGATAATATCATTCTTGGTAAGAAGTACCTGGGCTACAATGAGTTTATAGGATGAAAACAGCCTGTCGTACATTTGCATAAGCACTGTTTGCCCCACTGCGGCGCAAGCCTGCTTCTCCGGCAGCGTTCCGGGTTTTTTCGGCAATCCCAGCCTTCCCACTCCCGCGGCGCCCGCTCCGGAAGTCACCAGAACCACTTCTTTTCCCATGGAAATCAGTTTCTGAAGACCATCGACGATTTTAGAGCATTTGCGCACGGAAATTTTACCGCCGTCTTCTTCGGTAAGCGAATTGGTTCCCACTTTAACCACAATGCGCCTGGCGTTAATCAACGATTGCCTTTCTTCCATTTCTTAGCCCTCACAGTCTGTACTTTAAGGAAGTGCAAGCCGGGATTTTCGAGAGGTCCGGCATAAAATAAAATTTCTGCCGATCACCTGCACTACTTCCGCTTCTGTCTGTTCGGCCAGGACGCGGGAAGCATCTCTTGCGGTCAGGCCGGAATTAGGCAGCACACGTCCTTTAATCAGCTCTCTGGCCTCAAGAACATCATCGCATTGGGCAACCACATCCCTGGTAACGCCGGACTTGCCGATGAAAACCACAGGTTTCAATTCCTGGCCCAAACCGCGCAAAAAACTGCGCTGCTTGCTGTCTAACATGTCATCTCCTCATACGTCTAACCGCGCTACCTATTGGAATTCGAATTCCACTTCGCCAATGATAACAATATCTCCTTCTCGGACGCCCTGATCCCGCAAAAAATCATTGACCCCCCAGCCGCGGAGCTTGCTTTGCCATCGCTGCACCGCTTCATCCTGGTTGAAATCGTACCGCTTGATCTCCTTTTCCATAAAAGCACAGGTTAGCCTATAAAATCCGGCGCCGATTTTTTTTAAGGCAAGATCCCGGAACCTGCTGTGTTCTTCCTCCGCACCGTTCACAGAGACGCCCATATCCGGCGCAGAAGTCGTTGACAGAAGACGGACAGTCTCATCAAGCACCGCCCCAATGCCTTCCCCGGCGGCCACGGATATCGGGTAAACTTGGAATCCGTGTTGAGCCATAAGCCGGGTGAAGGCGGAATACCTTTCTCTTGCATCGGGGAGATCCATTTTCGTGGCGAGAACCAGGCATGGACGTCCGGATAAATCCTCTTTATAGAAGGCAAGTTCTTTCCGGATGGCAAAAAAATCCTTATACGGATCCGCCGTCTCCGACAAATCCACCAGATGCAGCAGCACCCTTGTCCGCTCGATATGCCTTAAAAATTCAAATCCCAGTCCCACCCCCTGGTGGGCTCCTTCGATCAATCCGGGTATATCCGCAACCACGAAACTTCTCCCTTGATGGGAGGCGACTCCCAGATTGGGCTCAAGGGTCGTGAAAGGATAAGGCGCTATCTTGGGCCTGGCTGCGGAAACTACGGAAAGAAAAGTAGACTTGCCGGCGTTGGGAAGACCGACCAGGCCTACATCCGCCAGTAGTTTCAACTCCAGGATAAACCAGCCTGCCTCCCCTTCTTCGCCGTTTTGAGCGAAACGGGGATTTCGGTGTGTCGCGGATTTAAAAAAAGCGTTGCCCCGGCCGCCCCTGCCCCCGGCGGCCAGCAGAAACCTATCTCCGGGACGGCTCAAGTCCGCGGTGTATGACGCATCCCCCTCGCGGATTACCAGGGTTCCCGCCGGAACTCGTATGTAAAGATCCGCGCCGTTTTTACCTGTACGCAAGGAGCCGCTTCCGTTTCCACCGTTTTCCGCCTTATATTTCGTCTTGTACCTGAAGTCCTGAAGGGTGGTAAGCTCCGTCCCGGCCACCAGCCAGACATCGCCGCCCCGGCCGCCGTCTCCCCCGTCCGGGCCGCCCCGCGGGATATATTTCTCCCGCCGGAAACTCACAGCTCCGTTGCCCCCTTTACCGGCCTCCGCATAAATCCGCGCCTTGTCGATCAAAAAAATCGCCCTTTCGATTAATGACAATAAAAAGAGCCACGCTGTGGCTCTTTAACTGATTCCGGCTTTCTTTTCCTGATACACGCTTACCTTCTTGCTGTCTTTTCCCTTGCGCTCAAAAAAAACATATCCATCTATTTTAGAAAAAAGGGTATCGTCCTTGCCCATCCCTACATTTATACCGGGATGGAATTTGGACCCCCTTTGCCGGACCAGTATGCAGCCCGCGGACACCTTCTCCCCGCCGAAACGTTTAATGCCCAACCGTTGTGCGGCGCTGTCCCGTCCGTTCCGTGTACTGCCAACCCCTTTTTTATGAGCCATGATATGCACCTCCTCCTGCCGTCAAAAGTATTTCCAACCATACCGGTAAGTTTTATTCCCCGGCTTTTTCCTCCACCTTTTCCACGACTTGCTCGATAAGCAGCCTGGTAAATGGTTGGCGATGTCCGTATCGCTTGCGGATATTTTTTTTCGCCTTATAATGGAAAACCAGTACCTTGGCGCTCTTGTCCTGCGCCATCACCTTTGCCACGGCCTTGGCGTTTTTCACGTAAGGTTTGCCGATCTTGCTTTTATCGCCGTTTACGATCATCAGGACTTTGTCAATTTCGACCTTGCCCCCCACTTTCACCGGCAGCTTTTCCACCTCGATTACGTCGCCCTTGGAAACCTTGTACTGCTTGCCTCCAGTCTCAATCACCGCGTACATTTTCTTCACCCCCTACGACAAAGACTCGCCGGACCGGCGCCCTTACCATGCTGTTGCCATGAAGGGGACTTTCCAGCCTTTCCGAACGGTTTTAAGCCTAATATGGCGTTTCGCCAATAGCTTGACAACGCCATACGCCATGTAATGTCTCTTCAATTAAAATCACTACCATAAAGTATTTACGAGACATTACATTAATAAAGCCACTAGATAAATTTATCACAGGATAAATCGGTTGTCAATATGAGCAATTTGCGTTGTTTTTGCGTTGTGTAATAATTTTATGTCTTGTCACTAAATATGGATAGCCTAATGGCGGCCATACACTATATTTAGCGGCAAGACCTGGCAATAAGGCAGCAACGCAAATTACGCACCTTCACGCATGATAATCGTGGAGCTAATTTTCCGGCTTCACTCCCACATGCACCGCAACCGTTCCAAATGTCATGGTATAAAATCGTACATCTATAAATCCGGCTGACAGAAAAAGATCTCTGATCTCTTCCGGCGTTAAAAAAATCTGCACTGATTCACCTAGATATTGATATGCTTCTTTATTGCCGGCCACCATTCTCCCCACCAGCGGCACCCATATGCGCAAATATAAGTGATATAAATTGCGCAGCAATGGCCTGGACGGATTTATCAGATCCAGCGAAACAATCCGCCCCCCGGGTTTAACCACTCTGCGGGCTTCCGAAAGAAGGGCCGGGATGTCGGCTACATTCCTCAGCCCGTATCCAATCATGGCGCAGTCAAACGAGTTCTCCGGAAAAGGCATCTGGCAAGCATTCCCAAGCACCAGCTCCACGGAATCCTTATTCGGTAAATTCCGAAGATTTTTCGCGGCAAACGCCAACATTTGCGATGAAAGATCGAGCCCCACTACCCTGCCGCCTTTCCCGATCCTACGGGCCAGTTCTATGGTAATCTTGCCTGTGCCGCAACAAATATCCAAAACCCGCCCGCCTTCACGGATCCCGGCTTGTTCCACCGCAAAGTTTTGCCAGTGCCGATGACGGCCAAAACTGATGATGTTATTGATGGCGTCGTATTTGCATGCGATTGCGTTAAAAAAACGCCGGACCTGTTTTTCTTTTGCGGCGCCTTTATGGTAAAAACGAAAAGCGTTCATAAATATATTATGACAAAGAGACCGTGGCATATGCGGTATTATCGCAAAATTGTCTTGGAGGAGGCATACAGCAAAATGCCTGCGGCCACCGCCACGTTCAATGATTCAGTGGATGCCCCGTGTGGGATACGGACTTTATTAACCGCCTGTAATATTTCCGGCGCAAGGCCTCCGCCCTCCCTGCCGAAAACCAGGACAAAGCCCTTGCCCCAATCCACTTCCTCGGGGGTAAAATCCCCCCGTTTGTCCGCCGCCCAGATGGGGATCGCCAACTTATTCATTCGTGCGAAGAGATCCTCCCAATGCGTCGGCATATAAAGGCAGGCTTTGAAAATCGCCCCCTGTGAAGCGCGTACTGCTTTCGATGCATAGGGATCCGCCGTACCGGGCAAAAAATAATAATCGCAAACGTCAAAAGCGACCCCCGTACGCATAATCGTACCGATGTTGCCCGGATCCTGAAGCCGGTCAAAAACAACGGCGCGCCTGTTTTCCCCCGGTTCGTACCGCGGGATTTCCGCCACTGCCAGCCAATCCTGGGGCGTTTCCGTAAAAGCGATCTTTTCCAATACCTGCCGGCTTATTTCAACTATCTCGATATTTAATGCTTTTATTTCCGCCAGAAGCTTTTGATCCCCTTCGCCGCCCGCCTTTTCCGGGCAATAAAAAACTTTTTGCAGCGGAAAACGGGATTGCAGGGCTTCGTTTAATAAATGACGCCCCTCAATAAGAAACAAGCGCCATTGGTCGCGATATTTCTTTTCCTGCAATTTGTAGGCCCGCTTAACCTGCTCATTGGTCAAACTGGTGATCAAATCAGACAACCCCGCTTTTGAGAATTAAAAAGTCCCGTTTCCGAGACTTTGCATTTATTTCCCCTTTACCAGGCTAACCAGTTTGTGGAACGCCTGGGCGTCATTTACCGCCAGGTCCGCCAGAACCTTGCGGTTGATCTCCACCCCGGATTTTTTTAGGCCGCTGATGAAAGAACTGTAGGACATCCCGTTCATCCTTGCAGCGGCGTTGATCCGCGCAATCCATAGATGGCGGAAATCCCTTTTCTTGTTCCTGCGGTCGCGAAAGGCGTAAGATAAAGATTTTAAAACCTGCTGGTTGGCGGGATGAAAAATCTTTCCTTTCAGGCCCCGGTAACCCTTGGCTAACTTTAATATCTTCTTATGCTTCTGGCGTGCAACAATTCCTCCCTTAACTCTGGCCATGGCGCATCCTCCTTATAACAGTTATCAATAACCGGTACCAAAAATTAATCCGAAAATAATGAATTGCCAAATACTTTATCTTTTCATGCTACTCATGTCTCATTTCTCACTTCCAGTATCCCTGTCAAGGATACTGATTTACATCCCCAGCATCTTCTTGACCCGTCCGCTGTCCGCCGTACTTACCAATCCGGATTGGCGCAGGTTTCTTTTTCTCTTTGGGCTTTTTTTCTCCAGGATGTGACTCTTATATGCTTTATTGCGTTTTACTTTTCCGGTTCCGGTAACCGTAAATCTTTTTGCAGCTCCGCTGTGAGTTTTTAACTTGGGCATAACTCTTCCTCTTTTCTATCAGAGTTAATTGTTTTTAGGGGTCAAGATCATGGTCATGTTCTTGCCTTCTACCCTGGCGGCCTTTTCAAGGGCGCCCACATCCTTGACGAATTCGAGCAGTTCCTGCAGGAGTTTTTGACCCAGCTCCGCATGGACAATCTCGCGCCCGCGGAAGCGGATGGTGGCTTTGACCTTATCGCCGTCGCTTAGAAATTTGTGAGCCGCCTTGGCCTTAACCTGAAAATCATGAATCTCTATCTTGGGTGTCATCCTGACTTCCTTGAGATTGATGATCTTCTGTTTCTTCTTGGCTTCGCGTTCTTTCTTCTGCTGTTCATAGCGGAATTTCCCGTAATCCATAATGCGGCAAACAATGGGTTTGGCGGTTGGCGCCACTTCCACCAGATCAAGCCCTTTTTCCTGGGCCATTTTCAGCGCATCCCTCACCGTCATAATCCCCAGTTGTTCACCGGCTGCTGATATCACTCTTGTCTCTCTCGCCCTGATTTCTTCGTTGACACGAAGTTCACTGCTTATAGCCGACCACCTCCAATTTGTTTTAACTGATTTAAAATTAAAAACGGGTCTTGCACCCGCTTTAGAAAAAATCAATAACATTTCCCATCAACCTCATTGGCTAAAGCCGCAAGGTGAGAAGCGGGCGCTTCTGCTTTATCACGGTTGAAGTATATCATATCCGAATATTGACGTCAACTGATTTTTAAATGGGTTCTGTTTATTCTGTGATAATGTCATCTTAAAATTATTCTGGGAAAATGTCACCCTCAGATTATAATGAAAGGATGATATTATCAATGAATCAAGAACAAAGAAAAAAGTTACATGTTGCTCATTGCCTAATCGAAGGCAAGATGTAAGATTATTACAACAACGCAAATTGCTCAAATAGCCGCAAAGTCAGTTGGCCGGGAATAAAGGAATTCGCAGAAAACACAGCGAAATTAATATAAAAAGCATTGCATAATCGCCATTCCGCCTATTAAAATTCCCTGATATGTCGAGTGCAGGATTTCATAACGCCGGAAGGTACCATCATGCACCATATGATCGCTTTGTATCTGGAAGTTTGGAATTCCAAGCGCCTGATCTTTGATCTGGCAAAAAATGATTTTAAAACCCGTTACGCAGGTTCATATTTCGGGATCCTCTGGGCATTTATACAGCCGGTTATGACCATTCTGGTTTTCTGGTTTGTGTTTTCGGTCGGTTTGCGGACGGGAAAAGTCAAGGATGCGCCGTTTTTACTTTGGTTCTCCAGCGGCATTATTCCCTGGTTTTTCTTTTCCGAAGCCTTGAGCAATGCTACAAACGTCTTCATCGAATACAGCTACTTGGTTAAAAAAGTAGTATTTAAAATCAGCATATTGCCTTTCATTAAGATTATATCTTCGCTGTTCGTTCATCTTTTTTTTATCGCCTTTTTGCTTGTTTTATTTGTTCTGTATAAATATCCTTTAAGTTTAACCGCCATTCAAATTTTATACTTTACCGGGTGCATTGTTTTTTTTACCGTTTCCTTGAGTTTTCTGACCGCTTCCATCGCCCCTCTTTTTAAGGATTTAACGCAAATGCTTGCAATCATCCTTCAATTTGGAATGTGGATGACGCCTATTATGTGGAACTACGCTATATTACCGAAAAATTGCCGCTGGCTTTTAGGTTGGAATCCGATGTTTTATATCGTGGAAGGTTACCGGGATGCTTTAATCAATAAGGTCTGGTTTTGGCACTATCCGTCCAGGTTCTTTTGCTTTTGGGCGATCTTGGCTCTCTTCTTTTTTCTGGGCGGTTGGACTTTTAAAAGATTAAAGCCTCATTTCGCAGACATGCTTTGATACATTAGCCCCAAGTTATTTCCCTTAAATTTACAAAACGGTGAGGTACATGAGCAAGGAAATTGTCGTTAAAGCGGAGAACCTGTCAAAAATTTACAAATTATACGACCATCCTATTGATCGGTTGATAGAATCGCTTCACCCTTTTAAAAAACAATACCATCGCGATTTTTATGCGCTCAAGGATGTAAATCTCGAAATAAGGCGCGGCGAAGCCATCGGGATTATCGGTAAGAACGGAGCCGGCAAATCTACCTTATTGAAGGTTATCGCCGGCATCCTTCTTCCAACTATGGGAAGCCTTCAGGTTAACGGCCGAGTTGCGGCTTTACTTGAACTGGGAGCGGGATTCAACCCGGAATATTCGGGTATGGAAAACATTTTTCTGCAGGGTTTCATCATGGGTTACAGCCGTGAAGAGATGAAACATAAAGCGGGAGATATCATCGCTTTTGCCGGAATTGAAGATTTCATAAACCAGCCCGTTAAAAAGTATTCCACAGGTATGTTCATCCGGTTGGCGTTTTCCATAGCCACTGTTGTTAATCCTGATATCTTGATTATCGATGAAGCTCTGGCCGTAGGCGACGTTTTTTTCAGGCAAAAGTGTTTTAACCGGATGGAAGCTCTAAAGCAAAATAATACTTCCATTATTCTGGTTTCGCATGCCATGAATGAGGTCAGGCAATTTTGCACGAAAGCATTGCTCTTAAATAATGGACAACCTGTCTTCTGGGGAAATGCGGATGAAGCTGTACAAAGGTTTTATTTTTTGGAGCGGCCTCCTGAAAAAACTTCGGAACAATTAATCCATTTCCGGAACGAAGCTGCCCCCGCAAGATCCAAAAGGGAAACGGAAAACCGGTATGACGGCAATCTTTTTTTTGACTGGCCGTCCGAGGCGCTCTTTGATTTGGAAAAATCCGCGGAAGCAGTGGTTGATGGAGCCGTCTGCACCGCAGCCGCTCTTTGCAATTCCCGCAGGGAACCTTGCCGTCTGTTTGTCCAAGGGGAAACAGCTATTTTTTATTATGAATTTGAATTATTGCGGGATATCGATGTTCCTATCGGCGGGATACTATTGTTCAATGAAAAAAATATTCTGGTTCACGGAAAAAACAGTCTGCAATATGACATACAAGCACCTGAAACCGTGAAAAAAGGGACAAGAATCCGTTTCCGTCAGGAAATAAAATTATCCTTGGCAAGCGGTGATTATACTTTTTCCCTGGGCTTCGCATCTATGAAAAAGGAGTTTTTTAATCAAAAAAACCGGCTATCTTACAAGTTCCTGGAGCAAAACAGGGAAAATTTATGTTATTTAAGGAATATTGGGGCGTTTTCAGTTACCACAAGCTTTGACAACGGCATTGTCGAACTGCCTTTCCACGGAACATGCGATTTGCCGGGAAATTTGCATCTCAAAATAGGCGGTTAATTCTAATTACTCTTCATTTCATTAACGATTGGAACTGAAAATGAAAATAGCGGCCTTTAGATGGATTAAAATGTTGTTGAAGAGCATCATTGTAATGCTAAAAAAGTTATATCGTAAAACGCCGATAGCGCCTTTACGGATAAAAGTCATCAATTATCAAGCCAACAATCAATGCAATTCGCGCTGTGTAATGTGCAATGTCTGGCGGCAACGCGACAACAAATTTTTAACCGTAAACGAGTTTGAAAAAGTATTAAATGATCGGTTGTTTAAGTACGTGGAACACGTCGGCATCACCGGGGGTGAACCGGCGCTGATTGAAAACCTGCCGGCGTATTTCCAGGCGGCTATCAAGATGTTGCCGAAGCTAAAAGGCCTGAGCCTTATAACCAATTCATTGTTGCCCGAAAGAGTAATTTCATTCTGCCGGGAAATCAACCGCATATGTGAATCTTCCGGGAAAGGCTTTTCTGTTATGCTTTCATTGGACGGTCTCGGGGAAATAAACGATAAAAACCGCGGAGTTCCGGGGAGCTTTGATAAGGTGGAATCGGTTGCTGAAGCCTTAAAAGAAACGAATATACCGTTTGTCACAGGAACCACTATTACGAAAATCAACGTATGGAACCTGGATGAGCTTTTGATATTTCTCCGGGAAAAAAACATCCACGGGTATTTTCGAATCGCAGAATTCATCAACAGATTAGACAATGAATCCTGTGAATATATCAGAAATTTTGACGCGGATGAAGTTTATCAATTGCTGTTGTTTTTTACCAAACTAGAGTTCCATGAATCCGACATGCATGTAAGGAATACTTATAAAAGCATTAAAAGCATACTTTCCGGCGGTAAAAGGTTAACCGGCTGCCCTTACAGGGAACTGGAGGCAATCAACCTTGATTGCCACGGCGGGATCGCTTACTGCGCTCCCAAATCCGAAGTTATCGGGAATCTTTTGGAAAAGCCGGGAGGTCGGTTGTTGCTTAAAAATATGAATCATTTAAAATCAATCCGCCGTAATTATTGCAATAATTGCATTCATGATTACCACAGCCTGCCTACCCCGGAGCTTGCCGACGCCATGGCGGAAGAAAATCATTGGAAGGCATTGTTTTCCATAAAAAAACACCGGGAAAGAAGAGACACCTTTTCCATAAAAAACCGCATCACCAGGCTGGACGGATATAATGTTTTTATCGTCGGGTGGTACGGCACGGAGACAGTCGGCGACAAAGCCATTCTGGGTGGAATCATGGATTATTATAAATGCAAAAATCCGAATTCAACCTTTATAATCGGTTCGCTTTACCCTTTTGTTACGGAACGGACCATCCGTGAATTGCATGCGGAAGCTCTTGTAGTCAATGTTCAAAGCGGCGATTTTTTTTCCTGGGCGTCAATGGCGGACGAAGTGGTTGCGGGCGGGGGACCGTTGATGGAACTCGAAGAATTGTCCGTTTTAATGTGGGCGTTTTTTTTGGCAAAACGAAAAACGGTTAAAAAAGTCGTCTTCGGTTGCGGGATTGGCCCGTTGTATTCAAAGGAAAAAACCGATGCAGTCAAGGAAATCCTGAGCATGGCCGATAAGGTTTATTTAAGGGACAAGGAATCAGTAGCGACCGCAATTAAATGGACCGGCAAAGCGGATATTCAAAAAATCGATGACCCTGCGGTGATTTATATAAAAAAAAATTTTTCAAGCATCAAAACAAATGAAAAAAACGGATTGGCCTGCTTCCTTAGGGAACTAACATTAGAATACCGCGGAAATAAGGCCGGGGATGAATTCATCCGCTATAGGCAAAAGTTCGAGGAAATGCTGGCGGCGAATATCGCCCTGTTGTGCGACAAATCCGGCCTGGTTCCCGTGTTTTATTCCATGCATAATTTCGTCGTGGGAAATGACGACCGTGATTTCAATTTCCGTTTCGTACGAAAATATTTTCCCGGGTGTAAATACCGGGTGGAAAACAAACTATCCACCGTCGAAAATATAGTCAGCGCAATGACCGGTTCCCGGCTGAACCTATGCATGCGGTTTCATTCCGTCGTTTTTGCGCATATTCTGCAAACGCCATTTTTAGCAATAGATTATACCGATGGGGGAAAAATTTTCAGATATTTATCCGATTCAGGCGGTCATCAAAAGATGGTTTCAATGGATGCGATTATGAGAGACCCGGATATTTTAAGCCGCAAATTGGCGGAAATATTATGATTTAAGCTCGCTTGCGCCTTAATGTACGGCTACATTTAAACTATCAATATTTGGTGGCAAACGTAAAAAAAAAGTTACAACGCAAATTGCTCGTAAAGGGTGAAACTATTGAATATTTCCCTGTTCTGCGCCCATGATAACGGCGGGGCCGGAAAAGCCGCATTGCGCCTTAATGCCGGTCTAAATCTTATCGGCGAAGACAGTACCTTGTTTGTCAGGTATAAAACATCCGGTAAACCGAAAGTTGTACAACTGCAGACCCCGGAAATAAACAACTCCGTCTTTGACAGATGTGTCCGGAAACATTTTTTTGCAAATACGCATGAAGGAAATACAACATCCTCGGCGATGTATCCCAGCGTCGGTTTCGATTATCTGGAGTCAATCCGCGCGACCGACATCGTAAACCTGCATTGGATACCGACCCTGGTTTCAGTGGAAGCCATCGTAAAAATAAGGCAAATGGGGATACCGGTTGTATGGACGCTTCACGATCAAAATCCCATGACGGGCGCTTGCCATTATACCCATGGATGCGATAAGTATAAAGAGAATTGTTCCGGTTGCCCTCAGCTCAAAACCAATCCCTGTGACATCACCAGGGTTTTACTGGAAACGAAAATCAAGTACCTGCCCAAGGATATTGCCGTCGTTGCGCCCAGCCAGTGGTTGGCGGACTGCGCCAAGGAAAGCGCGGTCTTTAAGGAGCACCGGATTGAAATAATTCCCAATTCTCTGGAAACTGATGTCTTTCAGCCGGTTGACAAAGGAGAAGCAAGAAGGCGTTTGTCTCTTCCCCCGGACGACAAAATTATATTGTTCGGCGCGCAAGACCTCAAGGAGAAGCGAAAAGGTTTTCCGGAACTCGTTGAAGCTTTGGGCTACCTGCGGAGCATTCCAGACGGTCATGATAATTTCGGCAAGCTCCATATGCTTGTTTTCGGCTCCCCGTCGCCTTTATTGGATACTATAGATATACCCTATACGGTTTTGGGTATGATCGACACCGACGAAGCGCTGGCGCTTGCATACTCGGCGGCGGATGTAACGGCTTTGCCGTCATTGGAAGACAACCTCCCCAACATCATGCTGGAAAGCATGGCATGCGGGACACCGGTGGTTGCCTTTCAAACCGGCGGAATGGCCGCGGTAATCGTTGACGGGAAAAACGGATATCTGGCGCCTTTAAAAGACACGAGGAAATTTGCGGAACGAATTGCCGACGCGCTCAGGAGCGGTTCGTTGAGGGCATCCTGCCGCGGTTTTGCCGAACAAAACTACCGTCTGGAGATTCAAGCGCACAATTACAGGGATTTATTTTTTGAGTTAAACCGCAAACTTAAAAAACCAACCGTAGCAACGGATGTTCCGGTGATATTTCCGGAAGTTGCAGGCGCCATGGGTGATTATATATGCCAGGCATCCGTTGAAACCCAAATCGAATTGGTTCAAGCGTATGTTGAACGGGAAAAATTCGCGAAGCAATTGGAAAAATATGTAAAGACATTGGAAGGTATTCGCCGTTCCAGATCATGGAAAATTGCACGGTTTTTAAGCAGTCTTTATAAAAAAATCCACAGGATATTTAGGCTTATATGGCCGTTCCCGCATATTAGATCCTTATTGAAAAAAAAACGCCAGGGTGATTAACTTGGTCTCTACAAAAAAAAATATCGTAAGCCAAATGCCCCAAATCAATCCGGAGGGTGTTTGCGGCTGTTTTATCACCTGTCCGGCAAAGCGGGGGCTTCTCCGCAAAGCGGAAGGAGGAATGCGGCTGCAGGGGCGATACAAAACATCGCGGCTTGCAAATCCGTTGGTTTCAATTATTACGGTTGTATTCAACCGGGTTCATACACTGGAAAGGGCTATCAAGTCAGTTTTGCGCCAAACCTACGACAATATCGAATATATAATAATCGACGGCGGCAGCATGGACGGAACCGTTGAAACAATTGAAAAATACCGGGACCTGGTCGACTATTACGTCTCCGAATCCGATGACGGTATTTACGATGCGATTAACAAAGGATTAAGTCTCGCCAGTGGCGATTATATCGGCATTTTAAATTCGGACGACTGGTATTCCACGGATGCCGTAAAAGTATCCGTAAACGCGATTTTGCGGTCAAAAGCCGACTATAGCGGCGCAGATGAATTTCTGGTGGATGAATCCGGGGCAATAGTTAAAAATTACGGGATTTATAATTTTAATGATGCGGCTCTGTTTTCCCTTAATCCGTGCAATCATGGGACAATGTTTATCAGCAAGAAGGTATATGACGAAATGGGTTTATACGACACATCGCTACGGATTGCCGCGGACCTGAAGTACCAGTTGGCGATGATATCCCGCGGGTATAAAGCTGCCGTCATCCGGCGGCCGATTCATTATTACGAGTTGAGCGGCATTTCATGCAAGGATCAAAAGGCCGCCGTGCATGAGGTTAAAAAAATCTTGAGCGGGATTCACAGCGGTCTTAACGGCGACGAAATTGAAATCATTGTCCGGTTACGATATTACGATGAACTGAGCCCCGCAGCCCTTACCTTGATCGAAAAAATAATTAAAGGCGATGCATACAATCAAAATCAAAAAAACTATCTCGTAAAAAGAGTTTTGGAAATATGCCGGAACCAGTTGCTTGCGCTGCAATCAAACCAGGGCATTTTGCCCGATAAACCGGAGTCCTTGAGCATAAGGACGCTTTTATTCTTGTTATTCATTGCGGTTAAGCGTAAACTGTCCAAAATTCTAAAATATACCGCCTTTTTTCGCCCGGCGAAAAGGATGTATTCCCTGATAAGGCATTTTCCCATGAAATATAAAATTCACAGGCAAAAAGCGGAGCGTTAGCATGGAAAAAAAAATAGTCCTGGTCGACCATTCGTTTCATATGAAGACCAAATCAAGCCAATTCATCATCGATTTGCTCAAAGAACGTTATGACGTGGAAATAATATGGGATACTTATTGGAAGGACGGAATTGAAGCCGATCTTTCATTTGTGGATGAAAGCCATTATGCGGTTGTTTTTTGGCAAAGCCTCCTGCCGGTCTCTTTGAAAAACCTGACATGCAAAAACATCGTTTTCTTTCCGATGTACGACGCGTGTTGCTCATTAGGCGCCGATTATTGGTATTCCATACGCCATGTCAAGATTATGAACTTTTCCAAAACTCTCTTCTTAAAACTGAAAGGATTCGGATTTCAAACAATGTATGCCCAATTTTTTCCGCCGCCCGTCTGTAACAACGGGTTCAATGATTTATCATTGTTTTTTTGGAACCGTACCAACGATGTGACCTGGAGAGTCGTTAAAAAAATAATTCAAAACGCCGATGTTTCTTCCATCCATATTCATAAAGCCATTGATCCGTTTTACGATTTTATTGCCCCGTCCGCCGCAGACGAACGAAAATATCACATAACTTATAGCGATTGGTTTGCATCCCGGGATGATTATCTTGGCGCCGTAAAAAACAAAAGCATTTATATCGCTCCGCGCAGGCTGGAGGGTCTGGGCTTTTCTTTTCTGGAAGCCATGGCCATGGGCCGGGCTGTAGTTGCGGCAGACAACCCTACCATGAATGAATATATAAGACATGGAGTCAACGGATATTTATTTTCCCTTAAATATCCCCGCCCCATAGATTTCGGCAATCTGCGACTCATTCAGCGGAACGCTTTCCATTCGATTGCGGAAGGCAGAAAAAAATGGGAGGCGGAAAAAGATAAAATATATGAATTCATCGAACTTGAGCCCGTAAAAAACTTTATAATTGAAAAAAAATATAAACACGAGGTAGCATTATCAATCCTTTTGAAAGCGATCAAGAAAATAATCTTGTATATCATGCCCTACGGCATAGTACGGCTATACCAGCGCTACATCAAAAGACATCCGGATTGACATATATCATGCCGGGCCGGAAAAAGTCATCGAACTAGTCGACAGACTATTTGACATCATCGAAGATCTCCCTAAACAAGTTCACGAACAGACCATTGTTATTCAGGCTCAACAGCAACAGATTCAAGCCCAGCAGAAACAAATTCAAAACCAACAACAACAGATTCAGGAATTACAGTTCCGTGTAAAAACCTTGGAAGAACGTTTAAGCAAGAATAGTCGTAATAGCCACAAACCTCCATCTTACAGGAGGATTATTTTTATCAAGTAAGCGTTCATACATCAGCTTTCAACACCGGAACCCATAACTCAAACTCCCCGTAAACACTGCCAGGATAAAATTCAAAGTAAAGATTATATTCTTCATTAACCTTAAATCCGGCTTTGGGAATTTCATTATAAAAAAATTCAGCCCATGCCTTAATTATATCTTCTCCTTGCGCGAAGCGCGCCATAGCATATATTGTTTTGGAAACTTTCTTTAAAACAGCGTTTTCAGGAGCGACATTCTCCTGCCCAACCTCTATTCCTAACAAATAACAGTACTACTTGTGGCCTTGGGTATACCAACTTAATCCGTAATATCCTTTTTTACTGTCTTTAAGATTCATTAAAATTGCTTCTTTGCCATTGTTAAAAAAGTCGCCGTATAAAGCGGAAATATCCTTATTGTTTTGTGCTAACGTTGTTTTTACTGAATAACCACATACAAAAAAAGTATCTTTTTCCACAAGGTTAATTTCCATGCCCTCACCTCAAAATAATATTTGTCGAATAAATTATCATATTGTCAATATTTTGTGAAAATGTCACCAGAATAATTTTCCATATACATAAACTAACGCCAAGCAAGTCTTGAGGAATAAACAGACCAATTTTTATTTTTGATTTATTTTTCTTTTAAATCTTCTTTATAACATGTGTTTTATGGTCTTACTTTCTACTTCTACACCAATACTACCGCATACCGGACAAACTTGGATGATTTCCATTTTTATCTCCATTATGACTTTTTGTTTTCTTATTTAATTTTTCAGAGTGGCACGATGCCACTCTTGACCCTAATTTAGCGACTATGGCGTGTAACGTTTACGCAACGGATGCCGTGGCTGGATTGCCGACATGGCGGTGCCCGAGGCTTTGCGAGTGGACACCGACGGAGGCATGAATCCGGCCATGGCATTCCTTGCGCTGTTGGTGGATGTAAACCGGAACGCTACCATAGTATAATGCCTTTCGCGGCGGCGGTCTTTGTTTTTATTTTGCAGCCCCAGCCCAAATAGAATTACATATCTGACTTTCGTTATGTTTGATCGGCAAAACGCCACCATGCTGCTGTGCCGATAAAACCGATAATACAAGTTAAAACCAAAATTAAATAACTTAACCCCCCGGCCTGTGGTAATTCACGTCCTGCAATTCCAGTGTATAACGCTGGAATAGCCCATGGGAAATAGGGCATTATATTCGGTAAACCGATTGCAACAAAATTGGTCAAAATTAGAGTAAGAATCGCAAATCCTACCGGAAGGAGATAACCCCGGCTAAAGCAGGCAAAAAAAGCCACAGGGGTACAAAGTAGCAACGTCAGAAATGAGCTGTTTATAAATATAAAAAAAGATTTTAAAACAACCGCTGATGACCAGCCAGGAATGCGAATCGCAAGACCAATGAGAAATCCAAAAAGAAAAAGCGTCAACGTCAGCAGAATGCACCAGATTAGAATCACAACAAATTTGGAAAATACAATAGTAAAACGAGAAACCGGCAGTGCAAGAAGGTCCTTCGCGACACGGTCGGCATATTCCCGGCCAAAAACCCAACTTGTAACCATTCCAAAACCTATCGGGCCAAGGGCTAAAATGACTTGGATCAACAAAATTAAAAAAGAAGGCCAATCTCCATTCCCTAAAACAGATGTTTTAGCGCTCAAAGCAGAGGATCTTCCGGCAAGTTCTGGATGACGAACGACTAACATCATTAATCCCATCATTGAGGCAATAAAAGCGAAAAAGATAAAGGTGATAATAAACATTTTTGATTTCCGGGCTTTGAGACTTTCTGCCCAGACAGATACTAATAGTTCTTTCATTCGGCACCCCGATTTCTTCCAATAATTCTTAAGAAATGTGCTTCCAAATCTTCTTCGTCCACTTTAAGCATGGTTGGAACACAACCGGCCTGAACAAGCAAAATATTGATTTTATCTGGGTGGGCGATTGCATCATTATCGATAAGCTCTATTAGACCGTCTTCAAGGTGGTTTGCTGTAAAACTTTTACTGCGCAGAATTGAACATGCATTTTCAGGATTATTTGTATTAACCAAGAGCCTTCGTTTTCTCATGGATTCCAATTTGTCTATATCGAATTCCTGTATAAGTTTCCCTTCATGGATAATACCAAGGCGGGTTGCGAACTTCGATATTTCGCCTAGAATGTGGCTTGATACAAAAACAGTAACACCCCTGTCATGCGCCAGGGAATGAAGCAATTCCCTGATTTCAACAATACCCGCCGGATCAAGGCCGTTTGCCGGCTCATCCAGAATAAGAACATCAGGATTATGCATTATTGCCTTGGCCAATCCCAGCCGTTGCGCGTTCCCCAAGGAAAGATTTTTCGCCTTTCTATCCTGATATTGCTTGAGTTGAAGCTTCTCCATGACGCTGTCAACAACTTTGGAATCACCAATAAAGCGAAGGTGACGGATTATTTCAAGATTTTCCTTCACGGTTAAATCCGGATAAGAATATGGAATTTCGACAAGATATCCTACACTATTCCATAGTGCGCAATTGCCCGCATAAACTTTTTTCCCGTTAATGTAAGCGCTACCTGATGAAGGGCGGATCATGCCAAGTAGCATTCTAATAGTGGTCGTTTTTCCTGCCCCATTGAGACCTAAAAATCCGTAGATTTCACCTTTTCTAACGGTTAAAGAAACAGAATCAACAACTTTAAATTTGCCGAATCTTTTCGACAATCCATTGGTTTCAATGATATTTTCCATTCATACCTCTATGAGGCTGCATTTTATTTCACGCCGTGTACTTGTCAAGACTTCTCTGACACTGGCCATCATTTATTAACCGCCTGGGCCTCAAAACCGAATAATTTATCCTTCGTCATGGGAAGGGAATCTTGTCGCTTCTCACGCAAAAATTCCGTAAGTCTCCCACAATAAACTTCCGGGAGAGCAGGGCTTGCCCCGAACCTCTAACATTTAGTTCATTCTTGGCTAGAAAATTTTCCCTTTATTTTTTTGCTTACTTGTTCGTAAAATATAGAATCTAATATATTTTCATCTTTTTTTAACTCTTCTTTTGATCTGTATTTTCTTACTTCAAATTTAGTCTTTTCTATAGCGGCACAATAAACAGAGCCTTCCTCAATTTTTTTATCTTTAGAATAGACAATTACCCATAAATAAAATTTTGGGTAAGCTATTCCAACCTGAACGGGACCTAATAAATTCTCATATTCAACTTTAACATCTTGTTTATATATTAAATCAAAATAACTTTTAAGATCCCGTTTCAATATCTTATCAAAGTCATCCTTGTCGGGTACATTACTTTGGATATGAGATTGTGAAATTTGTCTAATCATATTAACCATATATATATATCGAAAACCTTGGTACCCAATATAAATCAATAAAACTGAAGCCAAAGTCAATATTACAGTTTTAACTTTTATTTTTAAAACTTTCTGTGTTTGAATAAAAAAAGCAATAATATCTGTTGCAATAAACAAAAACAATGACAGCCTAAGTGCTCTATTTATTTCTATTCCTTGAACATCATTTCTTCTAAAAGCATCGGAAAAAAAATAAAAACTAATTCCTATCAAGATTAAAATGAGTGGTATGTATATAAATCTTTTTTTAAAACCTGAATAAATGCTAACAAAGATGGCATAACCAATTGATGCAAGGACAAAACAAACTTTTGTTACACCAATAATATACTCTATATCCACTCATATCAACCTTTCTACTTTGGCGGCCACGATGGCCGCCTTTAGCCGGATTGCCGATAACGTCTGTCGTTCCCGACACCTGCGAGCGTTACATAGCTCCTATGTTAGCGAGCAGGTGTGGCGCGCATTCTGCATGACATTCTTGCTTTGTGTTTTGTCAAGTTAAATTCCCGGTTTTTATCATCAGGAATTCTGGTTTTTAGCAACAGTTTTTCCTTGGTGTGGGCATCGGTTTTTCCATGGAATTTTCATGATATAGAATTTCCAGGTAATGATAGTCATTTTTTCCGCATCAAGGCGTTTTTTAACCGGTAGCTTTCACCTTCAAACACAATAAGGTGGCCATGATGGGCTAAACGATCAATCATTGCGGCAGCCATTTGATCATCAGTAAAAATCCCTCCCCATTTTGAAAATTCCAGGTTAGTGGTTACGACCAGACTGCGGCGTTCATAACTGTCTGCGACCACTTGGAAGAGCAATTGAGCATCTTCCCGATCCAGGGGTAAAAATCCCACTCGTCTAGGATAATCAATTGAGCCGCCCAAAGCTCTTTAAGAATTTTTTCCAGGCCGCCAACACGTTTGGCTTCTCTAAGCCGGGTCACTAAAAGCGTTGTGAAAAACCCAATTTATTTAAAGGAAAAAAAGCAATTTATGTCAAATAATGTTACTATCAATCTATGGAGATGATAGTCATGTTAGGAAAGAATGAAAAGCAAAACTTGTACAGCTAAGCTTCTAACTTTACACTCTAAGCTGGCTTTGATTCCATTTTATCCAGATATTCGGTTATGGTTTCTATCGGACGTTTACCCATATTCCGGTAACCTCTGTGGGGCC
>JBLNCG010000032.1:0-3025 GCA_050260475.1 Bacillota bacterium
GGAGCAGAGAAAATAACTACCTCAATTATTCCAATTAGCTTTAGGCTTTCTTTTCTTGGAGTTTAAACTGTTGCTTAATAAGCTTGGCTTTTCACAACGCTTTTAGTGGCAAGACGTAAAATTACCATAACAACGCAAATTCCTCAAACGATAAAGGAGATGGATAGAGATGGTAAATTACAATCCATTTAAACAGGAATGCAAATGGTTCAAGGGCAACCTGCATTGCCACTCCACGAACTCCGACGGCATACTCTCCCCCTCCGAGATAGCCGGCATATATAAGGTGCGGGGATGGGATTTTCTGGCTTTTACGGAGCATGGTTTATATACAGACAACCATGAATTCAATGACGAATCCTTTTTGATTATTCCCGGGATCGAGCTTGATGCGTATAATCCGGACCCCGGCAGGATATATCATATTGTGGGTATCGGGGCGGCGAATGCGGGCGGTAACGGTTTCGAACACGGGGACAGGTTTCCCGGCGCTGCCTGGGAGGGAATGAAAACCGCGCAGTCCTTGATCGATGCCCTGACCGCCCAAAACAACCTGGCTGTTTTTTGCCATCCCGTCTGGTCGAGATTGGAGTTCGACGATTTTAAGGATTTACACGGATTTTTCGCGGTGGAGTTATTCAATAACGGCTGCGAACTGGAAAATCATACGGGGCTATGCGTGAATTACTGGGATTCGCTCCTGAGGCGCGGAAAGAGAGTATGGGGCGTGGCCGTGGATGACGCCCATCACCGCCTGAAAGATCAATGCGGCGGCTGGGTGATGGTGAATGCGCCCGAACTGGAGCATGAAGCGATTATCGATGCGCTGGTAGAAGGAAGATTCTATGCCTCCAATGGGCCGGAGATCCACCATTATGAAATAAAGGACGGCGAAGTGGCCATAGAATGCTCCCCGGTGAAAGCGGTTCATTTTATCACATACGAAAATCACGGTTTCAGTTGCTGGGGTGAAGGGGGCGGCACGATTCGCAATGCAAGGCATAAACTCAGCGGTGAAGAAAAGTATGTAAGAGTTGAATGCGAGGATTTATATGGAAGAACCGCCTGGACGAATCCGGTATTTATTTCCGGATAAAAGGATTCCGCTGTTCGATATGTAAAGGATGCTATTGGGGTCATCAGGGAAAATATATATTGAGGAGGATTTGGATGGGAAAAGGGAAAATAGCCGGCGCGGTTAAAAACGGCAGAACACTTGTGTCGGACGGGGCCTGGGGAACCCTGCTGCATAAAAAAGGCTTGAAGCCCGGGCAATGTCCGGAACTGTGGTGCATCGACCGGCCCGCGGATGTGCTTGATGTGGCCAAGAGCTATATTGCGGCCGGCGCTGACATGATCCAGACGAACAGCTTTGGCGGGACATCCTTTAAATTGCGGCATTACGCCCTGGAGGGCAGGGCTGCGGAGATCAACGAAGCCGCGGCCAGGATTTCGCGGGAAGCCGCCGGACCGGACAAGTGGGTGATCGCATCCATGGGGCCGACGGGAAAAATGCTGATTATGGGGGATGTCACTGAGGAGGAACTGTATAATGCCTTTAAGGAGCAAGCGATGGCTCTTGTCAAAGGGGGGGCGGACGCCCTTTGCATAGAGACAATGAGCGATATCGGGGAAGCGTGCCTGGCGGTCCGTGCCGCGCGTGAAAATACTCCGGCCGAGATTATCTGCACTTTTACCTTTGAACGCAATATTAAAGGCGAATACCGTACGATGATGGGAGTTATTCCTGCGGATGCGGCCCGCGCGGCCGTGGATGCGGGCGCGGATATTATCGGCGCTAACTGCGGCAACGGCATGGAGCGCATGATCGACATCGTGAAGGAGATGCGGCAAACCGCTCCGGATGTTCCCGTTCTTGTCCACGCCAACGCCGGACTGCCGCAGAACGTGGACGGCGTTGATGTATTCCCGGAGACCCCGCGGGATATGGCTTCGTTCATACCGGCGGTGGTCGAGGCCGGTGCCGGCATCGTGGGAGGTTGCTGCGGGACGACCCCCGAGCATATCAGGGCGATCAGGGCTGCAGTGGATAAGATTTCCTGATTTTTAATTTGATAAAAAGACGCAGGTGAGGAAATGGCGATCGATAAGGAACAGATCAGGGAAATGATGGCCGATCCGCGCTACCCGTTTGCCGCCAAGTACGATCCTGATTGGATCATCGGCAATGAAATGGGTTCGCACTGTCTGTGGCTGATGGAGGGTCTGTGTCGGGAGATGCGTTTGAAGCCGGGGATGCGGATATTGGATATGGGCTGTGGGAAAGCTATATCTTCGATTTTTCTGGCCAGGGAATTCGGAGCGCAGGTCTGGGCGACGGATTTATGGATCCCGGCTGCGGAGAACTGGGATAGGATAAAGGAAGCGGGATTGACGGATCGAATTTTTCCCATCCATGCGGATGCGAGGGCGCTTCCCTTCGCAGACGAATTTTTTGACGCCGCGGTGAGTATCAATACCTTTCAATTTTTCGGGACTGATGATACATATTTGAGGAACAATTTCGTCAAATATATAAAACCCGGCGGCCAGATCGGTATTGTGGTCCCCGGAATTTTCCGGGAATTTGAGGATGGGGTCCCAGATTACCTGAAAAAACACTGGAATCCGGAGTTTTTCAACTGGCACTCGCCGCATTGGTGGCGTCGGCATTGGGAAAGAACGGGTCTTGTTCACGTAGAGACGGCCGATACTTTTCCTGAAAGGGAAGGTTTCCGGATATTTAAGGTCTGGGAGCTCATCATGGACCGGTGTCAGGGGGATAACGGCGGTTTGATTCATACCGACGACGGCAGGAATATCACTTTTGTCCGCATGATTGCCCGGAGGAATGGGGGCTGAATATTGGACCGGGAAGCTCATTGTAAGGGTATGGCTGTTCTGCTTGCCACTAAAAGCGTTGCGAGAAACTCACCTTTGACCTCTCTTTTGCGAAAGGGAGGGTAATCCTGAGCCTTCGAAGCCTTGCCATGTCCCCCTCTATTCCGCAGAAGAGAGGGGGAAC
>JBLNCG010000033.1:0-30156 GCA_050260475.1 Bacillota bacterium
CATGACTATCATCTCCATAGATTGATAGTAACATTATTCGACATAAATTGCTTTTTTCCTTTAAATAAATTGGGTTTTTCACAACGCTTTTAGTGGCAAGACGTAAAATTATCATAACAACGCAAATTGCTCATACAAGCTATGTACGTGGAAAAGGACGGTCGATTGATGAAAATAATAGTGCAGAAATTCGGCGGGACATCGGTAGCCACCCCGGACGGCAGGCTGTCCGTGGTGGGGCATGTCAGCGCAGCCGTTCAGAACGGATATCGGCCGGTGCTTGTAGTTTCCGCCATGGGGCGTGCTGGAGATCCGTATGCCACCGATACCTTGATCGGTTTAATAAAAAGCGCCGGTACCGGCGATCCCCATTGCAGGGAGCTGGATCTGCTCATGTCCTGCGGTGAAACCATCTCCAGCGCAGTGATGTGCCACACATTGAGGGTCAACGGTATTGATGCGCTGGCTTTGACCGGGCCTCAGGCCGGGATTATTACGGATGATAATTATAATAACGCGCATATTTTGGAGATACGCCCCGAGCGGATCCGTCAATGCCTTGGAGAAGGTAAAGTGGCGGTAGTAACTGGATTTCAAGGTATAACCCGAACCGGGGACATTACCACGCTGGGCAGAGGCGGCAGCGATACCACCGCTGCGGCGCTGGGGGTGGCGCTGGGCGCGGAACTGGTGGAGATATACACCGACGTCGAAGGCGTGATGACAGCGGATCCAAGGATCGTACCCAAGGCCAAGCCGTTAAAAACTATGACTTATACTGAGGTTTGTGAGATGGCGCACCTGGGGGCCAGGGTGGTGCATCCCCGGGCGGTGGAGATAGCCATGGAAGGCCGGGTTCCTGTTAAAATCCGGAGCACGTTCAGCCAGGCGCCGGGGACGCTGATCACCGGAGGCCGGGGTTCGGAAGGAATCGAAATTAAAAATGACCGCATTATCACGGGAATCGCCCATATTACGGATATGACCCTGATCAAACTGACTGCAAAAGAGGATGTGAATAAAGACGGCCTGGCTTTGAAGGTTTTTCAGGATATGGCTGAAAACCAGATCAGCGTAGACCTTATTCACGTCACTCCCCGGGAAATTTCTTTCATTGTCAAAGAAGAGCTTACGGAATTGGCTGTCAAAAGTTTGAACGGTCTGCCGGTGGAGGTATTTGCGGAAAAAGGTTTTGCCAAGGTATCCGCAGTGGGGGCGGGGATGAGGGGCGTACCGGGCGTGATGGCCCGCGTTATGCGAAGCCTATCTTTAGCCCGGGTAAGTGTATATCAGACGACCGATTCCCATACCAACATCTCCTGCCTGGTCAGGAAATCCGATATGCAGAAGGCCGCCCAGGCTTTGCATGATGAATTCGGACCGGAGGGGTAATATAAAGTGTTGAAGTATCACAAACCTGAATTGTATATACTTTAAAACCCTGAAGGAATTGGCGGGTTTTTAGTGGAATAAACAAGTTTCGAATTTATCTTCAATATAAATCAAATGCGAGGGGAAGGGGTAAAGCATGTCTGATTTTGGGCGCCTGTTGACGGCGATGGTGACGCCCATGAAGGAAAACGGCGATGTGGATTACGAAGGCGCCGCCCGCCTGGCTTTGCACCTGTGCGAAAGCGGTTCCGAAGGATTGGTTATTTCCGGGACCACTGGAGAATCGCCGGTTTTAACCGAAGATGAGAAGGTGAAGCTTTTTAAAACCGTGGTTGATGAGGTGGGGAAGAAGGCATTCATATTTGCGGGAACTTGTTCATACTGCACTGCGGAGTCCATCAGTCTGACGAAACGCGCGGAAAAAAGCGGGGTAAACGGCATCCTGGCGGTTGCGCCTTATTATAACAAACCGCCGCAGGAAGGCCTGTACCGGCATTTCAAAGCCGTCGCGGAATCCACCTCTCTTCCGGTCATGCTATACAATATCCCGGGCCGCACCGGGGTAAACATGAAACCGGAAACGGTCGCCAGGCTGGCGCAGATAAAGAACATCGCGGCCTTGAAGGAAGCGGCGGGGGATATGGAACAGCTTGTGCAGATGGTCACCGTCACTCCCCGGGAATTTTTGGTTTACAGCGGGGATGATTGTCTGACGTTGCCGTTTCTGTCGGGAGGGGCGTACGGGGTGGTAAGCGTGGCCGGGCATCTGGTCGGCAGGGAAATCAAAGACATGATCGACCTGTTTTTTAAAGGGAAGCCTGCGGAGGCGCTGGAAGTTCACCAACGCCTGCTGCCGCTGTTTAAGGCCCTTTTTATCACGACAAACCCCATTCCGGTGAAATACGCATTGAAACTGATGGGACTTCCCAGCGGGCGCACCAGGCTGCCGTTGTGCGATCCCACCGAGTCGGAGCAGGAGAAGATAAAGGAAACATTGAAGGGCTATGGTTTGATCTAAGCCGGAAAGAGGGTCCATTGTTGAATACGCTCTTTGTATGTGGAGATAGTGAAGTTTTGGAATTCGATGACGGCGTTTTAACAACGACGCGCCCGAAGCCGTTGTGGCGGTGGAATGCCAACCAGGTCGCCGGCGCCGGGGTGGATCAATTATTCCTTAATATTGACGAATGCAAGCCCGTTAATGATGGACAAGCGTTACTCATCACCTCCTCCTGGAAAGGAGGGATGGCGCTTGTTGACCGCAGCAGCGGTGAAACTTCCTTTACGATTGCATCGGATAACGCCCATTCGGCTGCGATGCTTCCTGACGGCCGGATAGTATTGGCGTCATCCGAGGGGACCGACTTGATTTCCTTATATGATCCTTCCTGGGGGAGTGCCCCGCTTTGGACCGACCGGTTGAAACATGCGCATGGCGTCGTGTGGGACGCGGAGCATGAATTATTATGGGCTTTAGGATACGAAGAGTTACGGGCGTATGCCCTGACCGCCTGGAAAACCAGAAACCCATGCCTTTCGTGCACTGTTTCTTTGACCATTCCCGATGAGGACGGCCATGATCTTATGGCGGTGCCCGGGTCTTCGATGCTTACGGTGACAACCCGCAGCGGTGTGCATTTGTTTGACTGCCGGTCTTTCAAATTTATGGTTCACCCTCTTCTTGGAGTATTAAGTCATGTCAAATCAATCTCGGTTAATCCGGCCGACGGCCGGATCGCATTTGTTCAGGCTGATACGCCCAACTGGTGGTCGGAAAAGATCAGGTTTCTGAATCCTTCAGGCGCACTGGCACTGCCCGGGAGAAATCTTTATAAAGCGCGCTGGTGCGTCAGAGAATGAGGTTCAGAAATGCCCGTCAGCCTCTGTAATCCGGGGGACAGGATACGCATGCCGTTTGATTATGCGAAAGGGAACGCGGGCATGCACCACTTGTAACATAAATTGTTTATGTGTATAATGAAATAAGACGCGGGGCAAAGAATTATACATAACATATGAAGTTTTAATAATTGACTCAACAAGAATATTGATTTTGCTGCATTAAAATCAGGTGCGAAAGTTGAGTAATTAAGCAAAACCAGTACCTATTGCTTATTCATTTGGGAGTTTTTACATAGGAGGTGTTTTTTTTATTGGGTAAAGACAATCACCACCGCCACGCGAAGTTGTCCCTGATCCCCTTGGGCGGCATAGGTGAGATTGGGAAAAATATGCTGGTGGTGCGATACGGCAGGGGAATGATTGTAATCGACTGCGGATTGAAGTTTCCCGAAGACGAGTTACTGGGTATAGATATGGTCATTCCGGATATGACATATCTGGTGGAACATCAGGAGGATATCCTGGGCGTGGTAGTTACCCATGGCCATGAAGACCATATAGGAGCACTGCCGTATCTTTTAAAACAGATCAAGACGCCGGTTTACGGAACCAAGTTGACTTTGGGACTGGTCGCGGAAAAACTCCGCGAACACGACCTTTCCCGCGTAACGCTGCATGAAATTAAAGCCGGAGGGCGGCTAGAATTGGGCTGCTTCAAGTTGGAATTCATACATGTAAACCACAGCATCGCGGATGTGGTGGCGCTGGCCATTCATACCCCCGTCGGGGTAGTGGTCCATACGTCGGATTTTAAAATAGACTATACCCCTATTGCGGGGGCCGTGACTGATCTGCATAAATTCGGAAAACTCGGTGTGGAAGGGGTGCTGGTGCTTCTTTCGGACAGTACAAATGCGGACCGTTCGGGGTATACCATGTCGGAAAAGACGGTGGGGGACATTTTTGAAGAAAATTTCCGGATGACCAAAGGGAGGATCATAGTGGCCACGTTTGCCTCCAATATATATCGCATCCAGCAGATCATCAACGCTGCCGTAAATAATCAACGGCGCGTGGTGCTGGCGGGCAGGAGCATGATTAACGTGGCCTCCATCGCCAGGGAACTGGGTTATCTTCAAATTCCCGAGGGCATTTTAGTGGATTTGGAGGAAATCGACAATTATCCTCCTGAAGAGATTGTAATCATATCCACCGGAAGCCAGGGTGAGCCGATGTCCGCCCTTACTCGGATGGCCGCTCTGGAGCATAAAAAAATCCGCATCTCCGCCGATGACCTGGTGATAATTTCGGCCCTGCCGATTCCGGGCAACGAAAAACTCGTTACCAACACCATCAACAACCTCTTCAAGCAGGGAGCCAAGGTGATCTATGAAGCGGTTTCGGGCGTGCATGTTTCGGGCCATGCCAGCCAGGAAGAACTAAAATTGATGATCAACATGGTTAAGCCGAAGTTTTTCATTCCCGTGCACGGTGAATACCGGCATCTGGTTCAGCACGCTCAGTTGGCGTCGGAACTGGGCATACCGGGGGAAAATATTTTTATCCCCAATATCGGGGATATCCTGGAGGTCTCGTCCCAGATGGCCAGGATATCAGGGAAAGTCACGGCCGGCAATATTCTTGTAGACGGCCTGGGCGTAGGGGATGTGGGGAACATGGTGCTCAAGGAGCGAAGACAGTTGGCGCAGGATGGCATTTTTATCATCACCCTTGCCGTGGATTTGCGGCGCAACGTCCTGCTTGCGAAACCGGAGATCGTCTCCAGAGGCTTCGTTTACATGAAAGAATCGGAAGAACTGATAGGCGAATCCAGGGACAAGGTGTGCCAGATCGTCGATGAATATCTGTCGAGGGCCGAAAAAGAACTCAGCGCATTAAAAAATCAGATACGGGATCAGATCGGTAAATACCTGTACGAAAAAACCAAACGGCGTCCGATGATCCTTCTTGCTGTATGCACCGCATAATTGTTTCATTTTTATTTTCAGGACGAAAATTCCTGGGATATTTGATGAGAAAATCCGTGCCGGCCGTCGTATATTTTCCACGTTTTCCACGAAAAATATCAACAGCGTGAAAAATGGATGTGGTAACGATGGCGGACGCAGACAACCATGTTTTCGATTGCCCCCGCTGCAAGCAGGAAACCCCCCACCAGATCGTCCATAAACGCGGAGGCCTGCTGGGCGTTTCCTGCTTGAACTGCCAGACCGTTTCCCTGGTAAAAAAGGAAGTTTTTCATTACTATCAGGAGCAATGGGAGGAGCAATTGAAAGAGCTTCTAAGTAAGCTGGAGAAAGACAACCGGCCCACGACGGATGATTGATGATTTAACGGTAAATATGAATGCGGCTATTCAGCGCCGGGCGCTGTTTTTTTTACCCTTCGGCAGAAATAATGGATTAAAAGAAGGAGGATGGCGATCTTTGTGGAAAAAGATTAGCATTTAAAAAAGCCCGCATAAATTATTGCTGGCTGAAGCTGGAGGCTAAGAACGATGGATGATGAGCGCCTCTATACCGTAGCCCTGCACAACCTGGAAGGCGTGGGTTCGAAGCGGCTTCATCAGATGTTGAAAAAGTTCGGTTCCGCACAGAAGGCCTGGGAAGCATCCGCGGAAAATCTGGCCAGGATCGAAGGGATTTCGGCTTCCCTGGCCCGGAAAATCGTGGATATGCGAGGAAAGATCGATCCGGAAGAATTGTTTCGGATGATTCTTTTCGCACAAACCAAAGTGATGCTAAGCAGGGATCCCGAATATCCCGTAAATCTGGTCAACATATCGGATCCGCCGTTTATCCTTTATTACCGGGGTGAGTTGGTTGAAAAGGATGAACTGGCCATAGCCGTTGTCGGGACCCGGACCCCGACCATGGAAGGAATTCAGCTTACGGAGAGATTAGCCTTTGACTTGGCTTCCCAGGGTATCACCATTGTGAGCGGCATGGCCAGGGGCATTGATTCTGCGGCGCACCGCGGCGCGCTGATGGCCGGCGGCAGGACCATCGCGGTACTGGGATGCGGGCCGGACGTGGTTTATCCTCCGGAGAACAAAGGCTTGATGCGGGACATCATCAAGAACGGTGCTGTCATATCCGAGTATTTTCCAGGCACCAGCCCATTGCCCGGTTATTTCCCGCAGCGCAATCGGATTATCAGCGGTCTGGCCAAGGGAGTGGTGGTGGTCGAGGCCGCGCATGACAGCGGGGCGCTGATCACGGCGGATCATGCTCTGGAGCAAGGGAGAGATGTTTTTGCCGTGCCGGGCGCGGTCGCCAGCGTAAACAGCAAAGGGCCGCATTCCTTGCTGAAGCAGGGAGCCTTCCTCGTGGAAAACTACTTGGACATCCTGCAGCAGTTGAATCTGCCGATCCAGGAGACAACAGTGGCGGTTGAAGAAATTGAGATGAATAGCATGGAGAAAAAAATCTGGGATACCCTTTCCTGGCAGCCGAAGCATATCGACCTGATTATCCGGCAAAGCGAACTGGCGGCTTCTGAAGCGCAGGCCTTGCTGGCAATAATGGAGATCAAAGGTTTAATCCGGCAGACGGAGGGGAAAATGTTTTTACGTCTGCGTTAAATTGCGCGCGAAAGTAAAATTACTTTTGATTTTTCGCCTTCCTCCTTTCATCGACAAAATATTCCAGAATCCAGAAAAATAATCAAGTATCAGCCGAAAAATGCCGAAATAAATAAAAACTGAATAAAATTAGAGGGGAGGAAAGGAAATGAACGAGCGCGTTATGGAAATTTTGAATTTTGTTTTATTGATTACACACGACAAGAAATATAACGAGCATCAACTTAAGGAAGATTTGATGGCTAAGGGTTTCAATGTCAGCGATATTGATACCGCTCTGGGATTGATCCTGTCGATCCCCGAACCGGCGCAATCGAAGGATCAGGGCGCATTGTATTTCCGTGTCTTCAGCCCTCTGGAAAGGATCAGGATACCTCTGGAGGTTCAAGAAAGAATATTGCATTACCAGGGCACCGGGCTTATAACGCCTCCGGAAATGGAAATGCTATTGATGGAAATGATGGCCATGGACGGGGAGATTTCCGACAAAGATATGGATGAATTGATTATGCAAGTGGTTAAGGACGAAAGCAGGCTGATGATGATACTGCCGGCCGTGGCAAACGGTTTTAAGTATTTCGCTAATTAATATATGGCGTTGCCGCAGGAATTGGTTGACGGCGCTACTTTGCATCCCCCGCGGCAGCAACAATACGGCTGCAGCGCTAATTTTGCTCCGGAGGGATCGGTCGTTGCCTCAAAACTTGGTAATAGTGGAATCGCCGGCTAAAGCAAAAACTCTGGAAAAATTCCTCGGCAAAGGATACGCCATCAAGGCTTCTCTGGGGCACGTGCGGGATCTGCCGCGCAGCCAGTTCGGCGTAGATGTCGATAACAATTTCGCGCCCAAATATATCGCCATCCGGGGCAAAGGCAAGGTAGTTCAGGAGTTGCGCCAGGCAGTGAAGAAATCGGACCGGATCTATCTTGCAACCGACCCCGACAGGGAAGGTGAAGCCATTGCCTGGCATATATCGGCTCTTTTAAATCTGCCTCCTGCGACCACATACCGTATTACATTCAACGAGATCACTCAGAAAGCCGTGCAAAACGCCATAAATAATCCGCGAAAGATCGATCCTCGCCTGGTGGACGCCCAACAGGCGAGGCGTATTTTAGATCGGCTGGTGGGCTATTTATTAAGCCCTTTGCTCTGGCACAAGGTTCGCCGGGGATTGAGCGCCGGACGTGTACAATCAGTTGCCGTCCGGTTAATTTGTGAGCGGGAAGCGGAGATCCGCAGTTTCATCCCAAAGGAATACTGGAGCATCACCGCTTTCTGCCTTACCGGCAGGGAGGAGCAGTTTCCGGCAAAACTCATTACTTTTAACGGGCAAAAAATCGACATCCGGTCAGAATCCGAGGCGAAAAGCATTGCAGGTGAACTGGCCGGATCCGACTACCGCATACAATCCGTTAAAACCCGGGAAAGGGTTCGCAATCCCAATGCTCCTTTTACCACCAGCAGCTTGCAGCAGGAGGCCTCCCGCAAACTGGGCTATTCCGCGTATAAAACCATGTCCATCGCTCAAAAACTTTATGAAGGGCTGGAGATCAAAGATAAGGGGCATATCGCCCTGGTGACGTATATCCGCACGGATTCAGTACGGATATCCGAAGAGGCGCAGGCTGCAGCCGCAAATTATATCCGGCAGAAATTCGGCGCCGGATATCTGCCGGAAAAACCTCCGGCATATAAGACAAAAGCTGTTGCGGCGCAGGAAGCACATGAAGCGATCCGCCCAGTGGACGTCAACCTTTCGCCCGAAGAGATTAAAAACTACGTGAGCAAGGAACAATGGCATTTATATAAACTGGTCTGGGACAGGTTTGTCGCCAGCCAGATGAAAGCGGCGCTTATCGATACGGTCAGCGTGGACATCAAAGCCGGAGCGGGAGTCTTTCGAGCAGCCGGATCCACCGTAAAATTCCAGGGATACCTGGCCGTCTATGAAGAAAGCCTGGATGAGGAAACCAAGGAGCAGGAGGAAGGGGACATCCTTCCTCCGCTTTCGGAAGGGGAGCGGTTGAAGTTGAAGGAGCTTCAGCCCAGGCAGCATTTTACGCAGCCCCCTCCACGATATACGGAAGCTATGTTAATCAAGGCATTGGAAGAAAACGGCATCGGCCGGCCGAGTACTTACGCCCCCATTATTGAGACCATTCGAAAAAGGGAATATGTGGTTTATGCCAAGAAAAGGTTTGAACCCACCGAATTGGGTGAAATTGTGGTAAATTTGCTTAAGGAGAATTTTTCGTCCATTGTTGATATCGACTTTACCGCGGGAATGGAGGAAAAGTTGGATGAGGTGGCCTCGGGCAAAGCGGATTGGGTGGCTTTGCTTTCGGAGTTTTATATTCCCTTCTCCCGGACGCTGGAGGAAGCCAAAAACAAGCTGCAAAAAGTGGTTATCCCGGATGAACCCTCCGATGTCGTCTGCGAATTGTGCGGCCGGCGGATGGTTTATAAGCGGGGCAGATTCGGCAGGTTTCTGGCCTGCCCCGGTTACCCCCAATGCAAAAACACCAAACCCATCCGCCGGGAATTGTCCGTGGACTGCCCCTTGTGCGGCGGAAAAATAATGGAACGGCGCTCTAAAAAAGGAAAAATTTTTTACGGGTGCGGCCAGTATCCCAAATGCACTTTTGTGGTATGGCAGAAGCCTTCGGATTACAAATGCGAAAAATGCGGTACATTTTGTCTGCAAAAGAAAAGCGGCGGCCGCCAAGTCTTGGAATGCGCCAAACCCGGCTGCGGCCACCAGGTCGTTTACGAAAAAAACGCCGATGGACAGGACGGTTAATGTAATCGGAGCAGGGCTGGCAGGGAGTGAAGCCGCCTGGCAGATTGCCGCAAGGGGAATTAAGGTAAGCTTGTATGAAATGCGGCCGGAAAAAACAACCCCCGCCCACCGGACGGGATGGTGCGCTGAAATTGTGTGCAGTAATTCTTTTGGGGCATCTTCACTGGAAAATGCGTCCGGATTATTGAAGGAAGAAATGCGCATGCTCCATTCGCTTGTAGTGGCCGCCGCTGACAGATGCAAAGTGCCGGCAGGGGGGGCTCTTGCCGTGGACAGGGAGCAGTTTTCACGGGAGATCACGGCGAAGTTGGAGGAGCAACCGCAAATCACCATATTCCGGCAGGAAATCAAAGAGATTCCGCCGGGTCCAACCATCATTGCCACCGGCCCCTTAACATCCCCCGCATTGGCTGAAGCGCTGCAAAAATCCACCGGAGAAAAAAGCTTTTATTTTTATGACGCCGCAGCGCCGGTTGTAGCCTGCGACTCTTTGGATATGGATAAAATATTCCCCGCTTCGCGCTACGGCAAGGGGGAAGGGGCTTATCTAAACTGCCCTTTTACCCGGCAGGAGTATGAACGCTTCTGGGAGGAACTAGTAAACGCGGAAAAAGCCGTATTGCATCCTTTTGAAAAGGCTGTGTTCTTTGAGGACTGTCTTCCTGTGGAAGAACTGGCGTCGCGCGGCCGGGACAGCTTGCGTTTCGGGCCGATGAAACCGGTAGGATTGATCGATCCCCGCACCGGCAAAGGGGCGTATGCGGTGGTGCAATTGCGCCGGGATAATATCGCCGGAACGCTGTACAACATGGTGGGATTTCAGACACGTTTGAAATGGGGGGAGCAGCAAAGAGTCTTCCGAATGATTCCGGGCATGGAGAATGCCCGGTTCGTCAGGCTGGGTGTAATGCATAGGAATTCCTATATCAATTCCCCCCGTCTGTTGGAACCGACATTGCAATGGAAGGCCGATAAGGAGATTTTTTTTGCCGGGCAAATCACCGGAGTTGAGGGCTATATGGAGTCGGCCGCCGCAGGTCTAGTGGCGGGAATTAACGCCGCCAGACTGGCAAGAGGATTGCGAGCGGTTGTATTCCCGAAAACCACCGCCCATGGGGCTTTGATTCATTATATATGCTTTGCGGAAGAAAAGTTTTTTCAGCCGATGCATGTAAATTTCGGCCTGTTTCCCCCAGTGAAAGTGCCGGGAAGGCGTCAGAGGGCTGCCCGGCATGCGGAAATGGCTTTGAAGGATTTGCAGGAATTTATTAACGAGGGTAATTGTTGAGAGGGATAGAATACTGAATTTGTCTTTATCTCCAATATTCTGACTTCTGTCTTCTGGATTCCTCTACTATTTTTGAACCATAATTTTGCGAGGTGCCATCATGTGGCTTGATGACTATTTCGAACAGTTTTTAAATTGCCTGCGCGCAGTGAAAGCGGCTTCTCCCCACACCACGGAGAGCTACTGCCGAGATTTGCTGCAGTTCGCTTCATACCTGGAATCGGAAAAAATAAAAACCTTTGAAGGTTTAAACCACTTGGTATTCCGGGGTTATCTCGCCTTTTTGCAAAAACGGGGGTTAAAGCGCGCCTCCATCGCCCGCAAGCTTTCGACGCTCAGGAGCTTTTTCAAGTTCCTATGCAGGGAGCAAATCTTAAATGTCAATCCCGTGAAGGATGTCCTTACGCCTAAACAAGAGAACCGGCTGCCCAAATTTCTTTTTCCGGAGCAGATGAACGGTCTGTTGGAAGCTCCCGGCAGGGAAAAGCGGCTTTCCATAAGAGATTTGGCCTTGATCGACGTTTTATACGGCTGCGGATTGCGCGTCAGCGAACTGGTGGGTTTGAATCTGGAAAGTATGGATTCATCCCTTGGCTGCCTCAGGATTTTCGGTAAAGGCCGCAAGGAGCGCCTTGTTCCCATCGGCGATCTGACGCTGAAAAGCCTGTATGTTTACCTGCGCAAGGAAAGACCTTTTCTCTTGAAAGGCAGCCCCCGGCCCGAGGAAGAAAAAGCGGTTTTTTTAAACTACCGGGGCACCCGGCTCAGTGCGAGAAGCGTGCGAAGGATCCTTGAACGGCTTAGGATTTTAGCGGGGATCAACGAACATATTTCGCCTCATACTTTGCGTCATACTTTCGCCACCCACCTGCTGAACAACGGCGCAGATCTGCGGGTTGTCCAGGAACTGCTGGGACACGCCCACATTTCCACAACCCAGATCTACACTCATGTGACCAGGGAGAAACTGAAAAATGTATACGACAAGGCCCATCCCAGGGCGTAAATCGGTGAACAGTGCTCAGTAATCAGTTGACAATGATTTTCATGGTTTCTTAAGTGCGGAATTGATTATTCGTCGGGAAAAACCGAAAGTATTCATGATGGTTTTCGGCTCGACCACTTTTACGCGCACGGATAAATTGGCGCGTTTAGTGAATTCCCGGATGATCTGGCCTTCCATTTTCTGAATATGCTTTAAAGTGTCTCCGAAAAGCTTCTCTTCGATCTCTACCCATAATTCCAGTTCCTCTTTGTCTTCAGGCGAGTTGATCAGCAAAATGAATTCCGGAGCGGTTCCTTCGATTTCCCCCAGCATTTCTGAAAGATGCTGCGTTGAAAGATAAAGACCGCGCACCAGAAAACCGTCGTCCGCCCTTCCGGTGATATTCTTGATGGCCCGGAAGTCCGCATCCATACACCGGCAGGGAATAAAGGCGGTTTTTTCTCCGGTGCGGTAGCGGATCAGGGGATAGGCCTCTTTGGTGAGGGTGGTGATCACAAGCTCCCCTTCCTGTCCTTCAGGTGCGGCGATTCCATTGGAGGGATCGATAACTTCCGCCAGAAAATGATCTTCCCAAAGGTGCAGACCGTGATGGCTGTTGCATTCGGAAGCAATTCCCGGCCCCATCAGTTCATCGCTGCCGTAAAAGATAAAAGCTTTCACGGGGAGCAGTTTTTCGATCTCTGCCCGCATCTCTTCCGGGCACGGCTCACCCCCCAGTATCAAAAGCCTTAGATTCAATTCATTGGGGTGTATGTGAAGATTCCGCACAGCCCGGCCGAGTCTCAGGGCGAAGCTGGGCAGTGTCACCAGCACGGATATTTTATAATCCTTTAATAAAAGGCATTCTTCATCAAAGTTCTCCGCAGTGACGGGCACCACGGCCGCCTCCAGATATTCGGCGCCCTGCTGTAATCCCAGTGCGCTTAGAAACATCCCCTGCTGATAGGTGATTTGGACGATGTCATCCCTGGTTACTCCGGCCATGCATAAGGTCCGCGCGGTAATCTCCCGCAGATTGCGCAAGTCGTTTCCGGTGTAGCCGACCACTATGGGTTTTCCTGAAAACTGGCTGATGGAATGGACCCTAACGATTTCCCTGAGCGTTACCGCAAACATGTTGTAAGGATAATTATCCAATAACTCCCGGCGGGTTGTGAAAGGAAGCTCCGTAAGGTTTTCAAGGGAGATCACGCGTTCTGGCGGGATTCCGGCCTGATCCAGCTTCTTTTTGTAGGCGGGGATGTTCATATACGCCCTGTTCAATGCGGCTTGTAAACGCTCCAACTGCAGTTGCTTCAATTCATCCGGCGTATAGCGCGGTAAAATCGATTCGTTCAAGTTTATCCCTCCGCTCAGGCCAAAAAGCCCTTTGTGTTTTTACCCAGATAAGCCCGTTTGATTTCGGTGTCGGCGGACAACTCTTCGGCGGTCCCCTGGAGGATCAGGCGCCCGTTTTCCAGGACATACCCCCGGTTCGCATATTTTAGCGCCAGGCGGGCATTTTGCTCTACCAGGAGGATGGTCATGCCCTGTTCTTTTAAAAAAGCGATGGCGTCAAATATCTCCCGGATAACCAGAGGAGCAAGCCCCAGGGAAGGTTCATCCAGGAGCAGCAGCCGCGGTGCGCTCATCAGGGCGCGTCCTATGGCCAGCATTTGCTGCTGGCCGCCGGACAAGGTCCCCGCCGGCTGCTCTTTTCTTTCGTCAAGAACAGGGAAAAGCCTGTAAATGCGTTCCATGTCATCTTTTATCCGCTTCCGCGCCGGGCCGCGGGATCGGTGGAATGCGCCCAAAGTCAAGTGTTCATATACGGACATTTGCGGGAAGAGTTCCCTTTTTTCAGGTACCAGGGTAATGCCCATGGCCACGGAGCTTTCCGGTTTTCCATGCGGGATTTCCTGATTTCCGAGGGTGATGTCCCCCCGCCAATCACCAAGCAGGCCGCTGATGCAGGAGAGAAGGGTGGATTTTCCTGCGCCGTTTGCGCCCAGCAAAACCACCAGTTCTCCAGGATTTACATGCAACGAAAGGCCGTGAAGCGCTTCGATGGCGCCGTATCCGGCAAAAAGGCTTTTAATGTTCAGCACGGAGGTCCTCCTCTCCAAGGTAAGCCTGTATTACTTTTGGATCGGACTGGATCTGCTCCGGGGATCCCTCGGCGATTTTGGTTCCGTATTCCATTACTACGATCTCGTCGGATAATGACATAATCAGATCCATATCGTGTTCAACAATAAGGATGGTGATGCCTGTAGCCCTGAGTTTCACAATCACGCCGGCCAGATCCTCCCGTTCGAAAGAGCTGAGACCTGCGGCCGGTTCGTCCAATATCAGTAATTGCGGTTGAGTCACATAAGCCCTGGCAAGCTCCAACAAACGCTGCCTTCCGAAAGGCAATTCACCCGCCAGGTGTCCGGCGTTGTCCGCCAAACCGACCAGTTCAAGGGCTTCCATGGAAGCTTCCCGGCTTTTTTTTTCCGCGGCCAAAACAGCGGCGGTTTTGGCGATGCAGGCGGCGAATTCGCCGGATAAAAAACGGTGGCGGCCTACCATCACGTTTTCCAGGACGGTCAGGTTGGTGAACAGCCGTACATTCTGAAAAGTGCGCACAAGGCCCAGTCGGGAAATACGGTGACAGGCCGTTTTGAGCAGGCTTTTCCCTTTAAATAGGATATTCCCGGCGGTAGGGGGGAAGATGCCTGAGATCAGGTTGATCACGGTGGTTTTTCCCGCGCCGTTCGGGCCTATCAGAGCCTTGACCTTGTTCCGGGGGACATCGAAGCTGAGCGCGGAGACGGCTTTTAATCCCCCGAAACTTTTAGTCACTTCTTCCAGCCTTAACAAGTTTTCCAAAATTTCGACCACCTTTTTCCAAGGATGGATGTGAGTTTTGTAAAGGCTTCCGATAAGCCTTTCGGCATGTACATAATGGTAAGGATGAGTATAATGCCGTAAATGACCATTTCATAATCATACAGTTTGCGGTTTCCGACATAGACATGCCGGAGCAGTTCCGGCAAAACGGTTAGAAAAGACGCACCCAACACCGGGCCCCAGATGCTGCCCATTCCTCCCACCACCACCATGGTGACCAGGGTTACGGAAAAAGGAAATCCGAAAGTCTCCGGGCTGATGAATTTGATATAAAAAGCGTAAAGCCCTCCGGCGTACGCCGCAAGCCCGGCGCTGACGGCGAATATTTTTTGCTTGTAGAGGGCGGCGTCCACACCTAGGGCCTCCGCCGCCGGTTCATTGCTGTGTATGGCCAGCAGTGTACGACCGATCTTGGAATTAATCAGGTTCAGGATGGCGATTTGGATTACTATAATAGATATCCAGAAGATCAGGAAAAAAGTACGGTCCCCGGTGAGAGCCAGTTCATTAGTCGCGGCGGCGGGGAGACCTTGCAGCATCCGGGTTATGTTTACCGAAATCCACCATATTAAGAAAAAAGGCCGTATACCCGACATGACCGGTTGATTTATCACGATGGAAGGTATGCCCGTGAATCCTGAAGGACCTCCGGTAAGAGGAGCCAATCCGGACATGAAGATTTGAATGATCATGCCAAGGCCGAGGGTGGCCATGGCCAGGTAATGCCCTTTAAGCTTCAAGGTGGGTACCGCGACGGCATAAGCCAGAAGGCTTACGCAAATAATGCCGATTGACATGGAGAACAAAGGATGCAGATGGTATGAAACACATAAGATTGCGCTGATATAGGCTCCAAGGCCGAAAAAACCGGCGTGTCCCAATGAAATTTGCCCGGTATAGCCCATGAGCAGGTTCAAACCTATAGCGATCAATGCATTAAGGCCCACGCAGGTCAGAATATTTAAAATATAGGCGTCTTTTATAAAAGCGAAGCCTAATAAGACAAGGACCAGTAAAGCAAGCAGGGGCGTAAAGTTATTACGTAGCATGTTGTTTTCTCCCGAAAATTCCCGCAGGTTTCAAGTATAAAACCAATAATAAAATAAAGAATGTGATGGCATCCTTGAATTCGGACTGGCACAGCGCCGCGCCCAGGGATTCGGACATCCCCAGCAGGAGGCCGCCGATGATGGCTCCGGGGAAAGAAAAAAGCCCGCCGATAATCGCCCCGCAAAATCCTTTCAAACCCAGCATTACACCCATATCGTACTGCGCCGTGGTCTGGGGGGCGATCACGATGCCGGTGGCGGCTCCAAGGGTGGCGCTGAGCACGTATGCGTAAATCATCATCCAGGAAGGTTTGATGCCGCATATCTGGGCGCCAATCCTGTTTTGGGCGCAGGCGCGCATGGCCCGGCCTGTGATGGTGAATTTAAAAAACAGGATCATTGCGCTCATTACGATCAAAGCGAAAATCAGGATCCAGATGTTTTGCGGGTCAATATAGATGCCGGTTTTATCCAGGATATTGCGGCAAATTTGATTTACCGGCCCTTGTTCCGAAAAGGCCGGAAGGTTCTGGGGATCTTTGCTCCAAATACTCATGGCCGTTCCCCGGATCAGGATGGACAGTCCGATGGTGGCGATGATCATATTGAGAGGCGACGCTTCTCTTAGAGGGTAAATAGTGAGACGGGCCGCCAGGTATCCTATAAGAGCGACGCAGACAACTGCCAGCAACGCCGCCAAAAATAGAGGAAAATGCAGGATTTTATAAAAAACCACCGCAACGATCATCGCGCCCAGCATGACAAATTCACCCTGGGCGAAATTAATGATGTCGCAAGTGTTATACACCAAGGTAAATCCCAGGGCGATAATGGCGTATACGCTGCCCCTGGCGATACCGCTTGCGAAATATTGGACGAACATAGCGAAAGTCATGGCAGGCTCCTTAAAAATAATGGCCGATCCCACCCCCGAACAGCGTTCCGGAGGAACCGGGTGTGGGATCATGCCGTAAAAGGTATCTTAATTTATTCAACTTAACTTTCGAGCTTGATTTTAAGCCGCAAAATAATTATTCTTTCGGTGGTTTATGAACGGCTACTGCTTGAGCAAAGTCCATTTGCCGTTTTTGATTTCCACCATCACGACGGCATCCAGGGATAAACCGTCATGGTCCTTGGGCGTAAATGTGAAGGTACCGCTGATGCCGACGAAATTTTTGGTTTTTTCGATTTCATCCCGGAGTTTTTCAGGATCCTCGCCGGATTTTTTGAGCGCATTGACCACAATATAAAAGGCATCCCAGGCATGGCCGCCGAAAGTGTCCGCAGACCGGCCGTACTTCGCCATAAAATCCTTGGCGTATGCTAGTAAAACGGGCTTCTGTTTGTCCTTGTCCGGCAGGGATTCGGCTACAAGCAATTTGCCCGCCGGGAGCCTGACGCCGTTCGCGGCCGGGCCGGATAATTCGAGATAGGCGGTGTTGGCCACCCCGTGGCTTTGAATCAGCGGGATTTTTATCCCCATCTGTTTCACGGCTTTTGTAATGAGTGCGGGGGCGGGGTTGGTTCCCCAGCAGATAATGACCTGCGCCTTGGTATTTTTGATTTTACTAAGCTGCACGGTCATATCCGTATCTTTGGTGTTGAAAGACTCCTCGGCGACAACATCAATTTTATATTCAGGCGCCAATTTGTCCAGTTGTTCCTTGCCGCTGGCGCCAAAGGCGTTGGAATCGTAAATCAAGGCCACCTTGTTGATTTTGCTGCGTTTCAGATAATCGAGGATCTTGTTCATGACGGTGACATCCGTCTGGGGCGTGCGGAATATGTATTTCCTGGTTGCCGGGGCCTTGGGGTCCGTAGAGTCCACGGTGATGGGAATGCCCGCCGCGCAACTGACCAGGGGGACTTTTGCATCCGCCGCCAAACCCACCACTGCCATGGTGGTTCCGGTGCCGCTGCTGCCGATCAGTACGCAGACCTTGTCCTGTTCAAGAAGCTTTTTCGCGGCTTTCACAGCATTGGTCGGTTCGCTGCCGTCGTCTTCGATGATTACTTGGACGGGACGGCCGTTGACACCGCCGTTTTTATTGATCTGCTCTTCCACCATCAGCAGGGTCTCTTTTTCCGGCGTGCCCAGCGGGGCGTTGGGGCCTGTGATGGAAAGAAACGCTCCGATTTTGATTGGATTGGTCTGCGCTCCATATACGGCCGTAGTTGCCAGGATGCCGGCCATCAAAAACATGGATAATTTAACAACAAGCGTTTTTGACATTTCCATTCCACCTTTCTGCTTTATTTTTTTGCGGATTATTTTTTATGGATTGTTTTCTTGACCGTAAGAAAATTCTTGCTCCGGTCAATCGCTTTCACCTCTCTGCAAAATCCGGCGCACTTTCAAAATCTGCGCTTAAGAGATTGTACTTCCATATTCGCGCCATATGTTAAAAAATCCTTCTTTTGCCTTATGCCATTGCCGGCTTGTTTTCCGGATCAAGGCGCGAATTTTGCGGGATGCGGATAAAGCGGCCTGCAACTTGCCATACATGGGCCATTATGCTATGATCTGGCCAGGAGGCCCGCTTGTTTGCTGGAACCGGACCAGGAACTTAGTCAAACCGGCGCTTTCATTATGAATTGCGCGCACGGGCGCGATATTCAATCAAGAGGCATAATGGAGGAAGATGAAGTTGAAAATTCTTCTCACCACTTTGAATGCCAGATATACATATACCTGCTTGGCCTTGTGGTATCTAAAGGCATATGTCCGGCCGCTCGTGCCGGATTTGGAAATCCGCGAGTTCAACATCAACCAGAATCTTGCAGTGATTTTAAATGAGATTTACGATGTACGGGCCGATCTGGTGGGCTTTTCCGTGAACATCTGGAATGGCGAACAGACTATGGCGTTATGCCGGAGGCTTAAAAAAATCGCTCCGGAGGTCCGGATCGTCCTGGGCGGGCCCGAAGTATCGCATGACGCCCTGGATGTCATGGAAAAAAACCCCGCGGTGGATTGTATCGTGGCCGGGGAGGGGGAGCAGACTTTTTATTTCCTGCTGGAGAATCTTCTGGCGGGAAAGGGCGGGCTCGATTCCATAACAGGCTTGGTGTACAGGGAAAACGGCCGGGTTTTCGCGAATCCCCCCCGCCCCGTCATGGAAGACCTTGGGATAATCCCGCGCCCTTACCAATATGATCTAAGTAAGGTCCGGGATAAAATGATTTATTATGAGACTTCTCGCGGTTGCCCCTACAGGTGCGGATTTTGCTTGTCCGCGCTGGAACCGGGCGTAAGGTATTTCCCGCTCGATAGGGTTAAGAAGGATTTGCTGGAATTCACCAAGTGCGGCGTGGCGCAGGTGAAGCTGGTGGACCGGTCTTTCAACTGCCATCCGGAAAGAGCGGTGGAAATCTGGGATTTTTTGATGACTCATGCGGGCCGGACTAATTTTCACTTTGAAATCAGCGGGGATTATTTTACCGAAGGGATGTTTCGGACGTTAAAAAAAGCGCCGCCCGGCCTGTTTCAATTTGAGATCGGAGTACAGTCCACCCATCAGCCCTCGCTTGCCTGTATCAACCGGCGCATGGACTTTAACCGGCTGGCGGAAAATTTTCGGAAGCTCAAGGAAATGGGCAATATACATTTGCATCTGGATTTGATCGCAGGACTGCCTGAGGAGGATTGGGCGGCGCTGGGAAGATCCTTCAACGATGTATATGATCTTGCTCCCGGCCGGTTGCAACTGGGTTTTTTAAAATTGCTGAAAGGGTCGGATCTGAGGGAAAGAGCCGCTCTTTACGGGATTGAGTATGCCGATGAGGCCCCTTACGAAGTGCTGTGCACTAAATGGTTGAGTTATAAGGAGCTCCGGCGGTGGAAATGCGTGGAGGAAATTATCGAACGGATATACAACAGCCACCGCGCGGATCATACACTCGACTATTTGCTTGCGGCAAGCGGAAAGGAACCTTTTCATTTATACCTGGAATTGGGAGATTGGTGGAAACGGAGAGGATATCATTTAATCGCGCATAAAAGCGGGATCGTTTACGTGTATCTGGACGAATTTATCCGGACGCATTATCCCGCATGCGTAAAAACAGCGGGAGAAGTATTGCTGTATGATTATCTTCTCTGGGAGGAAGGGGATCCGCCGGCGTTTTTAAACGGGCGTATGGCGGATAAGAAGAAGCTGCTCCGCACGCTGGCGGATATGGCCGCCCGTGGAAATAACATACCGCAATTATCGGGGCTTTCCACCAGGGATCTCGGGCGCCGAGTTACTGCGGCAATATTCAGCGCGCCTCCGCCTGAAGCCTCCTTGCGCCTCAGGCCGGGGGCCGGTCTTATAAAGCAAACCGGGAGATATATTTTTCTTTTTATCAGGGGAAAAAAGGGGGGGAAAGCAGAAGCGCTGGATCTGACAGGCTATTTTTCCGGCCCGGAACTTCAGGCATTATTATAGAACAATTTGCATAAACAATTTGCGTTGTAATACTAATTTTACGTCTTGCCACAAAATATCGATAGCCAATGGCCGCCATACACTATATTTAGCGGCAGATCTTGAATTAAGGCAACAACGCAATTGCCTTTCATAAAATTGAACGGTAAAACCTTTAACAATTTATTAATATGCTATTTAATTCCGTTTAAATTTCCTCTAATATATTTATATTGGGAATGCCAAAATATAAATCCCTGAAGAAAGGGCGGATGGGATACGCATACGAAACTGTTAGTCTTTTTTATGATGATTCCCTTTATGTCGGCGGGATGTTTCGGACCCAAGCAAAAAATTATAAATATATCCGGATCAACCTCCGTGCAGCCGGTGGCGGAGATCCTGGCCGGGGAGTATCAAAAGCAGAATCCCGGCTGCAAGATTTTCGTGCAGGGCGGAGGCTCCAGCGCCGGGATCAGGGCGGTTATCGACGGCATCTCTGATATCGGCGCAAGTTCCAGGGAACTTGCGGCCGATGAGAAAGGATTGCACGAAATTGTCATCGCCAGGGACGGAATCGCGGTAATCGTTCATCCGGAATTAAAAATCAAATCCCTGAACATAACGCAGCTTAAAGGTATTTTCAGCGGATCCATGCGGAACTGGAGGGAGGTCGGTGGCCCGGACCATGAAATAATCGTGGTGACCAGAGAGGCTGGTTCGGGAACCCGTGGGGCTTTTGAGGAATTGGTGATGGATAAAACCCCTATTTTCCAGGAAGCGCTGGTGCAGGCCAGCACCGGTACAGTGAAGCAAACGGTCGTCAACACCGGATATTCCATAGGGTATATATCCCTCTCCGCTCTTGATGAGAAGATGAAAGGAATAGGCGTCAACGGCGCGGCCCCGTCCGTGGAAAATATTAGAAACGGCAGTTACTTGCTGGCGCGTCCATTTCTTTTTCTCACCAAAAACGCCCCGGCGGGGGAGGTTAAAAAGTTTATCGATTTTGTGCTGGACGGGGCCGGGCAAAAAATCATCGCCGAAGAAGGTTTGGTAAGTGTCAGATAAATATCGCAAGCATAATGCCGAATTCATTATTCAGTTGATTTTGATGTCCCTGGCGTTGACCGCTGTTTTAAGCATTATCCTGATTATAGCGTTCATTTGGAAGGAAGGCTGGTCCATCATCGCCAAAGTGGGTATCTTCAATTATATCTTTGGCCAATCGTGGCAACCTTATCTTGGCCAGTTCGGGGTTTTGCCTCTCATTGCGGGTTCCCTTTACGTCACTTTCGGCGCACTTGCCTGGGCTGTGCCTTTCGGCCTTGGATGCGCAGTTTTTTTGGTATATCTCTCGCCCAAATTCATGACCCGGATATTGCAGCCGGCCATTTCCATGCTGGCGGGGATTCCGTCGGTGGTTTACGGTTTTTTCGGGCTGGTGGTGATCAGGTGTTATATCGCCGGCATTTTTCATAATACCGGGTTAACCTTGCTTACCGGGGCGATTGTTCTGGGGATCATGATCCTGCCCAACATTATCAGCGTTTCAGTGGATGCTCTGCGCGCCCTCCCCCGGGAATACATGGAAGGGTCCCTGGCCATGGGAGCCACGTTATGGCAAACAATATACAAGGTTTTAATCCCCGCCGCCCGGAACGGCCTTACAGCCGCGGTAATTCTGGGCATGGGAAGGGCGCTGGGGGAAACCATGGCGGTGCTGATGGTGACAGGGAACCGGCCCATGATGCCGGGGAGTATCCTGGATGCCGGGGGCACCCTTACCGGCTCCATAGGACAGGATATGAGCTATGCGTCGGGAGATCACCGCGTGGCGCTTTTCGCCAACGGGATCCTGCTTTTTCTTTTTATCGCCCTGTTAAACAGCCTGGTTTTATTTTTAAGCCGCAGCAAGGGGGCGAAAGGGTGAGAAAAGCCGCGCGCATCGAACAAAACGTCGCTTTCACGATCCTGTGGCTGACGGCTATCGTCACCATCCTCATCCTGGCTTGGATAGTTTTATACATCATGTGGCAGGGATGGCCGGTGGTAAACGCAAGATTTCTCCTCACCGCCCCCGAGCGGATGGGGCGTGGGGGAGGGATCTCCGTCGTCATCATCGGGACCGTTTATTTAACAATCCTGTCCATGTTCATCGCCACTCCTGTGGGGGTGGGGGCGGCGATTTATCTCACCGAATACCAAAGGCAGGGTAAATGGATCTACGCCATCAGGTTTTTTACGGAAACACTGGCGGGGATCCCGTCGATTGTATTCGGATTATTCGCTTACGCGTTCTTCGCGGTTTTTCTGAAATTCGGTTTTTCGCTCCTTTCCGGCGCGCTGGCGCTGGCGATGATCGTGCTGCCGACCGTCATCCGCACTTCCGAAGAAGCGATCCGGGCGGTTGATCCCGGATACAAGGAAGCAAGCCTGGCACTGGGAGCGACGCTCTGGACCACCGTTCACAAGGTGATACTCCCTGCGGCTCTTCCCGGAATCGTCACCGGGATCCTGCTCAGCATCGGCAGGATCGCGGGAGAATCCGCCGCTTTGCTTTTAGTGTGCTCATCCCTGAATATACCGGGAAGTCTTATGGAACCCGTCAAGCCCATGACGCTTCATTTATATACCCTGGCCGTCGAGGGGTTGTCCATGGAAAGGGCTTACGGTACCGCGGCGGTTCTGATAATTATGGTCTTAGTCCTCAATTTGTTAGGGCATTGGTGGAAGACCCGCGCGTATCGCAACTAGTACTTAGTCTCATAAATGCCTTTGAGTTGCGATACCATCCAATCGCAATGCACACACGGAAACTTTGGCCAATGCAATTATAGTTATTTTGGAAACTAAGTACTAGGAATGCAATATGACAAAGCAAGCACAGGGGATCCCGGCTTACAGGAGGATTTTTCGATGCTCAACAAAGCGGCCAAAATTAGCGCTCAAAACCTTAACCTTTATTACGGCGGTTTTCAGGCGTTAAAAAACGTGAGTATGAAAATAAACGCATGCAATATAACAGCTTTAATCGGTCCTTCGGGGTGCGGTAAAACCACTTTTTTACGCACCATAAACCGCATGAACGATCTGGTGGAAAATGTAAGGATTGAAGGTCAAATATTTCTGGATGATGATGATTTATACGGACCGAAAGTAGACGTGGCGCTGTTAAGAAAAAGGGTGGGCATGGTGTTTCAAAAGCCCAATCCCTTTCCCATGAGCGTTTTTGATAATATCTCCTACGGTCCGCGCATTCATGGAATCAAGAACAGGCGGCGCCTGGCGGAAATAGTGGAAAAAAGCTTGCAGAACGCGGCCTTATGGAAAGAAGTGAAGGACCGGCTGCATAAATCGGCGCTGATGCTGTCCGGCGGGCAGCAGCAGAGATTGTGCATTGCACGCTTGCTGGCCGTTGAGCCCGAGGTGCTTCTGATGGACGAACCCTGTTCCGCGCTGGACCCTATTTCTACTGCGAAAATAGAGGAATTAATCTCGGAATTGCGTAATAAATATACCATAATTATGGTGACGCATAATATGCAGCAGGCGGCCAGAGTTTCCCAGTTTCTGGGTTTTTTCTACCTGGGGGAACTGGTGGAATACGGCCAGACCGATACGATGATGACCAATCCGCGGGACCGCCGCACCGAAGAATACTTGACGGGAAGGTTCGGTTAAAAATTTTCTGCGGTATAATGCATCATCAACGGGGTGACAGAGATGCGCGAGAAATTCGACCAGGAATTACGGCAATTGCAGGATAAATTGCTGAATTTAAGCAACAGGACCGAGGAAAGCATAAATTCGGCCGTTTCCTCCCTTGCGGCTCAAGATCTCGGCCTGGCTCAGCGGGTTATTGCAGGAGATGAGGCAATCGACGGCCTTTTTCTGGAGATCGAGGACGAATGCTTCAGGACGATCGCCCGCCAGCAGCCGATTGCAAGTGATCTCAGGATTTTGACCACTACCATGAAGATGGCTACGGACCTGGAGCGCATTGCCGATCATGCCGTAAATATCGCTGAGATTACGCTCCGGATCGGCGGGCAAAAGCCGGTCAAACCATTGATAAACATACCGCGCATGGCCGCGTTGGCCGAAGATATGGTGCACGCAGCAATGCAGGCTTTCATAGAGAGGGACGCAGAGAAAGCCCGGGAAAACTGCCGCAGGGATAACGATATGGACCGGATTTATGAGCAAGTATTTCTAGATATCGCATCCCTGGTGCAAAAAGGACTATCCCCGGAAGAAGTGATGCAGGCCATCAACCTGCTTTTCGTAGCGCGGTTTTTAGAGCGCGTGGGGGACCATGCCACAAACATCGGGGAGAAGGTAATTTTCCTTGTCACAGGGGCCCAGGAGAAGTATTGACCAGTCGTCAAGATGGCTTCCGCTGACACAAGCGAAATAATGAAAACAGCTTATCATGAATCGACAGGCATCGGCAGGCTTGTTTTCTGGAGTAGTATGGAGGGAGCTGCTTGGGGAAAATACTTGTCGTGGATGATGAAAGGAGCATTGCGGATGTTCTCGCCCAACGGCTGCGCGGCGAAGGCTATGGTGTTGCCGCCGTTTACGATGGAGAAGCGGTTTGGGAGCAGTTGGGCGTGTTTAAACCGGACTTGCTTGTATTGGACCTGATGCTTCCTGGTGGAGACGGTTTTTCGATTTGCAAAAAATATCGTTACTTCCCATGAAGCCCGCGGTAATTATTTTGACCGCCCGGGAAAGCGAAATAGACAAGGTTCTGGGTCTGGAGATAAAGGCGGACGACTACCTTACCAAACCTTTCAGCATCCAAGAGCTTATAGCCCGGTAAAAGTGCTGTTGAGAAGACGGGAAAACCGGAATAAAGCAATGCCTGGGCAAAAGATCCTTGTCAACATGGAGATTACGCTTGATACGGCCAAACGGCAGGCATATATAAGCGATGAAGAAATATCTTTGGCCGTGAAGGAATTCGATTTGCTGCAGCTCTTGATGGAAAACAAAGGCCGCATTATTACCAGGGAGCAGATCTTGGAAAATATCTGGAGCGGGGATAATACCGGCGATGGCAGTAAAATCGATGTCCATATCAGATGGCTGCGGGAAAAGATTGAAAAAGATCCCGGTAATCCTGAATTTATTATTACAGTCCGGAATCATGAACTACCGCATTAAGGTATTCCTTGTATACTGATACCTGATAGGAAGTTTTTTTATTTTAACCGTATGGATGGTACGCAGCGAGGAAAGAAAATATAAAGATAATCTGGCGGTTCAGTGGGCGGCGCAGGCAAAATTCATCGCCGATACCACGGGAGGCGAAATCAAGGCAGCGAGCATCGAAGGCCAGGGTGCCGTTTTCACCTGCCGCTGGCCTGTAACGGAACAGTTAAATCCCTGAGGCTGAAAGCTTATTTTGCCGTATTTGGCACGGAAAACGCCATTCCAATATCAAGGCCGGCAAGCGCTATGAATCCTGTATTGAGATGTATAATTGTTTTTATGAAAGCCTTCGGAAAATAAATCCGGGAGGGTTTTTAAATAAAGAAAACAGTGTTGTTCTTGTGTATTCATAATTCGGCGCGTTCCCAAATAGCTGAAGGATTGATGAATCATTTATGCGGGGATGCATTTCAGGCTTCAAGCGCCGGCACTGAACCAGGAGATATTCACCCGCTGGCAGTGGAGGTGATGGATGAAATAGGCATCGATATATCCGGGCATCGAAGCAAATCCGTATCCGGTTTTCTGGGGCGTGTCTTTGATTATGTAGTCACGGTTTGCGATCAAGCCAGGGAGGCATGCCCGCTTTTTTACAGCGCGCGGGAAGCGCTTCATCAAAGTTTTGAGGATCCGACCGCTGCTCAAGGAACGTATGATGAAAGACTGGCTGCCTTCCGCAAGGCCAGGGATGAGATAAAACAATGGATAGAAAAAACTTTTTTCGGGTAATTTCATAAAAGGCAATTGCGTTGTTACCTTAATTATCATAACAACGCAAATTGCTCCATAAGGGATGATTGCGGGTATGTATCCATTCAAATGTCCGCGCATAACGAAAGGTGGTGAGTTTGTTGATGTACCGCAACCGTAAAGAAGCAGGCGAAAAATTGGCGGATCTTATTGGCAAGGATAAAATCACCGTGGATTTGGTTTTGGCTATACCCAGGGGAGGGGTGGAGGTGGCCGGAGTGATTTCCGGGAAGCTTTTGATTCCGCTCAAAGTGGTGATCCCCCGCAAAATAGGCGCTCCCGGGCACGAAGAAATGGCCGTCGGAGCATTGGCATGGGAAGGAACGGTCCTGCTTAACGACAGCATCATTCACGCGCTGGGCATTCCTCAGGCGGAGATCGACGCCATCATCGCCAAAGAAAGGGAAGAAATCAGACGGCGCTCGGAAAGGTTCCCCTATACTCCGCGGGATGCCGAAATCCGCAATAAAAACATTCTTCTGGTGGATGACGGGGTCGCAACGGGGTATACAGTTAAAGCCACCATTGTGGGCCTCAGAAAGCTCAATCCGGCGAAAATATTTCTGGCCGCCCCGGTGGGAGCGCGAGATACCATGCGGGAACTGGAGATTCTGACAGATCAGGTTTTTTGCCCGCTTACAACTGATGATTTTTGGGCTGTGGGGCAGTTTTACGAAGATTTTTCCCAGGTATCCGACGAGGAGGTCATGCGGGTTCTGCGGGAATGCAACAAAGGCCTGTGAACCGCGGTCCGGCTGCATTTTTTTGCCGGATGATCCGTTGGTAAATTATTCGGGCCTTTTTCGACGGTATTTGTCTGGTTGAATTCATATAGGCCCCTTCCATCATTGCCCGAAGAGGAAATTTTTTTCCCTGAACAGTTCGATGCATGTCCGCACCACGTGGGGATCGTAAAGAATTCCTGAATTCTGTTGCAATTCCTTAAGCGCGGTATCGATATCGATGGCTTCGCGGTATGGACGGTGGGAGGTCATGGCCGCCACCACGTCCGCGACGCCCAGGATTTTCGTCTCCATCATGATATCGTTCACCGGAAGATCCTCCGGATATCCGGAACCGTTCAACCTTTTATGGTGCCATAGCACAATCTCCGCGATGGGCCAGGGAAATTCGATGGACTTCAGGATCTGGTACCCGATTTCCGGATGGGATTTGACAATGGCGTATTCGATCTCGGAAATCTTTCCGGGTTTGCTCAATATCTCCGGAGGTATATGGATCTTGCCCAGATCGTGCACCATGGCCGCAAATTTAATCCCATCCACCGTATCCGCGGGAAGCCTGAGTTCATCAGCGATAGCGCAGGCAAGCGTGGTGACCTTTTGTTGATGTCCGGCCGTATAAGGGTCCCTGCTTTCCACGATCATGGAAAGAGCCTGGATTGTTCCCTCCATCGCTTTGCGCACTTTTTCCATATTGAGGCGAATTTCTTCTTCCTCGTGTTTTCTTGCGGTGATGTCGCGGGAGATGCCCAGAATGCCGGTAAGGTGGCCGTGGGAATCCCTGAGGGGGATTTTGGTAACCAAAGACCAGCGCATACCGCCTGTGGCGTGATCCGGGACGGATTCCTCATAATTGATCAAGGGCTGGCCGGTCCGGATGATCTTTTGCTCGTCCTCATAAGATTTTGACGAAAATCCCTGCGGGAAAAAATCGAAGTCGGTTTTACCGATTGCCGCCTCGGTGGTGGTGTTCATAATCTCGGCTAATTTGGGGTTCATCAGAATAAAGCGGCTTTCGGCATCCTTGATGAAGACAAAATCGGGAAGGTTGTCCACCAGCATGCGCAGCAGATGATGCTCCTCGGTCAGGGCTTCATCCGTGCGCTTGCGTTCTATGGCGTAATGGATGGATCTGATCAACAAATCTCTGTCCACCTTGCCTTTGACCAGATAATCCTGGGCTCCTTCACGCACGGCTTTTATGGCCATGGATTCATCGTCCAGCCCGCTCAGGATGATCACCGGCACATAGTAATTTATGGATTCAATGGCATGGAAGGTATTCAGGCCGTCGCTGTCGGGCAGGGTCAGATCCAATAGGACGATGTCTATATCGTTGTTTCGCAGCCTTTCCAGCCCCAGGTTCAACCGGTTGCAATTCTCGATGAGAAAGGCGCTGTTTCCGCCCATATTTAAAAACTCCCGGATCAACCTGATATCTCCAGGATTATCCTCGATCAACAGGATTTTGAGAGGTTTTTCCATGCGATGCGCGCTCCCATTGTATATACGTATATACTCGAGCAATTTGCGTTGTTATGATAATTTTCCGTCTTGCCACTGAATATCGCTGGCCTAATGGTTGTCATGCACTATATTTAGCGGCAAGACCTTGAATTAAGGCGACAACGCAATTGCCATTACTCCGAAAAAGCCTCTAATGGAAATAATCCCTGTATATTATATCGGCAGGAACGGGATCTCTGATGAGTCCGGCGCTTTAGCTTTAAATTAAGGCGACAACGCAATTGCCTTGGATAAGCTTAATCGCCGGTTTGATAAATTTGAGCTTGATCGAAATACCCCGGAAAATCTGCAAAGGTAGCAGGGTTTACCGGGCAGGTGACGAAATATAAAATCCCTCAGGTTTTTAAACAACGGACAAAGTGGGGAAACGCATGTCGCTTTTTATCAATCCTTTGCCTGATGCGGTGTATGTCGGGAGGAAAAAAGAGATCCCGGAGGATATCAGGGGCCATTATTTTCGCGATCAGACCAAAATCATTCATTCCAGCGCTTTTCGCCGTTTGAAACATAAGACGCAGGTGTTCTTTTCGCCGCACGACGACCATATCTGCACCCGCATGGAACATGCCCTGATCGTTTCCACGGTGGCGTCCACCATCTGCCGGGCTTTCAGGCTTGATGCGGAATTGGCCGAAGCCATCGCCCTCGCCCATGATTTCGGGCATACCCCTTTCGGACATGCCGGCGAGGAAATACTCGACGTCATCGCCGGGGACATCGGGGGGTATAAACACGAACTTAAGGGTTTACGCGTGGTGGATATCCTGCAAAACAACGGGGAGGGTTTAAATCTTACATATGCCGTAAGGGACGGCATCATTTCGCACTGCGGAGAGAGTTTTGAGCAATATGTAAAACCCGGCGCGGTTTATAAAGAGCTGGAAGGAATCAATGAGAATACGGTTCCGGTTACCTGGGAAGGTTGTGTGGTAAGAGTTTCCGATAAGATTTCATACATCGGGCGGGATCTGGAGGACGCCATGGAAGGCATGTTTTTATCCAAGGAAGTGGTTTCCGAGATAAAGAATAAATTCGGCCAGATCGCGAACCGTGAGATCATCAACAAACTGGTGCTGGATGTCATCGAATGGTCTTCTCCGGAAAAAGGCATAGGTTTCAGCGCCGAAGGAAAGATATACCTGGATCAATTATACGGATACAGTAAAAAGCACATATATAACCATCCCGAGATCCTGCAATACAGGGAATACTGCGAAAAGATTCTCAAGGCCCTGTCCGGGCACCTCCTGGATTTATACGATAGCTTCGGGGAACGTTATCCCCGCTATATGAGTTCGCCGAGAGCGCTGGACCGCCATTTCGGCGCATATCTGCAGAAGCATGAAACGGTTTATCGCAACAATCCTTCCGGAATACAGCGGGTGGTCGACTATATTTCGGGCATGACCGACAATTACGCTCTGCGCTGCATGGAAGAAATATCCTTGCCCAGGCCCATCAATTTCAATCGTAAGTATTTCGAATAGAGCAATTTGCGTTGTTCTGATAATCTTACGTCTTGCCACTAGAAGCGTTGTGAAAAACCCAATTTATTTAAAGGAAAAAAGCAATTTATGTCGAATAATGTTACTATCAATCTATGGAGATGATAGTCATGTTAGGAAAGAATGAAAAGCAAAGCTCT
>JBLNCG010000034.1:0-52786 GCA_050260475.1 Bacillota bacterium
CCCCGCCGACTCGGTTAGCGAAGGCATGTGGTGCGCCTACTTCTTGAGCTGCTCTCTTCAATTGCTTCATGAACTCACTTACCGCACCCTTGCGGCAATGGCCGTGATCTCTGCAGTACCAGCCCTTCTCTCAGTTCTGCTTTCACGCCAGCCGAACCACGGACGGTTGGCTGGCCGACATCTTCGATTTTACTGACCCGGTATTTTTATCCTTACTTTCTTTAGGTGTGCATTCAAATCCCATGGAATCTTCCGCCTCAAAAACCTGCTTCTATAAAACTCTTATCCAATTGCTTTAGAAAACATATTTAAATCTTTTCTTGCTTTAGGTGTGCATTCATAACCTTTTTAGCTTCCTGGTTTTAATATGTCCGTCAAACCTTTTTAAATATAACCCCAAAGAAAGCTCCACAAATAAATGTTTTTCCCTTCTTTTGTTGACGAAGTCAAGATAAAATCACATCTTCCAATATTCTTCTTTTTGGGCCATGCCCACGGAAGGGCTGGCCTTGGGCTGGTATTGCAGAGATCGGTGGCATCTCCGTAAGTTATATTTCGGAAATATTTTTTGGTATAAAGAATTTATAGTATTAATTTTCGGTAAAATCGCCTTTCCCTTCTTTTTCCATTATAACATCAAGAGGGCTTTTAATCGAAGCGATGTTTCTTTCCGCTACATGGGTATATATCTCCGTGGTTTTCGAACTTTTATGCCCCAAAAGCTCTTGAATATACCTCAGATCCGTTCCGGACTCAAGCAAATGGGTTGCAAACGAATGACGCAAAGTATGCATGGTGATTTTTCTCTTTATTCCGATCCTCTCGCAAGCCTGCTGGATTACCTTTTCCGCAGATCTCTCGTTAAGATGCCTTTCAGGCTTAAAACCTGGAAATAACCATAAATCGGGATTAAATAATCGAAGATAATCATGCAATAATTGTGTTACAGCCGTAGAAAGCATTACGTAGCGGTCTTTCCTTCCTTTGCTCTGCTTTATATGTATCATGCCGCGCTCCCAAATGATATCTATTACTTTCAAACGCACTACTTCGCCTACACGAAGGCCGGAGGAATAAGCCAGCATCACCAGCAATCTATGTTTCATGTTTTTAATGTTGTGAAAAATTCCCAGCAACTCATGGCGGCTTAAAATCTCAGGCAACTTTCTCTCTTTTTTCGGCCTGGGGATATTATTTATTGTCAAAGGTTTGTTCAATATCCTGCCATATAAAAACTTTATAGAACTGATACATTGGTCGGCATAAGCATGGGAAACCTTTTTATTTTCCAGCAAGCTTTGGAGATATCTTCGAATTTCACCCCCGGAAATATCCGCCGGATTTTTCCGGATGTCTCTTACCAGACGCAAAATATGACCGCAATAGGCCTTCCGGGTATCGGCACTATAACCGCGTAATTTAAGCTCCTCTTCCATGCGGAATAAAACCCCGTGTTCGCCTTCAACAGGTATATATGCTGCTAAAGATAATTCGAAATTTATATTGTTTCTTCCGAAAACGGATATTAATCTATTTATACATATCTTTGTTAGCGGGAGTGTCCAATATTTCCTTTCCGCGTTCCAGCGCCGCCCCGGAATATTTTTAATCTTTTCGATCATTGAGACGTTATAAGGGATTTTGACTAAAATCGATGCGTTATTTTCTTTCTCCACCAATATCATTTTCATCCATCCATTCCCCATCATTTTCAAATAAAATCGTAACACGAACATATGTTCTTGTCAAGCAAAAAATCCGGCCTTCAAAATCTCCCGATAAAATAAAACAGCACCATTAAGATGCTGTTTTATAATGCGATGATCATTCCAATGGCTACTCAATGCTTATATTGTGAATAGAAACGATAGCCACCGGAATATTCACTGACTTCCAGAACCGACCTTTTTCCCTCTAGTTCTCAAAAGAGAGGGGAACAAAAAGGGTGAGTTTTACTAATACTTCCCTCTCTCCGTATAATGCGTATGCAGCAGGTGGTGCGATTTCTCGCCCAGCGGCTTTTCCAGGTATTCCTTATAAAGCTGCTGCACCACCGGATTCTCGTGGGACTTACGGATCTTCATGCCCTTGTCCTCCTTGTAAATAGCCTCGATGCGTTTGGCGCGGTTTTCCATAGTGGTGGGGATGGGCTGGCCGCCGCCGCCGATGCAGCCGCCCGGGCAGCACATGATCTCGATGAACTGGTAATCCGCTTTGCCCTGCCTGATCAGTTCCATCAATTTCCTGGCGTTGGAAAGGCCGTGGGCTATGGCCACCCTTACCTTGGTCCCGGCCAGATCCACGGTTGATTCCTTAATCCCCTGCAAACCACGGCAGTCAACAAAATCAACGGACGTAAGCTCCCGGCCGGTAACCACTTCATAAACCGTCCTGAGCGCGGCTTCGCATACTCCGCCGGTGGCGCCGAAGATGACGGCGGCGCCGGTGGATATCCCCAGCGGGGCATCGAATTCCTCGGCTGGGAGACCGGCCAGATTAACGCCGGCTTCGCGCAGCATGCGGCCGAGTTCGCGGGTGGTAAGGACGATGTCGACATCCGTATAACCGCTGGAATTCATCTCCGGCCGGCCGGCCTCATATTTCTTCGCAGTGCACGGCATAATGGACACGACGAATATATCCGCGGGATTTATGCCTTCCTTTTCCGCATAATATGTCTTGGCAAGCGCGCCGAACATCTGCTGGGGCGATTTGCAGGACGATAGATGCGGCAGCAGGTCCGGGTAATAGTGTTCGATGAACTTAATCCAACCCGGGCTGCAGGAGGTCAAAAGCGGGAGTTTGCCGCCTTTCTTTATACGTTCCAGCAGCTCGTTGCCTTCTTCCAGAATAGTAAGATCCGCGGTAAAGTCCGTATCAAAAACCTTATTAAATCCCAGCCTCCGCAAGGCCGCCACCAATTGGCCGGTCACCAGCGAACCGGGGGGCATCCCCAGTTCCTCCCCGATGGACGCCCTGATAGCCGGAGCCGTCTGCACCACCACATGCTTTTGGGGATCCGCCAGCGCTCTCCAAACCTCAGCGGTCTGATCCCTCTCATAAATTGCTCCTACCGGACAGGCATGAACGCACTGTCCGCAAAGAACGCATGAAACCCCGGATAAACCTATCCCGGGAATAGTGCCGACGACGGTTTCCATCCCCCGTTCCATAGGAGATATGACTCCAACCCCTTGCACCTTATGACAGGTATTGACACAACGGAGGCAATTGATGCATTTGCGCTGATCCCGCACCAGCGAAAGAGTGGATATATCCGGACGATGGTTTTTTTCCAGTCTGGGAAAACGCACTTCCCGCAAGCCCATCTTTTCCGCAACCGATTGCAATTCACAATTCTGGTTCCGGATACAGGTCAGGCATTCCTGGGGATGGTTGGACAATATCAGTTCCACCGACATGCGCCGGGCCTCGCGCACGGACCGGGTGCTGGTCCGCACAACCATCCCTTCCGCCGCAGGAGTGGAACAGGCTGCCTGTAAAAGCCGCGCACCCTCCACCTCCACTACGCATACCCGGCAGGCCGCCCGGACTTGAAGATCAGGATGATAGCAAAGGGTGGGAATATCGACGCCGTTCATTTTAGCCGCTTCCAAGATGGTTTTTCCCTTCGGGACTTTTACTTCTTTTCCGTCCAGCATAAAAGATATGTTGTCCAAGGTTTTTTGCCCCCGTTTCGTATCTACTTCCGTTATTTTAGTGCGCCAAAAAAAGTTTTTGGGCCGCGGAGTTGCAAATGCCGGTCGGGCATTTCTTCTCTTTGATATGCATCTCGAATTCTGGCCGGAAATTTTTGATAAGGCTCATAAGGGGCGCGGCGGCGGTTTGCCCCAATCCGCAGAATGAAGCCGCCTTCATGACGCCCCCCAATTCGTCCAGGAGGTCGAGAGCAGACATGGAGCCGTTAAATGATGCGATGTTTTCCAGAATCCCGTGGATTTGAGCGGTGCCGATCCGGCAGGGCGTACATTTACCGCATGATTCGTGGCGGAAGAATTTGGCGAAGTTTAAAGCCATATCCACCATGCAAGCTTTGTCGCTTACGGCAAAAATAGCGCCGGAGCCGACCGCGGTTCCTATCTCCCCCAAATGTTCATAGTCGAGGGGTATATCAAGACGGCTTCCGGTTATACACGGAGAGGATCCCCCCCCGATCTGGATCATTTTAATTTTACCGCCCTCAACGCCTCCGCCGATATCAACAATTAATTTTTGCAGAGATACTCCAAAAGGAGCCTCCACTACGCATTTATTTTTAATATGCCCCAGCAGGGTGAACAACTTCGTGCCTACCGAATTTTCCGTGCCGAATCCCCTGAACCAGGCGGCGCCTTTTGCGATAATGGAAGGGATGTTGGCTAGGGTCTCCACATTGTTTACCACCGTGGGCTTCCCCCAGAGACCTGACACGCCGGGATAAGGCGGTTTAATGCGTGGTTCGCCGCGTTTCCCTTCGATGGATTCAATCAAGGCCGTCTCTTCCCCGCAGATATATGCGCCGGCCCCTTCCCTCAGTTCGACGGAGAAATTGAATCCGGACCGGAAGATCTTGTCCCCCAGCACCCCTTGCTCCTCCGCCTGCCTGACGGCTTTACGCAAGCTTTCGATGGACTTGCGGTACTCCCCTCTAACGTAGATATAACCCTTGCAGGCTCCCACGGCGTATCCCGCCAAAGCCATGCCCTCAAGGAGCCGATGCGGAACCCCTTCCATGATATAACGGTCTTTGTAAGTCCCCGGTTCGCCTTCATCGGCGTTACAGATAATATATTTTTGATCCGCCTGGGCCTTGGCCGTAAAAGACCACTTGATCCCGGTGGGAAAAGCCGCCCCGCCGCGGCCGCGCAGATTGGAATTCTTCACTTCATCCAGGATGTCCTCCGGCTTCAAAGAACGGACGGCTTTCTCCAGCGCCTGGTAGCCGCCGGTCTTTTGATAATCGACGATATTTGCGGGATCCATCTCTCCGTAACCTGCCAGCACGATTTGTTCTCCGATTCCTACCACTTTTTCCAAGAAAATCCCTCCATCTCGCGTACGGAATTATTTCAAGGAACGGATAATTTCCTTTATTTTGGCGGGAGTAACGCCCCCGTATATCTCATTATCGACCATGACGGCCGGGGACTCATTGCAAGCCCCCAGGCAGCTTGTGAATTCCAAGGAATATTTCCCGTCTCCGGTGGTTTCACCCGGCTTTATTTTCAGGATATCCATGACCGCCTCAACGACTTCGGCGGCGCCGTTCGCGTAACATCCTGCATTTTCACAGACACGGATAATATGCCGCCCTTTGGCGCCAAGCCGGAATAATGTATAAAAACTTGCCGTGCTGTATACCTCGCTTAACGGAATATCAAGGGCTTCGGCTATCCCGCACAGGGTTTCCCTTTCCAGTGCGCCGAGATTCCGCTGCACAGCCTGGAGGACCGGCAATAAAGCTCCCGGCTGGGAACCGTGTTCTTTAATAGCCGCCGCAACGGCTGGATTTTCTTTACCCACTTTCTTGCGCGTATTTTCCTGCCCCATAGTGTCAGCCTCCCAAATAATAAATAATCCCTCCATTCGCGAAGCCGCCGAAAGCGTATTCGCAAATTCACCGTAATAACTTTGATCTTTTTTTCACAAAGTACCGCAAAAAAATATCGCACCTATGTAAAATCCAAACTTATTATACGGTCCCGCAAACGGTTTGTCAAGAAAATGGCCGGTATTATGAAGAGTAAAAGCAAAAAATTTAAATTATTTTAACAACGGTCGAATTTAAACAGGTCCGCCTTAATCTTCAATCGTGATGTCCTCCGGCCAGCTTTCCATGGATATTTTATATGTTTTGCTTTTCCCGGTCACTTCCTGGCGGTAGGCCATCGATTCCCTATTCAAATTTATCTCGCCGTCATCATCCAGGTCAATGGCCATAAGATCCTGGCCTTCATCATTGAATACGCCGTTGGCGTTTGCATCCACCACTACAAAGCGACGGCGCTCTCCGTTTTCGAAATTCATTTCCCCTTTGAAGATGCTTACCACGGCAATCTTAATCCTGTAACCCCCGCTGCCGCTGAATATTTTATAACAAAGGGCGAGCTTATTCCGCTGAAGTTCCCCATGCAATTGATAATCAACCATCAGGTAACGGTTGGAGGGCAAATTATTTTCCATGGCGAAAGAATATTCTTTTTCCGAAGTCTCAAGGATCTCATTATAATTAGCATCTATATACAGATTAATCTTCCCGTTTTGCCCGGCCCGGCCTAAAACGAACGCCAGCGAATTGCCGGCATTACCGAGCGCCGCCTTCGCAACATGAACATCCTCCAAAGTCAATCCCTCATCCAATTGATAATCGCCGGCGGCGAAATCAACGATGCGGGAAAACCACGGATAGTATCCATAAACCAAAATACTATCGGGAGTTCCGGTATATATTAATGACTGACCCACAATGCCATCCTCGTAAGAAAGCTGATATGTCCCCGGCACGGGAGCAAAAGGAACGGCGCATCCGCTGATCGTCACGGCTAAAACCGTCAGCCCCAATAAAATCTTTTTCATGCAATTCTCCTTGCTATTGGATAATATGGTATTGATTTTATCACCGCCTTCTTTATGATTCCATAAAAATTGTAATTTTCCTACTTTGCGGTATTTTTATTTTGAATGAATTTTATAGTTTATCTTTTCCAACTTTATGCGGTATGTTATTAAATTTTTGTAAAAAGACAGGTATCATTTGCATTGGACGCGAAAAGAAATATGCCGATTTTCATCTAATACTGCAGCGAAAAATTCAATTTTATACATTTGAAGCAACTTGCGTTGTAACTATATTTTACGTCTTGCCACTAAATATCTAGTCTAATAGTAGCCCTACACTATATTTAATGGCAAGACCTTGAATTAAGGTAACATCGCAATATTTAGAAAATAGCAGGCTTAAAGCTTTTTCTAAAGGTATAAAATTGTCATATGTTACAGTTTCTTTCACAATTTTTCCGGTATTACCAATAGGGGGACTGTTAATGCTGAATCTGATCTTTGGCGTATTGGGCGGCCTTTCGCTGTTTATCTTCGGCATGCATTTCATGAGCGAAGGACTGCAAAAATCCGCGGGCAACAGGCTGCGGACGCTGTTGGAAACCATTACGCGGAATCCCCTGATCGGAGTGCTGGTGGGGACGGCCGTCACCTCCATCATCCAGAGCAGCAGCGCCACAACGGTAATGGTGGTGGGGCTGGCCAACGCGGGATTGATGGATCTTACCCAGGCCATCAGCATAATCATGGGAGCGACCATCGGCACCACCATGACCGCACAGATAATCGCTTTTAGACTGGACCAATATGCCTATCCCATCGCCGCTGCAGGTTTTATCATTTATTTTTTCCCGCAGCGTAGAAAGATCAAATATCTTGGCCAGATCATTTTCGGATTCGGCCTTCTCTTTATAGGTTTAAATACCATGACCCAGGTCTTAAAGCCCCTGGCCCACGATAAATACTTCACCCATCTCATTCTGACGCTGGGCCGGCATAAAATGTGGGGAGTACTGGTAGGTCTGTTTATGACCGGGATCGTACAGAGCAGCAGCGCCACTATCGGCGTTCTCCAAGCCATAGCCGCCCAGCCGGCTTCTGCAACGGGCGCCGCCTTGATCCCGCTTGCCGTGGCCATACCCATCCTTTTCGGCGACAATATCGGTACGACTGTAACCGCGCTTCTGGCCAGCATAGGAGCGAACAAAAACGCCAAGCGGGCTGCTGCCGCTCATACATTGATAAAGGTTTTCGGGACGTTTATATTTATGCTTATTCTCCCGTACTTCATCAAATTCGTTTTTCTGATTTCACCGAAAATAAATCCAGGCCAGGGTATCCGGGAAGTCGATATCATCAAGCGGCAGATCGCCAACGCGCATACTTCTTTTAACATAATCAATTCGCTCATCTGGCTTCCTATGATCGGCGCGCTGGCGTTTCTGATAAAGAAAATCGTTCCCGGCAAGGATGAACAACTGGAAAAAGGCCCCCGCTACCTCGACCGCCATATTCTCGAGAATCCCATCCTGGCGCTGGAAGTCACCAGCAAGGAGTTGGACCGCATGGGAAAAGTTTCCCTGTCGATGTTTATGGATACACGGGATATCCTGATGAATAAAAGCGTGCAGAAGGTCAAGCTGATGGAGGAAACCGAGGAAATGCTCGATAATCTGCAGAGCGATATCATCCGCTATATGTCGGACATGACCGCCAGGGCTTCCCTGACGCAAGAACAATCCGTCCGTTTGGCCGATTTGATGCGCATAACCGGGGACATCGAACGCATCGGCGATCACAACTTGAATCTGGTGGAACTAGCCCAGTATCAAATGGAAGAAAAAATCGTCTTTTCCGATCAGGCGCAAGAAGAACTGAACCAGATGTTCGTTATCGTGGAATGCATGATCGGCGCCGCCATGAAAGCCCTTGAAACCTCGGACTTCAATAAGGCCAAAGAGATTCTGGAACAGGAGCAATTGGTAGACAAACTGGAAGCCCAGCTACGGCAAAACCATGTGGACCGTCTCAACCGCGGCACCTGCCAGCCCAAGTCGGCGGTCTGCTATGTGGAAATTTTGAAAAATCTGGAAAGAATTGCGGATCACTGTACCAACATCGCCGAGGCTGTGCTGGACGAGGAAGGCGAAATTTAAAGCCATCTGAAAAACAACTACATGTAAACTCTCGTTCAGACGGTTGCTGATATATTTTATAGAGAATCCTTTGGTCCGGCGTCTCAACGGTTATTTCATCCAGGTTATCCGGGGTATGGCTTATCATGGCAATTTCCGTTTGTTCGCTCGCCGGCCGGTTTTAGCGGATCTGTCTTTCACCAATTCCGGCACCCAAAAAACCTCCTTCATCGCCCGCGTCTATCAGCATTATCTTTTCCTCGGCCTTTTCCAGGTCCAAGACCGGCTGGTTTGAAGTATCGCTTTTTTTCGATGATTTGACGGTATAGGAGTATTTGATGTTGATGCTGCTGACTGCATCCCCCAGCATATAACTATAGATAAAATGCCGGCTTTCCGGGGAGATGTGCGCGAAATAATCAGGATGGGGCTTCCTTTCACCGTTGCATATATACACAAAGCTGGGTTCCACCGGCACCCATCCTGCTTCAGGCAGGTAGAACTCCGCCCAGGCATGTCCCTTGCTCCGGATATCATACCAAACGCCGGGTTTAAGTTTTTCTTTAATCCAGTAACCCGTCACCACCCGGGCCGGAATCCCCGCCGCCCTGCACAAAGCGACAAAAAGCGCTGCAAATTCCTCGCACACGCCCCGGCCCGTACGTATGGCGTTTAATGCCCCCTGGTGGGCGCATGCCGGATTGGTATCATATTTCAAGTTTAAATTTACAAAATCGTAGATCGCCTTTGCCCTTTCCGCCGGCGTTTTGGCGGGATCAAACTCCTGGGCCTTCCCCCATATCTCCACTGCATCGCTTTCTATTTTTACATCGGGATTCAAATACTGCAAGTTCTCTTTGCGACTGATAAAATAATCATAGGAAGGCATCAGGGCGTATATAAGACTGTCATACTCTATGCCGCTGTTTTTGATGCGGTATTCCAGGGTAATCTTTTTTTGGGCGCCGGGTTTCAATTCGTCGATTTCTACTCTTCCGATGATATTGCCGTAAGCATCGGAGGAAGTATAACGGCTTGACGGTTGGCTTTGGTAAGAAAGATTTTGCTGATAAGGAGAATCCGCTTTTGCTCCCAGCACAACATCCGCTTTAATGCGCGTCATGGATATTTTGGATTTATTTTTTAAGACATATGTATTTCTGATTACATACGCCTTCGGTTCCAGAAGGCGGTAAAAGCTTAACTCATCGGCTTGTACGGCAAAAAACCATACGCATGCCAACACCGGGATAAGACGGCTTGCTCTGGACAAAAAAATTCCTTCTTTCTGCATTTAAGAAAATAACCAACGATACATGCGGCTACTTGGTGATACCGCGTTTTTTAGACACGATCTTCTTCGGCATTTCATTGAGGAGGATCCTGTGATAAGCAAAAGTACCCAGTACTCCGCGGAAATTGAAATATATCAGCGCGATTAAAACCGGTAAACCGATAAAAATGAGAGAAGGGGAACCGAAGAAATATGCGCCTTTGGAAATAGCGGAATATACCAGCATAATCACCGCGCAGGTCCTGCTGTTTAAATAAATACCGAACGTAAGGGCGAAAAGAATGATAGCGTCCATCAAAATTATGAAAGTTTTAAAGCCCATCAGGCATGTTATGACGCCTACGAGTAATCCCGTGATCCAACAAGTTTTAATGGCTTTTTCGGCTTCATCCAGATACAATTCATAAGCCCCCTTTATATGTGGTTATAAGGCTGGTACATTATAATTATTCGATAGAACAAGACAGTTAACCTCCTCGACCGATATTATTTACCGTTCTTTCCATGAAATACCATCTCCATGAAATACCATCTCCGCAAAAAAACACGGAGTAAGTGCTCCGTGTTGTCGATCCTGACAATTACAGGCCTTATTTTACACCCAATCTGGCCCCCAGCGCACGGTGCTGATTTGAGATCCCCTCAGGCAGATCAGCGCCGAACTTCTTAAGAAATTCACCCTGAGAGCGCCACTCTTCCTTCCATATTTCGGCATCCACATGCAATAATTCATTCATGACTTCACCGTTAATATCCAGACCGGTTAAATCGACGGCTTCATCCGCCGGAACAAAACCGATAGGGGTTTCCCTGGCGGGCGCATTGCCACGGCACCTTTCAATAATCCAGTTCAAAATCCGGATGTTTTCACCGTAACCCGGCCAAAGAAAATTTCCGCTGGCGCCAAGTCTGAACCGGTTATCATGAAATATTTTCGGAGGATGCGGGATCTTCTTTCCCATTTCCAGCCAGTGTTGAAAATAATGGGCCATGTTGTATCCGCAAAAAGGCAGCATGGCCATGGGATCCCTGCGGACTATTCCCTGATCTCCGGCGGCGGCGGCGGTTGTTTCGGAAGCCATGGTCGCCCCTAAAAAAACCCCATGCTCCCAATCAAAGGACTCGCAAATAAGCGGCGCCACTTTTGCGCGGCGGCCCCCGAAAATGATGGCGGAGATAGGCACACCTTCCGGATTATCCCACTGGGGGGAAATGGATGGACAATTATGAATGGGAGCGGTAAAACGGGCATTAGGATTGGCGCCCTTTTCCCCGCTTCCCGGTGTCCAGGCATTTCCTTTCCAATCTATGCCTCTGTCGGGGGGATCGATGCCCATTCCTTCCCACCAGACTGTATTGTCCGGCGCAAGAACAACATTTGTAAAAATGGTGTTCTTTTTGATCGTTTCCATGGCGTTGGGATTCGATTTACTGCTTGTGCCCGGCGCCACCCCGAAAAATCCGGTCTCCGGGTTTATGGCCCGCAAATATCCGTCCTTCCCGATGCGCATCCATGCAATGTCGTCCCCTACCGTCCATACCCGGTATCCTCTTAACGTGCGGGGCGGAACCAGCATGGCCAGATTAGTTTTTCCGCAATAGCTGGGAAAGGCGGCGGCTATATATGTTATCCTGCCCTGCGGGTCTTCTACGCCCAGAATAAGCATATGTTCTGCCATCCAGCCTTCCTTTTTCGCCAGATAGCTCGCGATACGCAATGCCAGGCATTTTTTACCCAGCAGCACGTTGCCGCCATATCCGGAACCCACGCTCCAGATAGCGTTATCCGCCGGGAAATGGCAGATAAACCGCCTTTCAGGATTCAAATCCGCCCGTGAATGAAGGCCTTTATTAAAATCCGCCGAGTTCCCCAGATGTTCCATGGCCACTTTTCCCATACGCGTCATGATCCTCATGTTCAACGCCACATAAATACTATCGGTAAGTTCAATACCAACTTTACTGAACGCCGATCCGGCCGGTCCCATGATATACGGCACCACGTACATATGGCGCCCACGCATGCTGCCGTCAAAAATGCCCCGCAGCTTTTCATAAGCCTGGGATGTTTCCATCCAGTTGTTGGTAGGGCCGGCCTCTTCCCTTCTTTCGGTGCAGATAAACGTAAGGTGCTCCACGCGCGCCACATCGTTTACCGCAGTCCGGTGCAACACGCATCCGGGAAGTTTATCCTGGTTAAGCCGCATCAGTTCCCCGCTGCGCAGCGCTTCTTCAGTCAAGCGGATTTTTTCCTCTTCAGAGCCGTCCAGCCATTGGATGCGATCCGGCTTGGTCAAGGCGGCCATCTCATCAACCCATTTTTTCACAGCCAGATTGTTATACATGGTTTTCTCCCTTCGATGGTAAATCGCACTTCGAACCTGACCGAAAATCTTATGAGCATTGCGTTGTTATGATAATTTTACGTCTTGCCACTAAATATCGATAGCCTGATGGTAGCCATACACTATATTCAGTGGCAAGACGCAGCATAAAACAACAACGCAATTGCCTTCTTTTAATACATTTTATTATGCCATTTGCACGGTTGTCAATCCATTCGCCCCATGTATACTGTATGTTTTTCTTTGTAAAAGAAACACCCCGCAGTAAACTGCAGGGTTCCTACGCGTACCTAAATCAAGCCGAAACAAGCTGCAGCAAATCAAATCCGCCCAGGTCAAAATAAGTTCATCTGCTTTCCGGCATGATCCCTTTTTTTACGGTCCTGCCGGAACCAGTCCAGGTACCGGGGAGGTATTTCATTCAAGAAGCGGGAACTTTCCATCATCTCCATCGCGCCCCGGCGGCGGCGCTTTTGCGCAAAGGAATAATACAGCCTTTCCCTGGCCCTGGTGGTGGCGACAAAGAACAACCTCCGTTCTTCTTCCATATTGTTTTCCCCTTCATTTCTAATCAGGGGCAGGAGCCCATCCTCCACTCCCGTCACAAACACCGCGGGGAACTCCAGCCCCTTGGCGGCATGAATGGTCATGAGGGTCACCGCTTCCGGACCTTGGCAGTTTTCCCCTTTCCTGGTCCAATCCGCCTCCCGACCGAAGGAAAAATTATACAAAAAATCCGCTATATTCACGTATTCCTCTGCGGCCCTCAACAAATGCCTGATGCCAGGGCTTTCCTCCGCTTTGTTCTCCTCAAGCCACCGGGCGAACAAAACACCCGGAGCGGTATTGTCAAGACAGGCATGGTAGCGGGTGTACGCATCCATTAGCCTGTCGAAAGACTTCTTTTCCGGGCCGGCCGATTCCCGCGAAATATAAGCCGCAATCTCCGGAATGCTCCTTCCAGCGCTGTGCTGTTTGCGGATTTTTTCCCAGGTGCCGGAGGAAATCCTGAAATACTGCTGCCGGAATACCTGCATCCAGTGAAAAATGTTTTCCGGTTCGACAAGGGCTTTGAAAAATTGCAATAATTCGGCTACCCCCTCCTCCTGCAGGAAGCTTTTCTGTCCGATCACCCGGTAGGGGATTCCTTCCCGAAGGAAACACCGCTCCAATATCCCTGCCTGCTGCCCCGTACGGAATAAAACGGCGATTTCCGCAAAGCTTAAGTAAGCGTTGGACTCCGGACCGGGCCTGCTCCGTTGCCCATGCGCTTCAAGCATTGTGGCGCCTCCCACAAGCCGGTTGATTTCCTTCACTACCGCAATTCCTTCCGCCAAATCGCTTGAGGCCTCCATGACCGTTACATGATGCCCTCCGGATAAACAGCCGTTCAATTCCGCGCGAATCGTGTCGGGATTATGGGCGATAACGCTGTTGGCCGCGGAAAGGATTGGCGGCCTGGAACGGTAGTTGGTGCGCAGTTGTATTATTTTAATACGGGGGTAATCCTCCGCAAGAGAACCGAAAAAACGGTAATCCGCCCCGCGGAAACCATAGATCGCCTGATCCGGGTCGCCGATGACAAACAAATTTTCTCCGTAGCCGGCCCATTGCCTGATCAATTTGTACTGGACGGTATTAATATCCTGAAATTCATCCACCAATAGATGGGAAAATTTTATTCCGGCCGCTTTCCTGAATTGGGAGTCCGCCTCCCACAGTTTTTCCGAAGCCAGCAAGATATCGTCAAAGTCGAAGGCGCCATACTCCAATAATAATGCCTGATATCGTTGATAAGCCCGGCGATAGGCTGCGGGAAGCATGGAAGCATCGGCCAAAATGCCGATGCTCTTCAACAGGGAGATTTCCCTCTGAATTTTACCGGCCTCTTTCAATTCATCCTGCCCTTCCAGGGCTTCCTGCAGAACCGCAAGGGAATCCCGCTCGTCCAGAATGTTGATGCGCGCATATTCGTCCATGCCGCGCAACATGTCTAGGCAAATGCGGTGGAAAGTTCCGATATGAAGGCAATTCACCGCAGACTTTGGCGCCATATCATGCAACCGCTTGCGCATGGCCTCCGAGGCTTTGTTGGTGAAGGTGACGGCGGTTATGGCGCCGGGCGCCACGCCTTCCTTAAGTAAATAGGCAATGCGGGCGGTAAGGGTTTGCGTCTTTCCGGTACCCGGTCCGGCGATCACCATCAAGGGGCGTCCTCGGGATATCACCGCTTCCCGTTGGGCGTCGTTCAAACTGTCCAAGGACAGGGGAAAATTCACGGAAACGGAATGGCTTTTTCGATAAGTTTTACGGGGCGGCGTAATTTCCAGGGCTAATTCGAAGAAATCCTTTTTTTTCCCGGGTTTTTCCCCGGGCCCGGGACGGACCGCTTTTTTTTTCGATTTAAACAGGCTTCCTTGACCGCCCAGGTCCGCTCTTTCATTAGCGCTGAAAATTTGAATCCGGCCGTATTTCCCGTCGAATCCGGGCCGGATCTCCAGCCTGCCCCCGCGCGCCCTGTCAACGCCCTCGCCGATCAGCCTCCCTGCTTTGGCCGAAATGTCTACCACCGGGATATGGCGTAAAATGTCCAACTCCGCGCCAAAAGCGTTTATAAGGTACTGATACCGTTCCTGGACACTTTTTGCAGCCGGAGCCGAATCCAAAGCATCGGCAATGATGTCATTCAGCGGCACCAGGCATTCGTAACCGGGAACATGCGGCGGCCGGTACCTCTCGGGCCTGTCCGCCAGCTCCTCCACCCGGTGCAGCACCCCGATAGTTACTTTTCCGCCGCACACCGGACAAATGCCCCGATGGCTTTTAGTTTCGGAGGGTTTCCAACATATCCCGCAATTGCGGTGCCCGTCGTAATGATACTTCCCTTCCTCGGGATAAAATTCAAGCGTGCCGGCGAATCCCGCAGGATTTTCGCCGCTTAGGGCGGCGCGGATGCCGTGAAAAGAAAAATCCGTATCGAAAAAATTTGCCTCGCGCGCCAGGTTGGCCGGAGAATGCGCATCGGAATTGGATACCAACCGGAAGCGATCAATGGCGGATAAACGCCAGTTCATGGACGGATCCGAGGAAAGGCCTGTTTCCAAGGCAAAAATATAGGAGGTAAGATCGTCAAAGCATTCTTCGATTGTTTCGAATCCAGAATTGGCGCCGAAGAGAGAAAAATGAGGCGTCCAAATATGGGCGGGAATAAAAACGGATTCCGCGCATTTTTCCAGGCACATTTCCAGGAGGTTCCTACTGTCCAGCCCGAGAATGGGACGCCCGTCCGCGTTGATGTTGCCGATCTCCGCGAGAGAAGAAGCGAGCTTGTCAGCGGCGTCCAAATCCGGCAGCAGGACCAGATTATGCACTTTCCGGGTTTTGCCGTACCTCTTGTAAATAGAGCTGATTTCACCGCTCACGATAAACCGTATTTGCGACGGCGCAAATCCGGCCCCTTCCGGACCGTCCGGCAAATACTCCGCCTTGAGCTTATATAAACCCTCTTCCGCGGGAGCCAACTTCTCCCGGAGTTCTTTCCGCCAGGCGGGATGGGTGAAATCGCCGGTTCCGATCAAGGCAAGCCCTTTCCGGGCCGCCCAACGGCAAAGGTTTTCCGGATCGCACTGCCTGCTGGTGGCAATGGAATAATGGGAATGTATATGGAAATCCGCGATGAATTTCATGTTCCCGCCTTATCGGCTCAATCAGTTCTTTTGCTTCTCTGCATCCTTAAATTCTCTTTTTAGATCTTTTTTCCTTTTTATCCCGAATATAAATTGGCAATTATAAAAAAAGCGCGGTTAATCCCGCGCCTTTGGGTTTAATAATAAGAAAGTCTTCTTATTCCACGAGTTTTAAAAGGCCGAATATGCCGGCATCCTGCCAGGCCACGTTCTGATCAGGCCCCTCTATCACGATGGAACCGATGAAATGATCCCGTGTTCCAGTGTCGTTATCGCAATATGCGATGGCATAGCCCATGACGCTTCCAGCTATCAACGTTTCCGGAGTGTTGACTGCTCCTGGATCGTCGTTATAAGTTTCGTTATAAATCGTTAATTCCACTTCCCAGGTATAAACATCGCCGTTTTGAGTCATCCTGACCTTGGCGTGGCTGCTGAAATCGATCGGGACATAATAGAGGTTGTCCGACAGATCCACAACATAATGCTCTTGGCCGAATTTCTGGGTGGAGATGTGATATGCAAAAGCGGTATGGTTCAAGGCATGGTTTCCGCCGGATCTGTCTTCATCAATGAACAGTTCAAGACAGTCGTCATCCGGGTAATTCACGAGCGGATTTGGATGGTCATCCCTTAAGGCGTCATCGGTAATCTCCACCAGGTAATACAGTTTATCGGAAGTCCAGACCATTTTATACCGCCCTGAAAAATCGTCGGCGCCGTCGGGAGCGGTAACCGTATCGAAAATCCACGGAGTGTCGATTTTCCGCCAGGGCGCTTTTTGCCAGCAAGAATCCGTCCCGGAGCCGTCAATGGTGGGAGCGGTTGCGGCCTTAGGCGCCAGATAATTGCCGTATGCCTTGTCGAAGGCAACAGTGATGGAGGAACGGTTCAGAAAACGATCGTAAGCGCATATTTCTAACTGGTAGTCCTCCGGACCAAGTTCACTGATATCCAGCGATATGTTGTTAAATCCGCTTTGGACGACTGTATATTTCAGTTGTCCGTCGATATATGCCTCAAGCCTGACGGTCTCCGGAGCAACGGATAGATTGGCGGAAATACTGTCATCATCAAGACTCATGTCAAGCAGTTCCAGCGTGGGCGCGGTTTTATCGGTAATTTTAGCGCCCCCGGCCGGCGGAATCGCCCCGTCAAAATATTTTCTTACTTCATCAACTTTCTTTCCGACCACATTAATTCTAGCGGGATTAGCGATTCCGACACCGTCGCTGTTTAAGTATTGCAAATAATTCACAAATTCCGGATCCCAGCCGATCGTAAGGGCCTCGACGGTATCAACGGCTACCGCATCTTTCCCTGCGATAATAAGGCGCATATCCATCTGATCCTGGAATAATTCGGTGTGCCCCGTCATTTCGTAGCAAGGCGTCGGTCCGTTTTGAATCCCCTGCAGGCCGTCCATCACCACGAAATTTACAGGCCGGTACAGGTAATAATCGTGTATCCAGCAATGAATATCATCGGTATTATGATCCGTCATAGCCTGTCGGTCTGTATATTCATTGGCCGGAGTGGCCCCGATGCCGACGTTTTTAATGGCTCCCGTGACCGCAGCATTCCAGTGATTTTTTAAAGTGGGGATGCTTATAACCACACTGGCTTGCTTATAAATCTTATTGTAATATATAGGATACCTTTCGCTTGGTAACAATGACTTGCTGTTGGTGCGGCTTTGCTGCACCATCCCATCGGGCAACGCGCTGTTCTCCTCTATGGCAAAAAAAGCATCCACGCCCGGTATGTAAGCAGCGGTGTATTTCAATGAGTTCATTACTTCCAAAGTGTTTTTTTCCGCTGAACCCTCCATGATATAAATCATACCGTCAGGGTTGATATTTCTAACCAGTTCCACTACTGCTTTGACCACCCTCCAATCGGTGGTCACGCCGTTCGCTTCCGGAAGCAAGGGATCCCCTGTCCATCCGGGACTAGTATAATCGTGGTTTAAAACCAGATTGGGCTTAATCACAACCGTATCACCGTTTTTTACCACGCTTTCCAATCCCCCGGCCAAATCAACCGCCTCGGTAACCATGCCCAATATATCCGCATAAGTCAATGCGGTAAGAACGCTATCCGTTTTAACAATGGAAACGGTAGATTCCTGAATCCCCGTGGGAGGTGTTTTTCTTCTGAAGATACACCCCTGGCTGAAATTGAAAAGCATTAATCCCGCGGTTAATAAAATGGACCAACGCTTCAAGGCATTCACTCTCATTCAAGATGTCTCCTTCCACATTAAAAGCGCTTTCAATAAATACTCAACTTTCAGGAGTTTACGTTCAACCTATTTTACCAGCTTCAGCTCGCCGAATACGCTTGCGTCCCTCCAGGCCACATTTTTATCCTCCCCGGCGATATGGATGGAGCCGATGAAGCTCTCCCGCTTACCGCCCTTGTCGCTGTCGCAGTATGCCACGGCAAATCCCATAATTTTTCCGGCCGCAAGGATTACGGGGGTATTTTGTCCCGCATCTTCTTGATAATTATCGCCGTACACCGTAAGAGCGATTTCCCAGGTATAGACGCTGCCCTTTTGAGTCATTTTGATTCTGCCGTGGTTGTTAAAAAGGCGCGCCTTGCCGCCGGTATCCCAATCCACGATATCGTAATACTTGGAAATATGATACGCAAACGCATTGTAATCCTTCATATGATCGCCGCCCGAACGGTCCTCATCCAGGAAAACCTCCACGCAATCATCCTCCGGATAATTGAATAACGGATTTTTACGAGTATCCGTAAGGGCGTTGTCGTTGATTTCCACCAAAAAGCACAAGTTTTCAGGAGTCCAGACAATTTTATACCTGCCCCGGAAATCCTGCGTTTCGGGCTGCACTCCCAGCCATAAATATTTTATCGCCCGCCAGGGGGCTTTCTGCCAGCACGCATCCGCGCCGGATCCGTCGATCACAGGCGCCTCCTTTGCGCGCGGCGCCCGGTAGGATCCGTCGGAGATATTCTTTGTCTGTATTGTGAATCGCCGTTCAGTGCGGTTTAAAAACCTGTCGTAAACGTTCAAAGCCACTTCATGAATCCCTTGCGAAAGATCGCAAATATCCTGTGAGATTTTCCGCCAATTACCGCTAACCGCCGGTTTGTATAATTTGCCATCGATGTAGATCTCCGCCTTAACCGTATCCGGTCCTGTTTCAATGGAAATATCGAGCTTGTCTCCAGCCGCTTTGTAATTTTTTACTTTCAATTCCGGTGAGGTATCGTCGGTGATCTTGGCGCCTCCGGAAGGGGGAATGCGGCCGGCGAATTTTTTCCGCGCCGCATCCACCGTTTTCCCGGCCACTGTTATGCAGGCGGGATCGATGTTCCCTGCGGCGCTTAAGTTCAAGTATTTCAAATAACCCACGGAAAGAGGATCCCACCCGGCCAGCAATGATTCGATGGTATCCACGGCCACGGCGTCGCGTCCGGCCAAAATCAGCCTCATATTCATCTGTCCCATGCCGATCCGGGTCATGGGACCGGTGGCGGGGTCGCAAAAAGCCGGGTCCGCGGAGGGGGTCGGGCCGTTCTGAATGCCCTGCAAACCGTCGATAATTACAAAATCCACCGGGCGGCAGAGGAAGAAGTCGTGGATCCATTTATGGATGTCCCCATCCGGAGATTCGTGGTCCACCATCCCGTTGCGTCCCGGATTTTGAAGGGAAAAGCCGTAAATGGAGGCGGGAGTGGCGCCAATGCCCACATTTTTAATCCCGCCGGTCATCACGGCATGCCAGTGGTTCTTTAAAGTGGGAACGCTGATCAGGACATCGGCTTCCTCATATCTTCTGTTCAGATAATATGATTTATGCAACAATCCCTGAGGCAGCCGCACCTTGGTGAGGCGGGGCGAACCATAATCCCTTAAAGCGCCGCTGTCCTCCTCTATGGCGACGAATTCATCAACTCCGGGTATATTCGCCGGGGTATAATTCAGGCTCTCCATCACCGTTCTGGTGGGCATGGCCGAACCTTCCATGATATAGACCTTGCCGTGGGGATTATACTCCCGGACCAATTCCACCACTGCCTTGGCAACTCTCCAATCGGTGGTCACTCCGTTGGCTTCTTTCTCCAGGGGAACTCCCCCCCAGCCGGGCAAGGTGTAATCCCTGTTAACCACCAAGTTCGGCTTGATCACCACCACCTGGCGGTCGCAAATCAACCCTTCAAATCCGCCGGACAATTCAACGGCTTCGCGGACCAGCCTTTTTATCTCTGAATATGTAATGCTTTTTACATCGGATTTGGAAGACTGAACCACCGCTACAGTGGAATCAGGCAGCCGCTGCGGTTTTTCTCCCTCTTGCCCCTCGATGCTGCTGAAAAAACTGAAGAACACTGCCGCGGCAACGGAAATAAGCACCCAACGTTTTGCCGGAGTTAATCTCAACCGCCATCAGTCCTTTCGTCTTTATCTACGGAACCGGTGATTAAATATACCCTGATTCCGTGACATCTTAGACGACCCGGCAAAGTCACGAGAGCTTGCGACAGTGTTTTGCCAGATACGAATCACATTGTCACGGATTCAGATATACCGCAACGCATGCTAAAAGAGCAAAATAAACCTCAATTATCATATCAGATATTATTACTGTTGTAATGTGATTTAAATCACAATTATTTAATAATTTTCAACGGATTTAACGATATAAAAACCCCATCGTTACTGCAAAAACAATCAGCAGGAAAAGATAACCGGCGATGCAACGGGGTTTTACCACCGCGGCCATGGCCATCAAAGGCGTAACGCGGGTGGCGGGACCCACAAGGAAAAAGGCCAGGGCCGCTCCCTTGCTCATTCCTTGATGGATCATGGAGCGGATGATGGGTATGGTCCCGCCTCCGCAAGCGTATAGCGGCACCCCCATCAGGGCCGCCAGTAAAACGGAAAGCCACTTGTCCCGGCGGAAAAGATAAGCCAGCCACTGGTTAGGCGTAAATGCCTCGACGACCGCACCGATGATGGTGCCGATCAAAAAATAAAAGGCTACAAATTGCAGGTTCTCCCAGATGTCCTGTAAAAAACGGCGCCAGCGGAAGACCTTCGCCGGTTTATCCATAATACTCCCGCCTCCGGCCGCGGCTTCAAGGATCCCGGGATTGACAATCCAGGAAACCGGGATACGGTATACAACCAGCCCGAGGCACAACCCGAAAACAAATACGGTCAGTGCTCTTACGATCGCCATTTCCGGGCTGATCCCCCCCCAGGTGATAATGAAAAGTTGGGGATTCATCAATGAAGAAGTGCACAAAAACGCCACCACGGGGCCGATATGCACTCCCGCGCTGCATAACTGCAAGACCACGGGTATGGTCCCGTAAGTGCAAAGCGGAGATACCATCCCCAGGATTGCCGCAGTAAAAACCGCTCTGAACGGGGCCCGTGAAACGGCGCGGTAAATAATCTTCGTCCAGGAGGTCAGCTTCAGTATTTCCCCCGCCAGCACTCCGCCCGCAAGATAAGGCCAGAGCCCCCATAACGTGGCGCCGGTTTTATTAAGCACAACCTTCAATCCAAAAACAACATTGTCCATTACGACTACCGCTTCCTTGGAATTCGCCGGCGAAGCAAAAAACCGTCAACCGGTATTTTGATCATATGGAACACCGTGCAAAAAAGGAGATTCTCACCGGACATAGAATTATCTTAACAGAGGCAATCGCGTTGTTGCCTTTGATGCTAGGTATTGCCGCTAAATATAGTGTATGGCTGCCATTAGGCTATCGATATTTAGCGGCAAGACGTAAGGTTATCATCACAACGCAAATTGCTCTCGTGGAGATGGCCGTAAAACCATCGACTGCCTTTTCCATCCCTTTTAATCCCCATGCCGGTAAATGCCGTTTATTACGGGAGGAGATATTCATGAAAATATTGCGTTTGTTATATTTGGTTATCTGTATCTTCGGCCTGACCGCTGCGGCGTGCGCGGCGGAAAACGAACCGCTTCGAGCGGATTTGGAAGTATTATCCTTCGAAGTATCGGAAGCTTATACCACGAAAACTTTTGCCGGAAACACCACCGGCAAGAAGTTTCTGGTGTTCAAAATGAAAGTCACCAACAACGATCAGACCGAACATCTGATTTACCGCAACGACTTCATTATCAGAACCCCGAAAAACATCAAATACGAACCGCTGCTGCCTATTTCCGACAACTGCTTCACGCTGTATGAAATACTCAAGCCTGCCCAGCATGTGGAAAAATTGCTCCTCTATGAAGTGGAGAACAATATGAACCAATTCCTGCTGGTGATCACGTCGACGGATTTGATGACGGGAAAATATGTCTACTTTGAATTTGCATTTAAATGAGTCAACTTTCGCATGTCAACTTAGCCCGGCGGCAAATCATATCCCCGGGCGGATATGATTTTCCCCCAGATCCACTCCGCAAGATCCAGATCCCGGGGGTATGTGATTTTAATATTCCATTCATCTCCGGGAATAACATGAACCCGGCAGATCTTATGCTTGACCACCAGGCCGCAGTCATCAGTGATTTTTTCAGATCCTTGCCCGAAGAGCGACTCCCGCCGGTGGGCTTCTTTGATAACGCCGACCTTGAATCCTTGGGGGGTCTGGCTTCTCATAAGAGATCCCCGCGGGGGGATTTTTTTTATTAACATTCCCTGACCCACCTCGACAATGGTATCATAACAGGGTACGGCAACATTTATGGCGCCGAATTCTTGCAATGCCTCCGTACATTCCCGGATAATTCGGCCGCTGACAAAAGGCCGGACCGCATCGTGGATCAGCACGGTATCGTCGTCGTCTTCCAGGGCATTGACACCAATCATGGAACTGTCCCGCCGGGTCGGCCCGCCGTCTAAAATCCTTTTCACTTTCGTATATCTGCCGGCGGAGATTATTTCCATGAGGCGCGCCCGGTGCTCCGGGTGAATTACCACGTTGATATCCTGAATGTACCCGCTGTCCTGAAATGCCTGAATGGAATATTCCAGCACGGACTTACCGGCTACAGGCAAAAATTGTTTGGGAAGTCCCGCTCCCATTCTCGCACCAATCCCGGAAGCCAGGATCAAGGCGTGGTTCTTAGTCAAAACGCTGCCCTCCATCCCCTTCACCGCGAAGTATCCCGTTTGTTGCCAGGCCCATATCCCTTAATATCCATTCCACCGCATCCATTAAGTCCTCCGCCGTATAATCGGGGCGGAAACCGGCCCATAAGGACCGATCCGTCCACTGTTTCCGGCCGTATCCCGTCATGACCAGTACGGTCTTCCCTCCGATGTTCCGGCCCGCTTCCATATCGATGATTTTATCCCCCACCATATAGCAACGTTTCAAATCCAGGCCGAATTCCCCGGCGGCTTTTTCCATCATGCCGGTTTTGGGCTTGCGGCAGCCGCATTCGATGGCGTATTGAGATACGGCGCCTTCGGGTAAATGGGGACAATAATAAATCTTGTCCAGCCGCGCACCTTCGCTGCCAAGCAGTTCCTCCAGCCTGGTCATCACTTCCTCTACTTTATTGAGACCGTAATAACCCCGGGCGACTCCCGATTGATTGGAAATCAGGATCGCGGGGATCCGGTGTTCATTTAACTTTTTCACCGCCCAAGCCGCTCGGGGCAGCAATTTTAAAACAGCAGGATCGTTGATATGCCCGATTTCCTCGCTGATTGTCCCGTCGCGGTCAAGAAAAACAGCCGGTCTTTTTCTTTTCATGGTGCACACGCCTTCTACGATTTATCTCCATCTTTTATGAAGCCAAAGCCATTGTTCCGGCGCTTTTTTAATTACGTCCTCCGCCTTTTTCGTAATAATGACGGTATTGTCATGGATCCTTTCCTCCTTGGAGAGATGCGGATCCCGGTTCATTTCCAAAGGGGATTCAAAGTAGACATCGTGTTTTTCAAAACTCTTACGGATGATATAAGAGGGTATCACGGGCGGCCGGCAAATCTCCACCACCGCTGCCACACCTCTGGGCGTACTGGCGGTTCTGCCGAAAAACTCGACCGTAATGCCGTCCTTGCCTGCGTGTTGATCTGCAAGAAACGCCACTAGTTGGTTGTCCGCGAACGCCTTCAGCATATGCCTTAGGGACAAGCCCTTGCGGATAATCTTCATGCCCATCTTGCTTCGGTAGAAATTCACCAGTTGATCAAATCCTTTATTGGATTGATTCTGAACAATCGGCTGGGGGGGATGGCCTAACAAATTCAACAAGGCGCCCAGCAGTTCCCAGTTCCCCAGGTGGAAGGTAAGGATGATGGCGCCCCGCCCGTGTTCCAGCGCCTTCTTCAGGTTCTCCTCTCCGTGTACATTGAACATTTTCAGCCTGCGCCGCATGGGCATCCACCCATATCGGAGAAACTCCACTCCGGTGAGCCCGAGGTTTCTGAAGCAGGCTTTCGCTGTTTTCACGGCATCCGTTCCCGCGGGCAATCCCTGGGCTTTTCGGATATTGTCGATAGTCAGATCACGCCGGGATTTCAAAAAATAAAATGCCAGCGTTCCCAGCCCGGCCCCCAGGTGATAAGAAACACACCCCGGCAAAATCTTCACGAGAAAGGCAAAACCGAGAAAAAGCCAGTATAAAAAAGGCTGTATAAAACCGTATAGGGTTATACCTTTCTTCATCGGCGGTTTTTCCTTTTTTCACGGGCCGGCAAAAAGGGGTGCGGATCCCATTTCCCCTGAGCCCGAAGGATAACCTCCACCGCCTCCCGCACCGCTCCGTATCCTCCGCATGCCCTGGTGCGAAAATCCGCCGCCCTGAACACCGGCTGTACGGCGTTAGCTACAGCAATGCGCACCCCCACCATCCTGAAAACGGCCAAGTCCTGAAGATCATCGCCGATGAAAGCCGTTTCCTCGGGGGTAAGACGATATTTGGCTAATAAGGCGGTTATAACCTGCGATTTATCGGTTACGCCCTGGAAAACCTCTTTAATCTCCAAAGCCCTCGCACGGTATTCCACGGGAGCCGAAAAACGGGCGCTGATGATTCCGGTAATCAAACCGGCCCGGTGCGCCAAATTTATGCCCAAACCGTCATGAGCATGAAACCTTTTCAATTCATTGCCGTCCGGACCGATGATGATTCCACCGTCGGTCATGGTGCCATCCACGTCCATGAGCAGCATCTTAATCTTGATCAATTTCTTTTTCAAAGCGGCGCCCATAATTTCACCCCTTCGGCTTTAAAAAGCCGGATTATCTTTTACGCCATTTCAGATTGGTAAGTGCATGCAATATATCATGAAGATGAATCACGCCGATGGGACGGCACATCTCATCCACCACCGGCAATACGGTTATCTCGTATTCCTCCATGATGCGCATAGCTTCAGCCGCCAGCGACTGGGGTCCGATTGTTTTAGGATGCCGCGTCATGATTTCCAGAACAGGCTTCTGCAGCGGATTTTCCGGCCCGCGCTGCATGAAACGCCGGAGGTCGCCATCGGTGATGATGCCGATTAGCTTGCCGCCCGCGTCCGCCACACTTGTCACACCGAGATTCCGACCGCCGGACATGGCCTGCAAAGCTTCCGCCACAGTAGCCGCGCTTTCGACAACCGGATTTAATTCTCCGGTATGCATCAGTTTTTCCACAGTGGCCAGAAGCTTCTGCCCGAGGCTGCCCCCCGGATGAAACAGCGCGTAGTCGTTGGGCTGGAAATTTCTTTTTTTCAAAAGCGCCACCGCCAGGGCGTCCCCCAAGGCCAGAGCGGCCGTGGTGCTGGCGGTAGGAGCGAGCCCCAGCGGACAGGCCTCTCTTTTCACGCGGACATCAAGCACCACATCGCTTTTCCGTGCAAGCGCCGAATCGGTTTTACCCACCATGGCGATAATATTATTGCCCAGGACCTTGATGGTGGGCAGCAGGTTCATGATCTCCTCCGTTTCACCGCTGTTGGAGATGGCGATAATCACATCCTGGGATGTAACCATTCCTAGGTCCCCGTGGATCCCCTCCCCGGGATGCAGAAAAAAGGATGGGGTTCCGGTGCTGGCCAGCGTGGCGGCGATTTTTCTGCCTACCAGGCCGGATTTTCCCATGCCGGTAACGATCACCCGTCCATTGCAGTTTATAATCAATTCCACCGCTTTGGTAAACTCCCCGTCTAAACGCGGAATCAGTTCCAAAATGGATTCCGCCTCTATCTCCAGAACCTCCCGGGCGGCGTTTATGAGTTCATCCATGGCATCACCCTCATTTTAATTTTATCTATGCCTGAAACGTTTTAACCAACGCATGAAGTTTGAGCAGCTCCCTCAGGAGAGTTTCCGCCTGTTCCAATTTAAGCATGTTGGGCCCGTCGGACCAGGCCTCCTCCGGGCAATCGTGCACCTCAAAGAAAAGCCCGTCCGCTCCTGCGGCCACCGCCGCCCTGGCCAGAGTGGGCACGAATTCCCTTTGCCCTGAAGTGCTGTGGCCTGCACCGCCCGGCAGTTGAACGCTGTGCGTGGCGTCCATAACTACCGGAAGACCAAATCTTTTCATGATGGGAATGGCGCGCATGTCCACAACCAGGTTGTGATAGCCGAAGGAAACGCCCCGCTCCGTGAGGATGATTTTCCCGTTCCCGGAGCTTTTCACCTTCTCCGCGGCGCGGCCCATATCCTCCGGCGCCAGAAACTGCCCCTTTTTAATATTCACTACCCGACCGGTCCTTCCTGCGGCCAGCAACAAATCCGTTTGCCTGCATAAAAAGGCCGGGATCTGCAGGATGTCCGCAACCTCGGCCGCGGAAGCGGCCTGCCCGGCTTCATGGATATCGGTCAAAACAGGCGTCCCCAGTTCCTTTTTTATCCGGGAAAGGATTTTCAATCCCTCTTCCATTCCCGGGCCCCTTTTTGCCCCCGCCGAGGTGCGGTTCGCCTTGTCGCATGAAGCCTTGAAAATATAATACACGCCCAATCCGTCCGCAATCCTTTTCATCTCACGCCCGATCATCAAAGCCCGCTCCTCGGACTCGATCACGCAAGGGCCGGCGATTATGAACAATTTTTTATCGATTATCTGCTCCCACATGTCGACTCTCCTCATGTTTTAATAGCTGCAGTGCTCTTTGAGGTTGTTTACTTCAGGCTTTCCGGATGCGGTTTTCACAGCCTCTAGACGGCATTCTAACCTCCGCCCCTTCATTAATCCCCCGATGGCGCTCCGTACGCGAAGTAGATCCTCCGGGGTGTCCACGCTTAAACTCTCTTCTTCCACCAATACCACTTTAATTCGGAAACCATAATACAGCGCCCTTAGCTGTTCCAGCGATTCCGCCCCTTCCAAGGGGGAAGGGGGGGTTTTCGCATATTTTAACAAGAAATTCCGTCTATAGCCATAAAGCCCCAGATGCTTGTACACCGGCATTCCGTTCTGTCTGCGGAAATACGGGATCGGGGAGCGCGAAAAATAAAGAGCGTATCCTTCTTTGTCCAGCACCACTTTTACGGCATGCGGGGATGCGATCAGAGCGGGATCGTTAATGACCGCGCAAGCAGTGGACATGAACAGCTTCTTTTCGTTAAGCAGCGGCTTCGCCACGGCATCAATGGCGGAAGGATCGATCAACGGTTCGTCCCCCTGAATATTAATAATGACTTCCGCATTTGGATATTTCCCCGCAACTTCCGCCAGACGATCCGTACCTGTGGGATGGGCCGGGGAGGTCATCACCGCGCTGCCGCCGAATGCTTTCACCGCATCCGAAATCCTTGGGTCGTCGGTGGCTACTAAAACTCCACCCAGGGTTTCAGCCCGGACCGCCTGCTCATAAACCCATTGAATCATGGGCTTGCCACAGATGTCCGCCAGGGGTTTGCCCGGAAACCTGGTGGATCCGAACCGGGCCGGGATGACTCCCAACACCTTGGCGCGGTTTGCATTTATTTTTTTATGAATTCCCATAACTGTTCTTCCCCTTCGATGATCTTAAGTTCCATGGTCAGAACCCACCAGTGCGCCGCAGAACCCAATTCCGACACCGGCGGAAATTTCACCGCATCCTTCTCCGTAATTACGATATGCTCGATACCGCAAGACGCCGCTTCCCCGGCGTACCGCAGCAAGTCAGCCGGTTGAAACCAGTAGTGATCCGGATAAACCCTTGTCTTCATCACCTGATAACCCATATTTTCAAGCGATCTCATAAATGAAGCGGGATTGCCTATTGCAGTAAGCACCGCTATCTCCGAAGCAGGCTTGGATATGGAGGAGCGGGCTTCCCGCCAGTCAGCCAGATCCGCCACCCCTGACGGTTTGTGTATGCTATGGATGATCCTCGCCTTCGGGTGGATTCCTTTCAACTTTTTCACCAGTTTTTCCAGTTCCGCCCGGGGGACCTGATCCGTTCTGGTTAACAGCAATATATCGGACCGGCGCAGCGCGGAAGGGAATTCGCGCATGGTTCCGGCCGGGAGGAGCCAGCACGGGCCAAAGGGATCCGCCGCATCCACCAGCGCGATTTCCACATCCTTGCGCAGGCTCCATTGTTGAAAAGCATCATCCAGGACCAGCACATCGGGGTGGAATCTTGCATCCGCCGCCAATGCGGCCCTGAAACGGTTCGCGTCCGCAAGAACCGGCACACCCGGCAGCTTTAAACCCAGCAGGTACGCTTCGTCCCCGGCCTGTTCCGGCGTAAGGAGCAGTTGGTTTTCATCCGACACTATTCTGATTTTTCCGGCGGATTGCGCCCGGTAACCTCTGAGGAGGACGGCGGGTCTTATCCCATCCCGCAGGAAACGCTCCGCCAGATAAATCACCACGGGGGTCTTTCCGGTTCCTCCCGCTGTCAGATTGCCCACACTGACTGTAAAAACCGGCATCATTCTCCGGAAGTGCCACTTGATAAACCGTACGGCCGGAAGCAAACATGCGTAGAAAGCTGCAAGGGCAAAAAGAACCCCCCTCCAGCAAAACGCCCTCCATCCCTTTTCCTCTCCAGTCAACACCTTTTTAAAATATTCATAAGGCGGCATCAAAGGCGCCCCTCCAAAAAATCCTCAATACCCGACGCGGTTCTATCCGCAGCGCCTTTTTGTGCGGCCAAGACCGCGCCGATTTTTTCCGCCAGCTCTTTTCTTTCGTGATCCGGTACGATAAGGCGGCGTTTGAAAGCTTCATACAGCATATTTTCCTCTCCGGCGACTTCCAGCAAGCCTTCATTTTGAAGCAAGGCGGCAACATCCCTGGTGTTGTTGAGATAAGGCCCTGCGACCACCGGCACGCCCCAGGCCAAAGGTTCCAGCAGACTGTGTCCGCCGATACGGACCAGGGTGCCGCCAACAAAAGCCGTATTTGCCGCAGCATAGATCCTGGCCAGTACGCCGTAAGAATCGATGCAAAGAATCTGTTCCCGCCAGCCGGGTTTGAGCCGGCTGTGCAGCGCGAATCTTTCATTTGCTTTTCCCATTTCAGACATAAAGAACGGCATTTTCTCCAGATGGCGCGGTGCAACAACCAGGCGCAAAGCGGGAATTTCCGCCCGCAGCCGCCGGTAAACCCTCAAAAGCATGGGGAATTCGCCGGGATGCACGCTCCCCGCCACGATTACAGGCACTGTTTCCGCGATGTGAAGTTCCTGAAAAACCTGCGACCTTTCCATGCCGCCGTCCATAAATTGAACCCGGTCGAATTTCGTGTTGCCGGTGACGATGATCTTCCCGGCGGATACCCCCATTTCACGAAAGCGCGAGGCATCCCGGGCGCTCTGGGCAAAAATCAAATCCGCCGACTGCAGCACGGGAATAAAAAACATCCGCCACCTCTTAAAACGCGGCCAAGCCCTGTCGCTGATCCGCGCGTTTATCAGTATCAACGGGATCAGGTGCTTCCGGGCGCAGTAATACAAATTCGGCCAAATTTCCGTTTCCGCGATAATTATCGCTCTTGGCAACGTTTCTTTGATCCAATTTTCAAGACGGAAAGGGTTGTCCAGGGGAAAAGGCCGACAGGCAGCGGATGGATCCATTTTTTCAGCGGCTTCCAGGCCGGCCGCCGTAACCGCGGTGATCAGACGGGGTACGGACGGGAAGCGAACCGCAAGTCTTTCATAAACAGGCCTGATCGCGCCTATTTCGCCCACCGATGCGGCGTGAAACCAAAAAGGCGATGATCCGCAGTCTGCAGCCTTTCCACGGCGGATTGAAACCGCCAATCGCCGCATCTTGGGGAAAAACTTCACGGACTGCAACATCAAATGCCCCGCCCATAAGGCAATATTATAAAAAATGCGCAAAATCACCGGTTGCCATCCGGCAAGCTGTTCTTCGGCGATCCTGTTCACCCGGTGTAAGGCTTGTACAAGCTCTTCATTTTGCCTGTCCAGCTCCGCATCGCTTCCCGCAGGCCGAAAATAAAGAGGCTTACCCATCACCAGCGCGCCGCGCCCCCACGGCAGCGGGAGAAGAAACCGGTCCCAGCTTTTCAATATCAACCGGTGCGTAAACGCCATGCCTACCGGAATAATCGGGCTGCCGGTTTTCTGCGCCATATATATGACGCCAGGCTCGATATGGTAAATCGGACCGCGCGGTCCGTCGGGGGTGATGCCCACATCAAACCCCTGCTTCAGCTTCCTGGTCATTTCAAGCAGCCCGCGCACGGCCCCGCGGTTGGATGAACCCCGGATGCTCCGCCAGCCATACAACCGCATCAGCCTGCTGGAATAATCCCCGTCCCTGCTCAAACTATTTAATATGCATACTCCCTGGTAACGGAAAAAGTACATTCCGAAAAGCTGTTGGCCGTGCCAAGTGGCCAGGATGGAACCCCGTCCTTCCCGGCGCAGTTTCCGCCAATGGATGCGGCCCGCGATGCGAAGCCGGATGCAATGAAAAGCCGTGCAGGTAAAAATCCAGGCGGCCACCGCTACCAGCCAGGCTTTGATATTCTTCAGCTTTTTACGGATCATCTTCGTTAAACCTTCCAAAAAAATATCGGCTGCCCTTGTAAACGTTATAAACTATTATATTATAGCATTATTTGCCCCCCATGTCATAACAAATGAAAGCGCCGGGGAAAAAGGCCTGGAACGGATTCCACTTACCCACCAGGCTTTACAGGATTTTTCGCGAAATACTATTTTAAACCGATTCCGGTTATTCCGTGCCGCACGCGGGAGGTGACGATCATCGTCCTAAAAAGAATCATCGCCAGGCTTTTATCCAAAAGAATTGGACGGCAAAAGGGTGGTGGATATTATCCGGATCCATCTGGATTCCATCTCTTTTATTTCTGCAAAATGCTGACCTCCTGCCGCGGATAAGGCAATTCGATGCGTTCTTCCCTGAACCTTTTGGAAAGATTCATAAAGATCTTGTCTTTTACCTCAAACAGGTCCCGGTAATTTTTTATCACGCAGATCACGGTAAACTCGATGAAATACGGGCCGAAGTCCGTACAAAATACTTGAACAGGCTCTTTTTTAAGTGCAATCTCGTCCCGGGAACATACTTCGCTTATGACGGCTTTTACTTTTTCCAGATCCGAATCCATGGCCACGCCTATTTTAAACTTCAACTGCGTGTGGGGATTCGGCTGCGTCCAGTTGATCAGGCGGGAACCTGCGATTTCCTTGTTGGGTACAATGATTAGGCGCTTATCCGGGGACAGGATCTTGGTGCTGCGCAGGCCGATCTCCAATACATCCCCGGTCAGGCCGTCCTTCAATTCGATCCTTTCGCCCACGTGCAGCGAGCGGTCCAAAAGGATGCTGACGCCGGCGACGATATTCGAAAGGGTTTCCTGCGCTCCAAAGGCGATGGCCAGGGACGCCACTCCCGCGGTGGCCAGAAAACCGGTCACGTTTACGTTCAGGCGGCTTAAAACAATTGTGGCGGCGATGAAATAAACTACGGCAGCCCCCGCTTTTTTTAAAATCGGAAATAAAGTGTCATCAAGGGATGTATCCGTACGGGAAGCGATATCCTGCAAATACCAGTCAGTCAAGCTTCTGATGATGCCGTTCAGCAAGCCGGCGATAAGCCAGACCAGAAAGATGTATATGATGTCATCCAGGACCTTTACGTATTTGTTCTTTATGGGCGTTACGGCCAGCTTTGCGGCGAGATAAACGAAGCCCAGGATCATCAGGCGTAAAACCGGCTTATGGATGTTTTTGGACAGATGATCGTCAAGGGAACTCCGGGTTTTCGAGACAAGAGGAAGGATCAGCTTTTCCCAGAACGCGATCAGAAACAGGGAGATCACCCAGCCCGCCAAAGAGAGGCCCAGGAACCACAGCAGCCTTACGGGCAGGGAAGCCCCCGATATATCCAGCAATTTATCCATACCCATCCTCCGGTATAAGCAATTTGCGTTGTTATGATAATTTTACGTCTTGCCACTAAATATCGATAGCCTAATGGCAGCCATACACTATATTTGGTGGCAAGACCTTAAATTAAGGCAAAACGCAATTGCCTCGTATAAAGCGTATGGAAAACTAGTTTCTCGATTGCCTTGTTTTTTCCTCTTCCGATTAAAACTATCTATGATACTCCAGAGCGCTGCCCTTCTTGTGCATAAATTTCTTTTTGGTCCAGACCGCAATATCATCCAGGATGCTGTAAATGACGGGGATGATGATCAATGTCAGGAAAGTGCAGAATATCAACCCGCCGATGACCACCGTGGCCAGGGAGACGTTCATTTCAGCGCCCTCTCCTATGCCCAGCGCCAGTGGAATAAGCCCTAGCACGGTGGTGAGGGTGGTCATCAGCACCGGACGCAGTCTGGTAGGGCCTGCCTTGAGAATCGCCTCTCGCCGGTCCATCCCTCTGCTGCGCAGCGTTTCAATGTAGTCCACGAGAACGATGGCGTTGTTAACCACGATGCCCGCCAGCATGATCACGCCGATAAACGCCGCCACATCAAAGGTCCGGCCGGTCAAGACAAGGCTCCATGTAACGCCGAATACGGTGATGGGCAATGTACCCATGATGGCGATGGGATGCACCAGATTCTCATACTGGACCGCGATCACCATGTAAACCAGGAAAGCGGCCAGCAGAAAGGCAAAAGTCAGGGCGATGAATGCATCCGCCATCTCTTTCATGGCCCCCGATTGGACGACGTTGTATCCGGTCGGGACGATGATCTCTTTCTTCAGTTTTCTGTCAACCAGATGGGAAATCCGGCCCAGATCGAGTTTTCCGGCAAACTGGGACAGTACCTTCACTTGCCGGGTCTGGTTTTCCCTGGTGATCTGGTTGGGGCCCTTGGCGGATTGAAAATCCGCCAACTCGCTCAAAGGAACGGGAATACCCGCCGGAGAGGTGACGAAAAGGTTCGTCAGATCCGTTAACTTCTCCCTTTCTTCCGGCGCCAGTTGGACCAGGACATCGTACTCTTCCCCGGACAGGCGGATGCGGGTGGCCACTGTGCCCTGAAAGCACGTTTGTATGGTAGTGGCGATGGCGGCCGGATTAAGACCGTAATAAGCGGCTCTTTGCCGGTTGATGCGGATTTGCATCTCCGGGCGCCCGGCCTGCCAGGAAGTCTCCACGTCCCGTGCGCCCGGGATGCTCTTTACAGCCTCTTTAACCTGGTCCGCCAGCTTTTGCAGCACGCCGATATCAGGCCCTTCTACATTGATGGTAACAGGCGCGCCTCCTCCCGTTAATTCGCCCGTACCATGCTCTACTCTGTTGACCTTGATCTTGGCCCCCGCCATATCCCGGATTTTCTCATTAGTGCGCAATTCTTCCACAATCTCATCCACGGATCTTTTGCACGCGGGTTTCATGATTCCCATTATGGTTGCCAACTCGCTTTTGCCGCCAGAGCCAAAATTCATGGATGAGGCGGATCCAACCATGGTAAAAGAGAAATCCAAATCCTTGATCTTGTCGACCTCCGCTTCCACGATACGGGCCACCGTATTGGTAGTTTCAAGGTTGGTCCCCAGGGGCATTTCAATGGAAACGGTGAATTGTTTCTCCCCCATGGTCGGAGTAAAATTCGTCTTCATAAAGGGGATGGCAAAAAGCCCGAGAAAAAATGCGCCGAATGCGATAAGCGCCACCAGCCCGCGGTGGCCGACCGCCCATTCAAGCATCTGGCGGTATCTTGCTTCGATGGCCCCAAGTTTATATCCCTCTCCCTTTTTCGAGGACGGTTGCTTTTCCCTTACCCCTGGGCGTCCGGAAAACCGGTTTTCGAACCATTCCACCATGCGTCGGCAAAACCTTTGGAATATCTCCGGCCTGCCAGCCTTCCCTCCGCCGGTTCCCGCAAAATCCATGATTTTCGCGGATAAAGTGGGAACCACTGTTAAGGACACCACGAGGGAAGCCAGCAGGGAAATGGTGACAACCAGCGCCATTTCCCTGAAAATCTGGGCGGTAATGCCTTCCACGAACAATACCGGTATGAATACGACCACTGTGGTCAGCGTGGAAGCCGTGATGGCCATGGCAATTTCGGAAGTGCCTTCAGTCGCCGCTTTCACCGCATCGTGGCCTTCCTCGCGGTAGCGGTGAATCACTTCCAGGGCCACAATGGCGTTGTCTACCAGCATGCCGACGCCCAGCGCCAGCCCTCCCATGGAAATAAGGTTCAAAGTCATGTTGCTGAAATAAATCACCGTAAATGTCATAATGATGGAGATGGGTATGGCCACCGAAATGATAAACGTGCTTCTGAAATTCCACAGGAAGACGAACAGGACCATGACGGCAAGAATGGCGCCGCCGACGGCGTTGTTTACCACGTTGTTGATGGACTTCTCGATATATTCCGCCTGCTCCATGATCTTCTGAAAGGAAATACCGCCGTCCAATTCTTTTTCCAGTTCCTTGATGGTATTCCGCACTTCTCTGGTGACCAGCACGGTGTTGGCGTCGCTTTCCTTCATCAGTATGACCAGGATGCTTTCTTTGCTGTTGATACGGGAATATTGAGTCTGATCGTGATAGCTGTCCTCGATGCGGGCGATTTCCTGCAGGGGAACAGATCCTCCCGCCGGCAAGGGTATTTTTAGGGCTTTTAAATCTTCCACGCTCTGAAATTCACCGAGGGTGCGGACGATCAATTCGTTGGTTCCCTGTTTGACCACGCCGCCAGGAAAAGTTACATTTTCCCCCCGGATCACCTGGGTAAGATGGCCTGGAGAGATTTTATAAAACGCCATCTTTTCCGCAGACAACAACACCTTGATTTCCCGCGTCAAACCGCCCATGATGCTGACGGTGGCCACGCCTGGAATGCGTTCCAAAGCCACTTTTACCTTGTCATTGGCAAGGCGGGTAGCATCCGATATACCCTTGGGGCTGGAGACGCCGTAATAGCATATGGGCATCATGGATACGTCCACTTTAAAGAGCATGGGGTCCGTAGCATCCGCGGGCAGAAAACGTTTGACCATATCGATCCTCTCGCGTATCCTCAGGTTGGTAAAATCCATATTGGCGCCGTATTTGCATTCGGCAAAAATCACGGAGGAGCCGGGCGACGAGGTGGATGTCACTTTTTTAACATTAGGCGCGGCGCTGATCGCCCCTTCCAGCGGCCTTGTCACCATACTCTCGATCTCTTCCGAACCCGCGCCTTCGTATGTGGTAAATACCAGTATATAAGGCAATTGAATGTTCGGATATAAGTCCAGTTTCAGCTTGGACAGCGAGAGCAGGCCGATAATGATTACAAACATGGTAAACATGAATACCCCGATGGGGCGCCGCACGCAAAGCTCGATCAATTTTCTCACGTTATTTCACCACAACTTTCGTGCCTTCGCTTAAGTTGTTCTGACCCATTACCACGATCCGATCTTTTTCCCGCAAACCTGTCAGCACTTCGGTCATTTTTCCGTCGGTAACACCTAATGTGACAACCTTTCGTTTGGCCGTAACTCCGTCCAGAATATAAACGGATTTGACGCCGATATCGTCGATCACGGCTTCCGCGGGGATCAAAAGGACGTCTCTTCTTTCATTCAATCCCAACCGAACCTCCGCCAGCATGCCGGCTTTGATTTTACGCGCAGTGTTGTCCAGCTTGACGCGGACAGGAAACATCCTGGTAATGGGGTTGATCGCCGGAGCAATCTGGTCGACCCATCCGACAAAGGATTCGTCAGGATAGGCCTGGATTTTCACATTCACCTTCTGAGCGGCCCATACCTTCCCGATATAGCTGTCGCTCAAGTTGATGGTCACAAATACCCGGGCCAGTTGCACCACAGACATGAGCGGCGCGCCGGGAGTGATCATCTCCCCCTGGTTGACGTTGCAGTATCCTATGTACCCGCTGAACGGGGCCTTGATCTCCGAATTGCTCAACTGGTTGTCGGTAATCTCCACCGCCACCTGCGCCTGGTTCAATTGCGCTTCAGCCGCTTCGCAAGCGGTTTTTATACCGTTGTACTGGGCTTCGGAAATCAAATTGTCCCGATAAAGCTTCTCGTTGCGTTCCACGTTTTCCCTGGCCTGCTTGAAATTGGCCTGCGCCAAAAGAAAAGCTGCCCTGGCCTGTTTGTTCTGGTTGATCAGATCGTTCTTCTCCAGCTCAATTAAAGTCTGATTCTCCTGAACGTAATCGCCCAGACGTATATATACCCTGGCTACCCGCCCCGGGACTTTGAAGGCCAGGTTGACTGTTTTCTCCGCTTCCACGCTGCCTACGGTGGTGTAATTGTCCGTGATGTTGCCCCGCGTCACAGTCATGGCCTTCACAGGCACGGCCTGGGTTTCGGTATCCTTATCCGCCTGCGGGCCGCAGCCGTTCAGGGAGGTGGCAAGGTATAAGCAGCCTAATATGATCATATGAAACTTTTTCATCGTCACTTCCTCCTTGCAAAATCTTTGTTGCAACTGTTTACCGCGAAAATTCAGCCCGCCCTGTCAAAAGCCGTTGTGTCCAGGATGCCCCGGGCCTTTCTCATGTTGTAATCGTAAATCACGGCGTCAAATTTGGCCTGTAAATGATTCAGCCGGGCCGTCTCCAGAGCCAGTCGGGCATCATCCAACGCCATGGTGGTGATAAGACCCGCCTCATAGCTTTTTTCCGCTAGACGCAGGCTTTCCGCCGCCTGTTCCACGGCTTTCTGGTTCAGGGCCAGGCGTTGTTGAACCTCGTTGTTGTTCAGGTAAATTTGCGTCAATTCCATCCCGATGTTCTTTGCCGTCATATCCAGGTTGATTCGGGCTTGTTTGAGACTTGCCCTGGCATCCCCGAGCTCGGCCTGGGTCTTGCCGCCGTCCCAGAGGTTCCAGTTTAAGCTCAAACTCAGCGTCCACTTGTTGTTGTCGAAATCGAGCTCGTTGACCCCGCTCTGGCCGTATGAAGCGCTGGCCATCAGGTTCGGCCAATAATTGCCTTTTGCCAGTGAAACCCCGATCTTCGCAAGTTCGACGATGATCTTGCCGCTTAAGTAATCGCCGCGTTTTTCCAGGGCTTCTGCCAGCATTTCCTGCGGGGAAGCCAGTTCATAAAAAGCCGGCGGCTCCACCTCGACCAGTTCAATCTCCTGATCCAAAGGCAAACCCAATAAATTTTTTAAGCCCAGCAGGCTGATTTTAAAGCCGATATCCGCTTTGCTCAAGTTGTTTTTCGCGGTGGCAAGCGCAACCTCCATGCGCAACACATCCGCTTTCGTAACCAGCCCGACATCGAAGCGGACTTTTGTCATGAATAGATAGCGCCCGGCCTGGTTCACGTTTTCCTGCGCCAGTTCGTAAAAATGCTTGGCTTTTAACGCCGACAGGTATGCATTCACAACGTTTAGGATCAAGTCCTGGCGTGATTTTTCCCATTTGAACCGCTCCTGGCCGTAATAAAGCTTGGCGATCTGATAGGATTTAAAGACCGGAGGCGAAAAAAGAATCTGGTTGACATTCACTTTAGCCGTATAATACGTAAGATCCATCGGCGCCATCTCATCAGGCCATACTGGATCGGAAGTGTTATAGTTGATTTTATTTAACAGCGCCATCATAAATGTGTAATCGAAAGGATCCGAATACATGTCATACATTTTGGTGGCGTTTCCCATGAGACTCGCCGACGGCCAGAGCGCGGAAGCAGCCTTTTGCACCGCGCACCGTGCCTTGTATAGGTTAAGATCATTGAGTTTTGTCATGGGACTGTTTTTCATGCCCGCGACGATGCTCTCCTCCAAAGTCAATTTGGCCGGGGAGCTTTGCACCGCCGCGGCCGGAACTGCAACTGCCATTATGAGCAGGAGCAGAACGAGTTTTTTACGCATACGCTGTTGCCTCCTTTGGGTTTAACATGCCCTGCAAATAATACGAGCTGACGGTCTCAGATTTTTCCACGAGGGACAACGCGAATCCATCCAGGCTCCATCTAAATACAAAGGCGTGAATGACGGCTTGCAAGACGGCAGCGGCTTCGACGGGATCCGCACGCCGTAAAACCCCCTCCCGCATTCCTCTTTCCAGAAAACCGGCCAAAACCGAATTGGTGCGGGCATACTCCTCCAGCATCATGGCATGCATATGATGGTCGGTTTCATGATATACCTGAAGAAGCTTATCTTTCTCCGTGATGATAATCCGGTAAATGTCCTTATTGGAATCGAACAATTTGAGCTGCTCCAGAAGCAACGATTTGAAGAGTTCCAAAAATGGCCGGTTCGAATTCATTAGTTTTATGATGGTCTGACGGATCTCTTCCAAGCAGTGCCGCACTACCGCAAACAGGAGCTCTCCTTTACCTGAAAAATGCACATAAATTGTGCCTTTGGCAACTTGCGCTTCTTCCGCCAGTTCGTCGACGCTGGTATTCTCGAATCCTTTATGCGCAAACAATTTCCGGGCCGCATGAAGGATTTTGTCTTTGCTGGTTGTAACAGCATCGCCCAAAGTTTTTTCCACCTCTTTTTCCAAAAAATTCCTTTATTGAACTGAATGGTCAGTCATAATATATATTTTACGCCCAAGCACGGATTTTAGCAAGAAAAAATGCACATCTTTACAAAATGTTTAAAATAAAGGAAAAAAATCCGAATATTAAAGAATGTTTGACATAAAATGCAATATAAGCATTTAACAGGGGGTGATTATGATAAAAAAATATGAAATCAGAAGCATAGGTTTGTGGTCGGTTCTAAAATTTTACGCGCTGGCCGGATTTCTGGTTAACCTCGTACTTTTCCTGCTCTTTCTTACGGCCCAAAGCCGCCTGGCGAAGATAGGCCTGGATCCCGCCCCGCTGGCTTCAAGCTTGCGTTTGAACGCAGGCCTCTGGCAGGGCCTGCTGGCCTGCATCGTCAACGGAGTTTTGGCCGGCATCGGCGCCGCCGTATGCGCCGTTATTTACAATATGGCAGCAGCGATTCTCGGCGGTGTAGCGGTCAGGTTGAACGAAAAATCGTGAACGCCGAAGTCCATCGCTGTAAGCGCCGGATATGGATGCCGGCGCTTTTAATTTCTCCCCGCTCCATTTTAATGATTAAAATCGCTGTTTTTTCCGCTTTGGGAGCGCTAAATCATAAGGTATCAGGTATCAGAAAAATATCGTTCCAAGGAGATGCGCAATAAATACTGGCTAAGCTTTTAGTTTTCGGAAGCAGGCCACGAAGAAACCTTCCGTAAGGCGGGAGGGGAGGATGCGCATAATCCCTCGGGAATATATGGCCGGGAGGGAGGGCGCAAGAATTATCCGCTCCTGAGCAAGCCCCGGGCAATAGGCCAGAGCCCATAACACTACGTTCTCGTTTTCCTCCCTGTTGATGGTGCAGGTGGAATAGACCAGCCTGCCTCCGGGTTTCACGGCAAGAAACGCCTGGAGGAAAAGCTTTTTCTGGACGCCGGACATTTTCGCGACGAGTCGGTCCGACCAGAACCTGTATGTACGGGGGTTTTCCAACTGAAAAAGTCCTTCTCCGCTGCAGGGCGCATCAAGCAGCGCCGCGTCAAAAAAGCCGTGCCAGTTAGATTCCAGCCTTTTTCCGTCCCCCAGCCGGATCTCCGCGATGCGCACGCCCTGTTTATTCAGATTATACCGCAGCCTCTCACCGCGGATTTTATCTTTTTCATTGGCGAGGATGAACCCTCGGTTTTGCATTAAAGCCGCAAGCTGAGTGGATTTGCTCCCGGGAGCCGCGGCAAGATCCAGGATTTTCGCTCCGGGGGCGGGATTTAAAACCAGGGGCGGGATCATACTGGCCAGACTTTGCAGGTAAATTCCGCCGGATTTATACAAATCGTGGCTTTCCAGGTCTTTTTCTCCGGCGTTCTTGATAATCAGGGCGGCGGGATCCCAGTTCACGCGGTCGAACTTTACACCGTCCGCCTTGAAAATTTCCATCACTTTCCGGATATCCGTCTTCAGCGTATTGATGCGCAGGGTTAGAGGCCTGTTTTCCATGAATCCTGCCATTATTTGTTCGGCCTGAGGCGGTTCGAACTGGTCGTACAAGCGCCGGATGAAAACCGGCGGAAGTTTTTCCCGGAGCCTGGTATATGATTTCATTACAAACCTCTTTCGGTTTCATGAGACTTTAATCCCGAAATAATTATATAACAAAGAGCAACTGACGGCTACGTTTTCAAGGCGTAAATATCCGCGGCCTTTGGATAATTTACGGGTTTATATTGACAAGAAGCTGTTTTCTCTAGTATGATTTAATTATAATATGTTTGATCACCGGTTCTATAATGAGCAATTTGCGTTGTTACGATAATTTTGGGTCTTGCCACTAAATATCGATAGCCTAATGGTAGCCATACACTATATTTAGCGGCAAGACCTAGCATTAAGGTAACAACGCAATTGCCATTAATAAATTGCAGGTGGTGGAATGCATGGAAGTCCGGGGCAAAAGACAGTATGAACGAACAAAATTTCGGAATTACGAAGTTAAAATCGAAGTCGAATCCAAAAAAAACAACCTGCGGAAGCTGGAAGGCTTTTTCAAGGACATTTCCGTGGGGGGCTGCAAATTCGTCCTCAATTCCGATGAACTCAAATCGGGCGAGATGATCACGCTCCGTTTCACCGTCCCGGATATGGGCAATGTGGTGTTGAGCGGCACCATCAAGGGAGTGGAAAACAAGGACGGTTTTTATATATACAGGGCGGAATTTCTCAAACTCACCCAGGAACGCATCAAGATGATCAAGGAATATCTAAATTTCGAAATAAAATAGAGACAGGCCGTGAACCTGTCTCTTTTATTTTGGATGCCGCCCTTCTTTCCGGCTTCAACCGATTTTTTCCTGCGGCTCCTGCGTATATACGTTCATATATTGGGTCAATTCCACTTTCAGCCTTTCGTTCTCCGCCTCGATATCCTTGATCTGCCGCTTCAAATTGATTAGCCTGGTAAGATGGGCGGTAATGTTACCCTGAAGCTGCTGCAGAGTTTCGACACTGATGGAGTTCAAGGTCGCCGCCCAGTTGTCCTTGTCTATGCCGTCCGATTTGGTGTCATTGAGGGCCTTGGCGAACACCTCGGCGATGGCGATATTCAATTTCTTGTAATTGTAATCGATCATCATCTCGCCGTCCTTGATGCGCCCCAGGATCTCGTAGTATTTTGGATTTTTATTCACGCGCGTCACCTCTTTCCTTTTGTGATCAGTATGGGCTGTTATGGGAAAAAATATACGGGAAATTAAAAACTGGACGGGATGGGAATTTTTAATTTCCCCAGTCGTTTGTGAAAGATGCGAGGGTATGGTATAATTTTTAAATGGCCCTCATCCCCGACTCTTCCCATCATGGAGAAGAGAGGCTTAAAAAAAACGGGACCGGGATACGCGCCCGTAGCTCAGCCGGATAGAGCGGCAGACTTCGAATCTGCAGGCCGGGGGTTCGAGACCCTCCGGGCGCGCCAGCTTTACAATTATCAGTGATTAGCCTTGTTTTTCAGGTCTGGCGAAAAAAATGGGCATAAATGCTATGGAAATATAACCCCAATTAAAAAAGGACGAGCCACTCGTCCTTATGTCTTCTGTGGTGCCCGGGACCGGACTTGAACCGGTACGGTTGCCCATACGCCCCTCAAACGTACGCGTCTGCCAGTTCCGCCACCCGGGCATTTCGTGTAATTTATTATACTCCACCGGCCGGATTTCTGTCAAGAGACAGGATTATGGAGCAATTTGCGTTTTTACCTTAATTCAAGGCTTGCCACTAAATATAGTGTGCGGCTACATTTAAGCTATCAATATTTATGGCAGGACGTAAAGATATAGTTACAACGCAAATTGCTCCATCCATAATATATCAACGGGCGTTCAGGATGGACTCGTAAACCAGCAGGGTCTGATAGGCGGTTTTTCCCCAGGTGAATTCCGCCGCTCGTCTTTTACCCCTGGCGGCCAGTTCATTAGCCTGTTCGGGATTGGCAAACAAAAACTCGATGGCTGTCGACAGTTCATCTGGGCAATACGGATCTACAAGCCAGGCCCCGTTTTCCACAATTTCCGGAATGGAACTGGTCCGGCTTGCTATGGTTGGAACACCGCATGCCATAGCCTCAAGGGGAGGCAATCCAAAGCCTTCATATATGGAAGGATATATAAACATCCGGGCGCCGTTGTAAAGGGCCGGCAGATCGTTTACCGCCACATAGCCGGGAAAGACAATCTTCTCCTGAAGGCCGTACTTTTCCACCAGGCTTGCCAGCAACTGATATTGTCCGGTCTGGTTGCCCGCCAGCACCATCACAGGCAAATCCGTGCCCTCCTTTATCAGGCGCTGGTACGCTTCCACCAGCAAAAGCAGGTTCTTCCGCGGGGAGAAACCGCCCAAATAAAGCAGGTATCCGGGGGAAATTTTATAAGCTTCCAGCCCTTTTTTTACAACCGCTGCATCCATAGGATGGAACATCTCATCCGGCGCTTCATATATAACCGCGATTTTCTCCGGGGGAATCTTGAGCAGGGACACCAAATCCTGCCGGGTATGATGGGAGACCGTTATGAGCATCTCCGCCCGTTCAAGAGCCTTGGGCACGGACTGGAGAAAACGCCTGAGATATGAACCGTGGCAGGTCTGGGGCAGGATATACGGGATCAAGTCATGAATGGTCACAACCAGGTTGTGCTCCCTGGAGATGTTCTGATACCCTACGCCATTTTGGGGCAGATGATAAAGCTGTATTTCTTTCTCGCGCATATATTGGGCGATTCTGGCCTGCTCCTTCAGACGCTCCTGCAAAACCGGGATCCCCTGAAAAATATACCGCATAAAAGGTATTTTCTCCTCCCCCTCCGGCCAAAAAAGATGATACTCGTTCCACAGGTCGAAGTTTACCAGCTCTTTTAAAAGATGATATATGTATGTGCCGATGCCCGTACCGCGAAACCATACCGCCCCCCGCGCATCAATGGCGATCCTGTGCATTGCTGTCCTCCGTTGCAAAATATCATTGTTTAGCACCGCTTGAAACAAAAAAAGATACAGCGGGCGAAAAACTATTGATCCGAGGTGTACAGGCGTTTATAACTTACGGCGAAAAGGCGGCGGAAAACTTTTCCAAACCAATAGGGTTTGCGCTTTTTTAACCGGCGCCCTCGGGACGGCCGGCGCTTCAAAAGTCTTCGGTTTCTCCTCGGCGGAAACCGCTGCGGATTCAGGATGGGATTCCGCCTCCTTCGGTGGAAGCGGCTTCTTATCTTCCACGGCTTCCTGAGTTATCTCTTGGCTTATACCCCCATCCCCCGGTAAAACTATTTTTTCCTCCCGCTTTGATGAGGATAAATACTGTTCCATTTTATTCTCCAGATCGGCAAGCCTGCTCAGCATCGCCCGCCAATCAGCGTCACTCCTCTCCGGCGCATATTTTGCCTGCGGCGGAAAAACCAAGGGTTCCGGCGGAAAAGAGTCCTGCAAAGCATCCGTCCCCGTTGTTCCTTGGCTTGGGCGGACCGAAGTAAAAATGCCTTCCTCCCCATAAGGAAGCAGCACGGGAGGAACACCGGGAGAAAGCTTGAAATACCTGGATTCATCCCCTTCCGCTTCCGGCCGGATTCCGCGCCTCTTCCGCCGGAAATCCCTGCTTTCCAAATGTTTTTCAAGAAAATTCCAGCTCAGACAGGCCAGAGCCGCCAAAAAATCCTGCCGCGCATCCAGGGCGTGAAATATCTTTTTAACCTCGTCTTTACGGATCTCGTTGCCGGCAGCCCACCTTTTCAGCGCAATCCAGCAATCAAAAGGGAACCTCAGGAAAGCGGGGAGAATTTGCATTTCTTCCCGGGTTAACTGATCTTCCTTGTGATAATGGCGGATGATAAAAATAGTTTTATCCAGATCCCAGTCGCCGTATTGAATAATGAAATTTCCCAGATCCTCCAGACGCATCCCGGGTTTGCAACTGCCGAAGCCTTGCAGCCATACCTCCCCTTTCCGGATCACCACAAAGTTTCCATCGTTAAACTCCGCATGAATAAAACCGCCCCGTTTATCCTCCTGGCTCTCCACCTCAGACAGCGGCCCATCGGACAATTCCTCCAATGCCTGCTGCGCCTGTCCGAGAATTTTGTTTTTTCCCGCAAGAAGCCTGTTTTTACGTTCCTCCTTGCGTTCCGAGCGCTCCATGAGCTCAAACAGGTTTTCCATCTCCTGTTTTTTCCGCCTTATTTCCTGCAGCCAGCCCCCACGGTTCTTTGCCGCATTCCGCGGATCTCCGGGCATCTCCCATGCCGCACTTGCCAGGTGATACTGGGCCATGGTCTTCACCGCTGCGGAGAGGTGGCCGGGATCCCAGCCCAGGAAATCAACCCCCTCGATACTTTCCAAAAGGTAGCAGCACCGGTTGTTTACCTCTACAAACGGCATCCCGTCGCTGGATACATGCCAGGCGGCCATCCGGGTAAAGCCGTTTTGCGCAAGATGCTGGTAAGCCCGCCAGATATGCCACAAATGCGCAGGTCCGGTCTGCACCGGGATTAAAAAGTTTACCCCTTCCGAGGTCCACAACTTGTACCGATCCTTCCCGATCTCCACGCGAAGCAGCGTCCGTGAATAGGCGCCCAGCGCTTCGGCGATGTTGTCGTATTCCGACAGTATTTGCGAGAAATACCTCTTTTGCTTATGCAAACCTATTCCCCCTTATACTATAGAAACGGTGATTATACATCCAACCGATTTTGGGAAATCGCCATTGAGGGCAATTATAATATATTCCAGACTGAAGGAACTTGTGACAAAGCACCACCTGTTACGCGCCTGCATATCATACTATACCGGCGGTTAACGCATCCAACAAAGCCTAATCACCGGTTTATAAAGCAATCTCATCCGTAACGCGGAGGCAAAGTATGAAAATCGCTGTTGATATGCGTTCGGCATATACGGCAGCCGGAACCGGAATCGGCACCTATACTTCCTCCCTTTTAGACAGACTGCCGGCTTATACCGGGATGCATGAGTTCATTTTCTTTATCCCCGCAGAAATCAATCCGCCGGCGCTCCCGGCTGACATCATCTTCATCGGCTGCCCTCCGTCGAAAAAAGAGGCCCAGTCCTTCATCTCCGGGCAGCTGCAATGCTTGAAGCCTGATGTATATTTCATGCCCCAGAATGGCCTGCGTTTTCCCCGCGAAAAAAATTGCCGCTGGGTCGCAACCATCCACGATTTGATTCCATACCGGCTGCCGTCCGCGATAAATAAAGGTTACTTTCTGCGTTTTCTGGAAGAGGTCCCGCGTCTTGTCAAAACGGCCGACCGCATCATCACCGTTTCCCGTTCCACCGCCTCCGACTTGCAAAAATTCTTTTACCTGCCGGATGAGAAGATAAGGGTGATCCCTTTGGGCCCGGGGCCCGGATTTTATCCCCGGCCGGGCCGGGAATGCCGGGATGCGCTCGCCGGTTTATATCCTGCCTTGCGGCCGCCTTTTCTTCTTTATGTAGGTGGATTCAACCCCCGAAAAAACGTTCCTTTTCTTATTCTTGCCTTCAGCCGTGCGCGCCTGCATTTTAACAGGCCGCATCAACTGGTTATTGCGGGGGACGATCCCGCGCGCCTGCCGGCGTTAAAATCGATGACTGAAGCGCTTGCTGTTGATCAGGACGTATACTTCCCGGGCCGTATTCCCGATGGGGATCTCCCCTTGTTTTACAATGCCGCGTCTCTGCTGGTATATCCCAGTCTTTACGAGGGCTTCGGCCTCCCCCCCCTGGAAGCGATGGCCTGCGGAACTCCCGTGTTGACAAGCAACACTTCTTCCCTGCCCGAAGTAACAGGGCGCGCCGGTAAAAGCTGCAACCCCGATGATCTGGCGGGATTCTGCCATATCATGGAGGAGATTGTAAACAACCCCGGTCTGGCGGAAAAAATGCGGGCGCGGAGTTTGAGAAGGGCAGGGCGTTTCGACTGGGAGAATATTCTGCCGGATATTTTAAAAGCATTGACCGCCTGGCCGTAGCCGGCGGTCTAGTCCATTTAAAGAGCCCGGTGGCTCAGCTTATTGGAAGCTGCCTGTCCGGCCACTTGGGCATGCCCAGTAACCGGAACTTAAGCCGTCGGACTTTTTACGCTTTGCTAAAATTTAATGTTGCTGGAGAGGGTTCCGGTGGTAAAATGCAAATTTTTCGGCCAGGCCATTTCGATGATCTTTTCGATTTCAAGCAGAAACACAGGCTCCCCTTCATCCAAGATGGAAGCGCCGTTGATGCCGGGTTTGGCCAGCATCGCATGTTTCACGGGACGCAGCATCAATTCCTGCTGACCGACGATTTCGTCCGCCACAAGACCGAACCGGCGCTCAGCCAGACCGATCACTACCACCGGAACAGCTTTTCCCTCCTGCGGAACGCTATCGTCCGCAAGGTTTAAAAAGTCCTTCAACCTGATAAGGGGCAAGGGTATGCCCCGTAAATGCATAAATTCTTTGTCCCCCACCTTTTTAATATCGGCGGCGGGTATACGCCGGGTCTCCAGCACCATGTCCAGGGGAAGGGCCAGATTGTTGCCTCCGCAGTTCACCACCAAGGACTTGGAAATCGCCGTGGTCAGGGGCAGCGTGATGGAAATCCTGGTTCCTTTACCGGATACGGTTTTAACATCGATCATTCCATTGAGCTTGGCGATATTTTTACCGACCACATCCATGCCCACGCCCCTGCCCGAAAGCTCCGTAACCTGCTCCGCCGTAGTGAAACCGGATTGAAATATCAGTTGAATCGTATCTTGTTCGCTTATATTCTGCTCCGCGGAGAGCAATCCCGTTTGCTCCGCTTTTTCCCGTATCTTCGGAAGGTCCAGTCCGCGGCCGTCGTCTTCCACTTCTATCACGATCTGATTACCGCTTGTCAGGGCCCTCAGGAATACCTTCCCTTTTAACGGTTTGCCTGCGCGGGTGCGCTCTTCGGGGGACTCGATGCCATGATCCACGGCGTTCCGGATCAGGTGGGTAAGGGGATCCGCCATGCCCTCCAGGATGACCTTATCCAATTCCGTGTCTTCGCCTTCCAGTACCATCTCTATTTCCTTCCCCAACTCCCTGGATAATTCCCTGACCAGTTTGGGATAACGGCGAAAAAGCTGTTTTATCGGAAGCATCCGGATTCTGAGCAGTTTACCCTGGAGTTTCTCGGTGAGCTTGGCTGCTTCCATGACGGCCTGATTGATTTTTGCATTTGCGGTGGGATCAGTTATTTTTTCTTCAAGAAGCGGGAGCGTCTTGACCAGTTTCCCCTTGGCCACGGATAATTCAAGGCATACAGCCATAAGTTCGTCAAGCCGTGTTGAACTTACCCTCAATGTGGAGTCGGCTTTTGCTTCCGGCGCTTTATACCGGGTTTCTTCGGATTCCTTTAGGGATCCCGGCGATGTGTCCGGAAGAGACGTATCTGCGACGAACAAGTTGGAATTCTCTTCTTGCCGGCCATCCCCTTCTTCCCGTGATGCGTCCTCCGATAGTTGCGCTCCATTGGACTTATCTTCCAAAGCCGCATCCGCGGAAGGCGCACCAGCGCCGTTCTGAACATCGGGGGCGCCTTCCGCTGCGGGCATATCGATGGTTTTCTGTTCAAAATCCCGCTGCAAGTCGCTGATCATGCGGCTTAAACGGTCGTTGGTCTCGATCAGCCGGTCGGTGAATTCCGTATCCAATACTGTCTTGCCCGTCCGCACCTCGTCCAGAAGGTCCTCCATTTCGTGGGCCATATCCCTGACCTGATCAAAATACATGGCTGCAGAAGAGCCTTTTATATTATGCATGGCCCGGAAAACTTGGTTTACAAGCTCTTTGTCCGTGGGAGCGGATAAAAGAGCCGTCAGGGCTTCCTCCGCTTTTTGCAGATGTTCGTCCATCTCGATAAAATAGGCGTCGAAGTATTCCCTGGGAATTCCTTTGTATCCATTCATTATGGCTGCCTCCCATTGATTATTAATTGAAAATCAAAACATGATTTTCTGCCGCCGCAGCCAGACGTTAAGCAGCAGCCCCAGGCCGATCAGGCTGGCCAACAGGGAACTGCCTCCGTAACTCACCAAAGGAAGGGGTATGCCGGTGATTGGCATAATCCCGATATTCATCCCCACATTGATCAGCACATGGAACAACAGCATGGAAACCACCCCGGTGGCAATCAGACTTCCAAAGCGATCTCTTGCCTGGGAGGCGATTTGCAGCCCCCTCCAGAGCACAAAGAAATATAACGCCAAGAGGAATGAGGCCCCTAAAAAACCGAATTCCTCACAAAAAGCGGCGAAAATAAAATCGGTATGCGCGGCCGGCAGAAATCTCAACCTTCCCTGGGTGCTCTTTAAATATCCCTTGCCGGTAAATTGTCCGGAACCAACCGTGATCACGGATTGGATAACCTGGTAACCCCATCTTTTCCTGGTTTCCTCATCCTTCCGCGGATTCAGGAAAGAAGTGAGCCGTTTGATTTGATAATCCTTGACTAAATGTATGTGGAATTTCTGCTGGGCATAAAATACGCCCATCAGAAACAAAATCCCAATCAAAACGATAACCAGCAGATGCCACCACCTGGCGCCCGCCACAAACAGCATGCCGAAAAGGATGGCGATGAAGGTCATGGCGGTGCCGAAGTCCGGTTGCTTCAATACCAGCAGCAACGGAAGGGAAACGATTAAAAAAGGTACGATGAGAGCGCTCAAATGGTGCATACTTTCCTTCCCGTCCAGGTACTTGGCGAGCACCAGGATAATTCCGATCTTGGCAAACTCGGAGGGTTGCATGTCAAAAAAGATAAAATTGAACCAGCTTTTTGCTCCACCCCGCGCGACACCGATCAAAAGAACCAGCATGAGGGAAAAAAACGTGGCTCCATAAAAAAACCAGCACATCCGGGGAGAAAAACGGTAATCCTCCAGTAAAATCGCGCCGGTCAAAACCATGCCCACCACAACGAAGATCAATTGCTTCTGCACGTAGAAAAAGGCGCTCTGGCCCTTTAATTTGCAGGTTAAACTGGTGGTGCTGTATATCATCAGCAGCCCTATGGCGATAATCACCAGTACCGCGGCACATAACGAATAGTCTATATTTCGAAAAAATCTTCGATCCAGCAATCGATATTCCTTCTTTTCAATCCCTATTGGAAAAAAACCTATTATAAAAAAACGGCCCTTCCCGGGCAACAAACCGGTATGGTTGATTCAGCGTTTAATCCTGCGGATCGGGATGTTGGCCACCAGCGTCGCCTGGTATTCCGTGGAGTCGATGCTGACTTCCAGTCCGGAGTCATCGATCTCGATATACTTGGAAATGGTATTGATCAGGTCCTCCCGCAGCGCGTCCATCAGATGCGGGGATACGCTGGTCCGATCGTGCACCAGTACAAGGCGCAGCCTTTCCATAGCCCTGTCGCGGCTTCTTCGCTCTTCCTGAAATGCTTTGTTAATAAAATCAAACAAGGCTGACCCTCCTCTTCAAGCTGGATGTCAAAACCCAATCAATCTCCTTAGTTTGGCAATGAAGCCGGGATCGCTGTCAAAATCCATGAAGGGAATGGTCTCCCCATCTACCCTGGCCGCAATGCGGCGAAAGGCTTCACCCGCCCTGGAATTTTTCTCCAGCACGCAAGCATCGCCTTTATTCGTGGAAATGATAATATTTTCATCTTCAGGAATGTAGCCTAAAAGATCGATGGCCAGGATATCGTTGACATCATCAAGGTTCATCATATCCCCTTTTTTGATCATATCAAGCCGCAAGCGGTTCACAATCAACCTCGGGCTGGAAAACTCCGCCGCCTGCAGCAGGCCGATAATGCGGTCCGCATCGCGCACCGCAGAAAGCTCGGGATTGGTTACAATAATAGCCTCGTCCGCTCCGGCGATGGCGTTCCTAAAACCCTGCTCAATCCCCGCAGGGGAATCGATGAGTATGTAATCGAATTCCTTGCGCAGCTCCTCGCAAAGTTCTTCCATCTGATCCGGCTGCACCGCATCTTTTTCCCTGGTCTGGGCTGCGGGGAGCAGAAAAAGGTTTTCCAGCTTTTTATCCCTGATCAATGCTTGCCGTAGGCGGCATACTTTCTCCACTACATCTACAAGATTAAAAACCACCCTGTTTTCCAGGCCCATTACCATATCAAGGTTGCGCAGGCCGATATCCGCGTCCACCACAACAGTGGAATTGCCCCGCATGGCCAAAGCGGTTCCAATATTGGCCACAGTTGTGGTTTTACCGACCCCGCCTTTACCGGACGTGATTACAAACGCTTTACCTGACATACATGATCCTCCCCTTACCTAGAAAATAAATCAATGATGCCTCTCGGTTCACGTCGCTTCATTCAAGCGCACATCATGGACATCGACGCGAACGACTACTTTCTATTATGGCTGTTGGTCTTGTTGCTCCTGCAGTTTATATTCCAGAGATCGTACTTTTCCACCAGGATTTCCTTGTCATTAATCCGTGCGATCTCGGGAAAAGGAAGATTTTTGTTTTCCGCGGGCCTGGTGATCAGCTCCGCAATGCGGATCTGGGTGGGCTGAAAGGCCAGAGCGGCAATAACCGCCTTGGTATCGCCGTTTTTCCCGGCATGAGCCATGCCGCTCAACCGTCCGAATACTATTATATCGCCGCAAGCAGTCACCTCAGCCCCCGGATTTACATCGCCCAAAACAACCAGATGACCCGGAGAATCGAAATTCTGTCCGGAACGGATGGTTTTTTTAATCACCACCGCCTGTTCCCCGAGCAGTTGGCTTTCCACGGACAATACGGGCGGTTCCTCATGCCTGCCGGGATACAAAAATTCCACAAGCTTAATCTCATGGCTGGCAAGTATTTTAACGAGTTCCTGCTCCTCGCCGCGGGAAAACGGCAGCCCGGGGTGTTCTATTACCACCTTAGCCCCCTTGAAAAAGCTTTTTGCCTCCGCGAGTTTGTCCTTGATTTGCTGCCGGACGCGGGAAAAGTCAGCGCCTACCGGTAAGATAATCCTTAAACCCGTCCGGGATCCTTTGATCACGATTGTTTGGTGATATGCACGGGTGGTCCGGCCCGTTGTCTCCAAAGGGAACCCCTTTCTATAGTTTATTCACCGGTTACTTAATTCTCTAGCTGCGGCAAAAATCCTGCCGTGCTCCGTAAAAGGGGCGGAGCGTGTCATTTCGCATCATTTTACTCCGGCGGCCTTATGGATGACATTGATCACTTCCCTGGAGCCGTCCTTCACCGGATTATTTTCCATGGCCTTCAGATATTGGGCTTTATGTTCCCACAGTTTAAAAACAGCGGAAATCAAACTCGCCGCAGACAACGCCTCTTCTTCCAGGACCATGCTGCACCCCGTTTTGACGAATGAACGGGCGTTCAGAATCTGATCCCCCCTGCTCGCTTCCTTTGACAGGGGAATCAGGAGATGGAGTTTACGCAGGGACAAAAGTTCAAAAAGGGTGTTGGCTCCAGCCCTGGAAACCGCCAGATCGGCCGCAGCGAATATATGGGCAAGCTCGTCATGGGCATATTCGAGCTGGCAATAACCTTCCCATATCAAAGACCGGTCCGTGTTTCCCTTTCCGCAGATATGCAGCACCTGGAAAACGCGGAGCAACTCCGGCAGCGCCGCCCGTACGGCCTTGTTTATCCTTTCAGATCCCAGACTGCCGCCGATCACCATCAAAACCGGTTTTTGGGCGTTAAATCCGCAGACGCGAAGACCTCTTTCCCTGTTGCCGGAAAACAGTTCCGGCCTGACCGGGGTCCCGGTGTAGAATGTTTTCCGGGATGAGAACCGCAGTGCCGTCTCAGGAAAAGAAACGCATATGAACTTGGCAAAAAGCGCCGCCAATTTGTTGGCCAGCCCCGGTGAATAGTCCGATTCATGAAGCACCACCGGAATCCCCCGGAGCCTGCCGGCGGCTGCCACCGGCAATGACACGTATCCCCCCTTGGAGAAAATAACCGCCGGTTTTAGCCTTCCTAAAAGGAAATAAGCCTGAATCAGTCCCGCCAGTACCCGGAAGGGGTCCAAAAAATTTTGTAAATCCAGGTAGCGCCTCAATTTACCGGTGGAAATGGCGTGGTAAGGTATGCCCGCTTTTTCCGCCAGCGATTTTTCAATACCCCTGCAGGAACCCAAATAATCGATCTGCCAGCCCTGCCGCCTCAGCTCCGGGGCAATAGCCAGGTTCGGCGTGACATGTCCGGCGGAACCTCCCCCGGTAAGAATGATCCTGTTCATGGCCACCTCCAAGATTCATCCTGCTCATGACTGTTTATGAAATAATTAGGGCTTCCTGAAAAAGTTTAAAGCTTCAACTATTGGCCAAGGCTGGCCTCAAAATCCTTCGATACACCGAAAAAAGCACTTTGAAAAAATGGGACAAAAGAACCCGGAGCCGGTG
>JBLNCG010000035.1:0-50191 GCA_050260475.1 Bacillota bacterium
TTTCGTACATGGCAGTCTCCTAAATGCAAGGTTTTTAAGGGTTTATTCGTGTTTCCCATGCATTTTCCCTGCCGCTTTTTGGCTTTTTTGTCAATGTTTGTAAGGGTTGGAGACTTTTTCATGAGACCCTATTCTAGTATTTGCCATCAATTTTATACATGGTATTTTTTCCCTTATGTTTAGCCTACTTGTATTGAATGTGTTTTATCCCGGGAATCATGGATAATTTTGATACAATAGCTGTGGTAATTCTGCCTTTTACTTCTATGGTAAGCAATATATCCGCCTGGTCAGCCGAATCGGATTCGCGAAATTCAATATTTTTTATATTAAACCCAAACGCTCCCACTTGTGTACAAATCTTTCCCAAGGCGCCGGGTTTATCCGGTATGATTATTTCGATTTCCATCTGATTGGGAGATATTACTTTTTTTTCCAGGACATCTAAAAAGGTTAAAGTTACCCAGGATAAAACTGTAACAAAAAACGCCAATAAAAAAAAGCCGCTGCCAACCGCCAAGCCAATGCTTGCTACAACCCATAAGCTGGCTGCAGTTGTAAGCCCTTTAATTGAAGCGCCCTCTCTTAAAATCGTTCCGGCGCCGAGGAAACCGATGCCGCTTACGACCTGTGCGGCCAATCTACCGGGGTCCCAATTATTAAAATCTCTAAAGGCATAAGTAGACAAAAGCATAACAAGGCAGGAGCCTGTAGACACTAAAATATGAGTACGTAATCCTGCAGGATGTCTCTGGATTTCCCGCTCCAGCCCGATAACCGCTCCAAAAACTGCAGCCAAAAATAAGTTCCAGATTAATCCAATTTCGGCAATCAAGTTAATGATATCCACCTTTTATATATTTAAGGGAAGATCTTCTTTGGAACACAATGTTTCTATATCCAGATATGTATCATTGATTAGCTTTTTTGCATTCTTTAACATTTTCCAAACCGGTTCCAGGGCGTGTTCACCGCAAACATATTGCAGCGCTTCAATAGCATAAGGTCTTAAATTTTTTTGTTCCAGGATGATTTTTATCAGCGGCTTTATGGCTCTTTTTTCCTTAAACTCCTTTAGAGCGGCGATGGCAACAATTTTGATATCTACACACGAATCATATAAAGCAAACAAAAAGGGTTCAATAACTTTTTCCGTACCGATCCGCCTTAGAGCTTCAGCAACTTCATATCGTATTTCCGCATCATCCGAACGAAAGATCGGTATCAGGGCATCTAAGACTGATTCATCGCCGATTTCGCCCAGAATTTTTATTAAACGCTTGCAAAGATTTCCTTTCGTAGTATCCAACTTATCAGTGAGCAACGGCAATATGATGTGGGGAGGATAATTTTTTAATGCGGTTGCCACATTATATATGACATAACTGTTCTGATCGTCTAAAACATTGATAAGGTGGTTTATGGCGGCGGGATTTTTTATTTTTCCCAGTGCATCGGCAGCCCAGCCACGCACATTATCGTCCCTATCTTTAAGAGCTTGAATAAAAATATCTGCGGAAATCTCCCGATAAAATTTACTTAAGCCAAAAATAGCGCTACGGCGGATGGTTTCATCCCCGGACCGGTATGCATCCGCCAGAAGTATAGTGAAATCCTTTTTTAACTGTGTATATACAAAACCATCGGGGTTCTTTTCTTCTTCCAGCGCATGAATCTTATGCTCAAGATGGTTTAAACGGATAAATAAATCTTCCCAGCATTGCGCATACAACAAAAGTTTTCCCCCTATCAGTCTTCAGTTAGATCCGCAGATTTACAGTAAGGGCAAATCGTTGCATTCCATGGAACAGCTTCGTGGCAGGCAAGGCATTCATGTTTCACTGGTTTTTTGCAGTGGTTGCAGAAAGCCAGAATATTAAGGTTTTTTTTGCCGCAATGAGGGCATTTAGACAAGCAGCCTTTGGGGTAAGTAATGAAATATACCGCCAGCGTAGCAAGTATCGCAAATAAACCTATAGTCCACGATTTTCCAATCATCAGAAGAAACGAAAGTATCGCCGTAACAATCCAAATGAATGGAAAATAGTCTCTGTTTTTCGCGTCCTGATATAGGAAAACCGCACTACATCCAATTAAGCCGAAGATCAGTAAATACGGTATGGAAACCGGTAGATTCAAAATATTCACATCCTTTTTAATGGTTAACGGGCGGCTTCGCTCCAGATTATATCAAAAACATTTTCCGGAATACCCAGCAAATCTCTAACTTCTTTTAGATCTGACAATTTTTCCTTGGCATTGCGTATTATTTCCATGAATCCGGTATGTTTCGCAGTTTGTGAATTCGCATTTCCGGGAGTTAATGTAATCTCATTGTCCCCTATTACAAGTATATATGAACTGTTTTTTGCTGACATAAGTTTGCTTGGGAGGTTCTGCCCTATAGAATCGTAAATAACACAGAGCGTTGGTTGTATTGTTTTAAAAATGGGATTTTGGGGGTTGGATAAAAGGATTGTATAAGGAATCATCGATAAATAATAAGGCCAAAACGAAGCGTCATCCGAAATCAATTTCCACCACATCGATGCGATTTCCCGTTTTTGGCTGACTATATCGATTTTTTTATTTAAATTTTTTTGCAGGTTTCCATTACGGAGTTTATCCATATTTCTTTCTTTGAGTTCAGGTTCCAGCTCCGCCAATTTATCGAGTGTGCTTTGAATGAAGTTGTCATTATTCTCCCAATCTTTAATCAAACGCTGCCTTTTTTTATATTCGCCTTGATATTCCGGATTTTGCATTAATTTTTGTATTACATTATGGCATTCCGTATCTAGTTTTTGGATGTGATACATTAGTAATTTATTGATTCTGGCATGTTTCTTTTCCATATCTGCGATTTTCTTTTTATTTGTGATATGGTATATCGACTGTTTTTGAAATGCAGGCCGCATTTTTTGATCGAGCTTAACGGAAATGTTAAATTGTTTTTTAGTAAGCAAATATAATTGATAACAGATATCGTGGAATGATTTATTCTTATATATTTCTTTCTTATAAAAATTATACATAAAAGATCCCGATTCTTGCAGGGAATCCAAAAGCTGCTCTTGTTCCTTTAAGTGACGATCCATATTGGGCATTGATTGTTGTGCTGCTTGCAAGGCAGAATATTGTCTTTCCAAACTGGTGAATGTCTCGCGATAATTGTTTATCAAAGGCATTTTTATTAGATCCCATAACTGCTCTGGATTTTGGCCGGTTAGAAGAGTATAGTATTCATGATCAAAATAAACTGTAAGTGATTCGATTTCTTTATCATCATTTCCCAGGAAAATAAGCTGTTTAATTAAATTTGATTTGGACAATTCATTAAGAAATTCGCCCAGATGAGGTAAAAAATCAATTGTTTTTATCGAAGGTCTAATTTGAAATCGGTTAAAGTTAGTCAATACCAGATTGACCAAAGGAATGTCGGTGCTAAGCGACGGATCCAGTGCTATATCGTTATTATGTGTAAAATAAATAGGAATATCGCCGGCGGATTCTATCGGATATGCAAATTGCTCTTCATTGACTGTAGATGCGTTTTCAGGGAGATTTGCCGAATCCCATAAAACTTCACCGGCATTTTCCCGGCTGCTTTCGTGATTGGAAATATTGTTTTGCGCTTTTTGCTTATCGGTGATCAACTGATCGATGGCTCCCAATTCAAAAATGGAAAAGGGTTCCGCAGCGGACTCAGTCTCTGCCTTTTGATCGCCTATTTCCCCGGTTTCTTTACTTAAGAAGGAAGTGTCAGTATTATTAGCGTCTAAAATAGAAAAGCTGTTAAATAGATCCGGTTTGACGGTTTCAGGCGCTGTATTTTTTGTGGCCGGTTTGCTGTTTTCGCTCTCCGATTGGCTTTCAGATATAAAATTTCTTTGGGAGTCTGGAATAGATTGTATAGGTTCTTTTTCAAAATCTATTGATATGGAAAAATCTTCATTGTTGTTATTTCCGTCTACGCTTTCGTCTTCAGTGAATTCTGTGGGCTGTTCTGCTGGAGCGATTGCAAACGAAAAATCTGCGTAGCTATCCTTTTTTTCGTCGGGTGCATAATTAATTTTTAAAATTGCACTTTCAGATGTTTTTGGTTCGGGTAAGTCCATTTCTTTTTTTAAATTATCTGCTGGATTCACAGTTTGCGACTCTGTTTTTTGAGGCGTATATAATGTGTCCGCCGCTGTTTCCTTAACACATTGTACGGATTCACCTCTAACGCCGGTATCCGCTTCAATTTCGCTTTTATTGTTTTCATCCGGATTATTCAAGGAAAATAATCCGGGCGTTGATTCAAGGTCATCTTTGTCGTTATCTTGAACTCCATCATCGGATGAATCATCGTCATCATTCGGTGTCAGAGAGAAGTTTATTGCATTATTTTGATTTACCGCCAGAGATAATGTTTCGGTTTCTCGAAAACCGGATTCGTTAACGGGTGGGACGGTTTTATCCTGCTCATTTAAGAGTTTCTTGACCAGATCATCTATAGCCGATTGCTCCTGAAGGGACTCTTCATTGATTGAAATTTTGGGCGTGTTTTCCGGTTTGATATCCGATTGAAGGGGAGAAGCCGGTGGGGTGAAATGTATTTTTTCGCCGGCTTCATATGCGGGTGCGTCAGGTTTTTCTTTTGCAGGATTAATTGCCTGGCTTTCCTGGGGTAAATTTTCATTTTGGATTTCATCGGTTTTCGCTTCAATCAATTCCTGGATCAATGAATCAACGTCATCCTGTGCAATATTCAAAACAGATGCAAGCTTTTCGGAAATTTCCTTGGATTCTTCCAGGGAAAGTGACCTAGGTTCATCGTGTACATCACCGGAAGAAGGTATGTAATAAGGATCTTTAGGCATCACGGACTTGGCAAAAGTAAAATAAGGATGCTTCTGAAAGGAAAAAAGAATGTTTTTCTTTAAGAATTCAACAATCACTTTGGTTACCGACTCTGAATCGATATTAAATTTTTGAGCGATTTCCAAACCCAGGCTTTCCAACTCCTCGGGAATTTTTAGGGCTTCATCCTTACTTGAGACTGATCTTAAGACAGGAACTTCATAAGGTTCCTGTTGAGCTGAAGAAGAATTCAAATTCCCGTTATCCAGTATTATCTGCCACAGCTGTTCGGAATTATTTTCCGGATATACGGCATCCGAGGGATCGGAAATGATTTTCCAGATGGCATTCAGTTTATATCCTTCACGAAATGCAAGTGCGATATCATCTGAGCCGGTTTTTTGACATTGATCCAGCAAAAAATATTTTTGAGGCTGATACTTGGTAATAAAAGTGATATACCTTGTCACTAAATGCAGAATACTCCCTTCAACAAAGACTACCCAGACGTTTTTCAACAAATCTCGAACAGTATTTTCGGCATCGAAATTATAACCGGGCAGTGATTGCATGGCAACAGCATGAACGGTTTTTACCAGTTCTTGATTTACCAGCAAAACAATACTCCCGGGGAGGGAGATCAATTGACGATTGTCTTGCACCTGCGGAATGCCCCTTTCATCTCTGGCTTTTGTGCAAGGTCAAATCTGCCTTGGATATCCAATATGGCGTTAAATTCCATAAAAAACGGATCTTATACCATACTGTTCCGGACGGATATGAATTTTTCTGCAGCAATATAACCGGTTGAATTGTAGTGTTGATAAATTCCGGATTTACCGGTCTCAAGGCGGCATGTTTATAAACCTTGGCATTGCCTTTCAAGATCGATTTAAAAAACAGGTTTTTTTCTTCCACCCATGACTTGGACATGGAAGACTCCACTCGCGTTATTTGATAAAAAATCCTCTTATTACTTACTTCTCTGGCAATAACCGCCAATTTTGTTTTCTTGGGATAATGGATCCCTTTATCCACTGTCAATTTTGTTATATCACTATAAAATACGGGGTTGTCGGAAATTATCTCAGCGTAAAGCATTTCTGAATTATATTTAATAATAGTTGGAAGATTTGTCAATTGCACTATAAAGGGTGGAATATATTTATGGTTCTGATGAATTACATATGAAATAACTTCTCCGGTAGTTTCAGGATAAAATGCCATGCCCGCGCCATAGGCTATTGCAAAAAAAATCAAAACCGTTGCTGCCACCTTTATAAGCAGCCTGATTGTTGAACTGATAAATAGCAGCAAGTTGTCAGTGAATGTTCCTGCCACGCCTATTTCAGTTTTTTGACGATACTTGGTGGATTTCTCTTCATCCTTTTTTAACAGGACTGGCGCGTATTTATTATCATCCGACAAGGTACTATCATCTTTACGCACCTGCATCTTATATTCAGAATTAATTGCTAACGAATGGTAAATTATACATGCTACTTTTTCAGGTATAACCCCTTCCAACGGAGGTTGTTTTTTAAACCAACCTAAATTTATATTATCAACCGTTACTATTTCATAAGGCATATGATCGATCAGGTTGATATTGGGCGCATCGATGACACAGGTGATTTTAACGGGAATACTATCTGATAGACCCTGTGATGTCATCCATTGCCGTAAATCAGTTTCCACGTTTTTATATTGTTCAGTAGACCAACACTTCTCAGTCCTATAGGGTATCTCCGGAAACAGATGACTGTAAAATTTAAAACCGTCAAATCCGATGGCAATGCGATTTTGAGCGGAAAAGCAACGAATGAGGAAAATACCGTTTGCCCCGACAACTACAAAATCAAAGGTAATTTTTTCACCTGCCAGCGGTATAGTCAAATTTGAGAAGTAAATAAAATCCGTCGGCAATTCATGAAGTATTCTTGATATTTTTATTATTCCCCTCTGGTTTGATAGATGTTGTGCGAAGTTATAATTATTACGCATCGTGCTTAATCTGCCATGACGCAATCCTGCATAAGAAATCAGAAACAAGCATACCGCGGCGATACTAAAATAAATCAGGATAATATTCGATTGCGAATAAAAAAGGATTCCAAGACTGATTACTAAAAGTGCTATGATGGCGAAATATGCGCCGCTTTCCCTGATGGATACGGCTTTATTGATTTTTTTATATGAATCCAATAATTCTGGAGAAAAAAAAGAAGTATAATTCAGGCGGTTTGCCATTTAAACACTCCTAGTCGCAATTCTTGAGATATGTGTACCTTTCGATATTGTATATAATTAATTAAATTTCGCCTAAAAGAAAGATTTTCCTGCCCCCGTTTTGTTTTACTTTTTTTTACCAAATTCCATGGCGAGTTTGATCCCTGCCAGGATAATCTGCTCCTTGTAATATCCGCCTTGCAAGTACGCGGTATAGGGGGGGGTCATCGGGGCATCCGCGCTGAATTCCGCGGAGGAGCCAGATATGAATGTTCCTCCCGCCATAATCACTTCGTCACGGTAGCCCGGCATGGGCGCAGGCACCGGAAAAACGAAGCTGTCCACTGGAGAGTTTTTTTGCACAAGCCGGCAAAAACGAAGCAATTCCGGCTCTGCATTCAAGATGATCCCTTGAATTATATCAGAACGTTTTTCGTGATACGCAGGGAAAACGTCATATCCCAGCCGGGAAAAAAGGCAGGCGAAGAAAATCAAGCCTTGTAAGGTTTCCCTTACAAAGAGCGGCGCAAGATATAAAGCCTGAAAAAAATGCCTGTTGCTGATTAGGCTGGGTCCGATCCCGGAAAGCCCCGGTGCAAAGAAAGCGGCTTCAATTAGCTCAATGAGTCCCTTATTACCTGCGAGATACCCGCCGCATGGGGTTAGCCCTCCTCCCGGATTCTTTAAAAATGACCCGGCAATCAAATCAGCGCCTTGTGTGGTGGGTTCATTTTGTTCTACAAATTCACCGTAGCAGTTGTCCACAAAAATGATAATATCTTTATTCCGGGCTTTGATTTTGGCGAAGATAGGCGCAAGATAATCCAGGGTAAAAGCCGGCCGCGGTTGGTAGCCCGAAGACCGCTGGAATGCCACCATGCGTGTTTTGCGGCAGATACTGTTTAAAAGCAACATTTCGTCAATACAGTTTTTCGCATCAAGAGGAATGGTTTTGCACACGATCCCTGCTTCAGGGAGACTTCCGGGCTGTCCGGGATTAAATAAAGGCGCTAATGTTTCGTATGGGCGTCCTGTAGCATAAATTAAAACATCGCCAGGTTTCAGGCAGGCTTTCAAAGCCAGAGCGATGGCATGGGTGCCAGAGACGATTTGCTGTCGAAAAAAAGCCCGTTCCGCTCCCAGTATAATGGCAAGACATTCTTCCAGCTTGTCCCGCCCACTGTCATGGTAACCATAACCGTCGCTGGTATGAAAATGCCCGGTATGCAACCTCCGCTCCTGATAACACCGCTGCACACGTAAAAAATTAGCCGTGCATACGTCGGCTACTTTCTCTTCATATGTTTTTATGCACTCAATTACTTCGGAGCATATCTTTTTTAATTGTTCCGGTATATTCTCATCCCTTAATAAGACATCTAGCAAGAAAATGCCTCCTCATTATTCCTGCAGGGATAACTTCCCAGGATCTTCTTCCATCCATTGGTGGCGCGAACTTGCTTTTCAATGCCCCGCAATGCGACTTCAACGCGGGGTTCATTTTTATGGCCCATGATTTCCAGTATCATTACATACTCCTGCGGACGGATTTTATACGGTCTCGACTGTATAAATGATAAATTGATGTTGTTTTCGTTAAAAAAATGCAGCGTATGGAATAATTGTCCTGGCATGTCGATACCGTATCTTATTGCCAACAAAGTTCTGTCATTCCCGGTGGGGGCTCCGTCGGTCAAAGAACAAACGAGAAACCGGGTCTGGTTAACTTTATAGTCCTGGATATCATCACAGATAATCTCCAGAGGATATGTTTCAATAATTTTGGAACTACAGACGGCTGCTACGGGTTTATCCGAATTGCAGACAATTTCTGCAGCTTCGCTTGTGGAATTAACCACTACCAATTCAGCCCGGGGCGCTTTTTCTTGAAGGGTGGATGAACACTGGTTCAGTGCGGAGCCATGAGAATAAATGATCTTGATTTCATTCAATGGCAGGTGTTTTTTTGCCACCAGCACATGTTTTATGGCGATGTGGATTTCATCATACGCCTTTACAAAATCATGATAATCGATCAGGGCATCCAGTGTAGGGCCAATCAATCCGTCAACCATATTTTCCACAGGAATCAAGGCCATATCGGCTTCGCGTTTTTCTATCAGATATAAGGCTTTATCTACAGGGGTAAAGATGATATCATATTTTTTATAGCCGCATCGTCGGGCATAAGCTATTACAGCCTGCTCAGAATAAGTTCCCTTGGGCCCCAGCGTTGCAATTTTCATAAATACTCTCCTCGTTCTATTATACCATATCTTAATAATGCAAATACGTTACATAAAAACAGGAAGGTCTCAGCCTTCCTGTTTGGACGTACTTTGTGGGCGAGGCACATCATATGGAAAATCCGTTAAAGGTCGCGCAGGGATGATGGTGGAGATTGCATGCTTATATACCAATTCGGATTTGCGTTCGTTTTCTAGAGTGATAGTTTCGAGAATAACAGTAAAATTATCGAATCCCTTAACCATGCCCTTCAACTGATAACCGTGCGTCAGATAAATTGTGACAGGAATATTTTCTTTTCGGACCTGATTTAAAAAACCGTCCTGCAAATTTAAAACAGGTTTATTCATAATGCCCTCCCCCGCCTCATTTTATATCTCTCTAGTTTCCATTATATTCTCGTTTTTTTTTAACTCCCCTGCTATATACCAAAAAATTTCCTTGAAAATTTTATCCGGCGGTTGATTGGTGAGATTAAACCAGCGGATGCCCTTCTCCCGCTTAAACCATGTGAGCTGGCGTTTGGCATAATTACGGGTTTTATGAGCCGTAATGCGTTTCGCTTCATCAAGGGTGGATTCGCCCATTAAAAACCAAAGTGTTTCCGGGTAACCGATGGTTTTTTGAAATCCGCGTCCATGGCTGTATCCCATCCGGCAGAGGTTTTTTACTTCCCCGGGCAAATTCTGTTCATACATCAGTTCAACCCGTGTGTTGATGCGCCGGTAAAGTTCATCCCTCTCCCGAAGCAGGCCGATTTTTATGGCGCGATAAGCGCCGCCGTTCTTCCTTTTTTGTAATGAAACCGGTATTCCCGCGGTTTTGTATATTTCCAAAGATCTGATAATTCTGTATGTATCGTTGGGATGTATTTGCCGCGCCGTTTCAGGATCGATTCGTGCGAGCATGTCATAAAGATAACTTCCCCCCTGTTTTTCATGTTCTTCCATCAAGTGTTTGCGGAGAGCCAGGTTTACTGGAGGGCCCGGAAGGTTAAATCCTTCCAGAATAGCTTTAAAATAAAGCCCGGTCCCCCCCACCAGAAACGGGAGTTTTTTTCTCCCGGATATTTCTGAAATCAAGACGGCTGCGTCCGACTGAAAACGTCCAACTGTATATTGTTCAGTGGGCAGCGCTACATCGATCAGATGATGAGGGATTTGATTTCTTTGTTCCAGCCCCGGTTTCGCGGTTCCGATATCCAGATAACGATACACCTGGCGCGAATCGACTGAAATAATTTCTCCCTGGAAGGCCTTCCCAAGCCTCAGGGACAATTCGGTTTTACCCACCGCGGTCGGTCCCATAATCGCAACAACTGTAATCATTTATTTGCGCCTGATGAATTTTTTTTCCAGTTCCCCGGTTTCTATTCTCACCATGGTTGGGCGGCCGTGCGGGCATGTGAAAGGATTTTCACAAGTATATAATTCCACGATAAGGGCTTCGATCTCCTGGGGCTTCATTTTATCTCCGGCTTTTAAAGCCTTGCGGCATGCGAGGCGCGTCCAAAATTTTTCCTTTAATTCATGCGGATTTTGAAACTGTTCCAGGCTAAGGAAAAGATCGATCAAATCTCCCAGAACTTCTTGCGGATTGTCCCCGGCAAAATTTCCCGGAACACTGCGCAACAACAGGGTGCCCGGACCGAATTCTTCCAGTTCGAAACCCATGTCTTTGAAGATCGGAAGCAGGTTCTGCACGGCTTTCATTTGAGGGTACGTCAATGGGATATTCTCCGGAATCAGGAATATTTGCCGGTGATCATCGAATTTATTTTGCATGAATTTTTCATAGATTATCCTTTCATGCGCTGCATGGAGGTCGAAAAATATAAGCCCGTGCTCATCCTCGGCTATTATATAAACACCGCATAATACGCAAGGCAAGATATGGATATTAGCCGTACTGAACCGGGGGACATCACGGCTTTCCCGTAGGGCAAGCGTAGTTTCCAGGAGGGGCGTATAATCCCCTGAAGCATATACATTTGCTGCAGCCGGTGGGGCAAGTTGCGGGAGGGGATCCATTTTATATTGACAATTTGCCGCGGATTTAGGATCAATAGGCTCTTTTTCATCCTGCAACTGCCAGTTGGGGATCAGGTTGTGCTGTCGTAAAGTGCCGTTGACAGCGTGGTATATCAGCCTGAAAACATCCCCCTCATTTGAAAATCTTATCTCCTGTTTAGATGGATGGACATTGACGTCGATCTTCTCCCCCCCGACTTCTAAAAAGACAATCGCGAAAGGGTATCGGGAAATGGGAAGAAGGGTATGAAAAGCCTTTTCCAGGGCGCTGCTTATAATGCGGTTCTTAATAAGCCTTTTGTTGACAAACAATATTTCATACTGCCGTGAGCTCTTCGCGATCGACGGTTTACCCAGCCATCCGTGGATATTAATCTTTTCCCCTTCCCAACTGAAAGCAATCATTTCTTTGGCGGTATCTTTCCCGAAAACCGCCGCTATATTCTGGTACGGGTCTCCGCCTGCGGTCTGAAGAACCGTATAGTTATGGTGCAGCAGGCGAAATGCGATATCCGGGTAAGCCAGGACGATTTTACCCAGAATATCGGCGATCAAACCGGCTTCAGTGGGGATCGATTTCAAGTATTTCAGCCTGGCCGGGACGTTGGAAAAAAGGTCATGGATATAAATCGATGTACCGTCTTTGCATCCAGCCGGTTTAACCTTTTCGATGCGGCCTCCGTTGATTTCCAGATATGTTCCTTGTTTATTTCGCTTTGGTTTCGTATAAATCTCCATGCGGGAAACGGCAGCAATGCTGGGCAGAGCTTCACCCCTGAATCCCAGGGATTTAAGGGTGGAAAGGTCGTCGATGGTTTTAATCTTGCTGGTTGCATGCCGTTCAAGCGCCAGTAATGCCTCATCCCGGGTCATTCCGCAGCCGTCATCCGTAACCCGGATCAACTGCCGTCCGCCGTTTTTAATCTCAATTTCGATATTTCCCGATCCTGCATCGATCGAATTTTCCACCAGTTCTTTGACGACGGATGCCGGCCGATCGATGATTTCCCCCGCCGCAATACGGGAAATGGTGGCTTCATCAAGCAAATGTATACGAGCCATTTTATTACCTCGCACGGCTTGTTTTTTCACTGGCTTTCTGCTGCCAGCGATGGAGAAAATTCAAAGCCTCCAGCGGGGTCATGGTGATCAGGTTCAAATTGAGTAGTTCCTGCAAAAAGTCTCCGTCACTTGAAGGGAAGAGGTTGAGCTGTCCCCTGCCGGAATTTTTAAGGACGCTTTTTTTTTCGGATTCCAAAGGTCCTGTATTATTTTTTTCCTCAAGCAATAAGAGAATCTCTTTGGCGCGAAGCAAAATTTCCGGAGGCAATCCGGCCAATCTTGCGACTTCAATTCCGTAACTCTCGCTGGCGCCGCCGGGCACAATCTTTCTTAAAAAAATAATATCCCCGCCGGCTTCTTCCACGGCAACATTGAAATTTTTCACTCCGGGCAGCTTTTCTTCCAATTCAGTAAGCTCATGATAATGGGTGGCGAACAGGGTTTTGGCTTTAATGCGTTCGTTGATATATTCGACGGCAGCCCAGGCGATGCTCAAACCATCGAAAGTACTGGTTCCCCGTCCTATCTCATCCAGAATGATAAGACTTTTGGCCGTGGCATGGTGCAGAATAAAAGACAGTTCGTTCATTTCCACCATAAAAGTGCTCTGACCGGTAGCTAAATCATCGCTTGCGCCCACCCGTGTGAAAATACGATCCACAATCCCGAGACTGGCTTCACCGGCAGGTACAAATGAGCCTATTTGAGCCATTAAAACGATTAACGCAATCTGTCGCATATAAGTGGATTTCCCGGCCATATTCGGCCCGGTGATCACATGCAGCCTGTAATCGCAGGGATCAAGGTAAGCGTCATTGGGAATGAACCCCCCTTTCAAGCCGGCCTTTTCCACTACGGGATGCCTGCCGTCTTTGATCTTCAATATACCGGATTCATCCACAACCGGGCGGACATAGTGTTCTTTTCTTGCAACCAAAGCATATGATGACAAAACATCCAGAACCGCCAGCAATTCTGCATTTTGCTGTATCGCTGCAGTATGCTTCACGGTTTCCCGGCGAAGAGATTGGAAGATTTCCTGTTCCAGGGCTACAATTTTGTCCTGGGCGCCCAGGACAAGGTCCTCCAGGTGTTTTAATTTATCGGTGATGTAACGCTCCGCGTTTGCCAGCGTCTGTTTCCTGTGATAATGCGGCGGGACCAGTGAAAGGTTCGCCCGGGTCACTTCGATATAATATCCGAATACCTGATTATAACTGATTTTTAAGGATTTTATTCCTGTTTTTTCCTTTTCATTGCTTTCCAGTTCGGCAATCCAGTTTTTACCCTCCCTGGATGACAGGAGAAGCTGGTCCAGTTCTTCGGAAAATCCCTCGCGAATCATATGGCCTTCAGTTATGGAAAACGGCGGGTCGTCTCTCAGCGCCGCTTTTAAAAGGCCAGTCAGTTCGGGAAGGTTATTCAATCTTTCATATACGGTCCGCAAAAGACGGCATCCGGCAGTTTCCAAAATTTTTCGCAAGGGCGGAATGCGCTCAAAAGACTGGCACAAGGCAAGCAAATCACGGGCGTTGGCTGAACTGCCATGAATCTTCCCTAGGATCCGTTCTAAATCATACATATTCTTTAAAAGGGGCAAAATCTCCTGTAGCATTATAAAATTGCCGGATATTTCCTCCACTGCGTCAAGCCGCTGGACAATATCATCCTTGCTCAGCAAAGGCTGTTCCAGCCATTTCCTCAGCAGCCGGGCCCCCATGGCTGTAACCGTTTGATCCAATACCCCATAAAGGCTTTTGACTTTTTCCCCGTCACGAAGCGACTTTGTCAATTCCAGATTGCGCCGGGTGTTGGCGTCCAATATCATATAAGAACTGCAATCATACCGGGCAAGTGCCGTAAAATGCGCGAGTTCCGTTTTATTGTTTGCTTTTAAATAAGCCAGAAGCGATCCGGCGGATGCGACGGCGAGGATGTCGTTTTCGCATCCATACGGATGAAGGCTTTGTGTTCGGAAATGATCCGTCAAAAAAGCATATGCTCTGACATAGTTGAAATTATCAGGATGTATGTACTCCCAGCGCAAATTAGGGAAACTCTGCCGTATTGAAATATAAAGGGATTCGGTTTCGCTGCCAGCGGGCGCCAGGCATTCCACCGGGGCGATCCGGCTCAATTCATCCATAAGAAGCTGTGCGGCAGAGGAATGCATAAACGAGGTAGTTTTGAATTCCCCTGTGGACAGGTCCGCATATGCAAATCCGATTCCTTCGGAAGTATGATAGATGCAGGCAAAATAATTGTTTTTGCCTCCCTCCAGCATTTCCGGCTCAGCAATCGTGCCGGGGCTCACCACCCTGACAACCTCCCGTTTTACGATCCCTTTGGCAAGGCTGGGATCCTCGACCTGTTCGCAAATAGCCACTTTATATCCGGCGTGAAGCAGTTTTACGAGATAGGAGTTGGCGGCATGGTAAGGGACGCCGCACATGGCGATGCGTTTATCGTTTCCGGCTTCCCGCGATGTGAGAGTGATTTCAAGAATCCTGGAAGCGGTTTCCGCATCTTCCATGAACATCTCGTAAAAATCCCCCAAACGGAAAAATAATATCGCATCTTGATATTTTTTTTTGATATCCGTATATTGCCGAAGCATGGGAGTACTAAAATCCGGCATTATAGACACCTCGCGAGCGGTTTCATGTTTGTTTCTACAATTTCAGGGATGATCCTTTTTTATTAGAGCAATTTGCGTTGTTATGATATCTTTACGTCTTGCCACTAAAAGCGTTGTGATAAAGTCGAACTCATCCTCGTTTCCCCTCTTTTCTGGGAATAGAGGGGGACATGGCAAGGCTTCGAAGGCTCTGGGTTGCCCTCTCTTTCGCAAAAGAGAGGGCAAGGGTGAGTTTTTCACAACGCTTCTAAATATCGATAGCCTAATGATAGCCATAATCCGTAACCGGCTCCATTGTTCTACACCTGCTCGCCGTAGAGATTCCAGGTCTGCGGTGCAGTGATTTTTACTGGTACAAATCTGCCGTATAAGTTGGCGGATTCTTCGGCGCTGGTAAAAAGAGCCAGCTTATTCCCGCGCGTTCTTCCTTCAAGGTAGCAGGGATTCTTACGATTGATGCCTTCCACCAGCACCTCGCAGGTTTTACCGGCTAATTGTGAGTTGATTTCACCGCTGATGCGGTTCTGTATTTCAATCAATCGGTAAAGGCGCCGGCTTTTTACTTTGTCCGGGATTTGATCAGGAAGATCAGCGGCAGTAGTGCCCATCCTTGGGGAGTATGCAAAAGTGAATGCGCCATCAAACCGAACCCGCTCCACCAGATCCAGCGTTTCTTCAAAATCCTCCTCGGTTTCGCCCGGGAAGCCCACAATCAGATCGGTAGTCAGGGCAATAGCGGGGATAGCATCGCGCAAATGTGCTACCAGATCCAGATATTGATCCCTGGAATAACAGCGGTTCATTGCGGACAAAATCCTGTCGCTTCCGGCCTGAACCGGAAGATGAAGATGCTCGCAAACTTTTTCACTGTCGGCCATGGTTTGAATCAGCTTTTCCGATAAATCCTTAGGATGCGAAGTTGTAAAACGTATACGGAAATCACCGGGGATCTTGTTGATCTCAGCGAGCAAACCGGGAAAGTCCGTGTTATTATACAGATCTTTGCCGTAGGAATTGACATTCTGACCGAGTAGTGTCACTTCCTTTACTCCGTCCTGTACCAGACCGCTGATTTCATCCAAAATCATCTGCGGCTGCCGGCTTCTCTCCCTTCCCCGCACATATGGGACCACGCAGTAAGCGCAAAAATTATTGCAACCGTAGATGATAGTCACCCAGGCCTTTAATTTGGACGCTCTTTGCACTGGCAGGCCTTCTTTAATCGCGCCTTCTTCATCCCAGATCTCTTCCACCGGGGTTTTGACTGACTCCGCTTTGGCCAGTAAATCCGGGAGACAATGCAGATTATGGGTGCCGAAGATCAGATCCACATGCGGGTAACTGCGCAAAATTTTTGCCCGCTCCATGGGCTGTTGAGGCATGCATCCGCATACCCCGATAATAAGATGCGGTTTGGCCTTTTTCAGGCGCTTCAGATTTCCAATATTTCCATAAGCCCTGTTCTCAGCATTGCCTCTTACGCAGCAGGTGTTAAAAAGAATAAGGTCCGCTTCCTCCATCCTTTCCGCCTGGGCATATCCCATCTGCCGAAGTATGCCCGCCAGATTCTCCGAATCATGCTCGTTCATCTGGCAACCGAATGTCTGGATATAATATTGTTTCATCCCCGATTCCCCTTTGTACATGCGAAAGTTGAGTCACAGATATATTTTACACGAAAATTCATGTTTCCAAAATACTTGGCGAAAAAATAAAAAAACCCACTTGCAGTGGGTCTATTTAACGCTGATGCTTTGGGATCAGCTTTGTTTCAAAACCGCATTGATGGTCTCAATCACTTTTTCCTGCGTAAACGGCTTGATCAGATAATATTTCGCCCCCGCTTGAATGGCGTGCACAATCATGTTTTTTTGTCCCATGGCCGAAACGATGATAATCTTCGCTTCCGGATCGAAATCCATAATCGCTTTTGTAGCCGCCACTCCGTCCAATTCGGGCATGGTGATGTCCATGGTAACCAGATCCGGCTTCAACTGTTTATACTTCTCCACAGATTCGGTTCCCGTAATGGCCTCGCCCACAACCGTATGACCGTTTGCCGTCAGGATGGAATTGAGCATGATCCTGATAACCGACGCATCGTCCGCGATAAGAACCGTAGCCATGGTAACACCCTTTCATCAGGCATTTCGTTATATCATGTTTCGCGTTTTTTGCGAAAATTCTTGACAGGGAGGCTTGTGTTTTTAGAGATTCTCAATGGACTCGACAAATATTACGGCATATGCGTAATCGTAATCGCCCGGAGTGCTTGTCTGCCGCGGAATTTCCAGGGCGTAATGATGTCCGTCCAGCAAAGCCAGGGTTTGAGAACCCGTATCAAAATCGCCGGGATTGATAGGGACGCTATCGGGAATTGCCGCAGGATTAAAGGCGCCGAGATCGACGAATTTAACCTGGACAGGGACGCCTGGATCCAGAATGCGACCGAAGAAATCAATGCCCCAGGTTGATAAACCTGATTCCGTAAAATTCAGCATTAGGTCATAATCGTCCATGGAAGGATGATCTTCGCTAGGGCCGAATTTATATGACCTGCTGCCTGTACCCACGCCGAACGGATAATCATTGATAACCCGGCTGTTGCTTGTTCCGATGGAAAAATCCTCGAGCGGGCGGTCCTGATAAGTATCGTTGTGATCATATATGGTGACGGTAATTTTCTTTTTCCGGTAAAGATAAAGAGTGCCGCAATCGTATGTGAAACCTTCCGGAAGGGTATCTACTTTTATTTTATTGCCGTAATATTTGTCAGAAGAAACTTCAACAAAGTAGTCGTCCTGATCGGATTCCAAGGCGGGTATATTGAACACAGAAAATGAGCCTGTGGTATCATCGGTTACGGTTATGCCCTTTTTACTGGAGTCCAGGTTTAAATATCTTCCATGGCCGGTTGATCCCGGGGCATACAACAGCACTTGCATTTTAGAATTGTTTACATCGGCGGTGGCGGGCGCGGTCTGAAACTCCACAGTGCCGTTTATTGTTGATGTACCGATATCATAATCAGGGCTCCCGCCGCAACCCGATAGAATTAATAATAACACCGCGCTTATCATTAAAGCATATTTTCTCAAATAAATCCCTCCTGTTTATTTTTCAATTCGCTGCAGCGGTAAAAAAACCTGCTTATTTACATGCAATTTTACGTTTTTACGGGATTACAGCAATACGCCTGTTAATAAAGCGGCAATCGCGATGATCCAAATCTGCTTTTTTTGGCTTGCCAGGTCCGCGCGGAGTTTATCTATTTCATTCCGTTGCTTTTTCAGCTCTAATTCCAGAGAGGCAACCTTTTTGGTAACTTCCTCCAGCATCTTTACGGCTTCCATCTGGTATTCCGTAGCTTCATCTTTTAATATTAGGGCGCCGTCCTCCAGTTTTTTAATGCGCGCGTCCAAAAGCTTGTCTGCTTGCGCCAGCATAACCAGTTCTTCTTGAAATTCCGTGGTGACTCGACGCAGCAAACCAAGACCGTCCTTGTCTGCAGCGGCGGTTTTTCCGGCGGCCAAGTCATTTAAGATCCTTGCCGTCACTACCGCCAGAGTAAAACGATCCACCGGTTTGTCACCTTGAAACGTATCGTCCTGGTAGGTTTCCAGATAACCCTTTTCAATCAAGGTCTTGACCGCTCGATAAGCCCAGTGGTCCGCCGGTACATCCTTTAATCTAATCTCCTCACCCAGGGCGACCGCGGAAAACAGCATCAGTAATGATAATGCCGGAAGAATTGCGGATTTTTTCATTCCCTGCCGCCTCCTATCTCAATTTTTGAAAATATTTTACTTATTCTTGAGTTTGATAACACTTTTAACTCCGCATATATATCTTGCGGCATATATGCTTCGTAGTATCGACCATCTCTAACAAGCTTAGCTATCGTTAAAGCATCTTTTTTATCGTTATGGTAGGACTGTTATCATCGAATTCTTTTGCCCGTTTAGTATGATAAGGATTTACCATAACTACAATTATTCTGTGGTTAAAAATGAGCTAACGGCTTCCAGTAATGCCCAGTTGGTTCCATGCCTACAATAACTTTATTAAACTTCTTGCTATTGCCAATTGCTTTGATGCTTGATAAACTGATTCCAAAGCCATTTTTGTTATTTTGAAATTTAACAGCCTTTCTTATTTCTAAACCACGGCAATCTATGAATCCTGACCATTGAATTTCTTTTGCAATATCAATTCCAACATCATTGTATTTACTGTTATTGCTTCTAATTTTTGAACATTCTTGTTTTTCATTTGCCAAAACCCTCCTGTAATATATGATTTTTGTGTGCTTGTCAGGCACACATCAATCATACCAAGGGGTTTTTCTTTTTTCAAAGTTCATTTTTCATTAATTAAAGGAATGCTTTTAATTTTTTATCTCTATTAGCTGTTCTTCGACAGGCAAGTCTATTTCCTTCCCGCCGGATAATCGGATGGAACTTTTGATGACAGCCAGTTTTGCGGTGCCCGGGTTGACCGCCAGAAACACCAGCGTGGCAAAGCACTGGTCCTGGCCATGGCCGGACGAGCGGCGGCCTTTGATGGATATAATCCCCAGATCCTTCTTTATGATAGGTTTTTCCCATTGTCCCAGACCGTTGTTTTCAATAAAAAAACTCCCTCTGGAAACTTTGACGAATTTAAGAATATACGGGTTGTATGCGATTTCCATGGATATTTCCCCAAGTTGAGGGAGTTGCCGACCTTTTATTTCAACCGTCACCAGTCTTCCTTGTTGCCGGGGCAGGCCGTCATATGTAAAAAAAACAGCGGGTTGAAGCCTGGGCAATAAAAACGCAGATGTCATGGAGATTGTATCCGCAGTCAAGGATGTTACGGTAAGTTGAAAGGAAATCCGGCCGTCCGCATTTTCAGCGGCATTTAAAAACCAGTGAAGGGATGTTTTTTCACCTTTTTCCAGAATGTCCAGATATTTTTCGGGCTTTTCGAACCTTGCCAGCGAAACTCCGCTATATCCGGAAACGCGGGCATGGATTTCATGAGCTGCGGATCCTCCCTTATTGGTTATAACCACTGTCGCTGGAAAAAAATCGCGGCTGAAATCCCGATCATCGCCGGGGATGCGGCAGGTGACCTCAAAACAGGGCGGCGATACGACATTGATCTCCCTGGATATGGTATTGATGGCCGCGTTTCCCGCCGAAGCCTGCACTTCAAAGGATGCCATGCCGTCAGTTTTTTGATGGGCCTGCACCTGCCATGATACTTGCCTGATTTCCCCAGGCATAAGATCACCCAGGCTGTAAAGTTTTTCACCGGTTATTTTTAATGCCGGCGGACATTGAAGTTTGATGGCGACATTTCTTGCGGCGGCCGATGCAGTATTCATGAGATAGCCGGTTATCGTAAAAAAACCGGAATTTTCCCTGTTGACGGCCACTTCAGCCGGGGCGCTGACACCCAGGAAGAGCATTCCGGGATTAACCGATAGCGCGCCCAAACCGTAATAGGCGATAATTGTTTTCACGGCGCCCGGCGCCAGCGATTCGTCATCATAAAAGAGCGCCACGGCGCTGTCCAGATCGAATTCCCCCTCGCGCGTAAAATCAGCCCGGTTGTCCAGAGTTACATCCCACAAGTTGTCGGAAAGCTTTCCCCAGTTGGAAAAAACCATACGGCTGGGCGTGGTGATCTCCCCGCCTTTTAACGTGCCCTGGGCAACCACCTGCGGGTCCAGCAATGAATCAAAGGCTTGCCAATAATCGGGCATTTCTTCCCCGGCAAGTATGGTATCGCTCGTAATGGCATTTCCAAAAAAGCGGAAAGGAGCGCCGTCGTTGGCGCCGAGGAGGGCGTCGATGACTATCCTGGCGCCGAAAATGACATTTTCACCGCCTTCATTATGTATGGTATATTTGATTTTTAGGGTGTCGGGCAGCCCGGTGGACGGCCCCTTGGCAATGGATAAATCCTGTCTCACTTCCACGGCACCAAACCAGCAGGTCATCACCAGACTGTCTCCGGAAAGCAAAGGGCCTTGTACCAGGCCTGCCGTTTGAGTGTTTTTACCGGCCCGGCGGGTGGTTGGACCGCCGAAAAGATAATTCCTTTTATTAATACGGATTGTGGTGAACGATGTCCAGGGAATCGGATGCCCGTAGATCAGCGGCTTACCGTTGTCGGAATCCCGTGCGGGATCCCCTTCTTTGACATCTATAGCGAATCTCCCCTTACCGTCCCCTGTATTGTTGATAAACACCTTAATATATTCATTCTCCAGCGTTATGGTATTTTGGTCCTCAGCCAGGACCGGTACGCAAAGAATTATAATAAACAGCAAACACGCTGCGCGGATCTTCCAAAACCGGTTTATGCACATGCCGGCCCCCTCCTTTTATATATGCAACGATATTTTTTAAATCTCATGATTTGTAAAAAAAAGTTAAAGCGTTCATTATTTTTGCAAATTATTTACGATAAGGTTAATGTGTTGCATATAGATCAAATCTTTTTTGCGTCCAAAAAAGTGAGGATGACGTCATTTTGCGTAAATTGCAAGGATATTCTTACTGCGTATGGAAAAAATTCCTCTTTGAACTGCCATTGCTTCTCGATTGTCTTTTTCGCGTGTTCATCCAGCATTTTCACTCCGGATGAAATGAGAATTGAAATTTCCTGCGCGGCACCTTTTATCACGGTAACTTTCAGGACCACTTCCCCGGTAAGGTTGAGGTTTTGCGCTTCCTTCGGATATGTGGGGGCCGAACCCCTCACCAGCATGTCAGTCCCGGTACCCAGGTTTTTATCTTCCGGCGCCGGATTGTCTTCGGATTTTCCTGGAATGGGGGAAATTTTCTTTTGTAAAAGGGGATTATCGCTTCGGCTCCCGGATGGGCGCGTATTTTTCAGCAACGATGGACTTTTTCCCCGGAATGGATACGCAGCCGCTTCTTTTAAGCCAGCCTTGGTTTTGTTCACCTCACCGCGGAGTTCCAAAAGGCTTGTTTCTAATGGATATAAAATTACCGTCCGATGCCGGGCTGGCAATGCCACAAAAAACAAGACAAGGACATGAACAAAGGCGGAGGACAGAAAAGCTGAGGCAAAACGCGTTTTTTCACCGCATAGGAATGTCAAACCCTCCGCCTCCCGTCATTTTTTAGGTTCTTCAAGCCGCTCCACCGCCAGGGCGGTTTGATAAATATTATTTCGGCGCAGGACATCCATTACTTCCACCAATTTTCCGCATGAGACGTCTTGATCCGGTTTGATGACCACTTTTTTGCCTTTTGCGTTTCGCATTACCGCCCCCAGATTTCCAAGAGCCACCGGCGTTTGGTTCATAAAAACGCACCCATCCCTGGTAAGGGTGATAACAATAAAATTTCTGTCAATTGCTTTAGCGCTCACAGCTTGAGGCAGTTTTACATCAATTCCGTTCCGGCCGGTTTTAAAAGTAGTGAAAACCATAAAAAAGAGCAGCATAAACAGCATCACATCGATCATGTTGATGATTTCCAGGCGCGGTTTACGCTTTTTATAATCGATGATCATCGGCCGTCACCAGCTGTCAATTTCAATACTTCCTCCCCAAGGCTGTTTAATTTGGCAACGCGTCGGTTGATGATGTTCTGGTAATAGCTGAAGAAAACATAGGATGGAATGGCAACAATCAATCCCGTGGCGGTAGTAATCAGCGCTTCAGCTATCCCGGCGCTTAAAATGTTAGGATCGTTTGCCATGGCAAGGTTTAATACATTAAAGCAATTTATAATGCCGGTCACTGTGCCTAATAGCCCCAGCAGCGGGGCGATGGTAACAATAACCTCCAGCCAGTACAATCCTTTTTCCATGCATAGCAATTCAGCCTTGGCGCTTTTTTGCATCCGGGCGGCAACGATTTCCTTGGTCTCCCCTGCGGATGATACGGCGGCAAGGAGCGTTTCTGAACCCAGCCCGCCCACTCTGGTGATAAACTGCATGGCATCTTCAAGGCGTTTCGCGTCCAACAGCTTTTCCAGCGACGGCCATTCCGCGTTCCAGGGGAATTTGTGGGAATAAAAGAAAACCGCCCGTTCGATTATAATAGCGAGCGCTATGAAAGAACATAAAATAATCGGCGCCATTACGGGGCCGCCCTTGATCACCGTCTGCCACATGTTTTTTCCTCCCCTGAGACAATCCAAAGATTTTTATTAAACCGGATTCCGTGACATCCTTAGACGACCGCGCCAAATCACGAGAGCTTGCGGCAGTGTTTTGTCTGGTACGAATCACATTGTCACGGATTCAAGTTAAAGGCAATTGCGTTTTATAAAAAATAAATTCCTTAACATAACTGCTGCCTTATTTCGATTCCGGATAGCGAATTCCTTCCTTGCATTAGAGGATTTTCGCTGACAAATCAGTTTACCGAATCGGATCAAAATTTTTATTCCTCAATTCATTGCCCTTTGATTTTTTTGAATAAATGTAAAAAGAAGTTGAGTTAAAAAATTAAACGTAGATCCCGCAGATTAGTTCCGGGAAAGCCGCAGGATCCATGCGGCATGTTTTTATCAGGATATGCGTCTGTGCGCTTAAAATATGATATATCCCCGCGACAAATAGATTTACTTGTTATTCCGAACAAGTGAAGCACATGCGCATATAAAAAACCCGGCGTTAATAGGCCGGGTTGAACTCATTTGCCTGTTCAGACACCTTTCTTTTTTAATTCCAGTCCCCATGAACGTTTGGGATCCCAGTACGGCCAGATCACAGGCCTGTATTTGTCGTTTGCCCTCCATTTCTTGACTTCATCGCGCCATTTCGGCCAATTTGGTTTATAAAAATTTTCAAATGATCTTCGATAGGTGGTGATGTGAATAAAGAGCGAGACGGCAACGAGTAAAACCGCGCAAACGCTGGCGATTCCCCGCAATGGCAATGCCTTCATGTTTTTGAAAAGGTTCTTGAAATTGAAATCTATGTTCTGCACCAGCAAAATCATCAAGAAGACGGAAGGCGCATAGAAATACCTGGGCGCGGGGGCCATGCCTATGGCGAACATCAGAGACAGGCACGCCACCACGATAAAGCCGCCTATCATGAATAATGCGCCTCTAAATTTAACTTTCAAGCCGAAGATGCAAGAAACCGCGAAAGTGGTAATCATGGTGCTGATGGGGGCGGGATTTCGGGCGAGTAAAAATGCCAAACTTGCCGCTAAAATAAGACCATCTATATAGAAAGGCGCGTTCTTTAAAATTACTCTTAACGATAGAAAGCTAATCAAAGCTAAAACAGCGAAAATAATTCCATGGATGATTAAATCGAATGCGAACAAGTAGGCCAAACACGCCGTTATTATTAATCCGCCCAAATAGTAATGTGAGTTGCTTAATTTCTTAATAAGAGCGATCATGTATATGGTAATGAAAATAATAATTAATACGATTAAAAAGATAATGCTTTTGGCAAATAAATAAGAGAATGCGGTCCATGCAATTAATCCGCAGCCGTATAAGAATGCTGATCGGGATTCCGGTTTGGTAACCAAAAGGCAGAAAGCCGCAAACGGAATAAACATGGTGATAAACTTCATGAAAAAGGGGATTCCGTTGTCAACCAACGCCCACCCGGGTTTGTCGGGCATAAAGTTGCTGAAAACTCCCTTAACCAGAATGAATTGCAGGAACCAATTCAAGCAGGACCAGCGGTTGTTTTTCAATTCAATCTGTCCGGCTTGGTTAAGGATAAAAGCGGCATGAACAGCCATGCAGCCGGTAAGGATCCACGCTTGAATGAGGGAGTATTTATCCTGGTTCCGAATTGCGCGGTAAATGAAAAACGGCAGTAAGAAAACAGGCAGAAAACCGATTAATCCGGACAGGGCAATGATCGCGCATAAAATGATGTTTTTCAGGTCGCTGACTTTCTTGCTATCGATAAATAATATCGCCGCGCATAAAGCCAACAACATAAAATTAATAACGCCCCAAAACATGTTGAATTGCAACTTTTTCATGATTACGCTCATGATGATACCGCTGAACCGGCCGCCCATACCTCCTTGAAATAAGGCAAGATAAAGGATTACCAGGGCTTGGATAATGGCGCAGCCGGTGATGATCCAGGCCTGAACGGCGGCATTTTTGTTTTTATCCTTCACTGCCCGGTAGATAAAGAACGGTGTCAGGAACGTGGAGACCACCCCGGACAAACCGGATAAGACCAGCATGAAATAGTAGAAGATATTCTGTTTCTTGCTGGTAGCGGCACTGTCCGTAAGCAGAATTAAAAAAGTTGTCAGCACCAGATAAAATTGGCTGTTGATGGTGTTCAGCCAAACCTCGTTCGTCGCCCAAGTGAACAAAACTAACAGTGAAATCAACACTTTTTTCCATATGGTGTCCCAATAGCTTGATTTGCCCCAAAAAATGATGACGAAAGGCAGCAACTGCACAAGGAACGCAAAGAATGTCGCTATGCCGGGCGCAAATTCCAACGGCACCAAGTTGGCGATAATAGCTACCAGATTGGGAAACAAACCGTAGTATCCCTGTTGCGGCATGAATAAGGACTTATACCATGGAAGATCATAAGCGGTTTTAAAATAAACAGCACCTTCTTCAGCCCAGAAACGGGGTTGGAGGAGCAGTTCCGGTTCCCGCAGGAACATCAAAAGAGCTAAGATCGCCAGAAAAAAAAGGAAAAAGTGCTTAACCGGGATGGTTTTTGTTTCCATATTGCCTCCTCTAAAAAATAATTTTATTGGTCACGATGCCATACCATTCCCTTTTTGATTTTAAAATAACCCATCACTTCTTGTATGTATTTGGGGTTAAGTTTTCTATATTCGACAACAGGAAAGTGTTTCCTTCTCCCGCTTATCACGATGAAACTGAATTGATGCCAATAGCAAGCAGAATTATATATTATAATATTTAAAATCAATGACAGATATGCCTGTAAAATATTCATAAAAAAACACAACTCTGCTTTCAATGCAGAGTTGTGCCCAATAAAATATGCAATTTTCATTTTTTGCCCACGGAGTCTTTCAAAGCTTTTCCTGCCTTAAAGACCGGTACTTTCCGGGCAGGGATCCTAATTTCCGCTCCGGTTTGCGGATTACGGCCTTTACGGGCTTCCCGCTTCCTGACCTCGAAGCTCCCAAATCCTACTAACTGAACCTTATTGCCTTTTACCAGCGAGGTGCTGATAGCGCCGACCATGGCGTCAATGACTTTTCCGGAATCTTTCTTGGTCAGCCCCGTCTTTGTTGCTACTTTATCGATCAATTCCGCTTTTGTCAAATGATGTCACCTCCTTTTTGCGTTTTGTAATTACAATTCGATATAACATCCGCTTTTCCTGCATCGTACATTCATATAATCGTGAAAAATCGCAAAAATCTTTAGGCCAATTTTAAGATTACCCGGTTAATCAAGCCTTTATATTTTTCCGAGAGCTTTCACCGCAATATCCCTGCGGTAGTGCATAGCGCGATAGGATATCTTTTCCGTACCCATATAAACTTTGGCGACAGCTGAGGGAATATCATTCGCCAAAGCGACCACATTAAGTATCCTTCCGCCTGCTGTGACAAGCATTTCGTTCATTAACGCAGTGCCTGCATGAAAAATAAGACACCCTGTTTTTTCGGCATCCTCTATGCCGTTTATCAGATCCCCCCGCTGGTAGTCTCCCGGATACCCTCCTGCCGCAAGCACAACACATACGGCGGCTTTCTGCGTCCAATTCAGAGATATATCCTTAAGCTTTCCATTGACTGTTGCCATCATCACTTCCAGCAGATCAGTATTCAAACGCGGCAAAACCGCTTGTGCTTCCGGATCTCCGAAACGGGCGTTAAATTCTACGACTTTAGGACAGCCGTCCATGGATATCATCAGCCCCGCATATAGCACTCCCCGGAACGGACGGCCTTCAGCCGCCATACCGTTGACAGCGGGGATCAGTATTTCATTTTGGATCTTCTCCATAACTGCAGCGGTTACCACCGGGGCCGGGGAATACGCCCCCATCCCGCCGGTATTGGGACCCTGATCTCCGTCAAAAATCCTTTTGTGATCCTGCGCGGAAACCATAGGCAGCACAGTCTGTCCGTCCGAAAAAGCCAGCAAGGAAGCCTCTTCGCCACGCAAAAACTCCTCGATCAACACCCGCGCTCCGGCTTCGCCGAAGATTTTATCGTTCATGATCTTTTTTAATGCCCGTTCCGCTTGTTCGAAGGTTTCCGCAACCATCACGCCTTTGCCGGCCGCCAGACCATCCGCCTTGATCACTGCTGGAAGCGGTATATGCTGCAAGTATTCCAAAGCCTTGCTGTAATCAGAAAATGCTTCATATGACGCTGTAGGAATGCGGTATTTATGCATGAGGTTTTTAGCAAAAAACTTGCTGCATTCGATTTCAGCCGCTGCCCTGCAAGGTCCGAATACGGGCAATCCCCTTTTTTCGAACTCATCCCCCACTCCGGCGGCCAGGAATATCTCAGGTCCCACTACGGTCAGATCGATTTTCTTTTTCTCCGCCCAATCCGCCAAAGCGCAAATATTGTTCGGATCCGCCGGGACGTTTTCCGCTAATGCAGCTGTTCCGGGATTTCCAGGAATGCAGTATATTTTCCCCGCTTTCGGACTCCGGGCGATTTTCCACACGAGTGCATGTTCTCTGCCTCCGCTCCCGATCACCAGGACATTCATGTCCGCCCCCCCCCTTTTGTTAGTGCAATTTTCTTTATTAAATTGGCAGTTCGTTGCCGGTAATCCTTTGATATGCTTCCAAATATTTAGTCCGTGTCTTTTGGATCACCTCGGGGGGGAGTTTAGGAGACGGAGGGGACTTGTCCCATATTAGGGATTCCAGATAGTCACGGACATACTGCTTGTCGAAACTGATTTGGGGTTTTCCAGGCTCATAAGCGGACAGCGGCCAAAACCTTGAGGAGTCCGGTGTGAAAATCTCATCCACCAATTTGATGCCGTCCGGAAATCTGGCAAATTCAAATTTAGTATCCGCGATGATGATCCCTTTTTTTTCTGCTTCAGCCGCGGCATATTGATAGAGTTGGAGAGATTTTTCTTGCAAGATTCGGGCTGTTTCCCTGCCGACGATCGATTCCATTTCCTGTCGGGTGATAGGGCGGTCATGCCGTTTTGATTCCTTGGTGGTGGGCGTAAACACCGGCTGGGGGAGCTTACTGCTCTCCAGCAACCCTTTGGGAAGAGGAATTCCGCAAATACCACCGGTTTTCTGATAATCCTTCCAGCCGGATCCCGCCAAATATCCGCGGATAACGCATTCCACCGGAAAGACTTCACCTTTTTCCACCAGCATGATTCGGCCGTCAATTTCCGGATGGATTTGCAACTCCGGCGGCAGAACTTTGAGGTCTGAAGCCAGCAGATGGTTTGCGAGGATTTGGCGGGTTTGGGAAAACCAAAATACGGACAGGCCGGTTAAAACCTTCCCTTTGTCCGGGATGGGATCTTGCAGAACCACATCAAAAGCGGAAATCCGATCCGTGGCGACAATCAGTAATTTTTCTCCCAGGTCATAGATATCCCTTACTTTTCCCCTGGCATACAGAGGATATTCCTTGAAATCGGTTTTGGTTACGATCTGCATAACATCACCTCGTTCTCAAATACTTAACTTTCACACCTTGATTTTAATGCAGCAAAATCAATAATTCGGCTATCGATATTTAATGACAAGACGTAATATTATCATAACAACGCGAATTGCTCAATATATAGAATCGGGCGGCTAAATCCATTCACCCCCCGGCACTCAGCGACTTAATGGCGGCAAAGATTACCGTAAGACAACCATCGATTCGCCTTTGACAACTTCCCCGATCCGGAACACCTTTTCCCCGCTGCCGGACAATTTTTCCATGGCAAATAATGCGGAGGCGGGATTAACCGCTAGAACCATGCCGATTCCCATATTGAAAGTACGGTACATATCCGATTCCGACACTTCCCCGCAGGAAGCCAAGAATTTAAAAACCGGAGGGACTTCCCAGGCGTTTTTCCTTATTACTGCCTGGCAATCAGCCGGCAGCATGCGGGGGACGTTATCTATCAACCCCCCGCCGGTAATATGAGCCATGCCTTTAATGACTTTTTCCGCAAGCAACGGCCGGAGCGGATTGATATAACAGCGATGCGTTTTTAACAGTTCGAGACCCAGGTGGTTTTGAAGTTCTTCAATATAACTATCCACTTTCAAGTGCAGCAAATCAAAACAAATTTTTCTGACCAGAGAATAACCATTGGTATGCAGACCGTTGGATCCAAGACCTATCAGCACATCCCCCGGTCTGATGTCTTTGCCGAGGATAATCCCATCTCTTTCCATGATTCCCACTATAGTGCCTGCTAAATCATATTCGTTGTCGGCATAAAATCCAGGCATCTCGGCGGTTTCACCGCCCAGCAGCGTGCATCCCCCTTCGCGGCATCCTTTGACCAGACCGCTTACGATGGATTCCACGACGCCGGGATCCAGGCGGCTGATGGCGATATAATCCATGAAAAAAAGCGGCTGGGCTCCCTGAACCAGGATATCATTGATGCAGTGATTGATAAGGTCCTGCCCGATTGTGTCATGTTTATCCATGGCAAAAGCGATTTTCAGTTTTGTGCCCACACCGTCCGTACTGGCAACCAGGACCGGTTCTTTATATCCAGCCGGAACGCTGAACAGGCCGCCGAATCCCCCGATGTCAGTTAAAACCTCCGGCCGGAAAGTGGAACGGATACCTTCCCTGATCCTTTTTATACTGTCGTTCCCTGCGTCGATATCGACACCTGCATCGCGATACGTAAAACCCATTTACTTCACCTCATCGCCCGTGCTTTTTTACCAGAGGCAATTGCATTGTTTAGCTTAATATTAAGTCTTGCCACAAAATATGGTGTATGGCCACCATGGGCTATCGATATTTAGTGGCAAGACTAAAAATTATCCATAACAACGCAAATTGCTCTATACGGTATTTTCCAACCTGAATTTATCTCCGCAATGGTTATCCGGCATAGTCATGGGATAATTTCCGGAAAAACAGGCGGTGCATAATTTATTGCGTGGAAGGCCGGTGGCCTTGTGCAATGATTTAAATGACAGGTAATGCAGGGAATCAGCGTTGATCGCCTTCCGGACTTGTTCGATTGTTTTTGTAGCAGCAATCAACTCCTTCTTTGAGGAAACATCGATTCCGTAATAACAGGGATACCGATACGGCGGAGCGCTAACATACATATGCACTTCTTTAGCTCCCGCTTCCCGCAATACATTAATACGGATCCCGCTGGTAGTACCCCGTACAATGGAATCATCCACAATTACCACCCGTTTTCCCGTGAGCACGCTTTCGATGGGACTTAATTTGATCAATACGCCTCGATCGCGCATTTCCTGCGTCGGCTGTATAAATGTCCTCCCCACGTAACGGTTGACCACAAGTCCCATATCCAGCGGGATTTTTGACTCTTCGGCAAAGCCCAACGCCGCCGATAGAGCCGTATCAGGCACCGGTATCACAACATCCGCATCAATCGGGTCCATGCGGGCCAATTCTTTACCCATTTCCTTGCGTACCGTATGAACAGTGCATCCGTCGATAACCGAATCCGGTCTGGCGAAATAAATAAACTCCATGCTGCATAAAGCCTGGCAGGGAGCTGTCAGGAGGATTCTACTGTGGACCCCATCCCGGTCAATTCGAATCAATTCTCCGGGAGCGACATGTTTGATCAATTTGGCGCCAATCGACACCAGGGCGCATGTCTCCGACGCAAAAATGTATGCCCCATTCAACTGCCCGAGGCAAAGCGGTCTGTTACCGTAAGGATCACGCAGGGCCATCAAAGAATCCCTAGTCAATATCAACAATGAATACGATCCTTGCAAACGCGAACACGCTTCCCTTAAAGCCTCTTCCAGCGGTAATTGGCTGTATTGCGCCATGACGTTCAGGATAATCTCGGTATCCGAGGATGACTGGAGGACCGAACCGTCATGAATCAATTCATTGAGAAGGATTTCTGAATTGAGAATGTTTCCGTTGTGGGAGAGGGCTATTTGCCCGTACGAGCAGCGTGCCACAATAGGCTGGGCGTTGATGAGCGATGTGCCTCCAGTGGTGGAATACCTGACATGACCAATCGCCAGCGGACCGGGAAGCCGCCTCAAATCTTCATCCTTAAAAATCTGGCGGACAAGACCCATCCCCTTGGAAAGCCGTAATCGCCTGCCATCGCTGACTGCAATGCCAGCGCTTTCCTGCCCCCGATGTTGTAAGGCGTAAAGACCGAGATATGTCAATGCCGCAGCATCGAACGACTCATTCTCGCTGTAAACCCCGAAAACTCCACATTCTTCATGGGGTTTTTCCACGGGAAGGAAAATACGTTCGTTTTCCGGGTTGTTTTCCAAGACGCTCATCACGGGCCAACCCCCTAAAAAATTCAAAGTACAATAATTCAATTATAATTATATAACATATCAATATTTAATATTAAAAGGTAATCAATAAAATCCTCTTATATGAGGCAATTGCGTTGTTACCTTAATTCAAGGCCTTGCCGCTAAATATAGTGCATGGCTGCCATTAGGCTATCGATATTTAGTGACAAGACGTAAAATTATCATAACAACGCAAATCGCTCTAATCAAACTGGTTATAATTCAAAACCGAATGCTAACAGTCGAATTAGAGCCGGGGTCACAAAAGCTTCAATTATTGCCGCTAGGGCAATAAGGATGATGAATAAAGGGATGAGCAACTCCAGATCCCGCCGGGCTTCTTGGAACTTCAGCTTTAACGCGGGATGAATCATACGGGCGTACATGCAAGAACCCAATTTCATGCCTACGGCTCCCTCCAGAATGACGGAGGGTATCTCCAGGAAACCATGGGGTAAAATTCCGGCCAAAAATAAATAAACCGCATGCAAACCGCCCCTGTATACTAAAAAAGCCCCTAAATTACCGATAATGAATCCGTTGACGGCCAAGATGACTGCGGCAACCGGAAGAAATAGCCAGGCTGATATAATCAGCACTAAACCTACCATAAGATTATTGTTGAAAATTTGCAGGCACATTTCCAGCGGTTTGTTGGAAGGGATTTTATTCTTTAACTGTTCGGCGACCAACTTGATAAAGGTTTTAGTGAACCCGGATAAAGTCTGCCCATCACGGCGCCGGATAAAATCCCCAGAGCGAATATGACGCATGACAGAAAAATCCATCTGCGGTTTCCGCGTAATATTTTCATGCACCGGCTCAAGTAGTCCTTAATAATTTTCACCTGCCGTGATGTGGAGTATTTGAGTCCATGTTTTTGCAATTTTTTCTGTTTTTTTAACGGCAATGCCCAAATATCGGTGGGGATCAGCCAGGATCTCTTTTTGTTCCGGGGTGATTTTATCCAAATATTTTTTCAGCGACTTATTTTCCGAAACAACTGCGTTCACGGGGAGGTTTTGTTCCCGCGCCTGTAAAATCAATTGTCTGATTGTTTCATGCGCGTCAGGATGCCCGGCGGCTGCTAAAAGAATATACAATGGCTCCGCCATAATCATCTCCCGGCTTTCGGCAAAGTTCGTTTCCATGCGGCCTCGATCCACATTCAATTTGGCTATGACATTATACAGCCTCTCCCCCGCCAGGACCAGGCCCGCGGCGATTTCCGGAGCAAAGCGTCCGGAGGCGGAATTAGTCAAATCCCTCTGGTGTTCGGAAATCTGATCCAGGTATAAAGTGATCATGCGGGGCATGAATTCCTTCCAAAGGCTTTTGACATGCTCCAGGTTCCAGGGATTTCGCTTATGAGGCATAGTAGACGAGCCGACCTGCTCCCTGGAGAACTCCTCTCCCACTTCCGCGATCTCGGATCTTTGCAAGTGCCGCAGATCATCGGAAAGGTTCGCAATGACCCCCATGGCAGATACAAGGAAATGGATATGATCTGTAAGCGGTTCGGCAGGCACGATCTGGGTGGAGATCTCCGCCGGCGGCAATCCTAACTCCGCTAGAATCTCCCGCTCGAAATCCTCCGGATCATCGAAAAAGAGGCTGCTGGCATTGTATGCTCCCACAGCGCCGGCGATTTTACCGGTCAATAATTTTGCGCTTTCCCTGATTTTTTCAATCCGGTGGCCAAGCCTGCTCACATATTGGGCCAGGGCAAATCCAAAAGTGATGGGTACCGCGTGCTGGCCATGCGTGCGGCCGATCTGTACAACGCGGGAGAATTCAAGGGCTTTTTTGATCAAAAGTTTCTCCAGTTTAAGCAAGGAAGGCAGTATGAGCTTTTCTGCGGCTTCCTTATAACGCAGGCTGGAGGCGGTATCCATGATATCCACTGACGTGGTGGTAAAATGCACGAATGGTTTTGCGGCATCGCTGACCTTGCGCTGAATACAATTGACCAAGGCCCTGATATTATGCTTGGTTTTTTCCTCTTCCCGGTAAACTTCTTCCGGGGTGACTTGCAGACAAGCCTCTGCCACTTCGTTCGCCACATCGTTTGAGCATATGCCGCGGCGGGCAAGAACTTTGGTCAGCGCCGATTCCACCATCAATTCATATTTAATATAAGCGTTTTCCGAAAGATACAGGGACAAATTTTCCCATAAAGCGGGATTTGTAGCATGATAACGGTGATCAAGCGGGCTGATATTACGGAAAACATCCTGCAGAATAAATCACCCCTTCTTTGGAACCACCTGCATAGCAGGTGGTTTTCGTAATACATAATGAAAACGGCGGACAGAAGACTGTCCGCCGGGGCTTTTATCCCTCTAGGGTGTAGCACTTATATAATGCGTTACAGTGCCTGCACCACTTGGACCAGACCCCTTCCCATGAGAGGATGGGCGGAACCCTAGGTGCACGATAATATGCTCTTTACGAGTCCATTGTAACAAATTGAAATGATTGTTGTCAACGGGAAAAATTGAAAACCCGCATTGATTATACCCGGCGGCCCTGAACATAGTGTATTCCTTCTTCTGTGGCTACAGCATCCACTGGTATATCGTGTATTTCAACCGGAAGCATTTCAACCAGCAGAAGACGGTATGCGACTCCCAACGTTACAACGGGATGCTGCAACGAGACAAGGAAATTGTCATAAAAGCCTTTCCCATGCCCCAGGCGGTACCCCCTGAGGTCATAGACCAGACCGGGAATAATCAGCAGGTCTGGATGGAAAGTTGGTGACTGGGTATTCATTCCACCGGGTTCCATAATGCCGCGATATCCTGGATATAAATCGGACTCCAGAGCTCTGATCCTGTGAAAAATCAGGCTCCCGTTACTTGCCACAACCTTAGGAAGGGACAGAATTTTTTCATTGGCCACGGCGTGTTCCAAAATGGGACGAATATCGATTTCCCGCCCGTATGGCATGAAAGCCCCTATGCTCACGGCTTCCTTATATAAGGGCCAGGATAAAATATTATTACAGATGGAACGGCTTTTTATCCGCCGTTCTTCATCGCTTAGGCTATCGAGTATATTTCCCGCCCAAACCCGCCAAGCTGATTTATCCGCGTTGGGCGTCAGGGGCGGTTTACCGTGCGCCATTTTTAATGCTTCCTGCCTTACGTACTTGATATGATTTTGCCGCCGGGCTAAATTGACATGCGAAAGTCAAGCAATAATAAAAGATCAAAAAGCAAAAGATTCAAGCCCCTTTTGGGTTGAATTTTACCGTTTTTCATCTCTTCGTCATATAGCGCCAGTTTTTCCATAATTCCGACCAATTGTTGCAGGGAAAAGGCTTTTGCCAGATTGAACGCTAATTTAGCGGCGTATGGATGAAGGTTCAATTTCCGGGCAAGCGTATCACCCTGGCCCCCTCTTCCGGCAATTATTTTTGCCGCCAGTATCTGGCGGAATTGCCTGCTGAGCGACCCTATCATGTTCACTTCCGCTTCCCCCCGCCTGAACAGGTCATCAACGATTTCAAAGGTCCGGGCGACCTTCCCGCCCGCAACCGCATCGCATAACGCAAAAACATTTTCAGCGCGTTCTCCGTGGATCAACAGAGACAGTTCGTCCGAATCAATCGCTTCTCCCTTAGCCTTTTGAAAGAAAGAGATTTTTCTTAGTTCCTGCTGAAGGTTAAGCATGGAAGTCCCGTCTTCCTGTAAAATATACCGGATCATGTGCGGCGTAAGTTTTACCCCCAGAGCGCCGGCCTGCTCGCCTATCCATGCTGACAACTTGCTTTCAGGCCAAGGCCGGCATTCCACGACAGTGCCTGCGGATTTTGCCAATTGATATACGGGGTGTTTATCCGTCAGTTTGCCGGCGGTAAAAAAAGCCCATAAAAAAGACGGAGCGGCATGGGATAAATATTCGGAGATCTTATCCGCCACTCCCGCGTTTGAAGCATCTATACCCTTCACCACTAAAAGCCGTTTATCGGAACCAAAAGGCCAGGTGGAAGCGGAATTATACCACTGATCCCATGCCAGGTCTTCCCCGTAAATAACCTGGCAGTTGAAATCCCGCTCGGTTTCAGGAAGCAACCGTTCGATTCGCTCTTTAAGCCCGTTTTGTATCAGATATTCCTCTTCGCCGATAAACAATACGATTTGTTCTTTCAACATCACAAATCTTCTCCGAAGATCATTTTTGTTATCCTGTCCCACCAAGATTATAACATATTTAGATGTTGTGGCGGCAACAAATTTTCAAGATGGGATTCATCTCAGACTGCCATGTAAAGTCTCAAAGGTCACACGCACCGATACTACCGTTAATTTCGACTGGGGAAGCGGCGTACCGGATGCTTCCATGGATTACGAGGCATATTTTTCGTTTGGCTTGCATAAATAATGCTGACGCGAACGACTGCCCGGGGAATAAACCTCCGGACCGGTCTTCACCTTAGTTTTAAAATCAGCGGATGCCTTTTCGATATGTTTTTATCCAGTATTTTTCCCCATCGGTGCGTATCGTGATGCAACCGCTCTCATCCGTACGCAGGTATGGGATACCCCGACTTTTTAAAACCCCCAGCGTTTTTTCCGAAGGATGCCCATAACTGTTCGGCCCTACCGAAATAATGGCACACTTTGGAGATACGCCGGCAAGCAAATCGTCAAGGCCGGGATTCCATCCTCCGTGGTGCGGAATCTGGAGGAAAGTATGTTTGTTAAAGAAACTCATTTTCTTTTGGAATGTGGTTTCTTCCATGTCGCCTGTCAGAAGAGCGGATATCTTTTTGTATTGCAAAGTGAGTACCATCGATCGCCGGTTGGGACTTCCCTGTATCGATTGCGGGTAAAATCTTAGATACAGATCCGGTTCGATCTCCCATTTTGTTTTGCGCATAACCAGCGTTTTGACTCTGAAATTGCGCCATGCCTTCCATGTGAGTTCCGAATCGCCCGCCCCAATCCATGCCGCAGGATGATGCGAAAGGATAGTGTCAAGGCCTCCGGCATGATCCTGGTGGTTGTGGGTAATGATGACCCCGTCCAGTTTCATCCTGCCCAGATATGCCAGATACCCCCGCATTTCATGACCGGATTTACCGACGTCCAGGGCGTAAGTTCTTCCCGCCGGAGTTGTGAACAAAGCCGCATTGCCCTGGCCGACCGCCAAAAAGGATAATTCCAAATAATGTCGGGAAACTTTCCACCAATCCATCCAGGCGGCAGCACCCAGTAAGATGAAAACAGCGGTTAAAAACGCGCCCGTGGAAAGGATCCGGCGTTTAGTCAGCCGGTTTCGCACAAACCAGGCATATAATAAAACCTGAAGAAGAAAGAATGAGGAAAACCATTCAGAATGCATTGCCGGAAAAACAATACGCCCCCATAACCATTTCCCGGCATGACAGGTTATAGCATTTAAAAGACTGATCATCATCCCTGCCGCAAGAAGAAGCGGCTTTCCCAAGAAAAAACAGGCCAGGCCAAGGCATTCCCCGGCCAGACCAGTGATAGTGATCAGCATGCTGAGAGGCACGGCAATCAGATTTAATAAAATACCTATCCAGGGGAATTGGCCGAAAAAATATACCAGCGCGGGAAACACGCCCAGCTGCGCTCCCAGCGACACAGCGCAGGTATCCTGCAGCCACTTGGGCAGCGGTAGCAGCAGATTCTTAAAATGCGGCGCAAAAAAAAGAATGCCTCCGAGGGCACTAACAGATAAAATAAAACTGGGATCAACGATCAGGGATGGGTTAATAAAAGTCAGGAAAAATATGGAAAGCAGCAAATAATAGGCTCCCGGTTTACCGGAAGAATTTCGCCAGCCCCATATGGCGAAAAAGGACATGAAAGAGGCTCGTAACACCGGCGGATTAGGACCGACGATAGATAAATAAACGATCAACAGGAAGCACGTAAGTATATTTTTAATAAAAACACCGCATTTCATCAACCCGCACAATATGGTAAAAAACATGACCAGAAATCCCACATGGAGCCCGCTGACAACCAGAAGATGCATCAAACCTGTATTTTGAAAGGTATCGATGGTTTCTTCCCGGACAGCGGTTCTCATCCCGTATATCATGGCATGAAGCAAGACGGCCTGGTTGTTCCTCATTACTTTATACCCGAATCCCGTAAGCTTTTCCCTGGCGATTCCCCCCCATTTAAGCCAGATGCTGAACGGTCTGAATCCTCCGGGCGGCTCGATTTCTTTCACTTGATTTGCATAACCGACGCCGTGAATTCCTTTCTGTTTTAAATACGCGGTATAATCGAACTGACCGGGATTTAATGGGGGATCGAGCCGTTTCAAACTTACACAGAATAAATAACTATTTCCGGGCCGGATAATCCGGTGCCGTTTCGGCAAGTACACAAGAAGTTTAGGGCGGCCGGCAATATGAGGCTTGAGAATGGATACCACCATCTTGTCTCTTCCGCCAAAAGCGCCCGGTTCAAAGGAAACCGCCATCCCTGAAAAGTAATCCGCCCGTAGCGCATACAGGTTCTCTTTTATGTGATTATACCTTTTCTGGGCGGCCCCGTAATAAAACCAAGCAAAACAAAAAAACGTCAACAAAAGCGGTAATTGCGGTAGCAGTAAATTCTTATTCTTATACCATCGCAGCGTGAGGTAAAAAAAGGTATGGATTCCGGCGGTGATCACAAGTACTGCCGGTGCATGTAAGAATACACCTGCCAGCAGGCCCGAGATCCATGAGATTGCCCAGTAAACAAGCGTCCATCTCTTCAAGGAACTATCACCAGCGAAGAGATCTTTGCCAGCTTCACCGGACCGATCCCGTTCACTTTCAGCAGATCTTCCAGGCATTGAAAGGGGCCGTTTTGGGTGCGATATTCGATTATTTGTCTTGCGATGACGGGACCTATACCTGGCAAAGTGTCCAATTCCCGGGCGGAGGCATCGTTTATTTTGATTTTGTGCGGGATTGTATTTGAAACAGGTTGATGAGGATTTATGCGCTCTCTCCTGGCCGGAGATGAAGACCGGGGAAAGGAATCCTCCATAACAGTACAGCCATTTTCATCCGGTTCAAGCGGAGAAACAGCAACCGCCATTTGTCCGCGGAGCGCATATTTTCGCTCAAGATATTCCCATCCCCAAAGGAGATAACCAATAGTAAAAAAAATCAAAAAAATTAGGGCTATGGCCCTTTGCTGTCCCGGCAAATCCCGCAACAGGATCACCCTCCTTTTTAACCCTTTTCTTAGCGCCTATCCTTTTCTAATATGATTTACTGCGCGTGTAGCCCAACCTTTTTTAATTTCACCTGCTCCGCAAGGGTCAGCATTTCCTGGGCATGCTCCAGGGTTGTGCCGGTCACCGCGGCCCCTCCCAACATCCGGGCCAGTTCCTGCACCCGTTCGGTCATGTTCAGTGTTTTAATGGAAACAAAGGTCCTTCCGTCTCTGGCAGTTTTTTCCAGATAAAAATGAGCATGTCCCATGCTGGCGATTTGCGGCAGGTGGGTGATGCAAATCACCTGCCGCTGCTGCCCTATAAAAATCAGTTTTTCCGCCACCACCTGGGATGTCCTGCCGCCAACACCGGCGTCGATTTCATCAAAGATCATGGTAGGAAGATCATCCAGTTCGCCTAAAATCGCTTTGATACCTAGCATAATACGGGAAAGCTCTCCGCCGGAAGCGATCTTGTGAAGCGGTCTGGGTTCTTCGCCAAGATTGGGCGCAACTAAAAATTCCACATGATCCAGGCCGTTTTCCGATACCGCAATGGTGCGCCCCTGATCCGGCAAACCTTGCGGATCTTCCTTTTGTTCGATTTTTATAATAAACCTGGTGTTTTTCATGTTCAGTTCATTCAACTGCTCTTCGATTCTTTCGGCAAGAGTTTCTGCGGCTTTTTTTCTTTGCTCCGAAAGGTTTTTACCTTTATCGAGAAGGCGCGCCTCAATTTCTCTGAGTTTCTTCTGATGCTCTTCCCGATCGCTTTCCATATGCTGGATTGTTTCAAGATCCCCGGCTATTTTAAGCTTGTGGTTCAATATATCGTTGATTTCCGGCCCATATTTTCTTTTCAGGTTTTGAATGTCGCTGATGCGTTGCTGGCAGACATTAAGCGCTTCGGGATTATGTTCAATCCTTTCCTCGTAATTGCGCAGTTCCCTTGCCAAGTCCTCTGTCTGGGATTTCAAGCTCAACAGATTTTGGATCCATCCGTCAGATTGTTTGTCCAACGACGCCAACTGCTCCATGTCTTTCAAGGCATACCCCAAGCGGCCGGCTATGCCCCCTTCGTTTTCTTCGTTAAGGATATAACAAAGCGATTTGCTCAACTGTGAGAGTTTTTCAGCGGAAGAAAGTCGAAGGAAATCAGCCTGAAGCTGCTCGTCTTCTCCCGGTTTCGGATTTACGGCATCGATCTCCTGAAGCTCGAAAGTATAAATTTCAATGCGGCGCGCTTTTTCCTGTTCATTCATCAATGTTTCCGCAAGTTTTCGTTTAATCGCCTCCCGCTCTCTGAACAAAACCGCAACTTCACTTTTTAATGCCAAAATGGAATCGCCGCCGAAGCGATCCAGCAGCTCCAAATGCTTTTCACTTTGAAGCAGGGATTGGTGTTCATGCTGACCATGGATATCCACCATACAGCGCGACAACTCGGCCAAAGCGCTTACCGTAACAGATGTGCCGTTTATCCGGCAACGGTTACGTCCGCTGGCGTTGATTTCACGGATGATAATGATATTCTCATCATATTTGGCGGAAATCCCTTGATTATTTAGATATTCGTAAGCAATCCGCGGAATCGGCGGAGAAAAAACAGCCTCTATAGATAATTCCTCGCACCCGGTCCGGATCATTTCCGGCGAGAATCTTTCGCCCAGTGCCAGACCGAGTGCATCAATGATGATCGATTTTCCTGCGCCGGTTTCGCCGGTCAGGATATTCAGTCCCTGGGAAAAATTAATACGCAGTTGCGAAATCAAGGCAAAATTCTGCACCTGTAATTCCGCCAACATGGTTATCCCCTCAATTCCTGGAGTTTATCCAAAACCTGCCGTACTTTTGCTTTTTCCTTCACTACGATCAAAATAGTGTCATCACCGGCGATAGTGCCGATGATCCCGGGCCAGTTAAGGTTGTCCACCGCCGCAGCTACACCGTGGGCCAAGCCGGGTGCGGTTTTTACCACAACCAGATTTTCACTGTAATCAAAGGATGATACGGAGTCCTCAAAAATCCGCCTGGCTTTTTTCACCAGATCACCGGTGGTTCGTTGAGAAGGCAATACATAACAGTAGCGGCCATCGGAGGTGGAGACCTTGATCAAACCCAACTCCTTGATGTCTCTGGATATAGTCGCCTGGGTCACTTTTAAACCGTTTTGCGCAAGAAAAACGCCAAGCTCTTCCTGAGTGCCTACCAATCCCGATTTTACCGCCTCGATGATCAGCGTTTGCCTGAAGTTTTTCATTTTCCCTCGCCTAAAGCCTTCCCTCTTTATACTGCTGACGGATTATTTCATAAAAGGTACGCCGCTGTAAACGTATTAGATGTGTCATATGCGGCGCTTTTTCTATGGTTATCTCATCATCCGGACAGATTTTCATTCCTACCTGGCCGTCCGCAGTGAACATCACTTCATGATGGTGAGATCTCACTACCACCCTTATTTTTTCCCCGCTCCGCACCACTAGCGCGCGGGAAAAAACGGCATGGGCGCAAATAGGCGTCAACACAATACCCTCCAGGGCAGGATATAAAATCGGTCCTCCTGCGGAAAGCGAATAAGCTGTTGATCCTGTCGGGGTGGCGATGATGATGCCATCCGCAGCATATGCAAACATCAACTCGTTTTCGATATAAGTTTCCAGTCTGATCATACGCGCCAGGGGACCTTTGGAAATAACCATGTCATTTAAGGCGATGTTGGAACTGATCAGCTCTCCATTGCGATATAAAGACGAAGCAAGCATCATGCGCGGCTCCGTATGAAAGTCGCCTGCAAAAAGCCTTGGAACCGCCCTGTCTATTTCATGCTTCTCGATTTCCGTCAAAAAACCCAGATGTCCGAGGTTGACTCCGCAGATGGGGATCTCCTTGGGATAAACCAGCCTTGCGGCGGAAAGCAACGCACCGTCCCCTCCCATGACGATCACAATTTCCCCCTGGCGCCATTCATCCGCGATAGTTCCGCATTCCGGAAACCCGATTTTTTCCGCCACTTCAGGCAAAAATAACGGTCGGACACCCAATTTCTCCAGTTGGGGCAAGATTTTCTTTGTTTCCGTCAGGGCTTGTGGTTTTTCAGGATGCAGGTATAACGCCCATTTCTTTTGAAGGTCTGGCAGCGCAATTACCTCCGGATGGAAATTTTTTTATTTATTCGAGATCCTTCCGGATGATTCCTCCAGGTTTATACAAAAATCAGCATGACAGAATCCGGCTCAATAATCTTAAAGTTCCGCATAAGCGCGTTCCACTACATCATCAATGCACGACGGAATATCGAATTTATCTTCTTCCCGCTTCCAGCAAGATAGAAATTCCCGGTTGCCTTCCGGTCCTAACAGCGGGGAATAATCCAAACCTCGAAGATACCAGCCGGTGTTTTGCAAATCTTTAATAATCCTGGAAAGCGTATCCCTGTGTATGCGGGGATCCCTGATCACGCCTCTGGCAACCAAATTCTTCCCCGCTTCGAACTGCGGTTTGATCAAAGCGACGATATCCCCTCCGGGCTTTAGCAGACCGGATATGGCAGGCCATATTTTGGCCAGGGAGATGAAAGATACGTCGATAGTGGCAAGATCAACGGACTCCGGGATTAAAAGGGGTGAAAGATAACGGGCGTTAGTCTTTTCCAACACGACCACACGGGGATCGTTGCGCAGAGACCAGTCAAGCTGCCCATAACCTACATCCACCGCATAGACCTTCGCAGCGCCTTTTTTTATAAGGCAATCCGTGAAACCGCCGGTGGAAGCTCCAATATCTGCGGCGGTTTTCCCGGCGGGATCGATACTGAAAACATGCAGCGCCTTCTCCAGTTTAATTCCGCCCCGGCTGACAAAAGGACAGGCCGTGCCCATCACTTCGATGCAAGCGGCGGCATCGGTTTTGAATCCCGGCTTGTCTTTGCGTTTTCCATTTACGAGAACAAGCCCGGCCATGATAGCGCGTTGCGCTTTTTCACGGCTGGGAAAATGCCCCAAATCCGTGAGAATCTGATCCAGCCTTTTTTTCATGTTAACCTTTAACCGCCATGCCGATGGCAGGTATCAATATACGCTTTATTTTCATGGCGATGCCTTCAGAAGTTAGCTGATATTGTTTTAAAAGTAAGGATCGGGGTCCATGCTCGATAAATCGGTCAGGAAGCCCAACCATGTGGATCTCCACCCCGCGGATATTGTTTTCGTTAAAAAACTCCGCTACCGAGCTCCCAAAACCTCCCGCCAAAACGTGATCTTCTATCGTCAGCATGCGCGGTATCTTGCGGGCCCATTTTAAAAGAATTTTCCCATCCAAAGGTTTGATGAAACGGATGTTTATCAGAGTACAGGAAATCCCTTGCTTTCTAACTGCCTGTACTGCTTCCAGTGCGGGATATACCAGGCTTCCCACCGCCAGTACTAATAAATCCTTTCCCTCAGAGATCACCTCGCACCGTCCTGGAGGAATGAATTCCGGGGGATCCATCCCGGGATCATCGGGAATCATGTCTTTGGGATAGCGGATTGCAACCGGCATCGCGTATTGCAGTGAGCTGAAAAGCATGTTCCGCAACTCACGGCCGTCTTTAGGAGCGGAAACGACAATATTGGGGAGATGGCGTAAATAGGCGAAGTCAAAAACACCATGGTGTGTCGGACCGTCCTGTCCCACAATACCGCTGCGATCCAAAGTGAAAACCACCGGCAGTTTTTGCATGCAAACATCATGCGCAATCTGGTCATAAGCCCGTTGCAGGAAAGTAGAATAGATGGCCACTATAGGCTTGAATCCTTGGGATGCCAAACCTGCAGCCAGGGTTACCGCATGCTGCTCCGCAATGCCCACATCGAAAAAGCGCCTCGGGAATTTTTTGGCAAACTGATCGAGTCCTGTACCCAGGCACATTGCTGCCGTAACGGCGATTAGACCCGGTTCGGCGCCGGCGATTTCCATCATGGCCTGTCCCAGGACATCCGTATATGACCGCCGCACCTGCGGTTCCGTCTCTTCTCCGTTGACTGCGGAAAAAGGACCGATACTGTGGAACTTTTCCGGATCATTTTCCGCCGGCGGATATCCTTTCCCCTTTTTCGTCAGGACATGGATCAGAATAGGGCCTCCTTTTTGCACCGCAGTTTTAAAGCTTCGCTTCAAATCCGCAATATTGTGTCCATCCACCGGACCGATATAAGTAAAACCCAGAACCTCAAATAAAACACCCGGTACTATCAAATATTTTAACCGATCCGCAAGAGTCGCAGCCGGTACCCCGATGGTAGGTATTTTACGCAGGATCGATTCCAGTTCCTCTTTAAGTTTGGTGATCGCCGGATTCAGACGCAGCTTGGAAAGGTATAAGGCCAATGCCCCTACGTTGGCGGCGATGGACATTTCGTTGTCATTTAAAACTACAATCAGGTTGGCCTTGAGATGCCCCGCATGGTTTAAAGCCTCAAAGGCCATGCCGCCGGTCATGGAACCGTCACCAATCACCGCTACAACCTGGTGTTTTTCATTGTTCAGATCCCTGGCGATGGCCATGCCCAACGCCGCGGAAATGGATGTGCTGCTGTGCCCGGTGTTAAATACATCATGCGGGCTTTCCTCCCGTTTTGGAAACCCGCTTAAACCATTGAGTTGCCTGAGGGTGTAAAAAACATCCCTGCGGCCGGTCAGGATCTTGTGTATATAGCTTTGATGCCCCACATCCCAGATAATCTTGTCCTGCGGACTATTAAAATAATGATGCAGGGCGATGGTCAACTCTACTACTCCCAGGTTTGGCGCGAGATGGCCTCCGTTTTTACTGGTCACATCCACCAGAAGTTCCCTGATCTCCTGGGCCAGTTGCTGCAGGCTTTCCACCGGCATCTGGTGCAAATCTTCAGGTCCCGATAAGGAATTTAATATCTGAGTCAAGTTCGCGCCTCTTTTCATTTTTCCGAATCTCATCTCGGATCGATACGCCGGCATCGATAGCCTCAAGCGGATTTATCGCCATATTTAGGCATCCATGGCAATTATGAAATCCCTTTATTTCCTTTTTTTAGAGTTTTTTTGCGTTTTGTTTTGTTTCATGCCCGGGAAGTTGCGCCTCAACCAGTACATGCCTTTACCGACCCCAAAAATAATGTTGTTTGCCTCTTCAATGGCATATTGTTTTCCCAATGCCTTTCCACCCACCGTTAAAGCCGCGGCGCACGCCACAATCCATAAATCCGGCGGCAAAGGCGCCATGCGGTAAAATCTCAGGGCAAGCGCGGAGGCTAATGCACCGCTTACCGTCCCGCATATATCCCCAATTACATCATTACAAAAATTAGCAACGCGATCCGCCCTGCGGATGAGCAAGATGGCATCTTGAGCCCCGGAAACCTTATCCGCGGCCATGGCATGCAAACCGCTTTCCGTAGCGGCCGCCGCCGCTGTGCCCACAATATCGAAAACGATTCCGGTGATGATAACGATAACCAAAATGGCGGCTATGGCGGTGATGTTTATTTTATCTTTCCACAACAAGCTGAAACTAAGCAGTAAAGAAAGAAAAAAAGTCACTACGGCGGTGCTTACGCCTTTTCGAAATTGGAACAACAACTTCACTCCCGGGATAGTATTAGAAAAAAAGGTAAAACTATCCGGCCCATGTCCAATTAAAACGGGACCTTGCTAAAAAATCGTTCAAGCCAGCCTCTCTCCGGAGGACATGAACGATTATCCGATATCAGCTCCTATAAAATTAAAGGGATGGTAGCAAAGCTGCGTAAATATTGTGGCTTAGGTCTAGTAGGTTTTCCCAATGCCCTCCAGGGTGTTGCCATCCTGGCGGTTTCCCTCTCAGGGCACTTTGCCGTGTTGCCGCGGGCAAGACTAGATTACCACTTAGTCCACACTGCAATCCACAGCCTGCTTCAAGTGAACAGCCTAGGAGATTTCCTCAACGCCGCAGATCTTTTCATAGCCTCTTTAGCAAATCAGGTTTCAAACAGCAGGGGATTCATCTTTCCGGCCAAGAAAGAATGAGCCTGATACCTGTATCCTCCTAATCCACGCAAGGCAGGCTACGCTACATCCGACGCGGGTATCCGTATCGAATTGTAGGTTCAGCCCAAGCCGTAGGTATGTAACATCCCACGAACTTGGGTCTCCACGGGACAAGGGTCTACGCCCGCATGCCGTTGCGGATCGCCCTTCGCCCTTAACCTCCAGCACCAGCCCCCGACTGGGCGTTGGCGGCCGGCACAAGAGACTTCATCGATGTGCCCTTAAACGGATTTTTAGGCCCGTCCTAAAAAAAGACTGCACCGACTAGGATACTGCACCATCCCTCAATAAACATTATTATAACACGGTTGTTGAACCGTGGTCAAGTTAAGGTGTCCACTGGACATGAATTGATTTTTCCGGCTATACTATCCAACAAAAGCAGTCTTTCCATCGCATCAATCATCAATTTCTCCTACCTTGCCGGTTTTTCTTTTTCATCCACTGCAAACCACTTTCTTGTATTATTGGCAAACCAAACCAGGCTAAGCATGATGGGTACTTCAGTCAATACGCCCACCACAGTGGCTAGCGCTGCCCCGCTTTTCAGCCCGAAAAGGGATATTGCCACCGCCACGGAAAGCTCGAAAAAATTGCTGGCCCCGATCATAGACGCGGGCGATGCGATGCGATGCGTTAGTTTCCAGAAATATGACCAGGCATAGCCGATGGTAAAAATAAAATAAGTCTGGATAGCCAGTGGAACGGCAATGAGCAGAATATCAAAGGGATTCTCCAGGATGATGCGGCCTTGAAAAGCGAAGAGAATCACCAGAGTTAAAAGCAGTCCAATCACAGTAATAGGTTTAAAAATCTTCAGGAACACATTTTCAAACCAGTCCTGGCCTTTCCTCTTTATGAGTTGAATCCTGGAAAAGTAACCAAGCGTCAATGGAATGACAACGAAGAGAATTACGGAATAGATTAACGTATCATACGGCACTACAATCCGGTTCACGCCTAATAGAAACTTGACGATGGGCACAAAAGCCACCAGAATGACCAGGTCGTTTATAGCCACTTGCACCAGCGTATGGGCGGGGTCACCCTTGGTCAAATAGCTCCAGACGAAAACCATGGCCGTGCAAGGAGCGGCGCCAAGCAAAATTGAGCCCGCTATATATTCTTTAGCCAACGCAGGATCGATAAAGGCGGCAAAAATGTACTTTAGGAAAATAAAAGCAAAAAATGCCATAGTAAAGGGCTTTATCATCCAATTTACAACCAAAGTGACGACTAAACCCTTGGGTTGTTTTCCTACTTTAAGAATACTTCCAAAATCAATCTGCAGCATCATGGGGTAAATCATCAGCCAGATTAAAACCGCCACCGGTATGTTGACTTGCGCCACGTCCATTTTGCTTAAAAACTGAACACCCGCGGGAAAGAATTTCCCGATCAGCATACCCGCAACAATGCATAAAGCCACCCATAAAGTAAGGTACCTTTCAAAAAAAGGCAACCCCGGTTTTTGTATGGACTTTTCCGACATTTTTTCTCACCTTTCTTAATTTAATCTTTTACAGCTAATTTCTTTATTTTTAAAGATTTTAGAAATTTTTATGATTTCTTCTGCTATCCATTCTTTCTTTTCATCATGAAGCAAAAAAGCATCAAGCATTTTTATGGTTTTTTCTAACCTGGTCAGATTGGTTTGATAATATACCCATTTGCCGTCTTTCCTTTCCGTAACCAGGTCCCTGTCCTTCAACACGCGTAAATGCTGGGATAAACGGGATTGTTTTATATTAACCGTCTCCACTATCTCACATACGCACAATTCCCTGTCCCGTAAGATCCTCAATAACTTTAACCGTATGGGATCTTTCATTGCCTCCATGCTTTTAAGAAGATCTTTCATCGGCCACAGTCCTTTAGCTATTTTTCCTGTTTAGGTCATAATTTAATATATTATAACATGTTAATATATTTTATGCAAAAACCGGAAAAATTATGCGAGAGAAACTTTCAACATTCATGCCGTATTTGCGCGCATTTCTGCAGGTTAACACATAACAAACCAACATGGCCGCCGCAGCAAAAATACCGCACCAATATACTTGCAAGGGGCCGGTTGTAAAAGCAATTTTGTTCATGTTCTCCCCTATTTAACCGTATATATTAAATATAACCCCCCGAAAATCACCAGCACGCCGCATACCTTGCGCAATATTTTCGCCGCTTTGGTCTTTTCCGTCCAATGCAGGTACTGCTGCACTTTTTCCGTCAGCGTGCCCGCCAGTACAATGACTCCGCAATGGCCCACCCCGAATGCCAGCAGCAATAAAAATGCAAAAGCCATGTTCGTTGCCGCCACGCTGAAAACCACGCCCAACATGGGCGCCATATAAGCGAATGTGCAGGGGCCAAGGGCAATACCGAATAATAAGCCCATGATTAAAGCCGCCAAACTTCCTTTGCGCTTGGTGGTTTTCAGCCCACCGCCTTCCCATGGCATAGGAATTACATCCAGCAGATGCAAACCGATGAAAAAGAAGATCGCCGCCACCAAATAATTGCCCCAGCTTCCGATATCGCCCATCAGCCTGCCCATAGAGGCGGTGATAAATCCGATGGCTGCAATGGTAATAAGAATACCGAAAGAAAAAATAAATGAGAGCTTAAAAGCCTTGCTTATAGTAATTTCCCCTTGTTCATTGATAAAACCAATGATTAAAGGAATGCTGGCCAAATGACATGGGCTTAAAATGATGCTGAAAACGCCCCAGATAAAAGAGGCCGTTAAGGCAAGCAAAGAAGTTGATTGTAAAGAATAAGACAACCATTCCAGTATTGAACGGATCATTTTATTTAGCCCCCAGTTCCTTAAGCTTTTTTACAATCTCTTCCTTGGCAAGGAACCCTTCATGCCGCCAATTCTCATTGCCGTTTTTGTCAAAGAAGATCTGCGTGGGAATAACCCGTACCCGGTACTTGGTGGCCAAATCCCTGTTTTCCGAAATCTCAAGTAAAATGATGTTAGCTCTTCCCTGATACTCTTTTCCCAGTTCCTCAAAGATAGGTTTCATCATTTTACACGGCACGCAGGTTCCCGCTCCCAAATCCAAAACCGTAGGCTTGCCGTTTTTCAAAGCCTGGTAAAAGGGATGCTTTGCTTTTAAAGCTTCCTGTTCCTTGACCCATACTGCGTTTTTCACAATATTCGCTTTTTTTTCCAGCCCTGCGATGTACTTATTGATAAAATCATCCTGTTTTTGTTGACGCAGGTAATTCTCTAGTTCCAACTTGACCTGTTCAAAACTCGCCCCCTGCATGTCGCTCCGGCGTTTTCGATAAAAACTGCGCATCTCCGCCTCTGATACTTTAATATTTTTCGAGACATTGATGAGTAACTCGCGTACAGAGTTGTCTTTTTTCTGTTCGTCGTTCTCAATGGCGGAAGAATTCTTGACAAAGCCTTTTTTAACGGCTTCCTGATACAGGATTTCCCTAGTGACGAGGTGGTTCAAGAATCCATCCTTGTCGTTCTGAAAGGCGCTTTTATATTCGTCAGGTAACGAAGCAAACTTCTCTTCGAAATATTTCCGGGTAATTTTAATATTGTTGACTGTCACAAGGATATCCGGATCGCTTCCCGGCTGCTCCTGCAAGAAAGATTCGCCGGATTCCGCCGTTATTTTCTCTCTGGCCGTATTTTCTTTCTTGTCGCCGGTATTCATGAACTTCAAAACGATTATACCGGCTATTGCCACCGCCAGAACAACGACGATGATAATTTTATATAGGCTAATCTTCATTTTGTTCATTCCTCATTTATCCTTGTATTTTTCCCTGACTTCCTTCAACACATCCAGATTGGGGAACGAAATAGCCCCTGTCGGGCATTGCGATTCGCAGCCGGTACAGCCCACCACGCAGTTGAAAGGGTTGGCCACCACGGCGACATTTCCTTTGTCATCCCAGGCATAGGTTTTATGGGAACAGAAATTAAAACATGTCTGGCAGCCAGTGCATTTGTCCTTATCTACGGTAGGAAACCATGGTATTTCTTCCCGCGGTATCTTATTAAAATCCATGAAAATCCCTCCTTATTTATTCAGCCAGGTTTTCACGTCATCTTTGGTCGGCACTTTGCCTTCCAATACTTTTTGCCCGTCCAGATAAACTGCGGGGGTTTTAAATATCCCTTTATCGAGCATCGCATTAATATCGGATATTTTAACCACTTCAGCCTCCACGTTCATTTCCGCCAAAGCGTCTCTGATAATTTGTTCCGTATTCTGGCACTTGGGACATCCGGGGCCGTAAACCTCGATTTTCATTGTTTTGAACCTCCTTTTGAATTAATTAACTAAACTACTACCGGCTGAAGCCGGTAGGTTTGGGGTGCCGACTATAAGTCGGCTGAAGATTGTTCGATCTCGAAGTTATCATTCTTGTTAAATTCTTCAGCCTCGCCTTGTGCCTTT
>JBLNCG010000036.1:0-3762 GCA_050260475.1 Bacillota bacterium
AGAGAGGCTGGCTCAAAGCAGTCAACGGTGGAATCGTCATCTCGGCCAGTTGAGAGTTATCGTACCCGATCAGGGATAACCGGCCCGGGATATCAATTCCGCGTTTGTGGGCCAGCGATAAAGCCCCCGCCGCCATCTCATCGCTCGCGCAAAAGATCGCCGTGATTTCCGGCGCGGCCTCAAGCAATCTCTCCAGGCCGGCCATCCCACTTTTAAATTCAAAACTTCCGTAAGCTATGTAATGATCACGGATGGGGATACCGTGATCGCTCAAGGCTTTTTTATACCCTTCCACCCGGGGGATGCCGGCTATTCTGTCATTTTTTGTCCCGGCAATCATCCCGATCTTTTCATGACCTTTTTCGATAAGATAGGTCGTGGCGTGATAGGCTGCCTTCTCGTCATCCACTTTTACGAATGGGAGATTGCCGTCGTGGTATCGCGTGGAAACCAGCACCACCGGCGCCTTCATCTCCAGGAACTTTTGGTGATACAGTGGGGTGATCTGTGCGCTAACCACGATAATCCCATCAACCTGCTTCTCTTTCAGGACCTGCAAATATTCCAGAGTGCGCTTGCCATTGTTATCCGTGTTGCAGACAATGACGCTCTGGCTGATGGTGTGGGCGGTATCCTCAATCCCTTTCAGTATTTCCGATGCTACCATGCTTGAGATGTTCGGGATCAGCACCCCGATGGTCCGCGATCTCTTGCTTACCAGGCCCCTGGCCAGCGCGTTGGGCTGGTAGCCCAGCTCTTCAATCACCCGCAAAACCTTGTTTCTGGTTTCCGCCGAATAACCGGGACGATCATTCACCACCCGGGAGACCGTGGCCACGGAGACACCGGCTTTTTGGGCAACATCTCGGATTGTCGGGCTCATGCTCCTCCCCCATGCACCGGTCTATAATAAGTCCATCATACAGGGTCTTTGGGATACGTAAACGTTTACGTTAATAACATATTTCTCCGTCGAAGTAGAGAATTCCTGCTTTTCCCGAGTTAACCTTCAAACCCGTCGCCAATGGATCTAATCTTATTTGATTTTAATCTGAATCACTTTAGCTCCACAACACGCCTTTATGTCCTTTTCCGTTTGTTTAAACATTTGCATGAACTTTTCTTCCGTATAAATGACGATTTGCTCGATTTCACTTTTCATTGATAGGTTATTTTCGGATTTGTACTTTCTTGTATTCGCGATGATTTCTTTAAGTTTTTCGCCAAACAAAATGAGATCGTCGTTAATAATTTCTGGTTTATCCCAAATGAGGGTATGCAGGGAATCCGAATTTTCGTGCTGCCTAAAAAACTCTTGATAAATATATTCGGTGATATGGGGGACATAAACAGCGTAAAGCTTTAGAATGCCCAACAGGCAGTGATATAGCGCATATTGCCCCGAGCGCCGCTGTTCCACTCCATGAAGATCCGGCCGATACAGTCTTTCTTTGACGATTTCGAGATAGTAATCACAAAAGTCTTTCCAGAAAAAGTCATCAATTTCATGGCGCGCGGAACCGATTTCATATTTATTCAGCAGCTTTGCGGCCTGGTTTGTGGTTTGCCGGAGTCGCTCCATAACCCACCTGTCAACGGGCAACAGATTAGGCAATACTTTAAAATTTACATCCTCCAAATGGGAAATTGAGAACTTGGAAGCGTTCCAAAGCTTGGTAATAAATCTTTGGCCGATGGACAGTTCATCCGCCGAGAAAAAAGTATCAGTTCCAAGCCTGGAATTGGCCGCCCAATATCTTAGAACATCGGCGGAATACTTTCCAATCAATGCCGGAGGCGAAAACTCCGAATTGCTCTTTGACTTGCTGATCTTCTCGCCTTTCTTGGCAAGTACAAATCCGCAAATCATAATATCTTTCCATGGAATATTCCCGGTGTGATATAGGCTTTTGACGATGGTATAGAAAGCCCAGGTCCGGATAATCTCATGTGCCTGGGTTCTCATGCTCATCGGTAGTAATTTAGCACTGGCGTCGCAGTCCTCGCCAAACCTGGCATTGATTTGCGGCGTAAGTGAGGATGTTGCCCAGGTGTCGAAAACAGCCGTTTCAGGGACGAATTCCCGGCAGCCGCAGGAACAGGGTTCATCCGGCAGTCTTTCCATCGGATTGACCGGCAGGTCCTTGTCCTCTGCAAAAACCGCCCTGCCGCATTCCCTGCAATACCAAACCGGAAACGGTACTCCAAAATAGCGTTGGCGTGAAATGCACCAATCCCATTTCAGATTTTTAACCCAGGCAATATAGCGGTTCTTCATCTGCGCAGGATACCAGTTTATCTCATCGGCAGCCTTCAAAAACCATTCTTTATCGGTCAAGACATCGATATACCATTGCCTGGACGGAATAATCTCGATTTCCCTGCCGCATCGTTCATGAACCGCCACCGGATGCGCTATACGCTCTGACTTTAAAAGCAATCCTTTTTTAGACAATAGTCTTATAATCACATTTCTTGCCGCGATCACTTCCATGCTTCCTATGAATGGGACAGATTCATCAATTGTACCGTCTGGCATGATAACTCTTCTATATGGCAGCCTGTGCTGCTCAAACCACTCGGCATCCGTACTGTCGCCAAAGGTCGCGCACATGACAACGCCGGTACCCTTGTCAAGGCTGACCTTGTCATCAGCTAAAATAGGAATTTCAAAATTATACAGCGGTACGGTCGCCGTTTGGCCAATGAAGGATCCAAATCGATCGTCACCGGGATTGACGAACAAGCAAACACAACCAAATAACAGCTCCGGTCTTGTAGTGGCAACGATCAGTTCCTGTCCGCCAACCATGAACGGGATATAATTAAAAGTCGTTTCAACATCTTTTGTTTCGAGCTCCGCCTGAGCAATGGAAGTTTGACATTCAGTGCACCACAAAACAGGCGATTCCTTCATATAAGCCTTTCCTTTTTCAACAAGATCCAAAAACGAACGCTGTGATATTCTCTGGACAAGCGGGCTTATGGTTTCGTATTGCAGTGACCAGTCGACTGAAAAGCCCAACGAATTCCATAAATCTTTAAATTCAGCCTCATATTTGGCCGTGATGGAAATACATTTTTTTACAAACTCGCTTCTGGGCAGGTTCTTTGCGACAATGCCCTCCTCTTTTTCGACCAGTCTTTCGGTCGGTAGCCCGTTGTCGTCAAAACCAAAGGGATAGAAAACGTTGTACCCCTGCATTCTTTTAAATCTGGCAATCATCTCCGCCTGCGTATATGAGAAAATATGCCCTATATGCAGGCTGCCGCTTACTGTCGGCGGTGGGGTGTCGATAGAGAAGATTTCTTTTTGACTGTCATTCTGAAACCTGTAAATATTATTCTCGGACCAAAATTCCTGCATTTGCCTTTCAACAAGCTTAGGATCATAATACTTTTCCATCAGTGATACCTCCTTGAAAATCTGAATACAAAACAAAGCCCGTCCTAAGCTTATTGCTTAGGGCGGGCTGTAAATCCGTGGTACCACCTAAATTCAGGGGATTATCCCTGCACTCTGCCGGTACAGGACATAACATCATATCCGATACCGTTTTCCCTTTAACGGTGGAAATTCCGTTGAAATCTACTTAGAAGATTCTGATCAATTCACGGCTCAAGGATGACTTCCATACTTTCCTCATGAAGATTCGCACCATCCATCTTCTCTCTGTGCTTCGGACGAGTATGTACTTCTTCCCGTCAATGCCTTTGGTTGTATTCATTTTCCACTATTATAAATTAGTATATGCAAAAAGT
>JBLNCG010000037.1:0-16198 GCA_050260475.1 Bacillota bacterium
AGAGAAAATAACTACCTCAATTATTCCAATTAGCTTTAGGCTTTCTTTTCTTGGAGTTTAAACTGTTGCTTAATAAGCTTGGCTTTTCACAACGCTTCTAAATATCGATAGCCTAATGGTATCCATACACTATATTTAGTGGCAAGACTTAGTATTAAGGTACAACGCAATTGCTCGAATAAAACAGGAGGGTTTAAAATGAATAGACTATACGCCTTATTGACATTGGCAGGTTTGGTCGGGTTTGTCTCCGCTGTGCCGGCGGAAGATGACAACCGGGGGGATTTGATGCGCTTCATTCGGGAAAACCTGCGCTGGATGGGGCAGTCCGCCTTCAAAATCAGCGGGGATGTAATTGTTTACGTAGACACCACCAAGCCAAAAGACGGAGAACCTGCGGATATTATATTGATTACGCACAGCCACGGGGATCACTGCAGCCCGATTGCCGTGAAGAAGCTGCGGAAGGATTCCACCGCCGTGTTCGCTCCGGAGGGATGCCTGACCCGGGATTATACCGCCGTAAAACCGGGCTTTAAAACGACGGTGAAGGGTGTGGAAATTGAGACGGTCCCGGCATACAACATTGATAAAAACTACCACCCCAAAAGCAGCCAGTGGGCCGGCTACATATTGACCGTCAAGGGCATCAGGATTTATTTTGCGGGAGATACGGACCGCATCCCGGAAATGAAAAACCTCAAGGCCGATATTGCCGTGCTGCCGGTCGGCGGGACATACACCATGACCGTAGAAGAAGCCGTCCGGGCCGCGCTGGATATCAAGCCTAAAATAGCCATCCCCATGCATTACGGAAGCATCGTGGGAACTCCGGAGGACGGGGAGAGGTTTAAAAAACTGCTGGATGGGAAAATAGAAGTGATGGTGATGAAGGCGGAATAACTTTTTCCTTGCAAAGTCCCGCCGGATCATGTATCTTTATAAATGGAAAACTCAAACGGTACTTACACAATTTATAGGAGGATGCGATAACATGCCTGTAGCGGACTTTCAAACCTATTGCCGTATGTTGGAGCAAGCCGGTAATAATAGATACGCCTATCCCGCCATCAATGTCTCTTCCATGGAGACGGCCAACGCCGCCCTGATTGCCTTCGCGGAAGCCAAATCCGACGGGATTATCCAGGTTTCCAGCGGCGGCGGCCAGCATGCATCGGGACAAATCCTGAAGGACAGCGCGCTGGGGGCCATATCCCTGGGAAACCATATCCACTTGATGGCGGAACGCTACAATGTTTATATCGCCCTTCATACAGACCACTGCCCACCCTCCAAACTGGAGTCTTTTTTATATCCCCTGATCGCCGAGACGGAAAAACGCCGGGCCAGGGGTGAAAAAAACCTTTTCAACAGCCACATGTTCGACGGTTCGGAACTGCCCCTGGCGGAGAACATGAAGATAGCCAGGGAGTTGCTGGCGAGATGCGCGAAGAATGAAATTATCCTGGAAGTCGAGGCGGGCGTGGTTGGCGGCGAGGAAGACGGCGTCAGCAATGCGGGTGTGGCCAACGAGAAGCTTTATACCACCCCCCGGGACATGCTGGCAGTTTATGAGGCATTGAGCAGCGTGCCGAACGCCAAATACATGTTCGCAGCAACCTTTGGGAATGTACATGGCGTATATAAACCCGGCAATGTGAAGTTAAAGCCGGAGATCCTCAAGCAAGGCCAGGACGCTCTGCAGAAAGCCTATGGCGACCGGGCCCGTTTTTATCTGGTTTTCCATGGCGGTTCCGGTTCCAGCAAGGAGGAAATCTCGGAAACATTGGAGTACGGCGTGATCAAGATGAACGTGGACACCGATACCCAGTATGCCTTCACCCGCCCTGTTGCGGACCACATGTTCAAGAATTACGACGGCGTATTGCGCATAGACGGCGAAGTAGGCAACAAGAAAAATTATGACCCGCGCTCCTACGGCAAGGCCGGCGAGAGGGGCATGGCGGAGAAGATCAAGCAGGTTTGCCAGGATTTGAGGTCCACGGGGAGAACGCTGTGCAGGTAAGTTCCCATTCTGGTGCACTTCGACAGGCTAGTGACGGTATGGGTCGGGGATTGGCCCGGTTCGTTTCGACAAGCTCAATGGCCGGGTTACGTGGCCTGACGGACAAAAGAGAGTGAGGTGGCTGAGCCTGTCGAAGCCGCAGCGGCGCTTACAACTTCAAAAATTTCTCCATTATATCGAAAGTCACTTGATTGTCCACTTTCATGATCGATGCCAGCCAATTGGTGGTGAAAATGCTGATCACCGGCACGATGAAGACCATGGCGTTGATGATGAGCCGCCTAAGTTTGGGATGCTTTCTCAGCCACCATAGAAGCCCGGTGAAAATCAGCAGATAGACGATAAAAAAGACCAGCACCCAGGTCCTGTTGAAGGGGCCGTCCTGGGTCCAGAACCAGTACAGGGCGAAATAGACCAGCGCGATCACCGGCAGCTTCAAGAGCCAACTGATCAGGTGCAGGAAAATCTTGCTGAAGAAAACCTCGAAGATCACCAGCAAAAGCAGCCCCGTCAAAAGCCATTGATAGTTCATATTTACACCCCCTTAACCCTTTCGAAATATATTTATTCAACAAGCATAAAAATCCTTCATGAAAAATCGAGGTATATAAAAGATAATATTATCTTTTTACTTGGTTTACCATTTTGCATCGGAAACTGATGTGAGCAATTACGTCTTGCCGCCAAATACCGATAGCCTACACGGCAGCCATACACTTTGATTTTAAAAGAGGACGGCACGGTCTGGGCCTGGGGGGAGAACGAATATGGCCAGCTTGGCAATGGTCCGGGCAAGAGCGCAAAAGAACCGGTGCAAATTAAAGGCCTGACAAACGCCACCGCTATCGCGGCGGGAAGATACTATGGTCTGGCCCTGAACAAGGATGGCGATTTATGGACCTGGGGCCTGACACTTACGCATTTCGGCGAAATCCGTCAAGCTTTCGAGGACAGGTACGGCCCGATAAAATCCATCTCAGCCGGGCCTTTCCATCGGTTATACGTAGAGAATTCCAGCACAATCGTAGCCGGGGGCGCCAACGGCGCCGGACAGGTCGGTAGTGATATGCCCGTGCCGTTTGAGATGTTTTTCACTCTATATGAGCATTCATTTTATGAAGGCAGGCGCTATAAATTGAAGGAACCTGTCACGGCGGTGGCGGCCGGGGCTTATCACAGCCTGGCCCTGACTGATGGAGGAAATGTCTTGAGCTGGGGGGAAAACCGCCGCGGCCAGTTGGGCAACGGAAGCAAAAGTTCCAGGCTTAAACCGGGGGCGGTTGACAGGCTGCGGGGGGTCAAAGCCATTGCCGCAGGCGGCCTTCATAGCCTGGCTTTAAAGGATGACGGTACGGTCTGGGCCTGGGGGGATAATTCCTGCGGACAACTGGGGGACGGCTCTTTCACCGGACGGGACGCGCCGGTGCAAGTCAGGGATTTAAGCGGGGTAATATCGATTGCTGCCGGTTACACCTTTAGCGTGGCTTTGAAAGATGACGGCACGGTTTGGGCCTGGGGCGACAATACATGCGGTCAGTTGGATCGCAAGGAGATCGCCAATTCCAATCGTCCGGTGCGCCTGGAAAACCTGAGCAAAATCGTGTCCATCGCCGCGGGGACTTCTCACGGACTGGCGCTTGCCAACGACTATGATACAGTCTGGTATTGGGGATACGTCGGTTACGACCGGGAATAGAGAATAATTTTCAATATATCATCACCCGCGATATTCCCCATAGGGAGTGAATAACGGATGAAACCTGGTTGGTTATATACGTTTTTTGCCGTATTAGTCTTTTGTTCCGGCTGCAGTATGCATGTAAATGTGGATGGAGAAATAAAAAGGTTCATCCGGGAAACCGGCGCCGGCAAAAGCGGGGTCCCTCCCCTCAGTCCCGGGGAATTCCGGGCCGTCACCCGCAAGGCTTATAATGAGGGTGAGTTTCTTGATTCCTTCCTGGCTTGGCTGGAATATAAGTTTCAGTATGGCGAGGAAATGTCCGGTCTGGAGGGAAGGCTTTTACTGCCGAAAATCAAGGATGACCCGCGGCTGGAGCTTTGCCTCCAGCTCAGCCTGGGGATTATCCCCCGGGATAAGGCAGGGATCATCTCAAGGCTTGACGAGATGAAAAAGGAGAATTTAAACCGCGGCCACATCATTGATCTATTGAAAGGCTCCGAGCTGGCAAGGACGGGAGAGCATGAAAAAGCCAAGGGACTGCTCCTGGAGGCGCTGAAAATCAATCCCTATCTTGTGGAAGCGTATAAAATCCTGGAGGAAATTTATGATAAGACCGGGCAAAAAGAGATGGGACGGCAATGCCTGGAACTGGCCCGTAATCTGCGCATGAAATACCGCCATTGACGGGATCGGGGATTTTATAGAGTGCAATTTACGTTGTGATGATAATTTTACGCCTTGCCACTAGATATCGAGAGCCTAATGGTAGCCATGCACTATATTTAGTGGCAAGACCTTGAATTAAGGCAACAACGCAATTGCCTCATAGAAGACGTTTGGTTCATGAAACGTGCTGAAGAAAACACCGGTCCGCTTTAAAATTCAATATGCGCAAGGCGCTTCCGTTAAAAAGAAAGGCAAATTCCAAAAAGGAGGATATTTGCTTGAACTCAAAGGAAAAATCGCAGTTTCTAAAACTATACGAGGACCTGCGGGTGGCGGATGTCCGCGACGGGTTTGATACACTGGGTTATCATCATGTCGGATCCATGAACCATCAAATCCGGCCGCTTTTCCGGACCAGGATCCGGGGGATTGCCAGAACCGTCCGCTATGTTCCCTTCAGAGGCGTCATCCCGCAGATGACTCCGGAAAAATATTGGTCCGAATGGGTAGGGATGTATTATCGGGACATCTGCCCTTACCCCTGGGTGGAGGATATCGAGGAAGGGGATATTATGGTCATCGATCAGTCTTCAGTTGATGCGGGCCTGTGCGGCTCCGAGAACACCTTGAACTGCCTCAAGCGGGGACTTATGGGGTTTGTTTCCAACGGCGGCGTCAGGGACACTGACGAGGTGATCATGCAAAAAGTCCCTTTCTGGTGCCAGTTTGTCAGCCAGAAGATGGTGCAGGGAAGGCTGCAGTTCGATGCTAAGGATGTTCCCGTATCCGTGGGGGGAGTGCTGGTGAATCCGGGGGATATCGTCGTGGCCGACGGGGACGGGGTTATTGTCGTTCCGCTGGCCATGGCGGAGGATGTGGCGCGTTATGCCCATGAGGAACACCGGCGCGATAAGAAAAACAGAAGGAAGCATTACGAGGATCTGGGCTGGAATCCTGATCATACGCTTTAGAAAGGGGAATGCGGCTGTTGGAGACGATGTGTTTTAACGGCGCCGTAAAGCTGATCACCATAGGTTTGCGGCCGGGAGATTTGCTGCTCGAATCGATCAACAAGGCCATCAGGGAAAACGGCATTCAAAACGGGATGGTTGTATCAGGCATCGGCACTTTGAAAACCTGCCGCATGCATTACATCACCACCTGCGATTTCCCTCCCAAAGATGAATTCTATACGCTGAAAAAACCGCTGGAACTTTTATCCGTCAGTGGAATTATCGCCGGCGGCGAGCCGCACCTGCACATCACGGTTTCCAGCGGCGAAACGGAAGTATACGGCGGCCACCTGGAAGAAGGCTCGGAGGTCATGTACCTGGCGGAGATCGCTATCATGGCGTGCAATGATTTTAAAATGGCCCGCGATGACAAGAATGAATGGGGGATCAAACTGCTTGGGCCCGGATAGAACGCTTTTGCCCATTCCTCCGGCATCCGGCAGGACGGATTGCTCAAATCCAGGGATTTTTATGAAAAATCACTCCCGAGGACATGGGGGTGCAGCATGGAAGTGGTTCTGACAGCCCGTTCCGGACAGTACGCCCTGAAAAACAACCTCGCGGAAATCGGGTATGGAAGCTTGAGGCGATGCGGAACTCGATGCCATACATGCCAGGTTTCTGGACATGGCGGATAAAAAGAAGGAGGCATCTTACCACGATCTTAATCCGCAGGCGCGGTAAAACAGGCAGAAAAAACCGGTTAGGGACACACTTGTTTACGGAGTAAATAAGCGGAAGGCGGGGAAAATTGAACTCCGCCTTGATTTTTATTAAAATGCCGCTTCCCGTCAAAAATATCATGACTGCCTTTTAAGAAGCATATTTATTAGGAGGAATGTCCATGCCATATTAAAACGGGGGTGCAAATATTGAAAGCAAGGGAACCGGAAGATTCCGGACGAAGGAGTGCCTGCTTTCGGTCTTTAAGAAAACCGCTGCTTTTTTTAGCCTGCGCGGCATTGATATGCCGGGCGGGGGCGGCTTCATACCCGGGGGATGTGTTGTACAACAGCGGCGGAGACCCGCAGTATATCATTCTTACCTGCAAGAGCGTCGATCTTTATCTCGTGGCGGCCTGGTATGCGCCGAATGCCAGCGCCGCAGGCATCGGTATGACTCCGGCGGCGGAAATGTTTTTCGATGTTTACAGTGAAAACGGATTTATCGGCAAGCTTGATTCCTATATTCCGGATGGCAATGCCATGGGGAAGGTACCTCTTTTGCTCATGCATGCGGATTTGCCGTCCTTGGCGCCGTTGGCTCCGGTAACGTACGGAAAAAACGAGGAGGATTTGATCAAAGGATTGAGGCGATTTTATGAGGATACGAAGGCGGATGAATTTTTCCGGGCGGTAGGGACCGGTACGGATGGTGAAAGGAACAGCTTTCTTATCAAGCGCAACGTCCAGGATACCAAAAACAATAATTTGCTTGCAGTGCTCAAGGAAGCGGAAAGTTATGCGGGGAATATCAAAAAGTATTACGGATCGAAAAAGATTTCATATTATTCAGTGATGAGTCCTTTTGCCAAAACAGGAGCGGGCCACCGGGTGGATCTGAAGGATCAGGTGATCTTCGTGGATTTACAATCCATCAATGAGTTGCAATTCGCTCAAGCCGCAGTTCATGATTTTTTGCACTGCTTTCTTAGTCCCGCCGTGGACGCACAAAAAAAGCTTATTTCCGAACTCAGCAAAGGAAAAGATGTCAAGGATTATACCATTTCCGCATACGAGCTTTACTCATGGGATAAAATCTTCGAGGAATGCCTGGTCCGTGCGGTACAGGCCAGGATTTACAAAAAAGTATTCGGCGAGGACAGAGCGATATCGGATATTATAGAACCGGAGGAGATCAAAGGCGTCAGGCAGTTGGAGAAAACATACAAGTTGCTTGAGGGATATGAGAAGGACAGGGCAAAGTATCCGGCTATTGAAGATTTTATTCATATTTTGATTAAGGAATATTTTACCGTTTGATTTTTCATTTCCGTAACAACCCGGTTGACATGTTTATATGGCCGTCCGCAGTGCGGGATTGAGGAAGCCGCGGTTCCTGGAGGTTCAGATAGGCGAAGCCCGCCGCAATCAGTTGCAGCAGGATGCCGGAGGTTATCATGCCGGGGATGCCGAGTTTGTCGATGCAGATTCCTACAAGCAGGCCTCCCATGACCGTAGAGGCCTGTTGCACAAGGGAAGTGATTCCGAAATAGCTGGTATGGAGCTTATCGGGGGAAAATTCCAGGGCCATGTATGTTTTGGACGCCATAGCCGGATTCTTATACAAACCTAGCAGGGCAAAGGCCAGGCAAAGCAGCAGCATGGTCAAATCTCTGGTGTTTTTTATTAAGGCCTCGTAAATGGTGGAAAATCCCGCCGCCCAGTGATGGAATCCTTGCAGGTTGAGATAAGCCAGGGCGATGAAAATTAAAGGCACGCTGACAATATAAAAGGACAATTTGATGAGGACTTTTTTCCAGCCGTAAGCGTCTCCCTGCTTGCCCCAGCGGAACATGGCGCCTATGCCCAGAATCATGGTGATTACGTTTAATTCACCCCAGACCGCCTCTCCCAGGCCCAGGTATTTGCGGACGAAAAGCGCGGCATAACCCAGCATCATCAGATCGGACAAGGCGGACATGATGTTGTATAATTGAAAGTTGCGAAAGTTGCGATCTTGACTGATAATTTGCCGGAGCTGATCCAGTTTGTCGCGTAACCGGATTTTCCAGGAGAGCGCGGGGCATTCTTCCTTCGGTTCCCGGGTGGCGGCGATAAAGAACAAGCTGACAAAACCGAAAATGCTGTTGATCAGAAAGAAAGCGAAATACCGGGTCTGATCCGGGTCGGCCAGCCCCGGCAGGATATGCATCAACCAACGGACGAATCCGGTTCGGGCGGGGTTGAAAATGGCGATGGCCAGCGCGAGCCCGGTAAATCCTCCCAGGCGGGAATAGATATTGCGCCAGGCTTCTATTACACCGCGCTTCTCTATGGGGATCACCTTGGCGTACATCACCCGCCAGGGCAGGCCGTCGGCCCCTGAAAGATAAAAAAGCAACGAAATGACGATGACGCTAATCATTCTCGCGCCGGGGGGCAGAAGCCAGGTGACCAGGGCAAAAAAAAGCACGGTCAGCCTCTTTATGCTGCCGAACCACATCACGGCGCGTTTCTTAACGGGCATATCCTCCGAAAAAATGATCATGGCAAGCAGGGAGATCATCATCCCCACGGATAAAAGAGCCTGAAAGTATCCCAGGAAACCGCTGGAGACCCGTTCCACGCTGACTCCCTTGTATTGCGCCCAGCACCAGTTGGTGTACAGCAGAAGGTAAGTTACGGTCAGGCCGTTCCAGAGCATGCCGGTAAAGCCGTCGGCAATATACATTAGACTGTTGAATTTGAAGTGCCTGGAGATATAAAGGCTGTTTTGCGTCGCAGACATCGATATGGTCACTTTCCTGTGGCAAGCCGGATTACGTACATGATCAAGTATAGCCCTTTACTTTCCGTTTTGCAACAGGACGGGGAAGGAAACACACGGGAAGGAAAACGGCGGAAGGAGTGGAAATAAATATCAAGACTTAAAAAAGGGGAGAAAAGTATGAATAAGCCCAACATTCTGCTCATCACCACCGACCAGCAGAGGTTCGATACCATCGGCGCCCTGGGAAACCCGCATATATACACGCCCCATCTCAATTGGCTTGTCGATCAAGGGATTGCGTTCATCCGGTGCTACACCAGCAGCCCCGTTTGCATGTCCGCCCGCGCCACCATCATGACGGGAAGGCATGGTTATACCACGGGCCTGGTGGGATTCAGCGATACAATTAGGCCCATGGCGGATCATCCCACTTTGCCGGGTATCCTGACGCAAAACGGTTATCAGACCAGGGCTCAGGGCAAGATGCATTTTTTCCCGATGCGCGCCAATTACGGATTTGAATACATGGAACTGCCCGTGGATTATTACAGGGAAAGGAACAGGAATGCGCAGGCGGGCCTTCCCAAGGGGCACGGGGTGGGTGAAAATGAAATTGAGCCGGTGATCTCCACCGTGGATGAAATAAACAGCCTTACATACTGGACGGTACGCCGTTCCATTGATTTTTTGGAGACCAGGGACGGGACCCGTCCGTTTTTTCTCTGGACAAGTTTTACCAAACCCCATCCTCCCTTCGATCCCTGCGCTAATTACTGGGATCTATACCGGGATAAAGACGTCGATCCGCCTGTTTACGGCGACTGGTCCGAATCCGTGGAAAAAATGCCCCAGGGGTATCTTCAACCCACATATTGCCTTAACAACGCCTACCGGATGACCGAAGATCAGCTTAAGGACAGTAAGAGAGCATACTACGCATGCATTACCCAGATCGATTACAGTCTGGGGCAGTTGTTCGCGCGCATGCGCGAGCTTGGTTTGTTTGAAAATACCTGGATAATTTTTACCACGGATCACGGCGAGATGATGGGAGACCACCATATGGGAGCGAAAACCGTTTTCCTGGAAGGATCCGCCCATATACCGTTTATCGTGCGTCCGCCTTCACCTTCCTGGGAAATCCATCCGCTGGCCGGCAGGAGATGTGAGACGCTTGTCAATCTGGCGGATGTTTTGCCTACGGTGCTGGGAATTGCGGGCATAAAATCTCCGGACGGGGTTGAAGGGGTTAATGTCATGGAATTGGTGGATAAACCCGCGCCGAACCGCATCTTTTACGGTAATTGCAGCAATGAATTTCACGCGGTCATGGAGGACTACTGCAAGTACATGTGGACGCCCCTTGGCGGCGCGGAATTGATGTTCGACCTTAAAGGCGATCCCTATGAACAACGCAATTTGGCGGTTCGCAGGGAGGAGCAGGGGAGGCTTGCTGAAATGCGCGGGAAGCTTTTGGAATTTCTGGCGAAATACGCTCCCTCCATGGTCAGGAATGGGGCGCCGGTCAAAAAGCCCGCCCCGCGCGGGCCGGGGGATGTCCCCAAATGGCCCGGGTTCCATTCCACGGTGGTGGACACGGATGTCCTGCATTGAGGGGGAATTCAACCCCGACCAACAAATCAGGTTATATATACACCCTGGTTTTCCCATCTTTTATGCCGCATAAGGAGAATATCTGCGATGAAAAAACATGAGCCCGTTCAGTATGAACTGCTGCGTCCCACAGAGGTGAAGTTGCTGCTGGAACAATGCCCGGTTATTTACATTCCGGTTGGTTCGCTTGAATGGCACGGCGTCCAGAACCCCTTGGGGGCCGATGGGATTAAAGCGCACGCCATTTGCTGCGAAGCGGCATTGCGCTACGGAGGGGCGGTTCTTCCAACGCTCTTCCTCGGTATGCTGGGTGACGGCCGCGGGTGGGGGCCGGAAGGATGGAGCGGATTCACCGTTACAGCCCACGATCGGGCGAGTATGGAAGAGACTGTCTTCCGCACCGCGCGCGGTCTTGTCGCCAACGGCTGGAAGGTTTTGGTCGGCGTGACCGGACATGATGTTGAGCTCCAGCGGGACGCCATTCACGACGGCATTCAACGCGCATGCAGGGGAAGCGGCGCAAAAGGCTTCGGTGTCACCGAAGGGGAAAACTGGGAAGGGGGGGCCTCCATGAAATACAGCATGGATCACGCCGGAGTGTGGGAAACCTCGGTCATGATGTATACATGCGGAGAGCGAGTTTCCTTAAAAGCGCTGAGGGGGCAGATGGAGGCAAACAACAGGGCGGATGTAGAAACCATGCAGATGGAGGAGGCCGAAGGCATTGGAGGCCGGAACCCTTTGAAATACGCATCCGCCGAACTGGGACGGGCGATTGTCGAATTCTGCGCCGAAAGGATCGGCAAGAGAGCGATTGATGTTTTAAAAGGACGGCTCGAACCCCTTGGGAAGGCCGATAAAGCCTTTATGGACAACCCCGGACCGACGGATTAAAGTAAATGGCAGGGTTTCCTATTAATCGGAGTTCACCACCAGTAATAAACGCCCTCATAATACAAAAATCCCGGGCCGTGGGCGTTGATGTGCACGCCGCGGTTGTCCAGCCACTCGTTTTTTTGCGGGAATTTGTCGTATGTCATGATTAATACCCCTTTCAAGTTTGCGGATTAGCCGGTATCGGTCACCGGTGCCCGCCTGCGCCCGGTTTGGCGAATAGCAGGTTGTGGCGGATGGCGCCGGAACGGGAATAAAAAAATCACTGCTGTCCAGGTTTATGCGATCAGAAAACATATTTCCACGCTTTTATTCTTTTTCCCTCTCTTTTAACCGGATAAATACCGGTTTTTAAAGCGGAATTTTAGTTAAATGCGCTGCGGGAGGAAGCCGGATGGACAACCGTATTGAGATCATCCTGGGGGATATCACGAGGCAGAATGTGGACGCCATCGTGAACGCCGCCAACAATTCGCTGCTGGGCGGAGGGGGGGTGGACGGGGCGATTCATCGCGCGGCCGGGCCTGAACTGCTGGAAGAATGCCGGAAGCTGGGGGGATGCGCCACCGGAGAGGCCAAAATAACACCAGCGTACCGGCTTCCGTGCAAATGGGTGATTCATACGGTAGGGCCGGTTTGGCGGGGCGGAAATTGCGGGGAGGCGGAGCTGTTGGCTGCATGTTACCGGAATTCGCTGATCCTCGCGGAACAGCGCGGCGCGGGAACGATTGCTTTCCCGTCCATCAGCACCGGGGCATACGGATATCCGGTGGAGAAGGCCTCAGGTATCGCGGTCGCCGCTATTGAAGCTTGGCTAAGGGACAGCCTTGCAGTGAAAAAAGTATATTTGGTCTGTTTCGACGAGGTTACTTATAAGTGCTACCAAGATAGAATCCGGAATTCAGGACGGTGAAAATTAAATGGCGGTAACGTATATTAAATTTACGGATGGCGCCGTGTAAAGTCATCTTCAATCAATTTTACTTACCGCCTATTGCTTGTTTTATACAAACTCCGCGGCAAGTTCGCCGGCTGTCGTTATTTATACGGTGGAAACATTTGGCCTTACATTATGTGCTTCCGTCTATGAAGTTATTACCATCAGAAGGATCCCGAAATTTTTGGAGAATTATTATAGCGCCGGAAGGCAAAAAAAATTACAGGAGGAGATCCAGCAATGAAAAAACTCTTCATCGCAGCACTTTCCGTAGTACTGGTTTTCTCGTGTTCCTTCGTGGCCATGGCTTATGCGGATTTATCCGCGCATGAAGCCGGAACCGGATCCGTTGGAGTGGAATACACCATTCCTTCCGTGGGCGACGGGATTGTATCCGCTGATGGCGAATACAATATCCTTGACAACCTTACAGCCAAGGCCAATATCGCCGAAGACATCTTCGGGATCGGCGGTTCTTACCGCTTTACCGATAATGTCGGTCTGGAAGTCGGTTATGAGAAGGTCAACGGCGTGGGTAGCGTCATTGACGGCCTTGTGGCAGCCAATCTGCCCTTGAGCGACGGTTTGTACCTTCAGGGCAGGATCGGCGAAACCATGGTCCAGCCGGAAGCCGGAACAGATGATTCCTACCTCAGTTATGGCGGCAGCATTGTGTATGACAAGGACGCCGTGGAAGCCTGGGCGGACGTTGACATGGTCGATGATGTAAGGAATATCACCGTGGGCGGAAAGTATGACGTAACCGGGCAAATCAACGTCAAAGCGGAGATGGATATCCCAGAATCTGGCGACAACAGCACCACCGTGGGCGGCGAATACAAGGTTGCCGAGAATATCAAATTGGGAGCCAACTACAACATCGATTCCGAAACCTGGGGGATTGGAGCCGAACTATCCTTCTGAGGATTAATGCCGATGCGAAAAAAGGCAGCTGGAACCGGCTGCCTTTTTTTGGTTCGGGTATTTCTAACATCCGCCAGGCAGGAGATGACGAAATAAAAAAGAAATACACAAAATTATTTTTATTAACGGAGGGAAACCATGTTTTTCGATTTGATACGCAAGAGAAGAAGTATCCGGCAGTACCTGACCCGTGCGGTAGAGCCTGATAAAATCGAACTGATGGTAGAGGCCGCGCTGCGCGCTCCGTCGTCGAGGGGCTTACGCCCATGGGAGTTTGTTTTGGTCACGGATAAAGAAAAATTAAAGAGGCTATCCGCATCCAAACCGCATGGCGCGGAATTTTTAAAACAGGCGCCGCTTGCTTTTGCGGTATGCGCGGATCCGGAAAAATGCGATGTTTGGGTGGAGGACGCCTCCGTTGCCTGTGCTTTTTTAATGCTCGCCGCGGAGGAACTAGGTTTGGGGTGCTGCTGGGTTCAGGTCCGGGAGAGAATGCATGACAGCAAAACCAGTGCCGAGGAAAACATCCGGGAGACATTGAATATTCCAGCGCGTCTGAAAGTGGAAGCTGTTATTGCCGTGGGTTATCCGGGCGAATTCCTTGCTCCGCATAAAAAGGAAAACCTGCCTTACGAAAAAGTATCGCATGATACATACGGCTGGAAGTATATTATATCCTGAATCCGTGACAATGTGATTTGTACCAGGCAAAACACTGTGGCAAGCTCTCGTGATTTTGCTGGTCGTCTAAGGATGTCACGGAATCAGGTTATGTACTCAACTTTCGCACCTTGATTTTAATGCGGCAAAATCAATGTTCTTAGGGATATTTAATTTGAAAGAATCGTTCATCGAGCATCCTGGACAGTTTTTCAATATATGCGAGGATTTTTTCATCCGCCGTCAAAGCTTTGCAGGCGCGGCGCACGCGGCGCACGAAATCCCGGCTCAAGAAGCGTTTAGAGCCGTTTTCAGCCAGCGGGCAAAGCCTTCTCGACCGGGGATCGATTTTTACCATCAGGATCCCGCCGGCCGTCAAATAAGGAGTTAAAGGGAAAATACGACAGGAAAGCGGGCGGAGATGGCGGGGACAGGAGCCCGGACAAAGAAGCAGATGGACGGATTCCCCGTTTTCCAGCTTGAATTTGCTCCGTTTCAGCTTCATTGAAGGGAATGAAGCTTTTGGTAAAGATTTGAAAAAGGCCTCCTCTCCCGGGAAAAGATACATACCCAGATCCGACGCGAATCCGCGGCAGCAGGATTTTTCGCACAATTTACCGCAGTCGGTCCTAAGCGGCGTGGATTTCTCCAGTGCCAGGTAAGCCGTTTGGATCGATGGCTTTATACTTATAGTCTTCACCACCTGCTTCGTGGAATCAGGATTTCTCTAAACACAGGGCGGCTTAATAAAAACCTAACCGGAATAAAGGAGCCGCGCTGCGGAATAATTTATACGGAAAGGAGGCCCGCCCATGGCAGGCTTTATCAAGGTTCTTATTCTGGAGAACGAGATCGAAGCGGATCTCATCGGTTCAATACTTGCGGAACGTAAAATACCGTACACGATTAAAAGCTATCATGATATGGCATACAATGGTGTTTACCAATTCCGCCTGGGATGGGGACATTTGGAAGCGCCCGCGGAATTCAAAGGGGAGATTCTGGCTATTTATGGGGATCTCCCCGTAAAGGGCAAGGAAACCGGGAACAATGCCCAATAGACTTGCTATTGCGGGATTGAAAATTCATTTGAGAAATTTCTCATAATCGTTGCACAGCAGGAATTCCGGACGCTCATCCTCCTCGATCTCCGGGAAGCGGCCCGCCGGTTCGTAAAAACGGTTGTCCGCCGCATCGTCGTTAACCATGGAAACCTCGCCGATCAGGACTCTGTCTTTTTCCCCGTAAAATTTATGATAAAGTCCCGGCGGAAGGCAGATGCTTTCCCCCGGTGAGAGCGCCAGTTTCTCTCCGGGCTGCAAGGTCCGGTTGATGCCGTCGATGGATACGGTTACTTTCGCGCTGCGGTCCAGGCCTTCATCGGAGGTGGAATGGAAAAGCTCTAGGGCCAAATCGCCGCCGCCGCGGTTGATGATGTCCTCCATCTTACGGTGGTGAAAATGCATGGGAGTGACCTGGCCGGAGCCGGCGATCATGATCTTTTCCGCGTATGGTTTTGGATAACGGGAGTCCGACGGTTTGCCGTTCCTGATGGTGAAAAGGAACAGTCCGGTGCGGGAAAAGTCCCCGGAACCGAAGTCCGTGACATCCCATCCCAGCCCCAACTCGAAGATTTCCCGCGCCTCATTTTTGATTTGGCGCCAGTCCTCCGGGGTAAAATAAGCGAAAGCGGGAAGGGCGAAATTCATCTCCCGGAAAAAACGCATCGCTTCCTTAATGAGGTTGTTGATTTCGGATCTTTTCATGGCGGGGCTCCTTTCTGGGAGTTGGGAATTGGGGTTACGGTTTGGGCTTTTAATCCCTGTGCGCTACGTCTGATTCTTTATTCATTATAGCATAAATTGACGAAGCGGGTTGAAAAATGGAAGAGAAAATCGGAATTGTCGCCGATACCCATGGATTAGCGATTACGGATTTGAAAAAATGCTTTCCCGTCTTCCGGCATGCGTTTTGCCGCAAGGAGGCGTGAAAGTTTTTGCGGGTCAACAGAAGAATTATTGTTTCCTGAAGAAGAATATATTATAATTTAAGATGAATTGATAGAGCAATCACCCTAAAATAAATCGCGAGAAGCAACTAACATGCTTAGCGAAGAAAAAAATCAATGAAATAATAGCTGTTATCGTCCAAAAAATCCATCCGCAACAAATTTATCTGTTCGGTTCCTATGCCAAAGGATTGGCAACCGAACGGAGCGATTTGGATTTATTAATTAGGGCTTCCTGAAAAAGTTTAAAGCTTCAACTATTGGCCAAGGCTGGCCTCAAAATCCTTCGATACACCGAAAAAAGCACTTTGAAAAAATGGGACAAAAGAACCCGGAGCCGGTG
>JBLNCG010000038.1:0-75011 GCA_050260475.1 Bacillota bacterium
CCCCACTACGCAGGACGATCAGAGTTTCAATCCACGCCCCCGTATGAGGGGCGACAAGGCCCGGGAATATTTTGAGGCCGGCCGGATTGTTGTTTCAATCCACGCCCCCGTATGAGGGGCGACATTATTCCAGGAGATGTTGGGTTTCAAGATGGACGTTTCAATCCACGCCCCCGTATGAGGGGCGACACAGGAGGACATGGAAAAATGTCGATTAAACCGGGTTTCAATCCACGCCCCCGTATGAGGGGCGACCGTTTTTCCCGTCCGCAAAGAGCACCGGCGCTATGTTTCAATCCACGCCCCCGTATGAGGGGCGACCATCACGGTGACAACGAATTTTGATGATATTCCGGTTTCAATCCACGCCCCCGTATGAGGGGCGACGTATTCCGCGATTGCCATATGTTCAGGCAAATAAGTTTCAATCCACGCCCCCGTATGAGGGGCGACGGAACGCAACCGTATTACGCGGGAAGTTGATGTGGTTTCAATCCACGCCCCCGTATGAGGGGCGACGCAATGTGGTGATCGAGGGGACCAACATCAACGATGTTTCAATCCACGCCCCCGTATGAGGGGCGACCAGCAGCTTGACGAAATGATGCAAAAGGAGGCGGGTTTCAATCCACGCCCCCGTATGAGGGGCGACCCGCTTCCTCGCCGTCAAATCTGACCGTGGCGTGTTTCAATCCACGCCCCCGTATGAGGGGCGACCAGGCAACTCCGGGATCCGGGTGGATTGACGTTGTTTCAATCCACGCCCCCGTATGAGGGGCGACTCCGATCAGAGCATTGGCCCTGGACAATATCTGTGTTTCAATCCACGCCCCCGTATGAGGGGCGACGCGCCTGGAGCGCGGCATGAGCCAGGTGGAGTTGGAGTTTCAATCCACGCCCCCGTATGAGGGGCGACCAGATGATATTAAAAGCGATTTAACCGGCTGGGCGTTTCAATCCACGCCCCCGTATGAGGGGCGACGTTCATCCCATGACGCCCATTTCCATTCTTCGGTGTTTCAATCCACGCCCCCGTATGAGGGGCGACAGTTCTATCAAAAAATGTTGTTCTTTCGCTGAAAAATTATCCTTTCTCGCGATGGTATAATTACGGCACAAGATTTTTACATTTCTTTTTTGCCAATTTTCTTCTATTCCCTTCTCCCACAAGATCCGGGAAGGTCCCAGGGTTTTCATGTGAACTTACGGTTCGCGCTTAAAATAAAATATCAAGTCATAGATCTAACCTCCATCTCCGGCATAACTTCGCCGTCTCTTACCCTTACCGCTACGCAGGATGGTGATAACCGCAGGCTGAATCTTCCCTTCCCGGACCACCGCCCGGAATTGCCACTCACCGCTGGTTCGGACATAATGCGCCCTACCGTTCATAGTAGGCCGGAACTCCCTGGCGTCGCGCAGTTCCCGGATGACCGCGCCCAATGCCTGCTCGTACGTCATCCAGGGCGCGATCCGGCTTTGGAATTGGCGCACCGCGTGGGGGGTGATGAATAGGTTGCCGGCGAACATAGGATCACCTCTTAAAATTTATGTATAATTTGTTCTTGTTTTCTTAAAATCAAATAATTCAAGTTTTTCGTGAGTCTGCTTTCCGTAAGATTTTACAACTGATGTCGTACTTGTTTATCATATCTTCCGCTATTCTATTAGCATTAGCTATTCGCCCACCGGCGGGCATGCCATGGTTCTCCCTCTTTGTTCATTATTCATCCTCTCAACCACCTCCGCGATGAAATAGTTCCAAGCTGCTTGTAACCTTCGCTTGTGGCAATACCATTAACCATAGTTTTTGTTTCTATATTGGCAATATATAATATTTAAATTTTTAATTCTTTTCGAAACCGTTTTTAACCTCTAACGGTTTTGCTAAAATTGGCCGCTTTTTAAATTCATTTTTATTCTGTGGATGTCCAATCTGCATATACCGGGTTTCTTCACACCAATCCGGGTTATCTGTACTCACCCCATCTAACATCGCTTTAAGATGTTGCATTCTCTCAACCGCCCACAAGGAATCCGCCCCATTTCTCTCTTCCGGATTTATCCGGTCAAGGACATAACGCTCGAAGGATGCTATATATTTTCCTAAATCCGATATTTCTTCTGCCAGTTGCCAACTATCGCCGTCAAACAACCGGCTATATCGTTTTTTTCGATCACTAAGATAAAGAGTTGGAGTGATCTTAACCGTACCCAACCCCAGCGGTTTCCCCATACCCAATTTGTGATAGTGATTCTTCGGCAGATCAAGGGCAAAAAGGAGCGCTCCGAGTTCAACTTCGGTCAGGTTTTCAAAGCGAATTTTACAAGTAAATTGCGTACCTTCTTTGACAGGTTTAAATATGGTGTGCTGGGTGTCTTTTTCATTCACAGGTTTATCTTCTTTCCACTCCAAATTCCGCCTATGCCAGTATAATTTATGACCCCGGATATTGCAGGAAGAATTCCAGTGATTAAGGTTTATAAGATCCGCATTTTCAGGTTGCTCCAAGTAGTGCTGAAATGTAGTGGGTTTAGGAGAAGAAAGGATCTTTGGAATCATCTCAGGCATGCAGACATCCGTAAAAGTATCTATTAATTCAGCATCCTCAAAATAAACCCTGGAAGCAAATTTTGATAAACACCCGAAAATTGTCTCAGCAATATCCACTTTTTCATCATTTTTAAGCTGGCTTGGTATATGCTCCCCGATAGTCTTTTTATAGGCCAGACGAAAATAGCCTGTATGCCCGAATGATACTCTTGAATTACCCTCACTGTCATTCCAACGGACATAAAAACAAGGTACCAGACTATTTCCTTTTATGTTAAGCAATCTAAGCAAATCCCCATCGCGTTTTTTCTCATTATCATCAGTGGATTTATCTTTATAACGATTTTCATCCATTTTATAAGCTATGATATCTTGATCCAAAACTTTGAATTGCTTTTGATAATCAGGTGGATTTACTATCCAATCATTCTTTTTTCTCTGCATTTTGCCGGAAATAACTAATACTTTATTATCTTGATATTGTTCAAAGATAAATTCCTTTTTATAATCACTTTTGGGAGTTTGACTGAATTGCCTACCATTATCACCTATCATTGCCGGAATAATGTAATAGTCCAAACCTTCACGTTTTAGATAACCCGCGCTAAACTTGTACGAAGCTTTTTTAGTTTTTCTATCCTGTGATGACATGTTATCCTGATACTCTTGCCGCAAATTGCTCTGGTCCGCAAGCCCTCTATAAAATAATAATTTATCTTGAAAGAATACAAATTTTCCCCATCCCATGATTTCCACTAAATTCCGCACCATTCCCCGCAAGCTGCTTCCGGGTATTTTACATTTGCCGCCTGGAGAAAAAAAGTCGGGATGTTTATTGCTCTCCAGGTTCTTAACTACTTCCTCCTCATCCAAGGTATCCCGAATATACAAAGGTGTTAAAGCTTCTAATTTGCATTGGATATACCCTGTCAATCGGCCTTCATGATACGCGCTGAAATCGGTTTTTTCTCCTTCAACCAAAGTTTCATTAAGAGGAATGAAATTATAAGGCGCTTTGGCGGAATAATCGGAAGTATTAATGTTATTCGATCCAACATTTGGCTTATATTCCGACCGCTTCTTTGGGATCGCGGTTGAACGATTAAAAGTTTGGTTCATGGAAAGATTTTCAACTCTATGCATTAATTCTTTACCTTCATATACAATTTGGGTTATTGGTCCTTTATCTCGAGTAACCAGACATTCCTTATTATCCAACTCAAGACTTAGTTCGACTTCTGGTGGAACCGGCATGGTCTTACCGTTTGCAAAAAGGATAGACCCGATGATTTTTCCTTTTTTATTCATTTGGACATTTATAAATCTAGCTGTATCCATCATGATTCCTCCTTAGAAACGAACTCAACGAAGCGGCAATCAACATAACCGACTTGGTGAGCTTCGTTATGTCCAATATAATTTCGTGTTTTCAGCCACATGCGTGAACCTTTATTCAATATCTGCTCCCAAGGTAAAATCAATTCAACACCCCGTTCTTCAGCAAGCCGTATCCATCCTTGTTGTAATGGAGAAAAATTTTTATTTCTGCCCCATAAGACCTGACAGGTTTCGACGGCTTCCACCGGTTCCCCTTCATCATCCATCCGGTATCTTAACAGAAACCGGTTCTTATCTTTCCGGCGAATATGCAATTCCTTTTGTTGATCAAAAGCCCGCAATTGTAAAAGATATTTGGGATCAAACTCTTCCTTATCGTAAAATTCCATTCGACCTTGGTGAATTTTCCCAATTAAGACCTTATAATTTAAATAAGCTACCACCCATCCATCCTGAATATAACAACCGGCTAATTGGTTCAAATCAAGCCAACTATTGATCTGTTTTTGATAATGTTCGACCTTTGACAACAATGTCTTAAGTTCCAGTTCGTTCATCTATAATTCCTCCTTACAACCGCAGAATTCATGCAAAGCCGTCACCCATTTTTCTAAATCCTCTGGTTCGCCCTTAATCTGAAGCGCGCCGTTGTTTTCAGAGATACAATACTCATTTTCCTCGTACCGGATCTTAGCTGTTATCCCTCTAAAGACCCCGCGGCCGATGCTTTTTTCCCCACCTATGGGTAAATCTGCAGTCCATAGATCCTTCAACACCAGCATCAATAAACCGGCTTCCCAGGGATTGCAATTCTTGATTCGTATCTTGATAACTGCCATAGGGTTAGTAGGATCTTTAGGCCAGAGCGGCATACTGTTGAAGAGCGCTCCATCGATAACTCCGCCGGTGAAACGGTCAATCCGGATCCTGGTTTGTTGCTCCTTGACTGTCATCGCTTCTTGAATAATAGATTCCTCAACAATAAATCTGCTTTTCCGTCGGTCGCTTTGATCTTCCTTGCTATTTGGAGCCCAGCCGAAAAGCTCTTTAAGACTATCCGTTGAACCGCCTAGTGTCTTCACAATCCGTTCCGCCCTGGCGCGGAGAGCGCCCTTAATTGAGGTTCCCGGCAAGATAGCTTGGCCGTTACTGGTAATATGTACTGCATCGGGATCTTGAGGCCGTCTAGAGTAGGACTTGATGAGTAAAGAATTTTTAATGGCTAAAGCAACTTCCAGCAATAGATCCTGAGGCGCTTTTAATTCGTTTATTTGTGCTGCCAATTCCTTTAACGGCAACCGGCTGACTTGACCGGTTTCACCCGCCAGCCAGTTAAGGACATCTGCTTTCTTCCGAAAATCGAATTCCAAACATTCAGCCTCCATCAGACAGCATCTGCCAAATCCCTTGGTTGTCATGGCTCCAAGCGAAATTTCGCCCTTTTCTAAGCCATTAATAATCAAAGTGATTATTTTTATAAAAATGTCCTTGTCAAAAGCTTTTCGCAGCAAGACTTCCGCACGGAACCTAAAATCTATGCCAGGCTCAACCACTTCATAATCAAACTTTTTTTGGTCTTCAGCCACACCCCATTCATTAATAGCGACTCCATCTCGCACTACAATGCGGGGTTTATTTAAAGGCCGTAAGTCTGAAACAAAGAAAGAACTTTGAAAAGCCTGGACGCCTTTTTCTTCCTTGGCAGACCCCCAGAATTTTGCTGCCTGTTCCGGTGGAAAACAAGATTCCGTTAAGCATTCGAATTGGTGCCGTAAAACTCCACCGATTGAAGAGCCGGGGATATAGGGGATACCCTCCGTGTCCTTGAGTACCAGGCAATCCGTTGCGCTCTTTTCACCATAACCAATAAGTAAAGGTGTTTCCAACCGCAGTTTACCGCTAAGGAGAAACCTGCCGATCACTTTTTCCTCAACCATGAGCCTCCTCCTCCCCGCTGCCCGTTTTATTTAAAGACCGCATTTCATGAAAAAAAACCCGCCAAAAGAGATGAAAAAGCTCTTCCCTCAAATTAGTATCCACTTTAAAATTTACTTTTTCAGCCAGTCCCGCCCATTTATCTAACCAGTTTTCAATAATCTTCTCGAAACATCCTAAATCAAAATCAATAATAAATTGCCATAATGTGGTTTTATTATCATTACACTGTTCTAATTGACTTCTGGCCGGTTTTTTCAATTGTTCTAATAACCGTCCAGCCTCTCCAAGCCGGGTGGAACTTGTCATTAATCCTAACTTTCCGAGAAGGCTATTGGTTGGTCTTCTAATAAATGTTGACGCATAATTCATAGCGCGCCGGATTACTTCCCGACGTAGTTCACTGACGAGCACCGAGGTCATAATCGTTCGGAATGCTTCAGGTACCGGCCCTGCGGGCATAATATTATCGTTAAATAATCGGGATGTGCGTTCTTTCCGGTATTTTTCCTGTGTTGCAATGTTAATGCCCAACCGGCCAAAGCCTTCATGCCTTCGGTCACCCAGTCCCGTCCAGGCCAATTCTGCTAAACGTCGACGGATTGCATTTGAAAAAACTTGAAACTCCAACCGAAATGTGGATCCCGTAGCCAAGGCGGTTACAGCTGGACGCTTCATTCCCCAGACCGAGAGGTATGTCTCAACTTTTACTGTTTTTGCGAAACAGTCGGTAATTTTAAAATCACTAACGTTAATACCCAAAGCTTCCGCTAAGTAAGCTTGGAAGCGTTTTTCGGAAGGATCGGAAAAGCCGAATTCATTCTCCAAAATGCAAGGAGAAAGCAAGGAGATAATTACTTCATTTATTTCCAAGCCATCCCGTTCAAAAATCTCTTCATTGTAGTCAATTTTTCGTATTGGAAACAGTTCAATTCGGACCGCGCCATATTCCGTTTTCCGTGACCGGCCTAGACGGACGTTAATATCCGATCCAAAAAATCCTCTAAACCGTTCTAAGTCTTCCTGGGAACCGTAAATTGTCCCTGCAAACGTCTGCCGCGGCTCCAAGGCCTCATAATTAAAAAGCAATCCGTCGTTACTGTGTCCAGCCAAGCGGTCGGCACGCGCATGGTGAAAGTGAATTCGCCGTTTAGGCTCTTGTAAGTAAACCGCCTCATCGCTAAACCAGCCATAACCCGGTATCTTCTGCGTTTTTTTCCCTGGATCTTTAATTCTCAAGCGGTTAATAATTTTGTCTTCACCTTTGACTTCTTGAATACATAAAGGAATGGGGACCCCTTGCCGGGTCTGTCCGCCGTATTCAATTTGCAAATGAGCGTCGGAAAAAATAATTCCCCCGCCAAGAAACCAAGTATAAAAGGTCTCGTCTAGATGCGCGTCAGCCAAGGATTTTTTACGAATATATTCTGAAGCGAAAGCGCCCAGTATTGCGCTTCCCGGCAGGCATGTCTTAGTATGGGTAATATTTTCATCTGTAAAAACACTAATTAAAACCGGGGCAAGCAATGAAACTTTATACTCTATTGTGTACATCAGAATCCCCCTCTCTTAACTCAGTAATAATTTTGGGGCAAAGGTTAGTTTCGCCTTCATAAAGCGTGCAGGAGATCTCTCCGTAGCCTTTATGACGGCTTGTCCCGACGTAATGGAGGTTAAGACAGGCCAATGCTAAAAGCGCTAATGTTTTCTTATCGTTCCGGGCCAAAGCCACCTGCCCTTCAAAGACTGTATTAGCACGGACAGCTCTCATTCTCCGCAAACTGTTATCTTTCGCCACGCCGTCCGGATTAATCGCCGTATGCTCTCGTGTCTCCGTTTGAGCATTTACAATAACCTCCTGGGAAATGAGTCCGGGATATTTAGCCATTGCCCATTGACACCAGGAATAAACTTGTTCATAATCAGGAATCTGAAGAGAATTAAAGACCAATATTCCGCCATTAATTGAACCGGTTTTTCCAAAGGCCGTTTCCAAGTCGCCGGTTTTAAAATAGTCTATCCCGGAAGTCTCAAACATCTCCAAGATTTCTTGGGCGCTTTCCCGGAGTAACCCTTTAAGTCTCCGGGCAGGAAAGGAGGGCAGCCCCGCCTCATCAAAGATAATATCCGCATCCACCACGGACCCCCAACCTTCGCCGGAGCCAAGCAATGTTGGCGATTTCGTTACTACTTTTATCCGATAATTATTCATTGGTTTTTTGTCCCCCCCTTATCATCCATAAGTCCGATGGGATAGAACTCGGATAATTCGATCATTTCAAAATACGGAGTTACATTATTCTCAAATCCCTTTACATGATACCCTTTACCAGGTATTTCAGGTAAAAAGCAATTTTTACTTTTCCGCTCATTGATGAATTGTTCAGCGCTTTCTCGCCCAAGTGTTAATACCTTGCGTAACTCTTTCACCTTGGATCTAGGCCATTGTTCTGTATTACTGAACTTTTTGATTCCTTCTTTAAGATGCTGAATACTCTTTTCATGGTTGCCATCCACAGTCACCAAGTACGGCCCATAGTTCAGCCGCCCGTCCCGAATAGAGTATTTCTCAACCCGGATATCTTTCAGAGAACCGGAGAATCCGCCATAAGCAAGATGAAAATCCAGCCAAGAAGTACCGGGGTTTTTTCTTGCTTCTTGCTTAGCGTTGGCGCACAAGGCTTCGGCCAATTGATATCCCATATAAAACGGATATTTGGTTTTAGTAATCGCCACCCCTGCACAGGCGGAAAACTCGCACTTACCGATTTCCACAAGCAATTGTAAGTATTGTTCGGCCAAAGGCACGCCGAGCCTGCCGTCGGTGACAAAAGTAATGTCGTCTCCGGCGATTAGTATTGGACGGATGGGCAAGACTTTTTTTTCATCTGATTCTGATATTTTAAAACCATATTTATCATTCAAAAAAAACTGCATCCGCTCAACAATATTATGAACCAACCTTATAAAGGTAGTATCCATAATCTTATTAACTTTTCCGGAAAGCAACCGAATCTCCGTTAAAGTCCGGCATTTCTTAAACCTTTCGCCCATGTCGTTACCATCAATATGAACAATAGCAATATAATCTTTCCCCGCCGCCTGCCCAACAAGATTAATATTATCCGTAAATGTATACCTTTTACGATCATCTTCATCCAACCATTCCTCAACTGCTTTGGATTCACTCCGCAGTTTAGCATAGGCTACCGAGGATATATATCGCTCTTCATCATCCAACAAAAAAAAATTTTCCGCGGATAATCCCGATAATGGACAGTCAGCGGTTATTCCATGTTTGGGCAAGATAGTTTGCGGAAAAAAACGGTTTTTGTTAATTGATAATAAGTTAAAAAGGCGCTCCAGACTTTCAGCAAAGCATTCTATGTCGAATTTTTCATCAAGCGCTACCGCCACTTGAATTCCGGGTATCTCTACCAGAAGTTTCTTGGTCCAAAGTTGAACGAAAGCTTCGGCTTGATTCTTTTCTTTAAAAAAGAGTAAGGCATTCCCGCCACCAATGTAGCCTACTTCAAAAACCGCTCCCGGCTCAATAATATGTACTATTTCGGGATGTTCCAGCCAAGCATTAAATGAAACTTTTGATCCTATAACATCCTTGATACATATCTGCAAGCGATCCCGATAAATATCCCTTACATTATTGGAAGCCCCAATATTCTCTTTGAGTTTATTGCCGTCAAAGACATACCTCTGAATTGCTACCGTATCGATAAGCACAGCAGTGACATTACCCATCCCGTCAATCCCCCCATATATGTTGTCTAATTTTGGTCCATAAACTTAGACGATTGAGATCGCCTTTGGTTAACACCAAAAAATTTTTTCGTTTGGAACCGGTGGAAGTAAGTAAATCTTGCCAGAATTGATCCTTTTTCTCATCCGACAAGCAGGTAACTAAGACCATCCCGGCCTCATCTCCACCGATCTGCCTCATGCGATGAATGATTTCAAAACCTTTTAGTTTGCATTCGTTTTCTCTCTGAGATGTTGTACAAGATACTCCGCAAAGCTGGTAACCGTAAAGAAGTATAACATCCACTTCAAAATCTTTAGTGTCTTCTTTTTCGATCTTCCAGTTATGCTCCAGACTTATCCAGCCACGATTATATTCTGATTTCAATACAGGATCTTGATATATCGATTCATTAAGAACCTCAAAAACATAATGTTCCAGCCATTTCCCATCTAAAAATTCTATAACACCTTTAACTCGTTTTTTAAACTCTCTATTTGTAGTATCCTGAGAGGGCATCCATAAACCATTATTTTCATCTATAATATTAGGACTAGGCAAAATTTTTAATATCTCGATGACTTCTGGTGGTGTCACAACCTTAAATTTTTCTCTAAAAGTATCAACTTCTACCTTATTAATCTGATCATTCATAATTAATTGCTGCAAATTCTTTAAAAACTTCCGTGTCTCCTCAATTAGACCTTTATCATCATAAAATAATTTACGGGCAAATTCTTTTTGCCATTTTAGCAGAACATCTAAATTTTCTTGATTAATTAACCATTTGATTTTTTGAAATGCTTTCGTATAATGCATTTCTGGGTCTGTATCATTTTCTAATTTACGCTTATATCCATGAAGCTTAAACAATTCTTCCATATTGATGTATACTTTCTTTCGTAAATCTCCGCTTAAATTCTCTTGATCATCTTCGATTAATCGGAAGGATCTGGCATCTAGATAGGAAAAACTGATTCTCTCCTTAAACTGTTCTTTTAGCTTTTGATATACATGAACCGACATTGCTTTGGTGCCGCCGGTATAGTTCAAATGAAGTTTAGCGTCGCGGCTTATTCTACTACACATTTTTTTCGATAAATCTTTCCCAATTTGCTGTGCGGAATTAACATCAGACAAAGCTACAAATCTAAATCGTTCCTGGGCGTCGGGTATTCTATCCCGAATGTAATTAGCAAATTTCAAAGTGCCGTTTTGTTCCAAGGCTTTATTTTCCTCGGAATGGATCAGCCAAATATACTGTAATTTTTCATTATTATCCAAAAAATATCTTGCCACAACATAGTTAGGTAAAGGATTTGTTCCTACAAGAAGTACTAAATCTGTAAATTCAGCCATCTTTGTTTGCTCCTCCGCTTTTACCTTTCTTCAACCACAAAAATCTCTCCCATTTGATACGGCTCCTCTCTTTGTTTTGCAACCGGCCGTCTATCAATCACCGCCACCAGCTTTTTCGGCCCGCGATGTTGGCGGTAAACGGCCTGGGCCGCAAATTGCAGGGCGGTAGTGCCGCCGGTGACATTCACCACTAACCGGTAAGGCGAAAGCGTGTGATCGCGCTTCGACATTTCTCCAAAACCGGCTCCGTATTAAAACACCGGAAAGGATCATCCACCAGCACAACCGATATTTCTCCGGCATATCCCGCCGCCTTTTTCGCCTCCTCAATCCCGGCCGCGCCTTCTTGAGAAGTCCAGACCACCACCTAATCCGCCGTATAATGACGCAGGACACAATTCGCTATTTTCCTCTGTTTCCCTACCGTAGAAAAAATTTCCTTTACTTTTATAATTCAATCACTAAAAGCGTTGTGAAAACCCCAATTTATTTACTGTTGTTTAATAAGCTTGGCTTTTCACAACGCTTTTAATAGTTATTTATTTAGTAGCCGCCCACCCCGGCATTTTTTGCCGGGGCAAACGCAAGGCTGAAAATAAGTTCATGAGGCTAACTTTTCAGGCTGTTAAATATTCTGTTCTAATTTCTGTCTCCGGAATTTCACTTACTTTTACTCTATTTTTTTAGGTAGCATCACACCATCATCACCCCTTCCGGATCATACGCCGGTTTCGCCCCCACATGCTCCACCCTGCGCTTCCAGTTGTCGCCCAAAAAATAATACCTTAAACTATCCTTCTCCACGTCTATAATCTCCTCCAACCTCTTGCGAAGCTGGGCAAACTGCACCGGATCAACCAGGCATTCGAAGACGGAATTCTGCACGCGCTGTCCGTAATTTTTGCATTGCTTCGCTACAAGGCGCAGGCGTTTCTTGCCGGCGTCCGTCTCCGTGTTGACGTCATACGTAACAAGCACCATCATCGTTCATCACTTCATTTCATCAAAAATGGCGGATATGCGTCCATATCTCCCCTGACGAATCGCGCCAGCAGCAAAGCCTGGGCGTACGGGATCAACCCGACAGGCAGTTTTTCTCCCAGAAAGGGATGTACCACCTCTTCCTGCTTCCGTTTTTGCCAGGCGATAATCACTTCTTTTTTCGTTTCCTTCTCCATGACGACCCCGCCCGATTCCTTGACTTGAAAACCTTTCGCGTCAATCTGCCGGTTGTTCACCATAGACAGGGCAAGCCGGTCCACAAGATAAGGCCGGAGTTCCTCCATAAGATCCAGGGCAAGCCCCGGCCGTCCGGGGCGTTCCTGGTGCAAAAAGCCCACCTGCGGATCAAGGCCCACCGTCTCCAGGGCGGCGTTGCATTCATGGGCAAGCAGTGTATAAAGAAACGACAAAAGGGCATTCAAGGGATCCAGCGGCGGCCTGCGGCTGCGTTTTTTAAAGAAGAACTCATCTTTTTGATCCAGGACCAGCAGATCAAAAACCCCGTAATATCCCCTGGCCCCTTCCCCTTCCAGCCCCCTTAGCGCTCCCGGATCGCGGCATGCCTCCACGTTCTTGCACAACTGCCCCAGGCGGTAAATCGCTTTCGCCATTTCCCCTTTTGCGTCCAATGCGCCGTGATCCCGCAGAAAACGCTGCAGCACGCAGCGGCAGTTATAGACTTTGCCCAGGACAAAGCTTTGCGCCAGGCGCAGCGCCGCCTCCGCGTCATCCGCCATGCGGTACTGCTTCCTGCGCAGGAGGACATTTCCGTTGACCCTGCCGGTTATCCGCGCCAAAAAATGGCCGCTGGCGCTGACAAAAGAAATATACACCCCGCGTTCCATGCACAACTCCATTAAAGCGGGACTTGCCCCGGCATACCCGAAGCAGACCATGCCTTCCAGATTATGGACGGGAACCCTGAACCTGATTTCTTCGTCTTCCCTGACTAAAACGTTTTCCCCCTCTCTGGCCAGGTAAGACTTGGGTTCAAGAATATAAAGGGTATTTAATAACTTTCGCAACAGCTTGTCCTTTCTTAATCGTTTTCCAGATCGTCAACGGTATTGCGTATGTATTGCGATGCCCTGGAGCGGTTGTCGAGCTTCGGCAGGCAGATCTCCCGCATGGAACAAGCCTGGCATGAAGATTTACAGCTTGGCAGCGGGGTAATCCCCTGGTCGAAAAGCCGGTGCATCTCCGCCGCAAGTTCGTTTACCCTCCTCCTGACCTCCTCGTCAAAGAGCACATGCTGCCGCCGCCGGATCTCTCCGTAAAACAAATCCCCACACGGCACCTCCACATTCAGCATTTCCTCCAGGCACATTGCCTGGGCGCACAATTGGACAATATCCCGGTCGTCCGGTTTGGGTTCCCCGCGTTTATATTCCACCGGATAGGGTATCCAGAAGCCTTTCCGCCCTTCCAGCGCCGCGCCCTCCTCCGGCCCGGCCGCGTGAAACTCCACCACATCCGCCACGCCGTAAAGCCCCAGTTGATGGGAAAGCAGCGGCATAGCCCGGCTGATCAACACATCCCCTCTGGACTCGATCAGAAAAGGGTCGTCCGCCTTTTCATGTATAACACGTCCTTCATACGTCCGTAAATTCTCCCGCCACTGCTGCTCCACATGAATCAGCGCCCACTGCCTGGGGCAGAAAGCGAAGTGCTGGATGCCGGAGAGGAGGAGGAGATCGTCGGAATAATTGCTAATCATGCTTATGGTTTTTCAATTAATGTTACAGTTTGTGGAATCTGTTCTTTTGCAACCAAAATTTGATAATCGCTGAAATCTCTTGCCGGTTTACTTTCGTCTTTTCTTTTTACCGTGATTGCGTCAAAAAGCTTCTGAACAGGAGCATCGCCCATCTTAGAAGAGTGTTCAAAAATAAATAATTTTCTAGTACCCATCAAACCACGCGCTGCAGAACGGTCGTGCTCAAACATATTTTCAAGCGCTTCCCAAAGAAGCTTCAAATCATCTTCTGAAAAACCTGTTTGGTTGGCAAGCGGCGCTGAAACAAAACCATGAGCACGATAAAGGCCGTAGGGAACCGTAAACTTACGACCCATGGTACGATTATCACCGCCCTGTTTTTCTGCCTCCGCTTCCGTGGCTACCGCCATACGAGTAATACTATGCTCAAGCGATACAACAGGATCAACCGAACGCGCGAATGTAAATTGCACCGGGCCACGAACCTGGCCAGCATTGGCTCCCGTTGATAAAACGGCTCCAAATGTTCTTATGTCATAAAAATTTTGACACAAAAAATGCCTTGCTTGATCAACCTCTCCACCTTGTCCTTGGCCGGGTTTATTACGTTTTTTCCCATCCGCTTGGTTTGCCGGATCTTTTTGTAAATCTATATTTAAACTACTATATGCTTGTTCAATGGTATTGTTCAATATAGCCTTTTCTTTGATAAAAATACTATATGGGGGTTTTTCATCATTTTTAAGACCAACATAGTTTCTTACTTTCCTTTTTAGACATACGTCTGTGATAAGCCCATGCCCTGTTTCCGCATCCACACGGGGCAGATTACCTGCATCCGGGTCCCCATTAGGGTTTCCATCCTTAACATCAAAAAGAATCACAAAATCATATCTTTTTTGTAATGAATTGTTTGTACTCACTTTTTTCGCTCCTTTTTTTTTTATTTATTTACAAACTAACCAACACGTTCTTCCTTCCTAATAAAAACGCTTGTCTTTGATGATAATAACCAATAGCAAAGCGTCCTTGTTCATGCAAATCAAGATGCGCCGGGAAATCTTTTAAATTGTTAATGATTTCACCCAATAACTGCTCGAAGTATATTGCCCTCCCTTTATTCTCGAGTTTGGCAAGGTGATGGTTTTTAAGTCGAAGTAAAATTGTAAATACCGTCACCGGTGTTGCACAAGCTGCTCCATAATACCGTTCCCGAATAGTGGCGTTGATCCCCGGGTTTGCTTCTTCCTGGATCTTTTCAAGCGTTGCAAACAATCTTCCAAGTTGATAACCGATAGATGGTTGAGAAGTATCCAATCCCATGTTTACCTCCTTTATATTTTGATTGGGGTTAAACCGGTAGTATCGATTTAAGTATGCTTTAATCAGTGCAGCACGGATTGGTTTAACCCGATTTTTAGTATCACTGCGAATCCGGCGTAATACTGCTTGAAGTAATGTCGCCGGGTAAGGCGTCCCTTCCAGGATTGAGCGCATAAAGTCACCCGCAAGATTAGGAGGGATATTTTCACTTTTATCTTGAGTCGCAGTATTCACTAGAATACGCCAGATAGAATAATATTCTGGCTCTTTCGGGGGTTTAATAATAGCAAAATCCTCAAAATATTGCCTGATTCGTGCGGCAAATTCGGCAATTGTGCCAATTTGCCAAAAACGAATAGCAATTCGTGCAGCGTTAGGGGCAAGTCCAAGGATATAAAACTTGGTTTTACTGTCATCATCTTTATAAGCACCGGTACTAACCGATTCAAAAAGCGCTTTTACTTTTTCAGTCTCTGCATCGGGATTATCTTTCTCGGATTCTTTAAAAAAGAAGGAAAAATCAGATTCAAAGGAGGATGGCTTTTCGGACCAAAAAACGGTTGATGCGTCGCCAATATGAACGAATTGTCTTGGAGAGTCAAGTAAAGTATTTAAAGCTTTACCATACTGAGATGCAGTAGTCTTACTAACTGGAGCGTTTAGGCTTTGCGTCTTTGAGTATGAATTGAAGGAATCCTTATTAAAGCTAACTATACAAGCTCCAGCCGATTGTGCTCCCCAAACACCTTTAGTTACAGGATGGGTCAATTCAATCATTACATTTTCTTCCCCGGTCACCAAGCACGTTCCAAAATTTGATTCACTTGACTCCCCATCTTCAATGTTACCTACTTTTTTTAATGCATCTATAACAACTGGTGAATGAAAGACAATTTTATAATTTGTCTGAGGAACATGAAAGCTAATTTTTGCGCTCCCTTCTTTCAATGTTTCACCATATTCCGGATGCGAAAGAACTGATTTAAAATGGCTTCGGTTTTTTAAACCTTTAGTAAAAAAGTTACGAACTGCAACAATTCCAATATCATCTGTATTTCCAATCCATTGATCAATTGTATCAATCATGCTTTGAAGGCGTAAATCACCCTTGTCGCCAAGTCCAAAGACAAAAGAAGCGTTATCCCAAAGTAAGTTAGCATCTTTGCCGCTATTGCTGTGCTTTAACGCTTGGTTTCCTATGTTCGGTACATCCATAGGATGGGGAACCCTTTTTCTCCCTTCTTGTTCCCTTAGGTCTGAAATATCCTGAATATTCCCTTCAACATCAAGATTAATTAAAAAATCAATTCCGCCACTTATCCAACCATCCTGGGCGATTAACCCCTCAGCCGCCTTCCGGTCGTAATATTCTTTTAACGCTTGCAGTATCATCCTCTCACCTCAATTTCCCTGCGGTCGGTATTTACAGATCCTTTATCAATACGTGCCCGAAAAAACAAAGGCGCCGGGTCGTTTATGTCCCGTTCAAAGTCCATATCATATAACATAAATCCCAATTCTCGTGTCTCGTCAATAGGATCTGCCGGTTCCTCTTTCGGATCAACCAATCTGAAATTGCATGCAAATTCCCGGCATCCCAAGTAAGGGCGGTGGAAACATTGGCCTTTTTTTACCCGCCGTTCAAACATTGCCGCATATTTTGCTTCGGTTTCATCTAATCGTTCCGTCTCCGCTTGTTCTTTCTCATCCGCCCAATACTCAGGTAAAGTAGAATGATTCGTCTTTCTTTTCTCGGGAGGAATAAAATCAAAATACCCATGAATGCGATACCTGACATCTCTTAAAAACAGTCCGGCGCGTTGCTGCCGTTCATCTTCAATAAAAATTCCCATTGGCTCGCCTAGAACGCCTGCCATCTGTTTTGCCGTCGGTACGGATACTTTCTTGCCAACTTCATTTCGGCGAACGGAAATCCATCTAATCGGGTTTAATACCTCAATTTTAGTCACATTCCACCGAATAGCGGGTTTCCACAGGATCGATTCGAAAATCGCTCTGGCTGCAGATGGGGTCATTACATCATAGCTGACCCGTTCGACCTTCATTTCCGGACGGGTAAAACAAGCGTAATCGCCCCACACTTCCAAACACCAATTGTGCAAATCTTTTCATCTCCTTTCTAATGAATATATTTTTCCGGATCATAAAGGGTTTCGTCAATTAAAAGTCCTATATCCTTCGAGTAATCAAGGTTGGATGCCAGCGCAAAAATTTTCGGGTATACTTCCTCAATTGCACCCCTTTGGCGCATTTGATTTAAATCTTTATCATGAATATTCACTGCATATCTCTGGAGCTTTCGCATCAACCCACGTTCCGGTCCATTTAATTTTAATGAATCTATTAAACGTTCACTATCTTTGTAGCGAACTAATATTGTTTTTTGCTGGGAATCATCAATCATGCGAAATTTTTTTGCTGCTGTCCGAAAACTAATACCACACTCCTGCTGATCAGGGCTTAACAAAGAAATAATCCCTTTTGTATCTAACGAATTGGCTTTCCAATACAGGTCGGAAAAATATTTTTCGAACAAACTATACTTCAATGGTTCCTCAGGTAAACCCGATAAAATACCTCGAGTGGTATCCGCCGCTTTACGAAGAATGCCAATCGGCGCTTTTTTCGGAGCGATAAATACAACCACTTTGCCGGACTCCGGCAGCCTGCCTTCTCTATTACACCGTCCCGCTGCTTGGGCAATTGAATCCAGACCCGCCAACGCTCTGTAAACCACCGGAAAATCAAAGTCTACACCCGCCTCTACCAACTGAGTGCTGATAACTCTAACAGGTTCTTTGTTTTTCAGCTTTTGCTTAATTTCTGCGATAATTTCACTGCGATGCCGTCCGCACATCAAGGCCGATAAATGATACGTTCCTTTTGGCATCAAGCTGTGCAATTCACGACAACTTTTACGATCAGAAACAATGCATAACACTTGGTCAAATTTCTTTAATTCTTCCGCAATTGCTTCCCAGCTTGTTAATGCATTAAAATCTTCAGGCAGTTGAACCTGAACCCGTTTTAATGAATCATAAAGCTTTTTAACATTATCCTTATCCCCCATTATCTCTCTAATGTTTTTTAAACCTTTAAATGGTTGTCCATTTCCATTATCTTTGCGTTCTTCGAATGCCGGTTGGGTTGCTGTAGATATCACAAAAGTAACGTGATAATGATCTACAAGCAATTGCATCGTTTCAAGAATTGGCTCCAAATATTCAATCGGAACTAATTGGGCTTCATCCAGAATTACAACTGAATTAGCAATATTATGGAGTTTACGGCAGCGGCTAGACTTTGCCGCAAAAAGCGATTCAAAGAATTGAACTGAAGTAGTAACAATCAACGGAGCATCCCAGTTCTCCGAAGCCAGGCGGGATTTTGGCGTAGAGTCATCCTCATCCAAGCTTGAATGGTGCTCTATTACCTGGTCTTGTCCAACTGCTGAACGAAATACATCGGCGTTTTGCTCAATAATGCTTGTATAAGGAATCACATATATTATCCGATCTAGATTATGGTTTTTTGCGTGTTCGAGACCGAATGCGAGACTTGACAGCGTTTTCCCACCGCCTGTGGGCACTGATAGAGAAAATATACCTTGAGGTTCTCCGGCCATTTGTATGCATCTTTCCCGGATATTTCTTCTTATTTGATTCACATATGATTTTTCAGACTTTTCTTCAAGCTGTTTGATATATTGATTAAACCCTTGAAGCAGTTCTGGAATAGAGCAATAACCGCCCCTATCGGTACTTTTACTATAATCCATGTAGTTTTCCGTATCTAAAAAATCAGCATCCACAAGGCTTGAATATAACATTCTAATCCACAATGATAAATCCAGGCCATTGGAAAATTTCCATGGAGGTATGGATGGCTTTGATAAGTTAATATTGTCTAGAATAAACTGGGTGATATCATTTAAATCTTTTACTTGCGTTTCCTGAAACTCCAGCGCCGCCTGCCCTGTCCCCTCCGCGCTCGACCAATCCGGCAATCCGGCGTGATGACCGGCAATACAATATGCCAAAAACCTTCCCATACTTTTTCCAAAAAGCTCTTCTACCAATACCGCTCCATGGATGGCGTGCGGCATTTTACCCGGTTTATTCTCCAAATGGGCTTCCTCGTCGTAATAGCCGCTTTTTAAGCGAAGATAATTTTGCCATTGCAATCTTCCCTTACCCGCATCATGGGCCAGCCCCGCCGCTTTTCCCCATTCACCGGAACCGAATTTCGCGGCAAATTCTCCCGCCAGTTTGGCTGTATTTTCCAAGTGCGCAGATAACAATTGAGGAGATGACCAAGTGCCGTCGGGATTTTTTCTCACATGAGCAATGAAATCCTTATTCATCTTTTGCTGCCCTCTTTCATATCATCTGATATAACAACACGGTTTACCTCAATTGCTTGTCCGCATATTTATTCTAACATCCCCCACCGACACCTACTGTCGGACTAAGAAATTTCTTTTCGAATCCGTCATCCCGCCGGCCGGATAATGATGACTGCGGATAAAAAATAATTTGTATCAACGGGTGAATGGCCGTATCCGGGGCGTAGGAACGTGCCTTGGCCTGCCATGGCACGTTCCTACGCCCGTCCCATACCGCGTTCATCCACCATTAATTTCCCGGCCGAAATCTAATCAAACAATCAGATTTTTTACATCTTATTCATTATCATAAATTATTCCTATCCCTTCCCCACCTGGCGGGATTGTTTTCAATATACCTTCTGATTATTTCCCATTTCCGGCCGTTTCTGATGATATGGTCGTGGAACCGCGGATGCCAGGCGAAGGGTATTCTAATTGCAATAAGAAACTACCATTTTTTTCGGTATCTTTACATTTTTTCTTGAACGGCCCTTCCATGTCCGGTGTTAAAAAAATAACCCCCCTCTCCGAACCGGCCTTTGTAAGGCTTCTGAGAGAGGGGGGCGGGGTAAGTTCCGCTAGCTTCCGGCAGTCCGGGATTCCATCCTGCCGCCGTCATATCCGCGCAGTATTTCCCGAAAGACCTCCCGGTCGTCGAAGGAAATAATCTGATCCCCCTGATAAATATACTGCTCATGCCCGCGCCCCGCGGCCACCACAATATCCCCCCGGCGCGCGGATGCCACGGCTTCCTTAAAGGCCCCGCGCCGGTCCGGCTGAATGAAGCAGCCCGTCTTTTTGACAGCGCGGAATCCCTCCTCCACAGCCCGGATGATTTGCCCGGGATCCTCTCCGTAAGGGCTGTCGTTGGTTATCCAGCACAGATCCGTATCCGCCGCCGCGATCTCCCCCATCCGGGGCCTTTTATAGGGATCCCTTTCGCCGCGGCACCCGAAGATCAGTATAATCCGCCCTCCGGTCATGGCGCGCAAGGTTTTTAAAAGTTTTGCCAGCCCGTCAGGGGTGTGCGCGTAATCCACCATCACGCAAAAAGGCTGGCCCTCCTCTATTACCTCCATCCTTCCGGCCACACCCCGGAAAGATGCAAGACCGCGCACGATATCGCGGACCGGCATCCCCGCCTCCCGGACAAGAGCCGCCGCAGCCAGGGCATTATATACATTGTGCGTCCCAAGCAAAGGAACCCGGACCTGCGCCGGTTGTCCCTTGAATACGAAGTCCGCCGTAAAAAACCTGTCCCCGAACTCCACGCGGACCGCGCGGTAATCCGCTTCGCCTTCCAGGCCGTATGTGGCAAAGGGGATCGCCAGACCCGCGGACAGGTCGTTGAAAAACCGGTCATCCCTGTTTAATATGCCCAGGTCGGAGAGGAAAAAAAGCTTCCGTTTGGCGTCCAGATACTGGGGAAAACCTCCGTGAAAATCAAAGTGCTCGTGGGAGAGGTTTGTGAAAAGGCTTTTTGCAAAACGGCAGCCGTAAAGGCGCTTGAGCGCCAATCCGTGGGAGGAAACCTCAATTACGGCGTATTTATTATGGTTTTCCACCATTTCCCGAAGCAGCCTAAAGAATTCCGGGGCTTCCGGCGTAGTATGTTCGGCGGGGACGCGCGATCCGCCGATCCAGTTTTCCACGGTGCTGACCAGCCCGGGGCCGGCTCCGGCCGATTGCAGCAAATGAGCCGCGCAGGTGCCGGTGGTGGTCTTGCCGTTGGTGCCCGTGACGCCCAGCATGACCAGCCGCTGATCCGGCCTGCCGTAATAATTCCTGCTGATTACGGACATCGCTTTCCGCACATCGCCGGTATAAAGGTATGCCGTCCCGGGGGCGAGATTCATGAAACGGCTGACCACCAATACCCGGGCCCCCCGGATCAAAGCCTCCTGAATAAAATGATGCCCGTCGGTCCTTTTCCCCGCGAGGCTGAAAAAAACATCGCCCGGTTCCGCCCGGCGCGAATCATGGCAAAGGCCGCCGACCTCGATCTCCGGATCTCCCATCAATTGGAAGTCATCCAAACCATCCAGCAAATCCCTAATTTTCATTCTTTTCCTCGGCACGCCCGATTATTCTCCATGTCAGATTTAATTCCCGCTGCTTGCGCCATATGGAAGTCCATGCCGAGCAATTGGCGTTGTTATGATAATTTTACGTCTCGCCGCTAAATATCGATAGCCTATGGCAGCCATATACTATATTTAGTGGCAAGACCTTGAATTAAGGTAATAACGCAATTGCCTCAACCTGGTAAAATGAAGGCGCTTCCCCTATCTTGGCCACGGGGGAGCTTTATTCGGCGCATACCAACCGTTCCAGCATGAACTGCTCCTTAAAGTTGTTGATTTTTACCGTATCCACGACGGCCAAACGGCAGCCCTGCCTTTCCCGGACGAAATACAACAAGGCGACGCTGTATGGCGTCCCCCTTTGCTGCAGGCCGCGCAATCCCGCCGCTCCCGTGGTGCCGGCATCGATTTTTTTCGTGGCCGGCCCTGTGGCGTCGACCCGTAGAAGATGGTCATGGCCATGCAGTATTAAGGGCACTTTGCCATCGAGGGCCGCCGCAACATCCTTATTATGAACAGCGACAATATCCGGGGTTTTTCCCGCCAGAATCCTATCCCCCCATTTGCGCGCCGCCGCCGTTATTTTGCGGGGGGAAACCAGGGGTCCGGTGTTGTCTTCCGAAGCGGGATCCGGTATCCCGCTGATCTTGATGCCCTTAAAAGTAGTTTCTCCGTTAAGGATTTTTACATTCCCGATTTTGCGCAGGTAGCGGAGGACCTCCGGAGAGTCATGGTTTCCGGGGACAAAATAGTACGGAATTGTAAGCCCGTTGATCCCCTGAAACAGGCTTGCCTCCAGCACAGTGCCGAAATCGGTGATATCCCCGGTATCTATGATCAGATCCACATCAAAACTCGTCACCAGTTTGGAGATGAAGTCAAAAGCGGCGGGATTGTTGTGGATATCCGAGACATGCAGGATTCTCACCGCGCCGTCCTCCGGACTGACCGGCGTAATGCTTTCCATTTTGGAAAATAACTCCGGCAGGTTTGCGGCCACCGATTCCAATTGGCGCCCCAGGATTTGCAGATGATCCAGGCTCCTGGAAGCCAGGTTAATCATCCATGGAGCGGTCTCCAACATTCCGGCGTATTTCGGACGCTTGAATCCTTCCGCGGAAAACGTCAAATACACGGACGCCAAAAGCAGCAGGGAAACGCATGAACCCGCAGCCGCCGCGGCCGCGTAATGTTTTTCCCTGCGAAAGCCTGCGAAAAAGGCAAAAAAAATCGCGCCGGATATGCAAAGGAGAACCGTTTTTATGGAGAGCCGTTTCATAGCCCGCCTGGCTGCGGATGTAAAGTCCCCGAGGAGCTGATCTTTTTGAGGCATGGTTTTAATGCCGCTTAATACCGCAGCGTCGATTTGCGTAAGCGTCAGCCGTACAGATACGGGGGAGAAATGCGTCTGCGCCTCAACTTCCCCCATGGGCGGAAAAGACAGTATGGTGGAACCCCATCTTAAAAGATCAAGCCGCAGCTCCATGTGAAGATCCCGGTAAGAAAAATCTACGCGGCCGAAAAGGCCGGCAAAAATAAAAGCGCCCGTCAGGCCGCAGGTGATCAGGAGCCATGTCGTGCAAATCGGATAGCATCTTAATCTACTCATTGTCTGCCGGCGGTTCCCCCGGATTTAAGCTCCCGCCACAACAAAGCGAGCGCAGCCTTGGAAGCGGCCAGCTTGTTGGCTTCCCTCCCCCAGGGAAACCGGTGCTTCTCGGTGCGCACTTCCCCGCCGGGCAGCGCCAAGCTGATAAACGCCAACCCCACCGGCTTTTCCGGCGTACCACCGCCGGGGCCGGCGATTCCGGTGATGCCGATCCCCAAATCCGTATGGAGCAAGTGCCGCACACCCTCCGCCATTTCCGCGGCTGTTTCGCAACTCACTGCTCCATGCTTATTCAATGTTTGAGGACGCACTCCCAGCACCGCCTCCTTGACGGAATTGTCATAGGCCACCACTCCTCCTGAAAAAAAGCGGGAAATACCGGGGACATCGGTGAGCATATCGGAAAAAAGGCCTCCCGTGCAGGACTCGGCGGCGGAAATGCTGAAACCTTTCTCTTCAAGCAGCCTTGCAACCACACAGGGTAGCGTATCCCCGTCAAACCCGTAGCAGTAATCCCCCAGCCGGTCAAGAACCTCCTTTTCAAGCCCGTTTATCATCTCCCGCGCCTGTCCCTCCCGGGGAGCTTTGGCTGAAATGCGCAAATAGACTTCATTTTGCCCCGCATACGGGGCAATTGTGGGATTGCCCTGGGCGGCCATCAGATCCGCGATTTTATCCTCCATTGCGGACTCACCTATCCCCACCATGCGTATAAACCTCGAAACCAGCACCGGCAGGGCGCCGGTATTTTTAAGACGCGGCGCCACCTCCTCCCGGAAAACCGCCTCCATCTCCCCGGGCACCCCGGGCATGGCGGCCACTACTTTTCCGTTAAGGTAAACCCAGATGCCCGGAGCCGATCCCCGGCGGTTTACCAGGATTTCCATGGATTTGCTGTACATGGCCTGGCGCCTGTTATTGTCGCTGCAATTCCGGCCCCGCCGGATAAAAAAATCCTCCACCATACTCCAGGCCCGGGAATTGAATTCCAGCGGTTCATGCAAGATCCTGCCCAGCACCTCCCTGGTGAGATCATCCCGGGTCGGGCCCAGGCCTCCCGTGATCAGAACCAGATCGGATCTCTCAAGGGCTTCGCGCACCACTGCTTCAAACCTCTCCGGATTGTCGCCAACCATCTGGATATGAAAAAGGTCTATACCCAGCCCGGCCAGTTCACGTGCAAGGAAAGAGCCGTTGGTATCGGAGATCTGGCCCAGCAACAACTCCGTCCCCACCAGAACTATTTCCGCTTTCATAAATTCACCCCTTATCAATTATCAGTTGTCAATGATAGATTCCTTGTAATGGCATCGAATTCCTGCCTTGCATCATTGTTTGCGCTTTCAATATCAATTATTGATGTTTGGTTATTGCCCCTTGATGAGCAATTTGCGTTGTGATGGTAATTTTACGTCTTGCCGCTAAATATCGACAGCCTAATGGCAGCTATCCACTATATTTAGTGGCAAGACCTTGAAATTGAGGTAACAACGCAATTGCCCCTTGATAATTGTGGGATGATAATTGCTCATTGTTGATTGGAAAGCATTTCCCTGAACCGGCCTCCGTCGAGTTTTTCATCCGCAAGAAGCCTGGCTTTTCCGGCTGCAATGATTTTCCGATACCGCGCCAAAACCGATTTTGCCCGTATTTCCTCGGTTTCGATGATTTTATGCAGCGTTTTATGCATTAAGTGCGCGGGCAGATCGTTTTCACTGACCACTCCCAGCTCTGAAAGCCCGGCGAGAATCATCTTCTTCGCCAGGTTTACCGCCTGTTCCAAATCATTGGCAGAGCCGGTGCTTCTGCTGCCGAAGAAATCCTCCTCCGCCCCGGCTCCTCCCAGGAAAACGGCGATCTGATCCTTGAGATATTCGCAGGTATACAAATACATATCCTCTTTAGGCGCCTGCCTGATATAACCCAAGGCATTGCTGCGGGGAGAAATGGTGATGCTCGTTACCGAGCCCGGCCTTAGCACCTCGCTGATCACGGCATGCCCCATCTCGTGCACGGCGATACGAGCAAGCGCCTCGTCTCCGGGACGCCGCTCCAGTTTTTCCCCCAACATAACCTTATCCACGGCTTCCCTGAATTCATCCATGGAGATGCGCTCCTTGCCCCGCCTCATGGCGAGGATGGCCGCCTCATTCGTGACGCTCTCCAACTGGGCGCCGGAAAAGCCCCAGGTTTCCTTCGCCAATTGCTTGATCTCGATGTCCTCCGCCAATGGCTTATCCTTGCTATGGATCTGCAATATCTTGCAGCGCCCGTCCTCATCCGGCAGATCCACCGCCACCTGGCGGTCGAATCTGCCCGGCCTGAGCAAGGCCGGATCCAGCAAATCGGCGCGGTTAGTCGCGGCCACCATCAAAATCAGCACGTCGCTGCGGCTGTGCAGCCCGTCCATTTCCACCAAGAGCTGGTTCAAGGTCTGATCATACTCCAGATGGGAGCTGTATCTTCCTCTCTTGCCCCCCAGCACCTCGATCTCATCGATAAATATAATAGCCTTGGGTTTCCCGCATTTGCGGGCTTTCTCCCTGGCGCGGGCAAAAAGCTGCCTTACGCGTTGCGCCCCGACCCCCGCATACATCTCCACAAACTCACTGCCGCTGGTTGCGAGGAAAACCGCATCCGTATAGTTGGCCGCGGCTTTAGCCAAAAGGGTCTTGCCCGTTCCCGGCGGCCCGGTGAGCAAAATCCCCTTGATGGGACGGATACCCAACTTCCTTGACCGGGGAAGATCCTTCAAAAAATCCAGGGCCTCCTTGAGCTCCCGTTTGGCCATCTCCTGGCCGCCGATGTCCGAAAAGGTCACCCCCGGAGATTCCACCGCCCCCGCGCCGGTTTCCAGGGCATTGACGCCCCGGTAGCCCAAACGGCCGTCGCCGAGTATCTTAATAAAATATAACCCTCCCATGATAAAAACCACGGGAAGCATATTGATCCCGATCGCCGTCAGGAAAATCGCCAGCGCCGCGCCTGCGCCAATCAATATCTCCTTCATGCGGGATTTCCACCTCCCGTCCCCGCCCCTCCGGCCTGCCGTCTTTCCACTATACGGTACAGGTAATGGGCACCGTCTTTCATTTGTATAAAGAGATATTCTTTCCCTATATATACTTTGGTCTGCGGGGAACCCGGCCTTCTTGCCAGGCTGTCCACCTGCTTCTTCATGGCTCCGAAGTTACCGAGCATCGCAGCTTCCGCCAGATAAAAATGCTGATCATAATAAGCATCCAGCAGCTTTCGATCCGGCTTGTCCTTGATGCCTAAGCTTACCACCGGCGCATTCAGGCGCTCTTCCGCCAGTTTAACGGACTTTTCCACCGTGTCCTGGAGGTTTGAAACATTTTCATCCAGGCGGAGGTTCATTTCATAACCGGCCTGTTCCCTGCGCCATGACACCCCGCTTACTCCCTGAATCTCCATGATCCGGCTTTTCAAAGGTTTCTCCACCCGCACGACCTGCTCCAAAAAATGCGCCCCGAAAAGAACCGCAAGTCCGGCGGACAGGCTCAGCGCCACCCGCTCCCAGCGGATTCCCTTCCAGTCCATTACCGATTCCTCCTATGAGCAATTTGCGTTGTAACTGCATTTTTCCGTCTTGCCACTAAATATTGACGGCTTAAATGTAGCCGCATACTATATTTAGCAGCAAGACCTTGAATTAATGTCAACGCAATTTGCTTCCTATAAATACAACATCCGCGCTATAATCCGCTTAATCACCGGGGGATAAAGATACATAAAAATTATAACATATATCAAAAAACCTGACGACTGGAAGTGTCAGGAAACGGCGCATGTTTGCAGTTATGGCTGAACATAAAAGGGATAAGATTTCAAATAACCAAAGATATACTTAATGTCCGGGAGCACAATGATTGCTTGTGCGTAATACAATTATCCGGCGTAACAAAAGACAGCTGCGGCCAAACAAAAAATCCCGAAACACGCCGCCCTGAAGCATTTTGATTTAAGCCGCTTCAGGACGGTGTTTTCCTTGCCCCGCATGATCATGAACTGCTCCCCGGCATCGCCTTTATGAATCATGAAATGCTCCTCCCCGCCGCCTTCCGATACCGCATCCGCCCGGCCCAGGATATAAACCGTCTCGCCCGCTACGATCCACCGCTCATAAACATAGACCCCCGGGGAAAACTCGGTATGAAAGTCCCAAGCCCCCCAAGACCGGACGGCGCCCTCCCGGACAAAACTTACCTGCGCCCGGTCAGGATCCACCAGAATTTCGCCGGTTCCATCCACAAGCATGAAGGGGGCGGAAAGCGTACCGGAAGATACGGTCCTGCGCCTGCCCCGGTAATCCTTTTCTTCTCTTTTATATTCGCAGATGACGCAAGGAACTCCGGAATAAGGCCCGCACAGGTTCTTCAGCGAGCGCACCTCCCCCGCCATTTCCACCTGTCCCACCGCCGCGGACCGAGCTTTGCTGGTAGGGGTATCCATGATCAGCCTGGCGGTTTTCCAGTAAAAATAAAAGTCGGTTATAAACAATATGCCCGCTCCGGCCAGCAAATAAGGGGCGGTGAACCTCAATTCGTAAAATTTCACGAACACAAAGAACACAACCAGGATGAGCATGTATGCGACAGACTCGAAAGTGCGGGTTCTCACGGAACCGATATGTGCCGTCACGGGATTTTGCTCCAGAGCCGCGGCCTCACGGGCATCCCCGGCGGGAACCGGATCCGACTTTTCATTAAGCGATCCGGGTTGTGATCCGCCGGCGGGGATCTCTGCGGCGGGAGGGACAAACAGCGAACCGAGGGGCAGGGAGGCGCCGGTTTTTTCTTCCTTGAGGACGGTTTCGCCAGGCAGGCTTTTCCCCAGCCATAAGTCTTCCAGTTCCTGACGGTTGAACGGACCCATTTTTTCCCTGTCCCGCATGACAAAATACCTTTGCTCTTCCCCCATGCCCCTTCTCCTTATTGCGCCGTCCCGGACCGCCTGATATCCTGATCTTCCACGCTAATGCTGTTGACGAGACGGGTTGCGCCCCGAATTTGAAAATACGCGGCTCTCCTGTAACCGCAAATGTCCGCCACCAATTTGTCGGGAAAACGCTCCAGCCGGTTGTTGTAATTTCTGACGTATTCGTTATAAAAAATGCGCCGATCGGCTATTTTTTCCTCCAATTCGGCAAACCGCCTTAAAAGGTATTGAAACGTCTGATCCGCTTGCAGCGCGGGATACCCCTCGGCCAGCGCCCATATTTCCGACAAACTTCGGCGTATTTGATCATCCGAAGCGATTTTCGAGGCCACGGCGGTAGCCCGCCTATAAAGATCGCGCGCTTCCGCGACGCACAGCAAGGCTTCCTTCTCATGCTCCATGTAACCCCGGCATATCTTGACCAGATTGGGAATTTCATCGTGCCTTTGTTTCAAAAGGTCGTCCACATTGTACCAGGCCTTCTCAACATTATGATGAAGCCCGATGATCCCGTTGTACACCGAAATAGAATGGATCGCACTCCATGCCGCGAGCAGTGACACAATTAACACCAGCAGCGCGCCGCCGATGGACAAGTCATCACCCCCAGGTATAAAATAATGCCGGGATTATCAGTAGACTAAAATCACGGCCGTCATGACCAGAGGCTCATTCCCGACGTTTTCCACCGCATGCCCCGCGCCAGCTCCGGTTAGCATGGCATCGCCAGGCCCCACTTCCCTGGCTGTCCCGTTGTCGTCAACCCTGCCTTTTCCTGAAACAAAATAGAAGATCTCTTCCTCCTGATCGTGCCGGTGAAAACCGATGGATCCTCCCGCCGGGATCGTAATGCGCGCCGCCAGGCGCGCTTTGCCTTTCAGTTCTTCCTGTTTGAACAGATGGGTGATTTCGACGCTTCCCGCGCCGCCCCGCATCTTCTCCTTGATTTCCACCGTCATCTCCCGCGGATGTCTTATCATGGCGGATTCCCCCTTTTGTTTTTATCTTCGTCGAAGAAAGCGAAAACCCTTTTGATCGGGAAAAACAAACCATTGTTAAGTTTCCCGCAAAACACGCCGAACATAATGGTAGAGCAATTTGCGTCGTTATGATAATTTAACGTCTTGCCGCCAGAACCTGGCATTAACGTAACAACGCAGTTGCCTTTGGTAACAACTACTATAATCAACAACCGGGAAAAGGTGAAAATATGGCAAGCATTATGGTTGCGGACGATGCGGTGATCATAAAAAAAATGCTCCACGATATCCTGGCCCAGGAAGGCCATAAAATCGTGGCGGGGGCTTCCACCGGCGGCGAAGTGATGCGCAGCTATGAGGCATGCAATCCGGATCTGCTGTTTTTGGACATCACCATGCCCGAAGGCGACGGGGTGCAAATCCTCCGCAAACTGATGCTGCGCCATCCGCAGGCTAAAGTCATCATGTGTTCGGCCATGGGGGATCAAAGGATTGTCAGGGAGTGCATCAAGGCAGGGGCGGCCGGTTTTATCACTAAGCCCTTCAATCCCCGCCAGGTGATTGAAGTTGTCAACCAGGTACTGGGAAAGTAGCGTTTCATTACAGTTTTGCTGACGCAAATGAATAAGTCACCCCCTTCCCCCTCTCTGAGACGTTCCATCGAAGCCGATCAGAGAGGGGGCGATTTTTTATTTCGACCAAAAGCAATGGCGTTGTTGCCTTAAAACGGCTTTGCCGCTAAATATAGTATATGGCTGCATTTAACCCCGATATTTAGTGAAAAGACATAAAAATATGGTGATAACGCAAACCGCTCTCATGAAACAAGAGAGCCGGATTTTTTTATGGGTTGCGGCCGTAGCAAAGCCGCCCATATTTTACTTGCGCGGAATCTCCAAGTAAACTATAATGAAATACGGATTGCCGAAAAAAACGCAAAACCATTAAACAATCTTTCTTGTCGGTGGTGCATATGCAAAACGCTTTGATCCTGGACATGGACGGTACAATCTTTCAGTCAAGCAGCGTGGTGTTGAAGGCTTTCCGTCGCACTTTCGCCCAACTGGCCGCCAGCGGCCTGCACCGGGGGCCCGTCCCGTCCGATGCGGAGTTTTTATCCACCATGGGCAAAATCATCCCTGAAATCTGGCGGCAGCTTTTGCCGGAGCAGCCGGCCGCGATAAGGGAGCATGCCTCAAGGTTGATGCGGGTAAACGAGGATGAACTTTTCGAGCGCAAAGAAGGCCGGCTTTTTCCGGAGGCGCGGGAGACGCTCCAGACTTTGCTGGCCGAAGGCTGGACCCTATACGTGGCCAGTAACGGAACTCTCTCCTATTTGGAATCCATAGTGAAACACACCGGCATTTCCGCTCTTTTTTCCGGCATTTACGCCAGTACGGATTTAAAACTGCAAAATAAAACCGAACTGGTAAACCTGATCATTGCGGAAAACCGGATCGATCCCGTAAAATCAGCCTTAATCGGCGACCGCTCCTATGATGTGGAAACCGGCAAGGCCGCGGGATTAAAAGTGATCGGGTGCGCTTTCGGATACGGCTCTCCGTCCGAGTTGGAAGGTTCGGATATTATTGTATCCGGTTTTGCGGAAATACCCGCCGCCCTTTGCTCCCTGGGCCTTGCGGAGTCCGTCTGACAAAAGGGCAATCCTTTTTTCAAGAATATATAAAATTACATCCATGTTATAAAAAAGCCCGGGATCGGCAACAATAAACAAACCGTAATCTCTTCTTGCAATACGCCCGCCGGTGTGATAATGTAAACATAAGTCCCACATTTTAGGAAGGGCAATTGCGTTGTTACCTTAATGCCAGGTCTTGCCACTAAATATGGTGTATGGCTGCCGTTAGGCTACCGATATTTCGCGGCAAGACGTAAAAGCATCATAATAACGCAAATTGCGTTAGGAGGAATTCCCTTGAATAAATTCGCTTTTTTAATCCACCCTATAAAACCCAAGGATGCAGTGAGAAAATTTAAATTTATGGAATCATTCCCGGATCCCGTTATCGAGAAGATCTTGGATTTTTTACCGCCGATGAAGGTGAGCGAGATCACAGGCATCCGATCTAAAACAGGCGCGGAAATTAAAGGATGGTTCATCGCGCTTCCGCGCACCCCGCGGCAGATCCTGGAGATGCCTTTGGAAAAAGCTTACAACCTCATAACAAAAGCGGGTAAAATGGCCGAAGACCTGGGGGCGCAAATTTTCGGCCTCGGCGCTTTTACCAAAGTGATCGGCGACAAAGGAATCTCTATCGCCAAAAGGCTTCGCATCCCCGTAACAACCGGCAACAGCTATACTTCAGCCTCGGCAATCGACAGCACTTTACTGGCCGCCCAAAAAATGGAGATCGATCTCTCTGGAGCCAAAGCCTCGGTAATCGGAGCGGCAGGTTCCATCGGAGCCGCCTGCGCCAAAGTGTTGGCCCGGAAAGTCCCGAAACTGACCCTGGCGGATCGCAGTATCGATCTTCTCGCCCCCGTTAAAAAAGAGCTTCATGAAAACAATTCATGCGCTATCAGCGTTTCCACGGATCCCCGGGAAAGCGTAAAGGATGCGGATATTGTAATCGCCGTGAGCAGCGCCACCGGCGTGATCGTCGAACCCGGGGATTTGAAGCCCGGCGCCGTGATTTGCGATGTGGCTCGGCCCCGGAACCTTTCGCGGGCTGTAAACGACGCCAGGGACGATGTCTTGGTGATCGACGGCGGGGTTATCAAGGTGCCAGGCCAGATGGAGCTCGGCATAGACATCGGCTTCCCCCCCGACTGCGCAGAGGCATGCATGGCGGAAACAATGATCCTTACGCTGGAATCCCGTTTTGAATGCTTTACCCTGGGGTCGGAGCTTTCCCTGGAGAAGCTGGATACCATCAGCGAGCTGGCAGACAAGCACGGCTTTGAAATCGCCGGCTTCCGCAGGTTTGAAAAAGCCATACCGGACGAGGAGATCATCTGGCGCAGGGACAACAGCCGGAAAAAAAGAGAAAGACTCACCGTGAACTTATAAACGGCCTTGAAGGCCGTTTTTTTATGGCTATGTAATAACATTGGCTTTGCTGCATTTGAATCAAAGTGCGAAAGTTAAGTAAAACCTCTAAGGAGGAATTTACCGGTAAAGGGTGGAATTATTTAGAAGCAATAAGGTTAAGACGGTGCGTATTTCAAGGTTCATCCGGCATCTGACAAAAAAGGGAGCGTGGAAAAATGTGGATTCCCCTGATTGCAATTGGTTTTATAGCCCTGGTTCTAATCGGGATATACAACGGACTGGTCCGCATGAAAAACCAGGCGGAAAGCGCCTGGCACCAGATCGACGTCCAATTGAAGCGCCGATCGGATCTTATCCCGAACCTGGTGGAAACCGTAAAAGGTTATGCCGCCCATGAAAAGGAGACTTTCGAGAACATTACAAAAGCGAGAGCCATGATGGCCCAGGCCGCTACCGTGGGCGAGCAGTCCCAGGCCCAAAACGCCATCACCGGCGCCTTGAAATCCTTGTTCGCAGTGGCTGAGAACTATCCGGAGCTGAAGGCGAACCAAAATTTCCTGCAATTACAGGAAGAACTTTCCGGCACGGAGAACAAGATCAGCTATTCCAGACAATTTTACAACGACGCGGTCCAAAGGTACAACACGGGGATACAATCATTTCCCGCCAACATCTTTGCAGGGATAATGGGATTTTCACCCAGGGAATATTTTGAGATCGAGGAAGCGGCCCGCGCGGTCCCGGTGGTGAAGTTTTAGCAGGCTTAAACCGGGCAGCCCCGGGAATTGGTATAATAGTATAAGTTTAATCACCTTTAATAAAATCGACGGTTCCCAAACCGGTTAGGAGTTCCCATGAAAAGTTCAATTATGTCAGAATTCCAGTCGCCGCCCGCACGGTACCGCGGAAAACCTTTTTGGGCCTGGAATGGAAAGCTTTCCCCCGCGGAACTCAAGACCCAGATTCAGAACATGCATACCATGGGCTTGGGTGGATTCTTCATGCATTCCAGGGTGGGCCTGGATACCCCGTATCTATCCGATGAATGGTTCGAATGTGTCAACGCCTGCATCGACGAAGCGGCCCGGCTCGGCATGGAAGCCTGGCTATATGACGAAGACAGATGGCCGTCGGGCGCGGCGGGAGGATTTGTCACCAAAAATCCCGCTTTCCGCATGCGCCATCTTGAAATAGAAATCTTGGAAGACATCCCGGCGGTACTCGACAGGAAAGGCATCCTTGCCGTATTTACGGGATTCCTTGAAAAACAGAAACTCACCCGGGCGGAGCCCGTCAGGGATCCCGGAAGGATAAAGCTGGAGAATGGCAAACGACTGGTCATTTTCCGTTCGGTAATCTCCAAAACAAGCGATTGGTTTAACGGCTGCTCCTACCTTGATACCATGAACCATAAAGCGGTACGGAATTTCATCGCGCGTACCCACGACGCGTACCGGAAGCGGATAGGAAAACATTTCGGGGCGGCGGTACCGGGGATTTTTACGGATGAACCCAATTTCGACGACGGATGGGAGAACGGCGACAGGCCGTGCGCCGTTTTCCCCTGGACGGACCGCCTTCCAAGGGTGTTTAGAAAACGTTATGGTTACGACATCATTGAGCATCTGCCGGAAATATTCTTTGATGCTGAGGAGGCGGGAATCAGTGAAGCCCGCTTCCATTACATGGACTGCGTCACTCACCTTTTCGTGGACGCCTTCGCACGGCAAATCGGCCAATGGTGCGGGCGGAATAATCTATTTTTTACGGGTCACGTGCTCTGCGAGGAGATGCTCTCCACGCAAGCCTCGAAAGCGGGCAGCCCCATGCGTTTTTATGAACACATGCAGGCTCCGGGCATGGACCTATTAACGCAATATAACCGCGAATATGATACGGCCAAGCAGGTCTCCTCGGTTGCGCGGCAGACCGGCAGTCTTTGGCGGATCACCGAAACATACGGCTGCACGGGATGGGATTTCCCGTGGGAGGGCCACAAGGCTCTGGGCGATTGGCAGGCCGCCCTCGGCATCAACGTCCGCTGCCAGCACCTGGCTTGGTATACCATGGAGGGCGAAGCGAAGCGCGACTATCCCGCCAGCATCTTCTACCAATCACCCTGGTGGGACAAATACCGTTATGTGGAAGACTATTTTGCCCGCATAAACGCTATTATGACCCGCGGCGAGGAAGTTCGGGATTTGCTGGTCATTCATCCGGTGGAAAGCATGTGGCAGCATATTAAATACGGATGGAACCTCAACCGGGACATGCTGAACAGAATGAACCGCTCTTTCATCGATCTCCGCGACCGCATCCTGGAAGCCAATATCGACTTCGATTACGGCGATGAAGAAATGCTTTCCAGATTGGGCGGCATAACGGTTTTGTACGGCCGTCCGCGCCTGACCCTGGGACGGGCGTCTTATACTACGGTATTAGTGCCAGAAATGCTCACCATCCGCTCCACAACCGTCGCCCTTCTCAAGCGGTTCAAGGAGCAGGGCGGAACCGTGCTTTTCGTCGGACGCGCGCCCGGCCATGTTGACGGAAAAGCGTCGGCCCGCGCAATGGAATTTGCCGCGCAATGTCCGTCCTGCGCAGAGCCCGGCACTGATATGATCTCCATCCTGTCGGATTCGGCGCGGCGCGTTTCCATTACGGACCGCTCAGGCGCGCAAATCAAGGGGCTTTTGCACTTGCTCAGGGAAGACGCTGATGCTTTTTACCTTTTTATCTGCAATACCAGCCACGAGTTTACCTCGCCCGCCCGGTGGCCCGTGGGCGACAGCCATATAAACGAACGCACGCTTGAATTTGCGGAAGTCAAAATCACCGGTTTTGCAGAGTGCCAGGGCTCTCCCATACTTTGCGACCCTGAGCGGGGAACCATACATGCCGCAAATGCGTCATATGCAGGCGGCCGATGGGAAATACTGACATCTCTGCCCCGTTTCGGCAGCCGGCTGTTTATTGCACCAAAAAAAACGTCGACACTCGCCTTATCGCCGATGTTGAAAACCAGAACCACAAATGAGCGCGAGCTGAACGGGAAGCTCTGGGAGGTGCAGTTGTCCGAACCCAACGTTTGCGTCCTCGACAGGGCATATTATGCGGTCGGCAATGAACCTTTCAGGGAACCTGATGAGATTTTACGCATTGACTCAAATATCCGGGCCTCCATGAAAATCCCGGTCCGGGGGGGCAGCATGAAGCAGCCCTGGGCGCGCTCTAGGCGGAATGATCCGCCGGCCAAGTCCGTGCGCATAAAATATGTTTTTAATGTGAAGGCGCTTCCGCGGGGTAATATGCTGCTGGCCTTGGAACGGCCCGAATTATATGAGATCCGTATTAATGCCGCGCCCGTCGATACCTCCAGACCCCGGGGTTTTTGGGTGGACCGTTCCCTTCAAACGCTCGCCATCGATCCGGCATTGATCAGACTGGGCGAAAATAAGCTGGAACTGTCATGCAACTACAGCGAAAACCACCCGGGTCTTGAGATCGTTTATCTGCTTGGAGATTTCGGCGTGGTGGCGGAAGGGGCCGACATCACCCTGACGGCGTGGAATTACCGGCTTGAAACCGGCGATTGGACAATGCAGGGTTTACCGTTCTATAGCGGCGCGGTTACTTATTTGACGGAATTGGAGCTGAACCGGGGCCAGGGGCGCAGATATATTATAAGGGTTCCGGAATTTCTGGGCGCGGCGGTACAGATCTTTATCGATGGAGTACCGGCCGGCATCATCGCCTGGCCTCCCTATGAATTGGATATTACCGACAGCATTAACCGGAAGAGATTTATTCTCGGCATCCAGGTGATGGGCCACCGGCGCAATTCACACGGGCCGCTCCACTTTAATATGAAAAATCCCTCCTGGACCGGTCCCGGCGAGTTCCGCACGACGGGCGACCGCTGGAGCCTGGAGTACCGGCTTGTCCCATGCGGGTTGATGCGGAACCCCCTGCTGATTGAAACGGAACAGGCGGAATAATACTTTTTCCCAACTAGAGGCAATTGCGTTGTTACCTTAATCCAAGGTCTTGCCGCTGAATATAGTGTATGGCTACCATTAGGCTATCGATATTTAGTGGCAAGACGTAAAATTATCATAATAACGCAAATTGCTCAACCAAGGAGGCCTTATGACGGAAAACTTCTCCACCTTCGCCTTGTGGGATGATGAAGACCCGGAAGTAACCGGGCGCCGCGCCGAATTCTCCCGGAGGCATATGGAAAAAATCAATGTTTATGAGCAGATCAGCCGCAACAAAATAAATTCCGCGGTGTTGTTTACGGTTTTCTTTCTATTGATGGCGGTTCTGGGATATATCCTGGGCCATATCAGCGGCTATGGGATCGGCATGGTTTTTGGGGCCTTGATTATCGCGGTCATTCAAGGTTTCATCGGCTATTATCACAGCGACAACATCATCCTGGGGATCAGCAACGCCAGACCGCTTGAGAAGCGGGAATATCCCTTCGTTTACCATATCGTGGAGGCTTTAAGCCTGGGTCAGGGCCTTCCCGCTCCTAAAATATACGTCATAGATGACACCGCCCCCAATGCTTTCGCTGCCGGGCGCGACCCGGAGCACGGCGTGGTGGCCGTCACCACCGGGCTGTTGAGCAAATTGACTCGTTATGAAATCGAAGGGGTCGTCGCCCATGAAATATCCCATATCAGGAACTACGATATACGCCTTGCCGGTCTGGCCGCGATCCTGGCCGGCGCCGTCGCCTTGCTTTCAGACTTCTTCCTCCGCTCATTCCGGTTCCGCAGGCGCGGCCGTGATGAAACCGGCGGCATCGTTGCCATCATCGGAATCGCGCTGGCCATCCTGGCTCCGCTGGCGGGACTGTTGATCCAGATGGCGATCTCGCGCAAAAGAGAATATCTTGCCGATTCAAGCGCCGCATATCTCACGAAAAATCCTGAAGGCCTGGCGAGCGCCCTGGAAAAAATCGCCCGGGATGCGGATCCCCTGGAGGTTGCAAACAAGGCCACCGCTCATTTATATATCATCAATCCCCTGACGGAACATAAAGGCATGGTCAAAAACCTTTTTTCCACCCATCCGCCCGTGGAGGAGCGCATCAAAATCCTGCGCGGCATGTAAGTGTATTCCGGCCGGTGCCTCAAAAAAGGGGGTGTGGATATGGAAATGCTCAGTCAACAATATGTCGCCTACCTGCTGGAATTGGTCAAAAAGATCAATTCCTCACTGAATCTTCATGAACTTCTGGAAACCATCAACCAGGAACTCACCGATCTCCTCAAGGTTGAGGCCAGCGCCATTCTGGTGTTCGACTCCCGGGACGAAGAGCTTTATTTCCTGCAGGCGGGGCAATTCAGGGGCCGCAACGTCACCGGCATTAAAGTCCCTATTCAGGGCAGCATTGCCGGATGGGTGATTCAGCACATGCAGACGGTGTATGTAAACGACCCGCAGCATGATCCCAGACATTACAAAAAAATCGATCAATATTACAACTTTACCACCAAAAACCTGGCGGCCATCCCGCTACTGGTCAAGGGGAAAGTCATCGGCGTGCTGGAAGTCATCAACAAGGCCCGCGACGGCTTTGATGAGCATGATATCGCCTTCCTTGCGGAACTTGCCCATTATATCGCCATCGCCCTGGAAAACGCCAAATTGTATGAATCTTCGCGCAACCAGTTGAAGTCATCCTTTGCGGCCTTTTCCAGCGCCATCGACAAAAGGGATTCTTACACCCACTTTCATTCCCGGCGCGTCAGGGATTACGCCCTCGTGTTCGCGGCCGAACTCAACATCACCGAATCCCAGTACGAGCACCTAGAATTGGCGGCGATTCTTCACGACGTGGGTAAAATCGGCATTCGCGACGACATACTGCTGAAACCCGGCCAGCTCTCCCATGACGAATACCTTTCCATCAAGGAACATCCCCTTAAAGGCGCGGAAATCCTCTCGCTGCTGGAAGGAATCAGCGGGGAGATCCTGCAGGCCGTGCGCCATCACCATGAACATTGGGACGGGAACGGCTATCCGGAAGGCCTTGCCGGCGAAAAGATCCCTTTGCTGGCCAGGATAGTCGCGCTTTGCGATGTCTTTGACGCCCTTACCACGGACAGGCCCTATCGCCGCCGCATGAAGCCCGGGGACGCCAAGAAGCTGATCATGAAAAACAAAGGCGTCATGTTCGATCCCGCCCTGGTGGATGTTTTTTATAAAACCTACCCGGATATCCTGGCCAAAGGCAAATTCCCCGATAATTAATCCCTTGCCGCAAAAAGGAGGGATTAGCGTGAAATCGATCCGCCTGACTGGTCTTATCACGGTTGTTTGCTATTGGGGGACGTTGTATATTATATGACATTACATACATGCGAGGAGGCCTGCAATGGACCGCGTTCAAGTCATCCAGCACAAGGGCAAGGAGATCGTCTTTCTCGATTTTACCCGTATCGACCGTAAAAACAGAAACATCCTGCGCGGAATTATCGACGAAGCCAAAAATATCATTAAAGCGAAACCGCATGGCTCGGTGCTGACCCTGGTGGATGTCACCGGCCTGGTTTTCAACATCGAAGTCGTGGAATCGTTCAAGGACTTCACCGCGCACAACAAACCCTACGTGAAGGCGGGTGCCGTGGTAGGCATCACCGGCCTGCAAGAGATCGCATACAAGGCTGTCATGAAGTTTTCCGGCAGGCATCTGCCGATTTTTCACAGTCTGGAGCAGGCAAAGGACTGGCTGGCAATCCAGTGAATGAAGATTCTAGTCGATGGGAAATTGCCTTTCCCTGAAAACCAGGGAGCATGCCTCTACGACTTCCCTGCAGTACAGGATTTCCTGGTTTTCGGTGATTTCCATAATGGCGCTTTCCACCCCAAGCCTTTCGCGGTAGGGACGGTAATTTGACATTGCCTCCACTACATCGGCCACGCCCAGTATTTTCGCTTCCAGCAGAATATCCTCGCCCTTCAAGCCGGATGGATATCCGGAGCCGTCTATCCTTTCATGGTGTTGCAGTACAATCCGGGCGATCGGCCACGGGAAATTGATGTTCTTTAAAATATCGTATCCCACCTGGGAATGGGCCTTGATCATGCTGAATTCTATGGCGCTCAAGCGCCCCGGTTTGCTCAGTATTTCCGAGGGCACATATATTTTCCCGATATCATGGATGAGCGCCGCCATATTGATCTCATAAACCTGCCCCTCCGGAAGCCCCATTTTTTCCGCGATGGCGCTGGCGATTTTCGCCACGCGGCGCTGGTGCCCGGCGGTATAAGGATCCCTCATCTCCACGATCCTGGCCATGGCCCGAATGGTTTCCTCCATGGCCTCCTGCATCTGGCCCAGGCTCGTCTTAAGTTTTTCCGCATTCTTCCTTTCCGTGATATCTTTCAACATAATCAATTTTCCCGGATTCTTCCCATCGCCGGCGCGCAGGGGGGAAATGCTCAGATCGAAATGGCGCTCCTCCTCCCCCCTCATCACAGCTATTTCCGCATCCGCCTCGTAAGTATCGCGATATTTTTCCATCAATTCGCGCCAGTGTGAGAAGATCTCAAAAGCGGATCTCCCGATGACTTCCCGGTATGTTTCCCCGATAATCCTCCGGGCGGAGGGGTTCAAATCCACGATCCGGTTCTGGTCGTCCAGCACAATCACTAGATCCCGCATGTTTTCGATCACCGCGTCGCGCGCCACCGGCATGATATCCAAAAAGTTAAAACGAAATACCCCCAGCGATACCGCAAGCCCCGACAGGGAAAGCGCCAGGGGCGTAAAGTCCAGGTCTGGAATGGGACCGAGACGGAAGATATGCATGATGTTCACGACCCACGGGGCAAACCCTCCAACCAGCAGCATGCCGGTTTGCCTGCGGTAAAAATGCGGGGATTGAATATGGCTCATAAACAGCAAATGCGCGCCGAAGAAGATTACCATATATGAATAAACCGTATGCATCCAGAAGCCCCAACGGTAAGCCGGGTGCAGCGATGCCGGGAGTCCGCCTGCCGGCATGCTCATGGTATCCCAGATGATCTTATGAAAGTCGTTGGTCCAGACAAGTATACAGACAATGACCGGTTCCGCCCATATAAGGATCGCAATCCGGTACTTCAGCCAGGTTTCCCTTCCGATGTTGATCACGATAAATATTAACCAGGCCGCCGGAACGACTACCATGCCCAGGAACTGCACCTTCGCCCAGAACAGTTTGGCGTGCAAATCCGCGCTTCCCAACTCCATAGTATATCCGAGGGACCATTCCGCCACGGACAGCATAAGAAAAACAAAAGATATGTAGCCTGTCGGACGGCGGCGTTTCCACGCGTAAAAAGCCAGCGCCAGAGAAATGGCTGCCGCGGAACCCAACGGGACGGAGTACAGCATATCATGCCAAGGCAAACTTTTTCCTCCTTATCGCTTGAGCGCGAAGCTTTTCAACCCGTTTCTTGCGGATTCCTCCCATTTTCGGTGCAAACGCCGGTGTTATGGAGGACTTCGGCTTGAAATCCTCCAGGACCTCCCACTCAAATAAATATTCGCCGTTTTCCCGTTTTTTCCCTGCCTGGAGCGCTTCGATAATTACATCCCATAAACGGTTATTCGCTGATCATGCATCAATTATGCCAATTTCTTCCGGAAATTCTTGACCGCCAAACCGAAGATGGACAGCCCCAGGACCAGCAAGGCCGCCATTTGGGGATACAGGTGTTCCGCCCCGATTCCCTTGAGGTAAATCCCCCTGATTATTTCAATAAAATAGCGGCCGGGGATGAAGTAGGTAATCCACTGCAGCGGTTTCGGCATATTGGCGATGGGAAAAACAAAACCTGATAAAAGGATGTTCGGGATCAGGAAAAACATCGTGCTAAGCATGGCCTGTTGCTGGGTTTTGGAAACAGCGGAGATGGCGAGCCCCATACCCAAAGTGGTCAATAAAAAAAGCGCCGCGCAGAAAAAGAGCAGCGGCAGACTGCCATGTATGGGGATCCCAAACCACAGGGCGCCGACTCCCACCACCAGGACCACCTCCAGCAGGCCGATGAAGGGGAAGGGCAGCAGCTTGCCCAGGATGAACTCCCACGGTTTGACGGGGGTTACCATGATCTGTTCCACGGTCCCCGCTTCTTTCTCCCGTACTATGGAAAGTGCGGTAAGCAAAGTGGTAGTGATGAGCAAAATGATGGCGGTAATGGCGGGTACCATATAATTGACCGCGCGCAATTCCGGATTGTAATGCACCCGGCTGCGCAATTCCAGGGGCGGCTTAGGCAGGTAGCCTCCGGGCAGCCGCGCCAGCCATTCCCGGGTTATATCCCCGGATATGGCCCCGATAATATTTAAAAAATACGTTTGCGCGATGGATGCCGTATTGGGGTCGGCGCCGTCGATTAAAACCTGCACCCGAGGCAGGGCATGCGCGCATACATCCTTTTCAAATCCCGCGGGGATGACAAGGCCGATCTTGATTTTACCGGCGTCCAGCCATTGATCCAGCTCAACATAACGGGCCGCTCTCCCGTATTGAAAGAAAAATCCGGACTGCTCCACTCTGGCCACGATTTCCCTGCTCAATGCGGAATTGTCCAGATCGTAAATGCCGAATCCGATGTTCTTTACTTCAGTGGCGGCCACGTAGCCGAACAGGATGACCTGGATCAAGGGAACAATCAAGATCAGCGGCAGGGTTTTACGGTCCCTGACCAGTTGCAGAACTTCCTTTTTTGCAATGGACAAAATTCTGGCGTTTAACATGCTTCAATCCAACCTTTTCTTAAATCGCAACGCAGCCATAGTCAGCAATATGCAGGCAAAGATCGTCAGAGCCAGAAATTCCGGCCATAATATCTCAAAGCCAACGCCTTTTAAAAACACTCCTCTCAGGGATACCAGAAAATACCTGGCCGGAACTAGATATGACAGAAGCTTAAGCGGCCACGGCATGCTTTCGATGGGAAAAACAAATCCGGAAAGAAGGATGGCCGGCATGGCCGTAAGTGAAATGGCCAAAAACATCGCCTGCTGCTGGGTTTTAGCGATAGTGGACACAAAAAGCCCGAATCCCAGGATGGCCAGGAGAAACATGATAATGAACGCAAACAGCACAACCGGGCTTCCGCGCAACGGCACCCCGAAAAGCATGATGCCTGCTGGAATAATGAGCAATACTCCCCCAAACGAGCAGACGGAATAGGGCAATATTTTACCCAGAATCAGGATCCACGGCTTGACCGGACTTGACGCCAGTTGTTCGAATGTATTCCGCTCTTTTTCGCCTGTGACGGCCATGGCGGTGAGCAGGGAAACCAGCATCATCAAAAGGGTTGATATCAAACCGGGTACGATGAAATGCGAACTCTGCAGCGCCGAATTGTACCAGATGCGCGGCTCCACCTGAAAAGGGATCATCCTTTCGCCCCGCATGCCCTGGCCGGCGCGCAAAAGGCGCGATGACAGGATCTTGGCCGCGTAAGATCCGGCATATGCCCTCAAATATGCCGCAGCTATCACCGCCGTATTGGCGTCCGAACCATCCACCCCTAAAAAAACCGTGCCAGGGATCCCGGCTTTGATGTTCCGCCCGTACCCCCGGGGAATCCATAATACGGCCCGGCATTTCCCCGCATCCAGATATCCGGTGAGTTTCTCAGGGTTCATCTCGAATCCTGTCAAATCAAAATACTCGGATGCGGTAAAGCCGCGGATAAAATCCCTGCTTGCAGCAGAGCGGTCCAGGTCGCACACGATGATGCCGATGTGTTTAATGTCGAAATTTATCGCGTATCCGTAAATTACAAGCATGATCACCGGAGCCAGGATGATAATCCCCAGGGTCCGGGGATCTCTGCGGATCTGCATGAACTCTTTCCGGATAATCGCCCAAAGCTGTCTCATGCTTCGGTCATGCCGCCTTTCCATGAGCAATTTGCGTTGTTATGATAATTTTACGTCTTGCCGCTAAATATCGATAGCCTAATGCCAGCCATACACTATATTTAGTGGCAAGACCTTGAATTAAGGCAACAACGCAATTGCCTCCCATAATTGTTCCGCTGTTTGTTTGACGGCGCCCAAACACTGCATATCGCATAATGCCTCTTTACAAGACTATGCTAGCGTAATAGACGAACGCTTCTTCCAGGGAAGCGCTGCCCGAGTTGCCCTTCAATTCAGTGGGAGTGCCGAGGCTTGCCAGCCGCCCGCCGGCAATAAAAGCGATATGGTTGCAATGCTCCGCCTCGTCCATGAAATGCGTAGTCACAAAGACCGTCGTACCCTCGCAGGAAAGCAGGCCGATCAGATCCCAGAAACGCCGGCGGGATATGGGATCCACCCCGGAGGTGGGCTCATCCAGAAAAAGAACAGGCGGATGATGGATGATCGCGCACCCCAGCGCCAGGCGCTGTTTCCATCCCTTGGGCAGCGCCGCCGCGGCGATTTTCTCCTTGCCGGCCAGATCCGTAACCGAAAGCACATCCCGGATCCGGTCCGCCAGTTTTGCCCGGGGGATTTCATAGATCCCCGCGTAAAACCTCAAATTTTCCTCAACGGTTAAATCCTCGTAAAGAGAAAAACGCTGCGACATATAACCGATGTTTTTTTTCACCGGCTCGGGATCGTGAGATACATTATAGCCCGCCACGATGGCTTCGCCTTCCGTCGGCGCCAGAATGCCGCACAGCATCTTTATGGTGGTGGATTTCCCCGCACCGTTCGGGCCCAGAAAGCCAAAGACCTCTCCTTCGTTTACCTGAAAGGAGATCCGGTTTACGGCCGTAAAAGCTCCGAACTTTTTGGTCAAATCATTTACCTTTACTGAAACCATTTTTCCCCCAGTTCATCGTTACCTGTCCATCAGACTGACAAAAACGTCTTCCAGGGAAGGCCGGATCAACGCCGCCCTGGCCCCCGGAAACCCCGCGGTTTGCAGTAGATCCCGCAGCCGCTCGAGCCCCGGCTCCCCCGCCAGACCGGTTCGAACCTGCGCATGAAGGCGATCCCCGAAAACCTGTATTTCCTCAAGCCATGCCTGCTCCGCTAAATATCTCTGCACTTCCCGGATCCTTTCGTCCCGCACCTCGTAAATCCGGCCTTGCAGGTTTTCCTTCAGGCTTGACGGCGAACCGATCTTCATAATCTTTCCCAGATTCATCAACGCCACGTCATGGCATTTTTCCGCCTCGTCCATATAGGCCGTGCTCGCGATCACGGTGGTCCCCCGCTCCGGCAGCGGCATGAGCAGATCCCAGAACTCTTTTCTGGATACCGGATCAACGCCGGTGGTGGGTTCATCAAGGATCAGCAGGCGGGGCGCGTGAATCAGGGTGCAGCAAAGCGCCAGTTTCTGTTTCATCCCTCCTGAAAGGTTGCCCGCCGGGCGTCTTTGAAATTGAAGCAAACCGGCAAAGCGCAACAGTTCCAGCTTCCGCTGCTCCAACCCTTCCAGGGGAGTCTCGTACAGGTCCGCAAAAAAATCCAAGTTCTCCCGCACTGTCAGATCCTGATAAAGGGCGAATTTCTGCGGCATGTATCCCAGTTCGCGCTTGAGCTTTTCAGGATTCCTGACAACGTCGACGCCCAGCGCAAAAATGCTCCCCTCCGTCGGAACAAGGATGCCGCAAAGCATGCGAAAAAGAGTGGTCTTGCCCGCCCCGTCCGGGCCTACAAAGCCGAAAATCCGCCCTGCGGCAACGGAAAAGGAAAGAGCGTTCACCGCCGCGACCCCCGGATATTTTTTGGTGAGATCCTTGACTTCCAAAGCGCGCATCATTCCTCCGGCTGGATTACAACATCCACAGGCATCCCGGCTTTTAACGCGCGGTCCGCCCTATCGATTCTGATTTTTACGGCAAAAACCTGCTTCACCCGCTCATCTTTGCTCTGATAATCTTTAGGCGTAAATTCAGCCTCCTGGGAGATAAAGGAAATCCTGCCGTAAAACCTGGTTTTTTCGTAGGCATCCATCATGATGTATGCCTTCTGGTGCAGGGAAACCACTTCCACTTCTTTCAAGGGAAGGTAGATCATCACCCACGGCCTGCGGGTATCCAAAATCGTGAACAATGCGGCCCCCGGCGCTACAATTTCACCCTCCTCCGCCATCCGGGCGGAGATCACCCCGGATGCCGGCGCGCAGATCCGCGTATTCTTCAGTTGTATCATCAAGAGCGCCAGATTGGCTTGGGCTTGTTTGATCAGGGCTTCGGTCTGCTTGTTCGTCAATTGGATGTCCTCAGTGTTTGGATTGGTTTTGGCGGCGGCCAACTGGTTTTGGGCCGCCTCATACTGGGCCCGGGCGACCCGCTCCCGGATTTGCGCCTGTTCATGCTGGGCCTTAGATATCAGTTCGGACTTGTAGAGCTCTTCCATGCGGAAAAGGTCTTTCTCCGCGGCTTCCAGATTAGCCTTGGCCGCAGCCAGGTTGTTCTCCGCCATTTCAACCTGCGCCTCCCTGACTGTAGCCGCATCCTTATCCGCTTCTGCGCCGGATGACGAAAGGGCTGCACGGGCCTTTTTAAGGCGGGCCACCGCGGCGTCCAGGTTCGCCTGCGCCGCGGATATCTGAGCGTTTAACTCCTCATGTTCCAGTTCCGCCAGAAGGTCTCCCTTTTTTACTTCCTGGCCTTCCTGCACCCGGATGCGCAGGATCCTGCCGCCTATCTTGGTTCCCACGGTGACTTCGGTCATTTCGATGGTCCCTGTAGCGTTGATCTCTTTTTTCCCATGGTTATCCGTGCACCCGGCGCAAAAAAGTCCGGCCAGCAGGAGTGCCGTCCCGTAAAACGCCGCCTTTTTTCCGAACATGCGCGTTCCTCCGTTCTCATATCTTGATCAGCAGTACTTCCGCCGGGACCGCCTGCGTCGTCCCGCTAATGGCTGTGGCCGTAACTTCCGCATGAAGTTATGGTCAATAATATTTTCCATCCCGAATATACCTCTTTTTCTGCTGTTTGGCAAGCGCATCCGGAAAAATTCACCGGAATTAATAAGACTATATCATTTTTTTATTAGTCCAGTATCCCCCGCAGGGAACCGGGCATAACATGATGTTGCTGAGGTCATATAATAGGAGGATGGCGATGGAACAGATGAACGCCGGAATAAAGCTGGCCAGGGCGTATGTGCCGTTCCAGATGTACCGCGATCGTTTCGACCCCGACGAGGGCTTGACGAAAGGCACCATATTCCCGGAGCTATACTCCGTCTATGAAAAATCAGACCGCTAAATGCGTTGTGAGAAACTCACCCTTGCCTCTCTTTTACGAAAGGGAGGGTAATCCTGAGCCTTCGAAGCCTTGCTGTGTCCCCCTCTATCCCGCAGAAGAGAGGGGGAACGGGGGTGAGTTCGACTTTATCACAACGCCTCTAAAAAGGAGGAAGTCGCATGCGAAATGAGCAACTGTCATCATTGAAAGAAATCATGGCGCTGGAATTCACTCTGGTGGACCTTCACCTCTATCTCGACACTCATCCCTCCGACAGCAAAGCATTGTCGGACTACAACACCATTTTCGCGCAGTTATCGACGTTAAAAAACAATTATGAAGAAACTTACGGTCCCATCACCCCCCGGCCGAGCGCTCGCCCCTGGCAATGGATCAGCGAACCATGGCCCTGGGATATGGAATATTGAAGACTTGTAATTTAACAGCGACATGGAGACGCAAACCAAAATAACGGAGGTCTTCTTACATGTGGATGTATGAAAAAAAGCTCGAATACCCGGCAAAAGTAAGCCGTCCCAACCCGAAATACGCAAAATGGGTCATCACGCAGTACGGAGGGCCCGATGGCGAACTGGCTGCATCACTGCGCTACCTGACCCAACGTTATCATATGCCCACCCCTGAAGCGAAAGCCATTTTAACGGATATCGGTACCGAGGAGATGGCCCACCTGGAGATCGTCGCCACCCTGGTGCATAAACTGGTGGACGGAGCCCCCCTCGATGAGATCAAAGCCGCCGGGCTGGGAGGTTTTTACGCAGACCACGATCGGGCGGTTTACTATGTGAACGGCGACGGCGTACCCTGGAATGCCGCGTATATTCAGGCCAAAGGCGACCCCATAGCGGATCTCCACGAGGATATGGCCGCGGAACAGAAGGCCAGGGCTACCTATGAATGGCTGATCAACCTTTCGGATGATCCGGATCTCAACGATACCCTTAAGTTTCTGAGGGAAAGGGAGATCATTCACTTCCAGCGCTTCGGCGAGACATTGCAGATCCTGCAGGAGTTCCTGGACAGAAAAAAAGCATACTGATCCCGGTTATGTTTTAACCTGATTCCGTGACAAGATGATTCGTACCAGGCAAAACACTGTCGCAACCTCTAGTGATTTTATCCTGGTCTTCTAAGGATGTCACGGAATCAGGTTTTAAAAAGAAAAAACAACCGGTTTGCCCGGTTGTTTTGCTTTGCCGGTCCGCCGGAGATTATCGCATATTCTGCAGAAAGGAGTCAATGGCGCTCTGATCCAGCACGCTGCTCCTGGTCATGGCCAATTCCTTGTTGGAATCGCTGAGCTTTTTCAACAGTCCGTTGATGAACAGCATCAGCATTTTTACCCCCGCCGTGGGGTATTGCTTGACAAAATCAAAGAAAGCGTTCCTGTCGATGCGCAGGATCCCCGCGCTGTCCGTGGCCGGGGCCACATTCGCGGTGCGCTGGGCATTGGTGAATATCCCCGCCTCCCCGAAAAAATCGCCCGCCCCGATGCTGGAGATAAACACTTCCTTGCCTGTATTGTCCTTCACCGTCACGTTCAACGTCCCGGAAAATACCACGAAAAAACAGGAACTCACTTCCCCCTGGGTAACCACCTTTTCATCCTTGGCGTATTCAAAAAGCTCGCAATTGCTTATCAACTGCCGTTTTTCATCATCGGAAAGGTAGTGGAAAAGGCCGACATCTTTCAACTGTCCCAGAAGGTCCACGTTCAATTGCAGTCGTTTCACCAGGCGCACCTCCTTTAATTTATCCAAGAGCAATAGGCTGTCCAATCAATGGACGATCGTTTGCAGGTAATCGTTAAAACTGATTCCGAATATGGTGGCGACGGTTACAATAATGCCAGCTCCCACGGCTCCCAGCAGCAGCGCAAAAAAAGCGAACCGTTTCCTTATTCCCAACAGATATGCTATGGCGGCGCCGGTCCAAACCCCTGTAAGCGGAAGGGGTATCGCCACAAATATCGCCAAGCCAAGTAAGCCGTATTTATTGATTTTATCCCGGTTTTTTTCCGTTTTACGGTGAAGCCACCCCATCACGCGGTGAATGAAAGCGTTGCGATCCGCCCACCGCCCCAGCATCGGAATAAAAAGCATAACCGGTATAATCGGCAGGGCGTTCCCCAATACAGCCCAAAAAAAAGCTTCCCAGGGGTTAGCTTTATAAGCCAGGATTGCCAGGGGGATGGCCCCCCTCAATTCCGCATAAGGCAGTATGGCGGTAAAAACAACGGTCAGTATTTCCTTGAAAGTCAAAGCTTCCGTCAATTGGTTCCACCTTTCAAACAGATTATAGATCCCATCATCAGGTCACTTTGAGCTTCTGCTTGATCCCTTCCCCGTCCACCTGAATCATACCGTCGCAATGCTGCACAAAATACGTGAGAAACACGCCCAGGGCCAGATACCCCTCGTCGGCGAACTGGGCGGGGATCTCATTGGAGACGATGAATTTCGTTTTCCTCAGATGCTGTAAAGCCTTGTTTTTATCGGATGAATCATCCACATTATTCAAGAATTTGCTGTATTCGTCGATCTCCTCGCGGAGATGGGAGCCGGAATCATCATCCATGTTGACTTCTATGTAAAACGGGGTATGGTTATCCTTATAAATGATGCCGACCCTTCGCCAGTCGGTTTTCTCCTGATCCGCAGGGGCCGTATCGGGATCCATCTTTAATTTGCAGCCTTTCTGGGCCGCCCATTCGATAACCTTCCGAACGGGAGGCACCAAAGGCGAAGCGCAAAACACACGGACAAAGTGCCCCATTTAAAATCCCCCTTTAAGCTTGGCAACCGCCGGGTAGAAAAAAATGACGAGTTATATAGGAGTATTCGATTATTTCCCGCTTTTCCCTTCTCTTGTATAATAAAATCATAAAAAAATCCGGAGTAAAGGTAAGAAAACAAAAAGGCGTGATGATATGAATCCGGCTCTCACCAAAGAGGCGGGATTAATCCCGCCCTTTTTAACCATCGCTTATTTCCCCGTCAGATCGGAGCCGCAATGCTTGCATTTTAACGCATCGCTTTGGATGGTTTCAGCGCAAAACGGGCAATTCTTGGTGGATCCCTGATCCGACAACAAAGGTTTTCTTACGATCAAATATACGGGGAGCCCGATAATACAGAGTAAAAATACGAAAATCCCCCACCCCCACGGATTCATGCCGCGCTTTTCCGCGTCCATTCCCACCATGATGCCGGCGGCGGCCGCAATCATTAGGCCTATAAATGTCGATACCGGATTTTGGTCCATTTTTTCACCTCCCTAAAGTTTGATATTATTGCAAATCATCATGGTCAAAAGGATAATCAATACTGTATTTCGTATATGCCGGTAAGGAACTGTCATTTTTTTCCCGGTCAGGAAGCAAAAAAGTACAAATCCGGGATAAACCGCAAACATGAAAACCGCCGCGGCGCCGGAGAAAGGGTTCCAGACCGGCTGCTTCCCCCGGGCAATCAAGACGAAGTCCCTGGTCATCCCGCAGAAGGGGCAGTTGATATGCAGCGCCGACCGGCAGAAGCAGGGCGTGTGCACGGATAAAAAAAAGTCCGGATATGCCATTAAAACCGCCGCAATCGCACCGATTAAAAGGAGAAGGACAAGATGGGTTTTTAGCTCCACTGGATAATTCATCGTTGATCCGGATAAATTCATATGATATTGAGCAGAATCCCTGACTCGATTCTAATCTTTCTTTACCCGGTTGTTTTTTCCTCTTTTTCCACTTTAAATAACTAAGGTGATTGCCTGATTGCCGTATTTCAAGATCTTGCCGCTAATTATAGTGTATGGCTACCAATCCAATGCAAATTGCTCATAACTTTATCGGCAGCTCCGCAAAGGGGCCGCAACCGCGTCAAAATCAAAGGCGGCTGAGTAATAAGACAAGAAATCCCGGATGACACCCTTTCTTTCCAACTGCGCAAGGATTTCACCCAACCAATACGGCGGCAGTACTCTCAGAGCATATTCCAATAGCCGCAGCCTGCGGTAAACAGCAGCGTGGCTTTGAACAAAAGACTGATAGCCGCGGAGCAGTTCCTTCCGGCCCAGCCTCCCGCACAAGTAGCGGTCGAGCAATCCTCCGGCATATCTTCCGAAATAGAGCGCCTGCCTTATTCCTTCGCAACTTAAAGGCAGGCATTGGCCGGCCGCATCGCCGATTCTGATGACACTTCCGCCCAAAACCGGACGCTGTAAAATGCTCCCCATAAAACCCCCATGAAACCCGTCTTTGTCAGGAAATCCCAGGGATTCTAGAAAATTATCAAGCGCGAGCGGCAAACCCGGTTTGCGGAGGTAACTTCCCACTCCGATCCGGCATTTTGCGCCCGCGGGAAAAACCCAATAACCTTCATGCTTTATCAGGCTGCGGAGGAAGTAAAAATGAAGCCCCTCCCTTTGGGCATCGATTTCGGTTTCCAGCCCCACATGCCGGACCCGTCTTTTTGCATATCCGGGCAAACTTACTCCCAGAGGCCCGCTGCAGTCCAGGATGAGATCCGCGCCATATTCTCCCCGCCCGGTATAGACCTTCCTCTGTAGAGGATCCACCGAATAAACCCGCGTTTTTAAAAAAGGACCGGTAAGCCTTGCGGAGAGCAGCATACAGAACTCCCTGTAATTAAAAGTACAGAAAGGGGGATCCAGGGGAAATGAAATAGTCCTATAGGGAGTATGAATAAATCCCTGATCATGAATTTGCTGGACAGCGGGTTCCCCGTGATAAGCCTGAATTGTCTGCCGGGGAGTGCCGCAAGCGGAAGTTTGGCCCATGCCGATGGGGAGGCGGTCGATTAGCAGATATTCTCCCGTATGCAGATGGGATGCCGCCGCTAGGCCGGCGAAGCTTGCTCCGATGATCACTACCGGATATTCAAGGCGTCTGGACATTTTCACCATTCCCCGGGCCGCTGAGACTGTGAATTTAAATTATTTCTCTTATAAAAGCTATTGCGTTGTTGCCTTAATTCAAGGTCTTGCCGCTAAATATAGCGTATGGCTACCATTAGGCCAGTGATATTTAGTGGCAAGACGTAAAATTGTCATAACAACGCAAATTGCTCTATAAAAAAGTATGCCCCCCTATAAAGAATTTAACCGGGCTGAAAGGCGCTGGAAATCCTGCCAAAATAAAATATTGATTTTTTTTGTATTTTTATGAATTTTTCACGCATCAGCGTTATAATGATGATAATACAATCCATACGATGAAATCATGGAAGCCGGATAAAAACAAGAGGAGGATGCAGGATGAAAAATTATCGATTGCTGCTGATCCCGATTATCTTGATCATAATGGTTACAGGATTTTTGCTCCTCAGTAAAAAGACGCCCCGGAAGGAGCCCGGCGGCTCCCTAGTCAACCCCGGGCCGCAAGTTCAAAGCTGCAATGTGGTACTTTATTTCATCAATGAAAAATATGCCGACACCGGAAATGAGAACATCCCACATCTGCTGCCGGAAACCAGGAAACTTAAAACCGGATGCCTGGCTGAAACGGCGGTTTTGGAACTGCAAAGAGGGACAAAAAGGGCGGACTTATCCACCGCCATCCGCCCCGACCTGAAAATCCTGGGGGTTATCACCCAGTCCAAAATAGCCTTTGTGAATTTTTCCAGCGTAAACCTGCACGGGGGATCCCTCGAGGAGCGCATGATCCTGGAACAAATCATCGCCACCCTGACCGGGCTGGAAGGAATCGAGAAAGTCCAATTCCTGGTGGACGGTAAAAATACGGAGACCTTGATGGGGCATTACGACATTACCAGGCCTTTTGATCGGACGGATAAGCTGTAATTCCGCCCCCGGTATCCCCGGAACCTTCCCACGGCCGCGCCGCGGAATTAAGGATTTTATTTCCGGCCGACCCAAATAATGCGTACTTTTTGTTTCAGATAAATCCCCAGTGCCGTCAGAATAAAAAATCCCATGATCACCAGCCATTGTAATAACGAAAAACAGACGCGCTCCATGATCCCTGTTTGAATAAGCGAAAACGGACAGACTGCCGCCGCCCGCGACACCAGCACGGGGATGGCGCATATCCTTACCAGCGCAGACATGGGCCCGAACAAAAGAAAGGTGAACGCTCCGGCAAACAAGGCCTGCAACAACCGCGCCGCCACATACGGTACCATCCGTATATCCGTCCCGTGCAACACGCCGGCGACCTGCCCGTGCACAGACAATCCGCTCCAGGCGATGATCGCCCCCGCCGCCGCCGCTTTTTGCAGGAACGGCGCCGTAGCCCGGGAAGCCGCCATAGTTCCGATATCGATCTCAAAAAAGCCCTGCAGGATGGCGGATGATAGGCTGGCATGGATGCCGAAGATTTTTAGTAATCCCTCCAGGCCAGGCGCAATCAGTTTAAAAAGTCCCATCTTCAATAAAACTGTATTGATCACCGAAAAAAGTACGATAAATCCACAGATCATAAAAAGCGTCCCGATGGATTCCTTCACCGCTTCCGCCATCAGTTGCCCCACCGGGCGCCCGTCTTTTTTCCTGGCCTGTTCCAGTTCACGAAACGCCCTGTACAGCATATTTTCACGCCTGCCCACATCCGCATCCCGTCTTGCTTTTCCCTCCGGATCCCTTTTTCCGTAAAAACGGAAAATTAATCCCACGGCAAAACTGGACAAATAATGCGCCGCAGCCATCAGCATCCCCAGTTCGGGACGGCGAAACATCCCCACCGCCACGGCTCCTATTATGAACAAAGGATCCGCGGTATTGGTGAACGCCAGCAGCCTTTCCCCCTCGATGCGGGAGCAAAGTCCGACACGCCTGAATTTTCCGGTGATCACCGCATCCATGGGATATCCGGCGGCCAGCCCCATGGACATGGCGAAGGCTCCCACGCCGGGCACGTTAAATAGCGGCCGCATCATCGGCTCCAGAAAAACTCCCATGAAATGCACCACACCCAGTCCCAGCATCAATTCGGACAGGATAAAAAAAGGCAAAAGCGAAGGGAAAACTATCTCCCAAAAAAGTTTCAAACCGTCGCCGGCGGCCTTGTACCCTTCCTGGGGGAATAAAACGAGGCAGATCGTGGCGAATACTACGGCTCCCGCCAGCAATAGCAAATATAAGCGGGACAGAGTTATCTGCGGCAAGGACATAAAAAATCCCCTCCGTACAAATTATCTATGGTTATTATATTTGTACAAAAGGGAAGATAGAATTCGTATATTTTTTATCGATTTATCCTATGTTCGCCTGCGGGGACGCAAATTCCCGCCGAACATCGAAAGCGCCGATCAACCCGTTATTTCCAGTTTGTCAAGGTCTTCGTTTCTCCCCACCACGACCAGCAGATCCCCTTCCAGGAGAATGCTTTCGCCATCCGGGGATACAACCATTTCGCCGTTTTCCCTTTTAATGAAAATGACCGCGATCCCCATGGTTGTACGCAAATTGCATTCTTTCAAGCTTTTCCCCACCAGCCATTTCGGAACAAAAACCTCTTCAATACGGTAGCCTCCGGTAATTTCAATATAATCCACCAGATTGGGGGACACCAGGTTGTGCGCCACCCTTTTCCCCATATCCCGCTCGGGGAAGACAACCCTGTCCGCGCCTACTTTTTCAAGGATGCGGCCCTGCAGCTTGTTTAGGGCTTTGGCCACCACATACGGCACTCCCATTTCCTTCAACAGCAGGGTGGTCATGATGTTGGACTGCACATCCTGCCCAATCGCCACCACCACCACGTCGAAGTTCCTTATGCCGATTTCCTGCAATACCTTGCTGTCTGTAATATCGGCCTGCATAGCGTGGGTAACTTCCGGAGCCACATAATTGACCCTTTCCTCATCCCTGTCGATGGCCAGCACTTCCTGCCCCAACCGGCATAAAGTCCTGGCCAGGCTGGTGCCGAAGCGCCCCATGCCGATGACCGCGTATTGTTTTTTCTTCATTTCCAACCCCCCTTAACCTATCATCACTTTTGCCTGCGGGAATTGCGCGCGCACCGTCTCCTCCTGCTGGGCCAGCGCGACTACCAGGGATAACGGGCCGACCCTGCCCGCAAACATGGTCAGAATGATCGCCAGTTTCCCCGGCGTGGACAAAAACGGCGTCACTCCCGTGGATAGTCCCACCGTGCCGAAAGCCGATGTAACCTCGAACAACAGGTTGATGAAGCCGAACTTCATGCCCCGGGCCGCAAAATGATCCGGTTCGTGCGTGGAGAGAAACGCCGTAACCAGGATCACCAGCAGCAGCGATAAAACCGCCACCGTCAAGGCCTTTGCCACCAGATCCATCTTGATCCTCCTGCCGAAAACCTGCGGCTCCTGACGGCCTTTGATCACTGAGCGTACTGTCAACATCAGCACGGCAAAGGTGGAGGTTTTTATGCCGCCTCCCGTGGAACTGGGTGAAGCGCCTATAAACATGAGCACAATAAGGAGAAACAGCGTCACCTCGCGCATACCGCCGATGGGTAAGGTATTGAAACCCGCCGTACGGGGCGTGACCGACTGGAAAAACCCCCCCAGCAATTTGCCGCTCCAGGAGAGTGTATCCAATGTATTATGATATTCGAAAAAAATAATAAGTATTGTTCCCGCCGCCAGCAGTAAAATCGTCGTTGCGATAACAACCTTGCTGTGAAGTGAAAACCTTTGACGGCCGGGCTCGACAGTCCGCCTTTGAAAAATTTCCGCCAGCACGGGGAAACCGAGGCCACCGAAAATGATTAGACCGGCAATCGTCAAGGACATGACGGGATCCTCCGCGAAATTTATCAGGCTTACAAACTTTTTGCCGAAAACCTCTCCAAACAAATCAAATCCTGAATTGCAAAAAGCGGAAACGGAATGCCAGATCCCGTAATATAAGGCTTTCCCGAAAGGAACCATGCCTGACAACCGCGCGGCCATAATCAGACCGCCCGACAATTCAAAGACGACCGTAAAAAAAATGATCCTCCTTGCCAGGCGGACGAGTCCCCTCAGGGAATACTGATTATAGGACTCTTGTATAAGAAGCCTTTCCCGCAAGGTGATCCGCTTGCCGAAGGCGAAAGCGATCAAGGTGGCCATGCTCATCCAACCGAGGCCGCCGATCTGGATCAACATGATCACCACGATTTGCCCCAAAAGGGAATATTGCATCCCCGTGTCCACAACCACCAGTCCGGTGACGCAGACCGCCGATGTCGCGGTGAACAGGGCATCGATAAACCGCAGGGAATGCCCGTCCTTGGATGCCGCAGGCAGGGTCAGCAAAAATGTGCCCATCAAAATCATGCAAAAAAAACCGAAAACCACAATCTGGGCAGGTTTGAACTGGAAATACCGCTTTTTGTACCTCAGTAAAACAGTATTACTGAACATTCAGCTTCCTCCTTGCAGGGAAAACAACATGACCCGGGGTATTCCCGCCAGGTCGGCGTATACCCCCCTCCCATCCCAACCGTTTTGCGCCGCCAGTTCCCCTACTTTGCCGGCCTGCCCGAAGCCGGTTTCCAATACCATGCATCCGTTATCCGCCATAAACTCCTTCCCTTCGCTTAAGATGCGCCGGTAAATATCAAGCCCGTCCTTCCCCCCGTCCAGGGCAAGGCGGGGCTCATGGCCGATTTCCGGAGGTAATTGCGGGATCTCCGGGGAAGGGATATAAGGGGGATTGGCGAGGATTAGATCAAACTTTATATTCAGCCGTGCCAACGGTTCGAAAAGATCCCCCTTGAGCAGGCGGACCCGGCCCGCGGCGCCGTGTTTCTCAGCGTTTTGCCGCGCCAGTTCCAGGGCTTCACCGGAGATATCCACGGCGTAAACTGAAAGTTCCTTAAAAAATTTGGCGAGAGTAACCGCAATAACGCCGCTTCCGGTGCAGATATCCGCGGCCAGACAATCCTTGCCGGCACGGTTTTGCTTGATGAGATCCGCAGCCTTTTCCACCAGCAGCTCCGTTTCAGGCCGCGGGACGAGAGCTCCGGGCCCGGTATTGAACTCCAATCCGTAGAACTCTTTTTTGCCCGTGAGATACGCTGTGGGAATGCGGGAGACTTTCCTGCGGATCAGTTGGCGGTATTTTTCCAGCTCCCCTTCCTCCAAAGGCCGATCATATGCCAGGAACAGATCGATCCTGCGGCATTGCAACGCATGTGCCAAAAGCAACTCCGCTTCCAGCCTTGCCGAGGGAATATGGTGCTCCGTCAGATAAACCTCGGCTCTTTTCAAAACATCTCGGATGGTGAGCACTTTACACCCCGTGTTGTTTGGTGGAAAATAATCAGGCCGTGGTCTCTTTCAGCCTTTCCGTCTGATCATATGCGGCAAGGGCGGCGATTACTTCGTCCAGATCCCCGTTGATAATCATATCCAGCTTATGGAGCGTAAGCCCGATGCGGTGGTCCGTCAGCCGGTTTTGCGGGAAATTATACGTGCGGATTTTCTCGCTGCGGTCTCCGGAACGGATAACGCTGCGCCTCGCCTCCGTAATCTGCGCCTGTTGCTCGGTTTGTCTTTGCGCCAGCAGTCTGGCGCGGAGGATTTTCATCGCCTTGTTCTTATTTTTCAACTGCGATTTTTCATCCTGACAGGTTACCACCATGCCGGTGGGCAGGTGGGTGATCCTGACCGCGGAATCGGTGGTGTTCACGCTTTGCCCGCCGTGCCCCGAGGAATGGTAAACATCGATTCTGAGCTCGCTGGGGTTTATCTCCACCTCCACCTCCTCCGCTTCCGGAAGGACCACCACCGAAGCGGCGGAAGTATGGATGCGGCCCGCGGTTTCCGTTTCCGGCACCCTCTGCACCCGATGCACTCCGCTTTCGTATTTCATTCTGCTGAAGGCTCCCCTGCCTTCAATTATTACAATGATCTCCTTGTATCCGCCAAGCCCGGTACTGTTTTCGCTTAAAACTTCATAACGCCAGTGCTGCCGTTCGGCGTAACGGATATACATGCGAAAAAGATCCCCCGCAAACAAGGCGGCTTCCTCACCACCAGTGCCGGCCCGTATCTCGACGATCACATTTTTTTCATCGCCGGGATCCCTGGGAAGAAGCAGGGATTTTAAACGGAACTCCAGCTCCTCCTGCTTTTTTTCAAGAAGCGGAAACTCGGTTCCGGCCAGTTCTACCAATTCAGGATCCTGTTTTTCTTTCAGGATCTCCTTCATCTCCTCCATGCTTTCCCTGTTCCGCAGGTACTCGCGATAAACCTGCACGACTTCGGAGATCTCCGCAAGAGACTTGGCGTATTTCTGATAGGTGTTTTGATCCTGGAGAACCTCCGGATCCGCCAGTTTCCGGTTCAGATCCTCATAGCGGTCTTCCAGCGCCTTCAACCTTTCAAACAAGAGATTCCACCTTCTTTGCATCCACCGGGACAACCTTGCTGTCAAATGCGGCTTCCGCCGTCAAGACTTCCTTCAAGGCCCTAAGCGCCACTTCCAGTTGCTGATCATCCGGCTCCTTGGTGGTGATTCTCTGCAGCCAAAGCCCGGGCAGGCTTAAAATGCGGAAAATGAACCGGGACTGCTTCTTGCCGGCCGCCTTTATCAACTCGTAGGAAATGCCGGCAATGGGAAGAAGCAGCGGAAGCCTGGTCAGCCAGCGGAGGAACATGTTGTCCGGACGGGGGATCACGGAAAAAACAAGATAGCTGACAATAATGACATAAAACAAGAAACTCGTTCCGCAGCGAGGGTGAAGCGTGGTTTTGACGCGGGCGTTTTCCGTGCGGAGCTCCTCCCCTGCCTCGTATGTGAAAATCGCTTTGTGCTCGGCGCCGTGATACGACCATACCCGCCTGATGTCTTTTATAAAAGAGACCAGCACAACGTATAAGATAAAAATTCCCAGCCTGAACAATCCTTCAATGAGGTTCAGCAGGGTCCGGTCGGCGAATGAACGCCCCTGGGCCGGGTGACGGGCCAGATCAGGGGCGGCTTTTTCCACCAGCCGGGTGAATAAATCCGGAAGGACCACGATAAAAAGCATCAGCACGCCAAAAGTGGCAGCAATGATGATTAATACTTCCCCCCAGCCGAGACCCGCCCGCTTTTTCGTAAGGCCTTTCCTGGCTGCTTCTTCCTTCTCCAGATCATCCATGAGTTCATTGGCGGAATAAAACAAAACCTTGACCCCCAGAATCATGGTTTCGACGAAGGCCAGCATGCCCCGGATTAAAGGCCATTTCAGCCAGGAAATCTTGTGGCTGAGCGAGCCGATTTTTTCGGTTCTGGCGACGATGCTGCCGTCCGATTTGCGGATCGATACCGCCATATAATTGCGCCCCCGCATCATCACGCCCTCCAGAACCGCCTGTCCGCCGTACTGAAACTTCTCTTCTTTCATCAAAAGATCCCCCGCATGCGAAAACAGAGCTTCTTCGCTCTGCCTGTTTTACGATTTCTTTTTGAAGCGGTTCTTAAACTTTTCCACTCTTCCGTCCGTGTCCACGATTCTCTGCCGCCCCGTATTCATGGGATGGCAGTTGGAGCATATTTCCACCCTGATCTCTTTTTGCGTGGAGCCTGTCTCAAAGATGTTGCCGCACACGCATGTAACTTTGGCCTTGTAATATTTAGGATGAATACCCTCTTTCATTTTGCTCACCACCTTGCTTCAAGCTAAAAATACTAAATAATTATAACACAAGCGATTATTAAAGTAAAGGATATAACGCAAGCAATTGCCCTATCAAACCACCGGGGTATACCCGGCCGTCCTTAAGGCGGGAAATCCCCGGCGCTTGGCTCCAAGCATGCCGGATCCCGGGTAATCCATCAACGCCCTTTTAAATCCGCATAAAGTAGGTGAAACATCGGTTTTCCATTCATGAAACTAAATTGCCAATAACAACCGCTAATGAACGCGAATGCAACCGGGGTGCTATGTCCGGGTTATTCAGATGTTTAATGATTACTGCTTACTGCCCTTCCTGCGATAGCCTTGGCTGCCGTCACTCCCGAGATGGAAGCCTGCAGAAGGCCCCTGGTGACACCAGCGCCGTCGCCGATGGTAAAAAGATTTTTTATACGGGTCTCCAGATTTTTGTCCAGGACCGGGCGGCTTGAATAGAACTTGACTTCCGCGCCATAAAGAAGCGTATTCCTGGAAGCCACTCCGGGCGTCAATCCGTCCAAGGCCTGCAGCATCTCCAGGATGGCGGTGAGATGCCGGTAAGGCAGCACCAGGCTTAAATCACCGGGAGTCGCTCCGGGCAAAGTCGGGCGGACCAGCCCCTTTTTAATCCTTTCAGGCGTCGAGCGGCGGCCTGACTTCAAATCCCCCAGCTTCTGCACGATAACTCCTTCGCCCAGCAGGTTGGCTAGGTATGCGATGTATTTACCGTAGGAAATGGGATCATTGAATGGATGAGTGAATGTTTTGCTGACCAGGATGGCGAAATTGGTATTCCCGGTTTTTCTTTCCGCGTGGCTGTGGCCGTTGACCGTAATAATGCCTCCGTTGTTTTCAAGCACGACCTCCCCCCGCGGGCACATGCAAAAAGTGCGCACCCTGTCTTCGAAGGTTCGGGAATAGAAGACGAATTTGGCTTCGAACACCGCATCCGTTAAAGGGGACATGATCTCCGCGGGAAGTTCGACCCGCACCCCGATATCCACGGGATTAATAGCCATCTCCAGCCGCAGTTTGCGTGCCTGTTCCGCAAGCCAGGCCGAGCCTTCACGCCCCGGAGCGACCACCAGGTGGCCCCCTTCAAAAACCTTTCCGTCCCTGGTTTTTACCCCTGCGGCTCTTCCATTTTCAACAAGAATTTCGTCCGCTTGAACATCGAACTCTATTTTTACGCCCCGTTCCGCCAAAAAATCATACATCTTTTTCAAGACCTTTTGCGAATAGCCCGTACCCAGATGCCTGACCCTGAACGGCACCAAGCGCAGATCAAAACGCACAGCCTTGCCGGCGATCCCGCGCACGGCTTCCTCATCTGTTCCGTAAAGGCGCTGAGGAGCGCCAAAAGAAAGGTAAATATCGTCAACGTAGCGGATCAAATCAGACAGTTGCTGCGGGCTCAGATACTGGTCAAGAAATCCGCCCACTTCATCGGAAAGGGTCAGCTTGCCGTCGCTGAAAGCCCCCGCGCCGCCCCATCCCGAGAGCAGGCTGCAATGCGTACATCTTGCGCAGGCGGCCTTGTTTGTTTCCCGAGGGCACTCCCGCCTTTCCAGGTTACGCCCCTTATCAAGCATTATTATATCATTGCGCCCCTGTTTTACGAGTTCCAGGGCGGTAAAAATCCCGGCCGGACCGCTTCCGATAATGATAATGTCATGTTTCACCGTGAACACTCCTTAATGCCCCGGCATCCGCCGCCATGCCGTAAAAGGTCGATCAAGTTAGATAAAAGCCGTGTCAATATTCTATCGACACAATACTAAAACCCGCAAATACTCGTCCCCTCTCTTTCGCAAAAGAGAGCGGCGACGCGAAGCGACGGGGTGAGTTTCCTAAAGGAGCTTTCAATTCATCCAACTATTTTCATCCTTTCGATTGTCCCGGCAAATCTGCCGGGGTGAGCGGCTACAAAGGCATTGAGGAACGAAGTTAAAGAATTTTCATGGAAAAGAAGAAAATCCGATTTCGGGTAGAATATTAAACCTGAACCAATATTGCAGTACTAACAACATTTAAGGATATTTACATGTCCACCATTCTTACCTTAGCATCCCCCGCCAGGGCGGAAATTAACGTGATGCGGTCCAGGTTCATCTCCCAGGCTTTTCCTCTGGAAAACGAGGACGGATTCAAGCCGTTGCTGGCCCGGATCAAGGAAGAATTCCATCAAGCCACCCATCATTGCTATGCCTATCGCCTCTATTCAGGAGCCCGCGAAAGAATTTATTGCACGGATCACGGAGAACCGCCAGGTACGGCCGGGAAACCGATTTTAAGCGTCATATTACGGCATGGCCTGACCAATACAGCCGTTATCGTCACGCGGTTTTTTGGCGGCAAGAAACTGGGCGCGCGCGGTCTGATCGACGCGTACGGCCGGGCGGCGCAGATGGTTATCCGCGAAAACAATATCGTTGAAATTGAAACTTATGCCGCTTTTCTGCTGCGGTGCGATTATGTGAATTATCCGCGCATCCTGAAATGGCTGCAAACGATGCATGTCAAGGTGGTCGGACATTCCTTCGGGGAAACCGTCGAGCTTGCACTTCATGTCAACGAGGAACTCGTTCCCTCACTCCTGGAAAGCGCAAAAAGCCTGAATCTGCCGGCCCGCTTCCTGCCGGCAACGGAGCGGCCCCGTGAAACCTGAGCAAAAAAAAAGCGCTCGCGCGCGTTTTCAGGCCAGACACTCGGAGATCAACTGCATGATATGGGTTTCTTCGGATCTTTTAGCATAAATCAATTCACTGACCAGGATTTGCCTTGCGCATTCGAGCATTTTCTTCTCCCCTGTAGATAATCCCTTGTCCCGATCGCGCAGGGACAGATTGCGGACCACCTCAGCCACTTCGTATATATTGCCGCTCTTTATCTTCTCCATATTGGCGCGATAACGGTGATTCCAGTTGGTCGGCATATCCGTGCTTTTTTCCTTCAGAATGCCCAGCACCTTATCCGCTTCCAACTCCGGGATTATCTGCCGCAAGCCGCTTTCCCCGTTGTCCCTGATGGGAATCATAAGCTTCATATCCCCCAGCGGCAACTTCATGATATAATATTTTTGCCTGTTGCCAAGCACTTCCTTCTCCTCGATCGCCTCTATTTCCCCTGCCCCGTGCATCGGATACACAACCTTGTCCCCGATGTTAAACATAAAAAGTCCTCCCCTGCGCCTTACGTGTCTTTTCATTATAACAAAAAGGAAGGACATTGTCAAGAAACATAAAATTTTATCAAATCCAAGCGGGGTTGTCAAGTATATTTCGAAAAATTCCGGTTTGCCGTTAAATGGGGTGAGATATGGGATTTGAACCCATGGCCTCCAGGGCCACAACCTGGCGCTCTAACCAGCTGAGCTAATCCCACCGTTTTTCAGTGAACAGTGATCGGTAACCAGTTATCATTTCTGAGGCAATTGCGTTGTTACCATTAATTCAAGGTCTTGCCACTAAATATAGTGTATGGCTGCCATTGGGCTATCGATATTTGGCGGTAAGACATAAAATTATCATAACAACTCAAATTGCTCATTCTGGCAAATGATCATAGTTTACCGTCATTGATTTAGTGGCGCGCTTGGCAGGAATCGAACCTGCGGCCCACGGCTTAGAAGGCCGTTGCTCTATCCCCTGAGCTACAAGCGCGGTTAAAATAAAGGATTCCATCTTTCTCATCGGGCAAATGTCCCCGGCCGTAATCTTTAAAATGGAGCGGGAAACGGGGCTCGAACCCGCGACATTCAGCTTGGAAGGCTGACGCTCTACCAACTGAGCTATTCCCGCATCATCCGTAACTTGTAAAAGACAATTGGGTTATTGCATTAATTCAAGGTCTTGCCACTAAATATGGTGTATGGCTGCCATTAGACTATCAATATTTAGTGGCAGGATATAAAAATATCGTTACAACGCAAATTGCTCTATTAAGATAACATATTCCGGGCCGATTTGTCAATAAAATGGTCGGGGCGACACGATTTGAACGTGCGACCCTCTGCTCCCAAGGCAGATGCGCTACCAAGCTGCGCTACGCCCCGACATCTCCGGAATTACAATATGCTCTTCGCTGTATTTTTAGTATAGCTGAAAAATATCCTGAAGTCAATCCTTGAACGGGTCGCTAACTTATTTAACCGGTGGTTAAACTTATCAGTTTGATTTCGAAAACGCGTTATAAGGAGCAGGCCTTGGCTTAGGTACGGCCGAGCGTACCTTAATTGGTACGGCCGAGATACGGCGATTTTCCGAAACCGCGTAGATGCGTTTTATCACCGGTTCCATATCCCGGACATATCCGGCATTTTTTCGTCAAATCCGGCTGAGCTAAAATCCCGCCGATAATCTTACCCACCTGGGCAAGGCGCGCGGCCATCATCGCCTCCACTTCGGCGTGGCTAAGCAGGCGTCCGGAAAGCCCCGCACCCCAATTGGTCACCACAGCCAGGGCCGCGTAGCATAAACCGAGTTCACGGCCTAGTATAGCCTCAGGGCCGTTGGTCATACCCACCACATCGCCGCCCCAGCGGGCAAACATCCTGACTTCAGCGGCAGTCTCGTAGCGCGGCCCGTCAGTACAGATATAGCAGCCTTTTCTCCGCAAAGGTATGCATTCCTTCCGCGCCGCTTCAGAAATCAGGGAACGTAATGTGGCGCAATAAGGGTCAGTATAGTCTATATGGCTGACCCGGGCTTTCTCCTTCGTGAAATAGGTTTGAGAGCAGGTTTGTCCAAAGGCGACAAACTGATCCAGTAATACGATGGTTCCCGGACGGATGACGCGGCGCAGACTTCCCACCGCGGCGGTGCCAATCACCCAAACCACGCCCAAATCAGCCAGGGCTTTCATGTTGGCCCGGTAATTGATAAGGTGCGGGGGTATTTTATGGCCGGCGCCGTGGCGCGGAAGAAAATAAAATTCCTTCCCGCTCAACTCCCCCTTTTGGAGTTCGACACGCCCATATTCCGTTTGCACTGCAAGTGTTGCCAGACGCGCCGCCCAAGGAAAAACGGAAAGCCCGCTTCCGCCTATCAGGGCGATTTTCAAAATCATTACCTCTTTCCCTTTTTTTTCATCCCCTGCAATCTTTGCCTTAATCCCATCTCCAGCTTTTCCGGCAGGGGCGCGGCAGGAGGCGGTTTTTGCATGCGGGATTCGCCGGCGCCGGGAGCAGGAGCCTCAAACTTCGGAACATAAGGCTCCATTCCCAAAAGGGCATGGAGGAGAATAAGCGCCCCTTCCTTATCCGGGACTTTACCCCGGGCATTGGTATCCGGATCAAGCTGGCTTGCGGGGGCTACAGGCGATCCGACACAGGAAGGGCATCCTTTCTGGCAGGGGCAGGCCGCAATGAGATCCAGACATGCCGTCAATATCTCCTCCGCTCTTTCGTACATCTGCAGGGCATAACCCAGTCCGCCCGGATATTTGTCATAGACATACAAGGTGGGAACCCCCGTGTTGACGCTGTCCACCGCTGTCCCGATATCCATGACATCGCACATTGCATGAAACGGTAATACCTCGCCGGTAACGTTAGCCAGGCCCAGAAGCCCGTCCACCGGGTCTCTGCCCCACTTCCGCACCTGGGCCAGGGCTTCCAGCGGCGGAATAAGCCAGAAGGAAACTGTTTCCAGCGTCTGAGCCGGAAGATCGATCTTGCCGTATCCGATGCTGTCGCGGTTTAAGAACTGGATCTTCCTGAACATATAGGGCTGCATGAATATGGAGGCGCCGCCGAAATTAAGGCGCGAGCCGTTCCATTCCGTGGTTTCATATTCCTTCCCGGTAAGTATCCTGACTTCCGTTAACGACTGCGTATAATAGTCCAGATCCATCTGCCTGACGTAAACCACCCTTTTTTCCACATCCATCTCTTCCACAAAAAATGTCTCACCGTCGTGCATATAAACTGCCTGCGGGAAAACCTGCTGGTATGCGGACGCTTCATCCATGGTTCCGATGACCCGGGCGTTTTCCGCGGTCCGGTCCATAATGGAGAAGGTATGCTCCGAGATATTGCGCAGGCTCACTTCGGACGCGGGATAGCCGCGCCCGCACCAGTACCACTTTCCGCTCTGAAAGTAAACCTGGCCGTCCTCCGCCAGTAATTCCATTACCGCCGGCGCATAAATGCCGAAAGTTTCCATCTCTTCCACGGGTAACGGGAGTTCGTAGACAGCCGCCCGCAATTGCCCCAGCAAAATATGGGGATTGGTGGGATCGAGGACGGCCTTTTCCGGAGTTCGGCCGAAAAAATATGCGGGATGCTGCATGAGAAACTGGTCGATGGGCGACTGATGCGCAATTAACACGGCCAGGGACGGTTCCTCCCCTCTACCGGCCCTTCCCGCCTGCTGCCAAGTACTGGCGATAGTGCCCGGAAAGCCGACCAAAAGCGAGGCTTCCAGGCTTCCCACATTTATGCCCAGTTCCAGGGCATTGGTGGAAGTGACTCCCATCAATTCCCCGGAAAACAATTTTTGTTCGATTTCCCTCCGTTCCGAAGGCAGGTATCCTCCGCGGTATGCTCTGATTTTTTCCGCTGCGGACGGCTTGACTTTTCTTAAGGCTTCCTGAACGTACCTGTAAATCAGTTCAGTGACTACGCGCGCCCTGGCGAAGGTGATGGTGCTTATTCCGCGCCGCAGCAGCTCCGTCATGATCTCCCCGGCTTCGGTATTGCTGCTCTTGCGCATGGCCGTATCCTTTTCCAGCAAAGGCGGATTCCAGAGCACAAAAAATTTCGCGCCCCTGGGGGAGCCGTCCTGATCTATCAATTCCGCTTTTTCACCGGTTAAGATCTGCGCCAGTTCCCCCGGATTGGCGATGGTAGCCGAACTGCAGATAAAGAAGGGGGCGGCGCCATAATGCGCGGAAATTCTTTTCAGCCTGCGCAGGCAATTTGCCACCTGGGACCCGAATACCCCGCGATAGATATGTATTTCATCCAGAACCACATATCGAAGATTTTCAAAAAACCTGCCCCAGCCGGGATGTTGCGGCATGATCCCCGAATGAAGCATGTCCGGATTGGTGAGAATGATACGGGCGTTTTGCTTCAGATATTGCCGCTCCTCCGCTGGTGTATCGCCGTCATAAACGCCGGCGACGGCAAAGGGATCTCCATCCTCCTGCAGCCTCATGAGGGAACGGAACTGATCCTGCGCCAGGGCTTTAGTGGGAAAGATATACAGAGCCGTCGCCCTTAAATCCGCAAGCAGGCTTTCGACCACCGGAAGATTATAGCATAAAGTTTTTCCGCTTGCCGTAGAGGTTACTACTACGACGCTCTTTCCTTCCCTCACCTTTTGCACGGCCAGCGCTTGATGAGAGTATAGACGCTCGATCCCTGCGGCCTTCAATCTTTTCACAATAGACCCGGGAAGCGGCGGGTCGTTCTCTCCGAAGACAGCTTCTCGGGCGGGAAACTCCTTCACGCAGACAACCTGTTCCCTATATTCCGGCGAGCTTTTGATGCTTGTTATAAAATCCTCCGCCGTTTTCATGCCGCCCCCCGTTTGCTTTAAAATCCATATGCCGGTAACTTATATTATAACATATGATTATTAAGTTGTTTCGATAAAAATGGAGAACGGGGCGTAAAAGCAAGAAAACCGGAAGCCGAAATAATTTTAGCCTCTTTCTTTGTTTTCTATCCCAAATTCTTACTTCCGGCTTCTGCCTTTTCTCTTTTATGCCGTTTATTCCCTTTGATAACTTTCCGAAGAAATGAAAATAATAAAAGATGCTATTTTCTCAGTACAACGAGGAAACATGACCGAAACGATCCATGCTCCGGATCAGGCGACTTTGGATGGGATCACCCGGCAGTTCCACATGGAACTATCTAAAAATCCCTTTTTATTTTTTGATGAAACGGATTTAAAACCATTTCTGCTGGATATGCGCCACAACAGGTGGGATACGTGGCAGGCTTTTCTCCTCCAATGGGAAGCCCGGCAGATTGCCGATGACGCAGGTGATGAGAGGCTCCTTGCCGTCGAATACCTGCGGGAGCGCTGGCGTAAAGTAGGCATGATCCCGTATCCCCATCAGTTGAAGACCGCGCATAAAGTCCTGCATGTAATGCACGGCCGCGCCGTGCTCGCAGATGAAGTAGGGCTGGGAAAAACCATTGAAGCCGGCCTGGTGATCAAGGAATACCTCCTCCGGGGGCTTGCGAAAAACGCTCTTATCCTGACGCCGGCCTCGTTATGCCGACAGTGGCATGACGAATTGCATGAAAAATTCGACATCTGGTGCAATTTCATCAGAAAACCCGCGGACTGGTCCAGCGGCAATTTCCTCATCGCTTCCATGGATACGGCAAAAAAGCCCCGGCATGCGGAGATCGCCTCCGGAATGCAATTCGACATTCTGGTGATAGATGAAGCCCATAAGCTGAAAAACAACCGCACACAAAACTGGCAGTTCATCCGGCGCCTGCGGAAAAAATTTTTTCTTCTGCTCACCGCCACACCGCTGCAAAATGATTTAAAAGAACTGTATAATCTGATCACCCTTTTACGTCCGGGCCAACTGGGCAGCTACCACCAATTTCAATCGAACTTCATCCAAAAAAAGAGAGTGGCGCGCAATCCCGAACGCCTGAAGGAACTTCTCGGTGAAGTGATGATCCGCAACCGGAGAGCGGAGGTGATGGCCAATTTCCCCAAGCGGTTCGTAAAAGCGGTTCCTGTGGAATTGAATCCCGCAGAAGCCTTTTTATACGGCAAAGTCGTGCAGTATATAAAACAAGCGTATATGCATAACATGGGGAAATCAAACATCCTGCCTTTGATTACGCTCCAGCGGGAGATATGCAGCAGCACCGACGCGGCAGCGGTAACATTGAACAAAATGATCCGGCAGACGGCGGAGGAAGGAACAAGATCCAGTCTATGGGAATTGCTGCAGATCTCCATGAAAATGCCGGTAAACAGCAAAATTTACGCCCTGCTGGAGCTTATCCGCTCCATTCCGGAAAAAATCATCGTCTTCACGGAATTTATCGCCACTCAGCGCTACATCCAGTTTTGCCTGCAGCGGGCGGGAGTGGTCAGCATCAACTTCGATGGAACATTGAGCGGTCGAAAAAAAGAGTTCGCAAAAATATTTTTCCGCGACAATCCCCTGGCCAAAGTGATGGTTGCAACGGAATCAGGCGGAGAGGGGATCAATCTGCAATTCTGCCATCATCTCATAAATTACGATCTGCCCTGGAATCCCATGCGCATCGAACAAAGGATCGGCAGGATACACCGCCTTGGTCAGACGCAGGATGTACATATATACAATTTTTCAACCCGCGGAACCATCGAAGAGCATATCATCCATCTTTTGCAGGAGAAGCTTGATCTATTTCAATCCATCGTGGAAGATCCCCGTCAAATCGCTTTTTTTAAAAAAGATTCCTCCCTGGAGTCGAAAATGATGCGGATTATCATGTATACATCCAATTCCGCCCAGCTTGAGCAGGGATTCGATGCAATAGCCGAAGAATACAGGCGGAAAAGGGAAACCGGATTGCAATATCAATGGGACTGGTTGACATGAACGATTCCCAAGAAAAATTGTTCCGATTTGTGAAAAAATTTTTAGACATCGTGGAAGTTCCATACCAGGAAGTTCCCTGGGGCATAATGGAAGCATACTGCCCTACAAACACGAAAGGGTGGTTCGGCGAAACCGTGCAGGGATATGAAAAACTTTCCCTGGTCTTCAGCGATGAAATGATCCCCCGCTATCCCGGAGCGGAAATGATCACGCCGGGAAGCTTCAGGCTGCATTGGCTGATCCAGGGTCTGGACCGGGGCAAAATAACAAGACAACTAGCCTTGTATGATTTCGACATGCGCGAACTGATGAATGCGCTTGAGAAAAAATTCCCGGATCAAAACTTCGATCTGGTTAAGTATTATCTAACCTGGGAGCCCACCCTGATCGCCGGTTTCAAAATCACTTGCGCCGCTGAGTACAGGTTAAATTCCGAATTCAAAAACCTGGGTTTGAATCTTTCCCGCGGGAACTTTTATCCAGACATCCTCTTCGCCCTGGAAAAACAGAATCTATCCCCGGAAATAGGCTCAAAAAAAATTGCTCCGAAAAAAATCCGCATCAAAAACGGATACGCCGCGCTTGTGGAATATCAAAAGATCTGTCTCAGGGAATCTATGCGGGAAATAATCCTGGCAGCCGTGGAGAAGATCTCCGCAGAACAGGAGAAACTGGAGGAATTCTTCCGGGAACAGGGGGATCCCGACAGTTACCGTTTGCGCCTCGGTGAACTCCTCTGGCGCAGCCGCTTACAGATCACCAGCAAACTTGTGAATCTGGGGTTGATCTATTTACCCGCGGTTCACACTCAGGTTTATACGCCCGGAGGGTTGATTTGCTTATGTTATTCACCTGTTCTGGCGACAATAGAGACCGTTTGAATAAACTTTTTGGCAAGCATTCCATACTTAATCCACATGGGGTACGCCGTCTTTTCTCCCCGCCAGGCTTTTATATAGATCCGCCATCTTCTCAGCCATACGACGTGAAGAGAACTCCCGGGAGGACATCTTTGCCTTTTGGCCCATACGGCTGCGCAGGTTCTCATCCAGGATCAACGGACGCAGTTTTTCCGCGAATTCCCTCACATCCAGGCGGCAAAGGAATCCGCCTTCACCATCTTTCAGCGCATCCTCTACTCCCATTGCCTTGACCGCAACTACCGGCAGGCCGGACGCCATCGCCTCCGTCACCACCAGCCCCTGGGTCTCGGTGACGGACGAATAAATAAAAATATCGCCCGCAGCAAGGTAAAAGGGCACCTTTTCCTTGGGGATCATGCCTGTAAAGATAGTCTGCCCGCCGACATTTTTGGCGCCGGCCAGTTCCTTGATGGAGGCCAATTCAGGCCCCCCTCCCACCACCAAAAACTTTATCTTCGCCTTTAATTCCTCTTCCTTAAGCAACTGCGCCGTCACATCAAACAGAAACGGAATATTTTTTTCTTTGGCGACCCGCCCCAGATAGACCAGGACGACATTTTGCGGCTGGATACCCAGAGCCTTGCGGCTTTCTTCCGGCTCCACATTCTGAAATGCCGGCCAGTCGATACCCGACGGTATTACTGTGATTGGAATACTCACGCCATAATCCTGAAGGATCTTCAAAGCGGCCGAACCGGGTGCGACGGCGGCCTGGCATTTATTGAAGAAATCCTTTGTGGACCATCTGGCAAAAGATCTCATCAAGGATGAAGGAAGAGGAATATAATGCACATATTCCTCAAAGTGGGTATGGAAGGTGGTCACTGCGGGAACGCCATGTTTCCTCGCATATTTCAATCCCAGGTATCCCACGGTGAAAGGGGTATGCAAATGAATTACATCCGGCTGCCATGCGGACAGTTGCTTGAATAAGCCGGAGCCTACAGGGCTGGCCAGGTAATATTTCTTCAGCCGACCCGGGCACCTTAGGGAAAATATGCGAATGACATTGTTTTCGGGATCACGGTATTTTCCCTGGGCGGGAGCGACGAGCATCACCTCATGCCCTAGCTCAATCAGTTCCCGCCTTAAAATATCTATCGCCACCACCAGTCCGCTTAAATCCGGTTTGAAGCTGTCCGTGAAAAAAACGATGCGCATGCATCCTCATCCTTCCCGCAGGTCTTCTTCCTGCAGTTTGTTGTTCTTCAGCACCACGCAAAAATCGATCTCCCCAAACGCCGTATTGATGGGTATCACCAGAAACTGGGTATCCTGGGCGGATACCAGAAGATCCTTTCCCACGAACAGCGTGGGCGGGGTGATCCGGCAGGAAAAGCCGCTTGCGCCAAGCCCTGCGGCCGCATTTCCGGTAATCATATTGGCCAGCTCGTTGACGGTACTTTTGGCCACTTCATCAAACTCGACGATTTTCTGCCCCATGAGCATCTTGGATGCGAATTTCATGGCGGTATCCTTGCTCATTCCCAGCAGGACCTGTCCCTGCAAATCGCCGGTAATTCCTATTACGGCATTAACCTCGCGGGCATTGATGGGGGAAAGGACGAGACGCAGTTGTTTTCTGTCCGCGTCCGCCCCGGTGATATTCTGCAAAACATGAAACGCCGCGGCAACAAAAGGGTTCACAAATTCCGCTTTCAAGGGGATGGCCTCCTATCTCCCGGCATCAAACCAGGTTTGCCTCCGCAACAAGCCAATACCGTCCAAGTACCGTCAAAAACTGCGTTTATTTATCCTTCGCGGGCATAACCTTTATCAACAGCCCGTTTTTAAAATATTTTACCGCTACCTGCTTGATTTGTTCCATGGTGGTTTTTTGCAGCTTCTCATAATAGCGGTCATTGTTCAAATAATCCCAGTGAAATGCATGGTATAATCCCCTTTGGTAAGTATCGTACATCGGATCCTTTGACCAGACTTCCCTGCGCTTCCTCAGACTGCCCATAATCTCGTTGAAACGCGCCTCAGGTATCCCGTTGCCCTGTATCTCGAGGATGATGGAATCGATCGCTTGCGCCGCAAGATCCATATCTGCAGGCATGATTTTTAAAATGACGGTGGAAAAAGGCGCATACCTGTATCCGAAGGGATCATAATAAAACTCCGCGGCATATGTCAGGCCTGTTTCATGCCGAAGCTTTTTATACAATTCCCCCGACATCCCGTTCAGATACTCATCAATAACCCTCATGGCATAGAACTCGTCGGTATCCAACTGGGGGCCCGCGAAACCGTATACAATGGCTCCCACATTCTCCCGCCCATCGATATTTATCGATTTACCGGCGGTGGGGGAAACCATGTCCACCTTAGCCTTTTGCACTTCCTTTTTTTCCTTTTCCAGGATAAATCCTAATGCTGATCCATAATTGGTCAATGACTGGTTCCCCGTTAAATATTTCCCGCCGAGGGAAAGCACGCTGCGGGAGGGGCAATACCACTGCAGATAAAAATTTACCATATCATCCGCGGTGAGACGGCCGATGTTTTCCTTGGTGATGGGATGATAATAAGGATGCGGTTCACCGTAAAATTCCCGCCAGAACCTGTCCAATCCTACATGAATTGAATCATCCGAATCGAGTTCCATCTGGTTTTTGACTAATAAAAACAAATCGAAATGCAAGGCGATATCCGCATATTCATATACGGAAAAAATTCCATTGACCAATTTGTCTTTTTTAGCCTCCGTAGCCGGGATCAGCCCCCGGAAAACGGTATATTCATTGAATGTATATGTCTCGATATATGTGTCCATATAAGATTGCATTATTTCCCTGAAATATTCCGAGGTCAGCAAGGCGACTCCCTTTTTATCCGCGGGTTCGTTGGCATAACCCGCTTTAATGATCAGGGAAAAGGCGATCATATCCCGAGAAGCGTCGGGCTGGCCTACCAATAACATCCCGTTGCCCGTTTCATATGTCTGTTCCGCCCGGACCGACACCGTAGCAAGGATCAAGATATACAAAAAGGCGACAAGGCGGAGTTTCTTTTTCATTTGTTCCCCTCCTTAGCTTTTTTATCCTTCACTACAATCCAGGCGTAAGGTTTCTGATAAAGATTTTCCTTGGTGAAATTATGGATATCGTCATTGGTCACTTTTTTCAGGGCTTCTAAATCCCCCGGATTTATGCCCGTGGAATATAGACAAGAGATCAGTAAATCCACTGCGGTGACTGCCGAATAATCCTGGTATATTTTGATATCCTCCATTATGTCGCCAATCCGCTTCATTTCACGGCTGAAATCTTTTTCAGTCAACCTTTTGATGATTTTAAGCATGCCTTCCTTATGCATCCGGCCGATTTCATCCGTATATTCTTCATCACCGCTCTCATAATATACCAGAAGATAATATTTGCTCCCCACCTTATCCAAACCCAATTCATAAGTGATGTCTATGCAATTATTAAGATAATCGAATTTCAATCCTTCAAAACCGATCAGATAAGGCAGCAGTTTGGCAGGGAAAAGCTGGTTTAATGCCAGCTCCCCGAGCTCATACGCCATTAAAAGCTGATAAGAACCGGATTCCAGATCGATCTCCCTGGAGATGGTTTGGCCGGCTTTGCTTGTGATCGTATATTCTGTTTCCACCGGATAATCCATACGGACCGGGGTCCTTTCTTCCAGGATGGCAGCGAGTTTATCAAGGTTGAAATTACCCGCGGCGACGACCACTGCGTTTTCCGGCCGGTAGATCCTTCGGTGAAATTGAATGATGTCGTCTTTCGACAGGTTCATTATTCCTTCCCTATCGTGGCGCAGGATGAAATCGTAAAAAAGGTTCAAGGAATAAATGGATGTTTGCGATAATTCCCGCTCCCGGTCCTCCTGAAGGATGATCTTTTTTTCCATGACGATTTCTGTATCCCGGAACGCAGGATTAAAAACCATATCCATCAAGGTCTTGGTTGCTTCCTCAAAATCGTCCGAAGGAGTAATAATTCCGTATGTAGTCCGATCAAAACCCGTACCGCCGTAAATCATGCCTCCATTTAATTCGAACTTGTAAATATCCTCGGCTTTGTGCCTCTCCGTCCCTCGAAAGATGACATGCTCCACCAGATGCGAAATCCCCTTGCGGCTGATCGGTTCATCCTTGAACCCGCCCTTGAAGAGAATATATACGGCGCCTAATGCGGAATTATCCATGGAACGCATATATAATTCCATGCCGTTCTTCAGTGTTTTATGGGAAAACTTCATGATGGTATTATTTTCAGCGGCATAAGCAATATTGACGAGGGCAAGGCAGACAGCCGCAACAATAAAAGACCTGGTTCCTCTTTTCATGTTTTTACCCCTTTCCCACTTTTACCACTTTAATGGTTTGAGGATAAGCCTCACCCAGGACAACCTGAAATTTACTCCCGGTGGCATCCAGGAAATTGTTGAGCTTTTTATATTGAACCCCCTCGGGATCTCTGAATACGCCATCCTTGTCCAGATCGAAAAATATAATATCCTTGGGATCGTGATAAATACCATTGGCATTTTGATCAACGACCGCAAAATACACATCTTCCTGATCCATCTTGCCTTTCCCGACAAGCCAATGACGGTTAACAACCAAAAGCCTATATGATTTATCCGTCAACTTAAGGACAAAAGGAATAATCAACAATTCGCGGTCTTCCCGCTTCCCGCTGATCTCATAAGGTACGTTGATGCGTATCGGCACTGCGGTAAAATACTCGGCTACCGGCATATTATAATAAAGAACTTTCTGTTTATATAACTGGTAGGTGGTCTCTCCCGGAGTGATGTCCAAATCGCCGTTGTCATCCAGATATAAAGTCATTTTTTCGGATTCCACATCAAACAATAAAAGGTATGGCCTGTTCAGATTGCCCAGTTTTATGACGGCATTCAGCGGATGGAGTAATTTTAAATCCGCCAGAATAGTACATTTGTTTGTCATCTTGAGATTAATGTTGAACAGGTTGAGGGGAGAATTTTTTTTATCTGCAAAATAATACGGGGTTAAACGGTTAAGGGATTTTAACTGGTAGACACCCTCCTGAACGGATACGTCCAGGACAAGCGGACCTTCGCATCCGGAAGCGTAAAACAGGAACATTAAACAAGCCAGGATAGTTTTTATGTAAGTTTTCATTATGTAACATCTCCTTCTGATTGGAACGCACCTTATGAAGTCCATTTCCGGGTATCAAAACATAAAAATATATTCGGTAATACGTAGAATTTTCCTTGTTTGTTTTTCTGTTTTCTCTTGGTAAATTATCGTCTTCCCTAAATTAAGATATTTTTATTTCCTGTTTTAATAAAAGCAATTGCGTTGGTACCTTAATACCAAGCCTTGCCGCTAAATATACTGCACGGCTACGTAAGCTATCGATATTTAGTGGCAAGACTTAAAACACCGCAAATTGCTCTAATAATTTAATTCAACTTGTTTTTATAATTTTAGTTCCCCGGTATCCGTGGGGAGAAGTATGAAATATGAAGTGTGAAGTGAAGAATATAAAACGGACGCAGTCCGTTTAAAAATAATTCCTGGCAACGACTTACTCTCCCATACCGTTTCCAGTACAGTACCATCAGCGCGGGTGGGCTTAACTGCCGTGTTCGGAATGGGAACGGGTGT